>NZ_JBIPCV010000001.1:0-957775 GCF_044007495.1 Flavobacterium sp. FlaQc-52 | reverse complement strand
CAACAGAATCGAAAGCGGGTAAAGTTCAGTTGGCTAATGCTGCAGAAACTAAAGCTGGAACATTAGAAACAAAAGCAGTTCATCCAAAAGGTTTGAAAGAAGCATTAGATCTAAAAGCACCTATAGCGGATCCAAAATTTACAGGAGACGCAAAAGCAGAGACAGCAGCAGCAGCCGATAATGATACTTCTATAGCCACAACAGCTTTTGTAAGTACAGCAGTGAGTAATGCGACACCCGACGCAACAACTTTAGTAAAAGGAAAGATTCAATTAGCGGGCGATTTATTAGGTTCAGCGGATTCTCCTAGTGTTGTTGCTTCAACAGAATCGAAAGCGGGTAAAGTTCAGTTGGCTAATGCTGCAGAAACTAAAGCTGGAACATTAGAAACAAAAGCAGTTCATCCAAAAGGTTTGAAAGAAGCATTAGATCTAAAAGCACCTATAGCAGACCCAACATTTACAGGAGATGCAAAAGCAGTGACAGCAGCAGCAGCTGATAATGACGCTTCTATAGCCACAACAGCTTTTGTAAGTACAGCAGTGAGTAATGCGACACCCGATGCAACAACTTTAGTAAAAGGAAAGATTCAATTAGCGGGTGATTTATTGGGTACAGCAGATTTGCCAAGTGTTGTTGCTTCAACAGAATCAAAAGCGGGTAAAGTTCAATTGGCTACAGAAGCAGAAACCACCACAGGAACAGACAAGACAAAAGCAGTGCACCCAAAAGGTTTGAAAGTAGAATTAGATAAAAAAGCGAACGTTATTGTAGTTAAAACGGCATTAAATAATAGTTATACATCCAGCGCAGATGAAGTTATATATGCTGGTGGAAATGTGACAATGACATTGCCAGATGTTGCACTTAACAAAAACAAAACGCTTAAAATTTGCAAAACAGGTGAGGGTACTTTAACCTTTAGTGCCGCAGTTTACTATTTTGATGATATGCGCGTACTGAAATCATTTACAACAATAAATTATTCTAAAGTAATAACTCTAATTTCAGATGGATCAAATTGGACTGTGGCAGGTTGGAATTAGTACTGTCATAATTTAAAATAACTCGAATTAAATTGGGCTAACAAATGAAATATAAAAATAATTTTAGATTATTAATAGGTAAAACAGATCAGTATCCTAAATCATTTTAGTCAATAAAAAATAATTTATTATGAATAAAAATATTCTTAAAGTTGGAAGTATATTATTGCTTGCCTTGGCTACGGAGTCTGTGAGCAGTCAGGTAGTCCAAAAGATTGGAGATAATCCTTTTGCATTGAGTCCAAGCGCTGTTTTGGAATTAGAATCAACATCAAAGGGTTTTTTAGCTCCACGAATGACAACGATTCAGCGAGATGCTATTGTTTCGCGTGCCGTTGGTTTGATTATTTATAATATTACAACAAATACGTTGGAAGTATGGAATGGAACAGCTTGGTACAGTACTTCGGCCAGTGGTCAATACATACCGCTTTCCGGAGCTACCATGACAGGATTGTTGACCTTATCAGCAGATCCGACTGCGGATTTAGGTGCAGCTACTAAACAATATGTCGATACGAAAGCACCTATAGCAGACCCAACATTTACAGGAGATGCAAAAGCAGTAACAGCAGCAGCAGCTGATAATGACACTTCTATAGCCACAACAGCTTTTGTAAGTACAGCAGTGAGTAATGCGACGCCCGACGCAACAACTTTAGTAAAAGGAAAGATTCAATTAGCGGGTGATTTATTAGGTACAGCGGATTCTCCTAGTGTTGTTGCTTCAACAGAATCGAAAGCGGGTAAAGTTCAGTTGGCTAATGAAGCAGAAACCACTACGGGAACATTAGCTTCAAAAGCAGTACACCCAAAAGGTTTGAAAGTAGAATTAGATAAAAAACTAAATCTTTTGGGTGGCACTATGACCGGAGATTTGGATATGGGAAAAAAGAATATTAACAACATATCTAATCTTGTTCTTAAGGATAATTTCCCTACTATTAAGACATATGTTTCTTTATATAAAGACAGTGGATATTTTCACATTTATAATTCTAGGAAGGACACAGATTTCATGCGTATTTATGAATTAACTGGAACTACAGAAGTAACGTCATTATTAATTGCTGGTGGCACAGACAATCTTGCACCATTAAAGGGTCAGGTTGCAACTGCAGAAGATACAGATGGTCATGTAGTTTGGAGGACTCCAGAGACAACACCCGATGCAACCACTACAGTAAAAGGAAAGATTCAATTGGCGGGAGATTTATCCGGTTCAGCGGCTTCCCCTACTGTTGTTGCTTCAACAGAATCGAAAGCGGGTAAAGTTCAGTTGGCTAACGAAACAGAAACCACTGAAGGAACATTAGATTCAAAAGCAGTACACCCAAAAGGTTTGAAAGTAGAATTAGATAAAAAAGCACCTATAGCTGCCCCAACATTTACAGGTGATGCTAAAGCAGTGACAGCAGCAGCTGCTGATAATGATACTTCTATAGCCACAACAGCTTTTGTAAGTACAGCAGTGAGTAATGCGACACCCGATGCAACAACTTTAGTAAAAGGAAAGATTCAATTAGCGGGTGATTTATTAGGTTCAGCGGATTCTCCTAGTGTTGTTGCTTCAACAGAATCAAAAGCGGGTAAAGTTCAGCTGGCTAGTGAAGCAGAAACTACTGCGGGAACATTAGCTTCAAAAGCAGTACACCCAAAAGGTTTGAAAGTAGAATTAGATAAAAAACTAAATCTTTTGGGAGGCACTATGACCGGAGATTTGAGTATGGGATTAAAAAATATTAGTAATGTAGGTACCCTTTACTTCGAAGATCCTTCAGAATCCCTTCCTAGAGGTTTTTTTAGCTTAAGCTATAATTCAAATAATTTTAAGATTTACAATCAACAAAGTAAAGAAAATAATTTTTCTATAAACGCTACTACTGGCAAAACCACATTAAGCAGATTAACCATTTCATATGGTTCAGATAATCTTACTGCCCCAGTAGCAGGCCAGATTGCAACTGCAAAGAATGCAGATGGTGATGTCGTTTGGAGGGACGCACCTTCGTTAGGTGGAAAACTAGATCTTTCGGGAGGTACTATGACTGGAGATTTGAATATGGGAAATCATGATATTACTAATGCAAACGTGATTACAGCAAATAATCAGATCGGGATGAAAGATAGAACTACGACTAATACCAATATTTTTTATTTTTATAAAAATAATGGGAAATTGAATATTTGGAGTCAAACCGTCGGTGATGCTTTTTCTATTGATGATGCAACAGGTAAAACCACATTAACCTCATTAGCCATTGGCAAAGGTACAGATGGTGTTGCCCCATTAATAGGTCAGGTTGCAACTGCAGCAGATGCAAATGGTAATATCGTTTGGAAATCCGCAACAGCTAATGTCGCTGATGCAACAGAAACAGTATTGGGTAAAGTTCAATTGGCTACGGCTGCAGAAACTAAAGCTGGAACATTAGCTACAAAAGCAGTTCATCCAAAAGGTTTGAAAGAAGCATTAGATCTAAAAGCAACTATAGCGGACCCAACATTTACAGGTGATGCTAAAGCAGAAACAGCGGCAGCTGGCGATAATGACACTTCTATAGCCACAACAGCTTTTGTAAGTACAGCGGTGAGTAATGCTACACCCGATGCAACAACTTTAGTAAAAGGAAAGATTCAATTAGCGGGTGATTTATTAGGTTCAGCGGATTCTCCTAGTGTTGTTGCTTCAACAGAATCAAAAGCGGGTAAAGTTCAGTTGGCCACAGAAGCAGAAACTACTACAGGAACAGACAAGACAAAAGCAGTACATCCTGCAGGTTTGAAAGTAGAATTAGATAAAAAAGCCCCCATAGATACCCCAACATTTATAGGTGATGCAAAAGCAGTGACAGCAGCAGCAGCTGATAATGACACTTCTATAGCCACAACAGCTTTTGTAAGTACAGCGGTGAGTAATGCTACACCCGATGCAACAACTTTAGTAAAAGGAAAGATTCAATTAGCGGGTGATTTATTAGGTTCAGCGGATTCTCCTAGTGTTGTTGCTTCAACAGAATCAAAAGCGGGTAAAGTTCAGTTGGCTAATGCGGCAGAAACGACAACTGGAACAGAAACGACAAAGGCGGTTCATCCGGCAGGTCTTAAAGTAGAGTTAGATAAAAAAGCAAATCTTCTTGCTGCGTTGAGAAAAGTAAGTGCCAATTACACCGTTGTCAGTACAGATGAATTTGTGGTGTGTACCGGAAATATGACCTTGACATTACCTGCTGTTACGACTACTAATCAAGGTAAAAAGTTAACAATTAAGAAAAGTGATCAAGGGACAACTTTAACATTTAGTGCCGCAGTTACATATGATGGTGGTATTTTTACAACATTGAACTATCCTAAAGCAGTAACCGTAATAGCTGATGGATCTACTTGGGCAGTGGTGAGCTGGAATTAGTACACACTTAATTTAAAAGCAGTTATTTGGATGTTATTTTTAGAAACGTAATTATAATCTAAATACCTCTAAAAGGAAAAAGAGAACTCTAATTTGAACCAGGACTGTATATTGATGTTTGTGATTTATTTGATATAAGGTTTATACAAGACATTTTGAAAATTAGAGTGATAAGCGATTGTTGAATAGAAGTAATTCTTTTCTCAATCGCTTGTTTGTTTTCACTATTTACTTTACACGGCAATTGGAAAAAAAATTAAAGAAACCTGTAGTGCATTGAGGTAATATAGTTTTTTAAATTATTTGATAGGTTATTTTTAAATAGTCCTTGGTTTTAAACAACAGATTTAAAAGGGTATTGCTTCAAGTTTTAGCCAAATGTCATTAAGTTAAGTTATTTTTTCAGACAGATTCTGCGGATTTTTTTATTTCAATCCGCTAAAATTTGCTTGAGATTTTTTTGTCAATCCTAATGATGTTGGGCTTTAGCCAAAAATGGTACTATTAAGGTTTAGGACAAAACCGACGGTTATTCAAATCCGAATTTTTATTTGCAATGGAAAGGACAAATAGCAGCAATGATAAAGGGATTTGGAATAAAAAAGTCTAATGATTTGCTGCAATTTGAATAATTTTATCAGCTGGTGTTATAAATGTCTATGGGCCAGAGAAGTATATGGAATAAAGATTTTTGCTAAGACAAGGAAGTTGTTGTAAAAATTCATTCTACTTTTGTAAATAATTATTGTATCCATATGAAGCGTTTTAACAGTTATTATTCTTTAAATGTGTTCCGACTTGAATTAGATCGATGGGAATTTCCTACTCATAAACATAATTTTTATGAATTGATTTTTGTTGAAAAAGGAAGTGGTTATCATATAGTCAATGAGGTATCTTTTAGTTTTAAAGAAGGAGATGTTTTTTTGCTTCGACCCGAAGATGGACATTATTTCACGATCACGGAACAGACACATTTTATATTTGTAAAATTCACGGAGCAACTTTTTGTTGAAAAACTAGAAGGCGGAAAAACAGCAAAGTGGATGGAAGTTATTAAAACGTTGCTGCAAAATGTATCAGCTGTTTCCGGCAGTTTGGTAAATGAGGTTCAGGACAAAAAACATTTGGGTTACTTACTCCAGATTTTGTTAGTTGAATTCACAAAAACATGCACTTACAGTCGTGAAGTGGTAGTAGAACTTTTTGGGGCAATACTGATGATAGTGGCAAGAAGTCATGCAACATCACAATATGGGGAACAATGCCCCGAGAATATAGAATTGGACAGAGTAAATCAAATTTTGGGGTATATGAGATTGTATGCACTTGATATAGAAAAAATGCGTATCGAAAATATAGCCTCTAATTTTGCAATGTCTCCAAACTATATCAGTATTTATATAAAGAAACATAGCGGCGTTTCAATTCAGCAACATATTATACAAACGAAACTCAAGTTGGCAGATCAATTGCTAAAAAACAGTCGGCTTAATATCAATGAAATAGCCTCTAAATTAGGCTTTACAGATGCCAGCCACTTCAATAAAATATATAAAAAGTACAGAGGCATAAGCCCCGGAATTGCCTATAAAAACTCAGGATCGTCTTCTTAGAAGAAAAAGGTTAAAAAAGTGCTCTAGATAGTTCCCCACAACATTTTGTTATTTCGAGCGAAGTCGAGAAATCACACCAGAAACTCCGCACAGTTTGTCATCCTGAGGAGGCGTAATCAAGCAAGAAAATCCATACAGTTTGTCATCCTGAGGAACGAAGGATCTACGTTTGTTGAATCCATACTGTTGAACTTCACTTTACGGAATTACTTGTGAAGATACTTCGTTCCTCAGTATGACAAAATTGTGGAAAATAGAAGCGGAGCAGCTTGTGTGATTTCTCGACTTCGCTCGAAATGACAGAATTGTGATGACCTAAAAAACAGTAAGTAATACCATGAAACCTGAAACTCCATACAGTTTGTCATCCTGAGGAACGAAGGATCTACGTTTACTGAATCCATACTGCTGAAATTCACTTTACGGAATTACTAGTGAAGATACTTCGTTCCTCAGTATGACAAAATTGCGGATAATAGAAACGGATCGGCTTGTGTGATTTCTCATTCTTCGAAATGACAGAATTGTGATGATCCCAAAAACAGTAAGTAATAGTCCGAAACTTGAAACCTGAATACTGAAACTCGAAAAGGGTAAAACATACAGTGTAGTTTGTCATTTCGAAGAATGAGAAATCACACAAGAAACTCCACACAGTTTGTCATGCTGAGGAGGCGTAATCAAGCAAGATACTCCATACAGTTTGTCATACTGAGGAACGAAGGATCTACGTTTGCTGAATCCATACCGCTGAACTTCACTTTACGGAATTACTCGTGAAGATACTTCGTTCCTCAGTATGACAAAATTGCGGATAATAGAAACGGATCAGCGTGTGTGATTTCTCGACTTCGCTCGAAATGACAGAATTGTGATGATCCCAAAAACAGTAAGTAATAGTCCGAAACTTGAAACTCGAAAAGGGTAAAACATACGGTGTAGTTTGTCATTTCGAAGAATGAGAAATCACACAAGAAACTCCGCACAGTTTGTCATGCTGAGGAGGCGTAATCAAGCAAGAAACTCCATACAATTTGCCATCCTAAAGAACGAAGGATCTACGTTTGCTGAATCCATACTACTGAGCTTCACTTTACGGAATTACTTGTGAAGATACTTCGTTCCTCAGGATGACAAAATTGCGGAAGATAGAAATGGATCAGCGTGTGTGATTTCTCGACTTCGCTCGAAATGACAGAATTGTGGTGACCCCAAAAACAGTAAGTAATAGTCCGAAACTTGAAACCTGAATCCTGAAACCCGAAAAGGGTAAAACATAGGATGACAGAATTGTGGTGACCTTAAAACCAGTAAGTAATACTATGAAATCAGAAACTCCATACAGCTGAACTTCACTTTACGGAATTACTTGTGAAGATACTTCGTTCCTCAGTATGACAAAATTGCGGAAAATAGAAGCGGAGCAGCTTGTGTGATTTCTCGACTTCGCTCGAAATGACAGAATTGTGATGATCCCAAAACCAGTAAGTAATAGTCCGAAACTTGAAACCTGAATACTGAAACTCGAAAAAGGTAAAACATATGGTGTAGTTTGTCATTTCGAAGAATGAGAAATCACACAAGAAACTCCGCACAGTTTGTCATCATGAGGAGGCGTAATCAAGCAAGAAACTCCACACAGTTTGTCATCCTGAAGAGGCGTAATCAAGCAAGAAACTCCATACAGTTTGTCATCCTGAGGAACGAAGGATCTACGTTTGCTGAATCCATACCGCTGAACTTCATTTTACAGAATTACTTGTGAAGATACTTCGTTCCTCAGTATGACAAAATTGTGGATAATAGAAACGGATCAGCTTATGTGATTTCTCGACTTCGCTCGAAATGATAGAATTGTGGTGACCTCAAAAACAGTAAGTAATAGCCCGAAACTTGAAACCTGAATACTGAAACTCGAAAAGGGTAAAACATACGGTGTAGTTTGTCATTTCGAAGAATGAGAAATCACACAAGAAACTCCGTACAGTTTGTCATCCTGAGGAGGCGTAATCAAGCAAAAAACTCCATACAGTTTGTCATCCTGAGGAACGAAGGATCTACGTTTGCTGAATCCATATTGTTGAGCTTCACTTTACGGAATTACTTGTGAAGATACTTCGTTCTTCAGTATGACAAAATTGCGGAAGATAGAAACGGATCAGCGTGTGTGATTTCTCGACTTCGCTCGAAATGACAGAATTGTGATGATCCCAAAAACAGTAGTAATACCATGAAACCAATAAGCAGTAATCTGAAACCAGTAAGCAGCAACCTGAAACTCGAAACTCGAAACTTGAAACCTGAAACCTGAAACTCATAACCAGTACCCAAATCGATAACATTACTTTCTAAAAGGATTCAAAAAGCCTTAAAGAAAACCACTTCACAATAGAATTGATTTTTACAAAACAACAATAGATTTATACCTTGATACCACCAAGAGACTTTGTAATTTTGATCTATTAATTAAAACAAATTAAAAATGAAAAAATATACAGCAATAGTTAGCTTGTTGATACTAATGATGTTATTGGTATCTTGTAAGAGGGCTAAGGATTCAACAGCGTTATCAAAAAGTCATTGGCCCAATGGTGCTCAGTTGGTGGTATCAGTATCTATGCAGTTTGAAACCGGAGGACAACCAGAAGGCGCAGAAAGTCCATTTTCGGGAAATCCGCTACCCAAAGGACAACCTGATTTAGCAGCAGGCAGCTGGTTTCGTTATGGAGCGAAAGAAGGGGTGTATCGCATGCTTGATTTATGGAAAAAATACGATATTAAGGTCACCTCACATGTAGTTGGACAGGCTGCCGTTAAATATCCGGAGGTAGCAAAAGCAATTGCTGATCAGGGTCATGAAATAGCAGCACACGGTATGACGTGGGACAATCAATGGAATAAGACCTACAACGAGGAATTAAAGTTTATTAAAGACGGAATTGATACCGTGGAAGCTATTACAGGAAAAAGAGGAGTGGGGTACAATAGTAACTGGTTAAGAAGAGGTCCTAATACATTAAAAGTACTTCAGGAGTTGGGTTTTTTATACCATATTGATGATTTGAGCCGTGATGAACCTTTTATCACAATGGTGAACGGGAAAAAATTTGTAGTGATTCCGTATACGCTTCGTAATAATGATATCGTAAATATTGAAGGCAAACATTGGAGTCCGGATCAATTTTTAAATCAGTTAAAATTAGAGTTTGATGAACTTTATAAAGAAGGCGCAACAAAACGAAGAATGATGTCGATTAGTTTTCATGATCGTATTGGAGGATCACCGGCAGTTGTCAATGCAATGGAGCAATTTATAAAGTATACCAGAACTAAAACAGGTGTTGTTTACATGCGTAAGGATGCTATTGCCAGATTGGTACAAAACGATCCGAATACTCCCATTGATAATTCGGAGGAAAAATACAACAATTAATTAGCGTAGTATGCAACTCGACCATGTAACGATAAGAACGGGTGACTTGGAAGCCACTAAATTATTTTTAATTGGTGTTTTTGATCTTGTTGAAAAAGAGCGCCCGAAAATGATACAGCACATACCCGGATTTTGGTTGTTTGATGGAAATGATCCCATTATACATGTGATAAAAAGTTTTGGAAATCATTTGGATCATACATCAGAAACAATTGATCATGTTGGTTTTAAATTAGAAAACTATACAGCATTTAAGAAAAAACTAGAAAGACTAAAAATTCCTTATTCCCTAATGGATATTGAGGAGCTAAACGAGAGACGCATTTTTTTCAGAACACCGACGGGAGTTCTCTTAGAAGGAGTCTTTAACGAATCGGTTTAGTAAAGCATTTTATTTATAACATTAATTTTAAAGTAGTAAAAATATGAAAGCAATAGGATTTAGAACGTCTTTCCCGGTAGATCATGAGGAAAGTTTTATTGAATTTGAAAGTCAAATACCGGAAGCGAAGGGAACGGATCTTTTGGTTAAAATACAGGCAATCTCGGTAAATCCGGTGGATTTTAAGATTCGACAAAGTGCAGCAAAAGATACTGTTTTGACGGATCCTAAAGTGATTGGCTGGGATGCCGTTGGTATTGTAGAAGCCATAGGAGAAAAGGTTTCGCTTTTTAAAGTGGGAGATGCTGTTTTTTATGCAGGAGATATTACGCGATCAGGTTCTAATGCGGAGTATCAATTGGTAGATGAAAACATTGTTGGATTTGCTCCAAAAACAACTACTATTTCGCAGGCAGCTGCAATGCCGTTAACATCTCTTACTGCCTGGGAAATTCTTTTTGATCGCATTCGGATTAGTCCCGAAAAAGATAAAGGCAAAAGTGTTTTAATCATTGGCGGTGCCGGTGGTGTCGGGTCTGTTGCGATTCAGTTGGCCAAAAAAATAGCAGGCCTTAAAGTAATTGCAACTGCTTCACGACCGGAGACTATTAATTGGTGCAAGAAAATGGGCGCTGATGTAGTGGTGAATCATTTTGATTTAGTGAAAGAGGTACGTGAGGCGGGTTTTGAGTATGTCGATTTTATTCTGGATTTCGTAGATACAAATATGTATTGGGATGTAATGGCTGAACTTATAAAACCGCAAGGGCACATTGCTTCTATTACGGGATCGAGTGAACCGGTTGCGCTAAATAAGCTGAAAAACAAGAGTGTGAGTTTTAGTTGGGAATTGATGTATACAAGATCCATGTTTCAAACTGCAGATAAGATTGAGCAACATCATATTCTGAATCGCATTGCTGATTTATTAGACGAAGGTGTGGTAGAATCTACATTAACTACAACGTTAAAAGGATTAACGGCCGAGAATTTAAAGGAGGCTCACAAGTTGCTCGAAAGCGGAAAAACGATTGGGAAAATTGTTATTGAATATTAAAAGAAACCAATATTGAAGTATTTGTAAACCTAATTTTTTTGAAGAATATGATAGCTACATTAATTAATCCGCCGGAGAATTGGAGTTTTTGGACAGCAGAGAAAATTTCGGAACTGGAAAATGCTACAGACAATTTTAAGGTTGGTGAACAGTTGGTTTTAGAGAATAATGAATTTAAGATCTGGACCATACATCTACCGGCAGGAGAAAGCATGCCATTTCATACGCATTCTAAACGCTATTTCTGGACGGCATTGTCAGCAGGCAAATCAATTTCATATTACAATGACGGTTCTGTTCTGGAAACACAATATGAAGTAAATGACGTAAAGTATTTTTCGGATTTGAGTGATGTTAATTTTTTCACCCATAATTTAGAGAATACCGGAAGCACAGAATTAATTTTTATGACTGTTGAATTTTTAAAGGAATTTGATGTTGAAAATATTTAGAATAACAAGTGGCCTCGCTGTGATTTGTTCACTACTACTTTGTTTGGTGTTTGTAATTGACCTTATTTTAGGGCGTTATGAATTTAGATTTGTGGTTATCAGTTTGGTTTTTATAGGAATATCGATACTGTTAGTTTGGTTTTGGAGTATTCTTAGACGAAAAATCACAATTGTTTATACGCTAAACAGAGATCTGAATATTGGTTTAGCGTACTGGACTTCCATTTTCGGATGTTTGATTTTAGTAGCGATTAGTTATTGTATAATTGGTTTGATCTGTTGTTATGGGCTTATAGACAGACTGCTTGGAGGGACAGCCCTTTTAGGATAAAATAAATAGAAATTTAAAAAAAATATTAAATGAAAGAAATGAAACTATTCCAAACGTATAAAGGAGATAAAATACAGACTAAAAATCGTTTTCTCATGGCTCCCATGACCCGTTCAAGAACGACGCAACCCGGCGATATTCCTAATGCATTAATGGCCGAATATTATAAACAACGAAGCTCGGCAGGATTAATTATCACCGAGGCTACGCAGATTTCATTACAAGGAAAGGGGTATGCCAAAACACCAGGTATTTATACTAAGGAGCAAATCGATGGCTGGAAACTGACAACAGATGCGGTGCATGAAAAAGGAGGCACGATATTTTTGCAGTTGTGGCATGTTGGGCGAGTATCGAGTTCAAAAGTAAACGGTTTGCAACCGATCGGACCATCAGGAGTAATTGCGAAAGATACCAATGTCTATATTTTTGACGGAGCTCCAAACGGTGACGCCACTTTTGTTCCTGTTGAAGAACCAAAAGAGATGTCTCAGAACGATATTGATCGTGTTATAGAAGAATTTGTACAGGGTGCAAAAAATGCTGTTTTGGCCGGATTTGACGGTGTTGAAATACACGGTGCAAACGGTTATTTGATCGATCAGTTTTTAAGAAGCAACAGCAACAAAAGAACCGATGCTTATGGAGGATCGCAAGAAAACAGAATCCGTATTTTAGTGGAAATAACTGCGGCGATAGTAGCAGCAATTGGTAAGGAAAAAACCGGTGTGAGACTTTCTCCTTTTATTAGTTTTAAAGACATGAATGATCCGGAAATATTAGAAACCATTATGCTCGCTGCCAAAGAATTAAACAAATTAGACATTGCCTACATACATCTTTGTGAAGCAGATTGGGATGATGCGCCAGTTATACCCAATGATTTTAGAAAGGCGTTAAGAGCCAATTTTAAAAACACCATAATCGCAACGGGAAACAAAAGTCCTGAAGAGGGAGAGGTTTTACTAATTGAAGATTTGGTAGATTTAATCGGATTTGGTCGAAAGTTTCTGACGAATCCCGATTATCCACAACGTGTATTAACGAATGCACCTCTTAATGTGATTTCAGACAATCATACTTTGTTTGGAGGAGGGGGTGCCAGAGGATACACAGATTATCCGTTTTTATGAGGTATAGGTAAAACTTGTGGATTTAGTTACAGTGTTAAAAATAATTAAAGAATAAAGAGTATGGAAAATACATTTAAGGCGATCGCTTTTTTGAAAGCGAAATCGGGTAAAAATCAATTGTTGAAAGAAGCTTTACTGGCTTTAATTGAACCTACCAGAAATGAAGAAGGATGTCTGGAGTATGTACTTTATGAAGATTACGAAAGTTCGGGGGCATTTTATATGAATGAAGAATTTAAAAATGAAGAAGCATTTGAAGCACATATCCAAACGGATCATTTTCAAAACTTTGCAAAAAGGACGGACGAGTTGTTAAGTGATCCGGTAAATGTTGTTCGTATTAGTCAGGTTTCGAACTAATAGTAGCCTTTAATTTAAGCTAAAAACAGGGATTTTTAGTTGACTTAGTGGGTGCGTTTTGGGAATTTTAATTTTTTGTTAGTTCCCTTACGATTGAAACCAACTAAATTTTATTTTTTTTTAACGATATAAGTCTTATGAAATATTAGTTATTTTAAAGGAGGTACACTTTTTTTATGTTTTTTGATGAATGCCAGCAATAGTAAGTGAATTAGGCTGAATGTCTTACATTCGGCCTATTTCTTTTTAGAGGATTACGTCATGAAAATGATAGCTAAACCAACTTTTTTTGGTAAATTTGGACGCGTTGCTCTCCCGGTGGCTTTGCAAAATGCATTTGGCTTTTTTGGATAAATAACTAGTTTTTGAAAAGATTAGTTATTTTATTTTTTTAAGGCAATATTGAAATTAAGTTTTTGTCCTATCTGAAATGGATGTATGAATTCTGAAAATCGCAAGAAAAACGGTAGGAGCAATTTTATATTTGTAGATTTCTACAACAAAAAATTCAATAATCGTTAGCAATGACAAGAAATAATTTAGCAGCTATTACGGCTGTAGGTGGCTATGTTCCTAGCACTGTACTGGATAATTATCAACTTGAAAAAATGGTCGATACTTCAAACGACTGGATTTTATCAAGAACAGGAATACAAGAGAGACGTATACTGACTGATCCCGAAAAAGCAACTTCAGACATGGCTGCAGAGGCCATAAAAGACCTTTTAGAAAATTCTGATACTAATCCCGAAGAAATCGATTGTTTGGTGCTGGCAACAGCAACACCGGATCAATTACTGGCTCCTACAGCACCTGTAGTATGTCAGAAAGCAGGACTTACAAATGCTTGGGGATTTGACCTTAACGGAGCGTGTAGTGGTTTCTTGTATGCTTTATCAACTGCTGCGGCATTAATAGAATCAGGGAGACATAAAAAAGTAATCGTTGTGGGTGTAGATACCATGAGCAGGATTATCGATTATACAGACCGCAATACCTGTGTATTGTTTGGAGATGGTGCAGGTGCCGTATTATTGGAAGCCTCTGAAAACAATGGATTGAAGGATTTTGTATTAAAAACCAATGGAGCGGGCAGCGAATTTCTGTCGGTTTCAGGAGGAGGTTCTCTTAAACCTTTTCACGATGGTACATTAGAGAATCGGGAACAATTCGTAAAACAGGACGGAAGAACTGTATTTAAGAATGCTATTGAAAGCATGACAAATACGTGCAATGAAATCCTGGAGCGCAATCTTTTGGACGTGACAGATGTGGATTGGGTGATCCCGCATCAGGCCAATATTCGTATTATAAATGCTGTAGCGAGTAATTTAAATGTACCAATGGAAAAAGTAAAGGTAAATATTGAGCGTTATGGTAACACTACAGCGGCTACAATACCTTTATGCTTATGGGATTTTAAAAATGATTTCAAAACAGGAGATCGATTATTACTTACTGCATTTGGAGCCGGATTTACATTTGGAAGCTGCTACTTGAGTTGGGGAAAATAAAAAAGTAAAACACTATAACCGTTTATTTTCTTGAAGAAAGTCTGGTTAGTATTATAAAAATAAAAACGTTGTATTGGATCAAATCCGATACAACGTTTTTTTATGTTCTTCAAGTTTAGACTTTTCTAACACTGTGATTGGGTACTTCCCACCAATTTTTTATTCCACCGGGGATTATATCTTCGGTATTCAGAAAGCGTTCTATGATGTTTTGTACACGGCTGTCTTTCAAAAATAAACCATGAAAATCTAAATTATTACTGATTTCATCAAAAAAGTTTTCTTTTTTCACGGCCAGTGTAGTAATGTCCTTTGCATATATGGACGAGCTTTTAAAAGGTACGGTGCCGTCTCCGGAATCAATTCCTTTTTTTAGAGAGTCTAAATCCACCAGGTTTTTGGTAGTGAACTTCTTTTTGTCAACCAATAATTGCGTATAGGTATTGTCTTTTTCTCCTACTACAATTACCATTTTATCTTTTACGGCTTGTGGCAATTCTGATAAGTTTTTAGAGCCGGTAGGTCCATGAAACTCTTTTAATAGCGCCAATCGTGCATCGAAAAGTTCTTCAATGTCATCATAAATATTGTTTTGCCAGTATTTTTTTTCGAAAAGATTTAAGGGTTGTTTATCGTCTTTGTAGATCATGGCATTTGCGTATACCGGGAGCAATTCGTAAACTCCGGGATAGGTGCGAATTACTTTTCGCATGTCTTCATTTCTGCCAATGGCCCAGTTGAGGATGCTGCGTAATCCACCATCTCCTTTTACCATATGCACCATCGCATAAGGGGAACCTAAAAATGGCGGAGCATTCATTACGATTTTGTCAATACCGGAATAGTCATCTTTTAAAAGATTCAAATAACAGGTTAAGACTAATCCTCCCATGCTGTGCGTGACAAATCGGAATCCTTCAATGTTTTGGCCTTTTAATTTATTACGAAGGTATTCTACATATAATTTGAGCCTTTTGGCACTTTCCATATTCGACATTCGCCAATCGTAACCAAACAAATAGATGGGTGTATCTTTATAAAGCGGATTGTCATTAAGCTTAGCTTTCAGTTTAAGTATACTGTTCTCATAAGGAAACCGCGCAATATGATTGCGTTCAACAATGGATTCAATACTCTGATCGTAAAGCGGATTCAATTGCAGGTATTCTTTAATATAAGGTCCTGTGATTGCTGTACCTATAGAAGTACTTAAAGTGTCATAAGCATTCCAGATATAATTGAAATCAAAAGTATTGCTGTTGACTAAACTGGTGGCTTGAATACCGGGGATAAAAATAATTGGTTTCATGATTACTTACGATTTAATTGATACAAGTTTTCTGATTCTTTGCTAATAGATTTTCAACACCATAAAAAGAGATAAGTATTTTACAAAAGTAAGTGAAATATTATTTTTTTATACCCATAGCATATTTAGTTGCTATTTTTTTCAATTTTAAGGATTTATAAATACCGAATTATCTTTTAAAATATTAAGGTCGATCTTAGCATTCTGACCAATAGCTCCGCTTTCGGTATATTGCCAGATCGCCCAATCTGTCCATCCATTAGGTATTGTAACCTTTAGACAGTTTGGTTGTGCTGGATAATAAGAGATCCATAGTTTCAGATTGCCTAAAGTGTGTGTTTTGGGTAGCTTTCTGTCCAGATACTCTTTACGGCTATAGATTATCGGTCCTGCGTTCATTCCCGTTTGGATAATGGCAGCAAAGGTTTTAATCCACAGCATATAGTCGGCTGGTTTTAAAGGAGTGTCCCAGCTCGCCTGATCTTCCAAATCCATTACTAAAGCTAAATTGGATTTGGGTAAAGCTTTCATCAAATTGAGTGCTTCATTGGCTTCTGCAGTGGCATCAGAAACAACGGTTCCTCCATTTCGGGTATCAGGACGACAGAAATGATAGTAACCAATTTTGATGTTTTTGCTTACTGCATTTTGAGCATTTTCTTTTGCCTTTGCATCCGGAGTTCCAACACCTTCGGATAGTTTTATATACGAAAAACGAACTCCGACTTTAACAAATCCAGCCCAATCCGGTTTAGCATTATGATGCGAAACATCAACTCCTAATTGATAGTTGGCAGGAAGATTTGTCGGAAGCCCCTTTAAACTTACGGTAGATGGAGATGTAGGAGCGGGAGCTGGTGGTGTAGGAGCTGGTGCTGGTGTAGGCTTAGGTGTAGCAGCGGCAGGTGCAGCACTTAGTTTTGCCAAGCCATTTGCCCAATAATATTGTCCAAGACTATCCTTTAACCATTTTCCTAAACCTGGGTTTGGTATATTGGTTTCTGGTTCTAATTCGAGTATCATATCTTGTGTTACCTGAGAAATGATATTTTGTGTTTTAAAATCGGCTACCGGAGCTTTACGTACGTTAAGTCGCGGTACTATTACTTTATATCGGTCCATGGCTATCCTACTGCTTCAGGGTTAGTATTGCTGTTCACTGTTACCTGAACAGGTTGAGTTTCCGGGGTTGGGTTTGTGGAACCATTTCCACTGGTTTCTTTTTTACCTGTTCCTCGGATTTTAATAAATTTCTGTAATAAATCAAACCAAAACGGAGCTCCTAAACAAACACCGAATGCGAGAAGCAGAAAGCCCAAAAGTTTTCTTGCATTGGTGGATTGTTCCAATACGTAGTAGGCTTTGAGTTTAATCCAATGGTCATCATACAAACGTTGTAGTGCTTTTTGAGCATAAAATTTTGTAGCGTCTTTTGGAACTTTTAGCGTGACATCAGCTTTAAGTTCTTTTGTTATGCTTGCGAGTTCACCAGCGTATTCCTTCGAGACCAACGTACTGTCTCTTTTTAAACCATAATCGCCCCACCCTATTGCCAAGAGATTATTGGCTTCTTTAATCTGTCCATTCAATTGTTTTTTTATTGTGTCAATCTGACTTTTATATTGTACCAATGGATCTTTGGGAAGTTTAGCCTTTGGTGTTGCTGCGGTGTCAGTTGAGGTTTGCTGATAGCCGGCTGCTTTTAAACCGTCGGCTTCTTTTATAGCTAATTCAACCAACTTGTCTCTGGCATCTTTATCGGTACTTATTTTACCGGCAATTTCAATAATATCAACATTAAAGCAAATCGCAATAACCAATCCGATACTAAACAACCAAAATTGAACTTGCTTTTTGTACCATCCGGCAATTCTATTCATACTGTCATCGTACCAATCTTCAATTTGCTTGGTAAATGTCTCGAGGTTTTGATAACTTTTCTGTAAGTAAAGCTGTAGTATTTCAAGTGTTTCGGTGTCAATATCAGTATGTTGTGCTTTAAAATTAGCGATTAGAGCTTGACCGGCAGGACTAAGTAAATAGTCCACCAGATAGTATATTTTTATAATACTTGGGGCATCTTTAAGATCTACATTTACTTTTTTCGCCTTGACATAAGCAATGACATCTGCTTCGTGGTCTTGATAGTATTTTTTTAAAACCTCAATTAAGATGGTTGAAAAATTCTCTTTAGAGATGTAGGAAGGAATCGAATTTCTATTGCTATAACCGTAATTTTTGATCACGGGATGCTCATAAAATTTATCGCCCAGTTTTTCTTTCGAAATGGGTTTGTAACCCAAAATCAATTTAAAAGGTTCCAGTATAGTTTCAAAAAAAGACTTTAGTGTTTCGAGCCATAACCATTCCTTGCGCTCGGTGTTAGACAACATACTGTCAACGATACCTTTTTTTAGCATTCTCGCTCTTAATCCGAAGAGGGTAGAAAAGGCTTCATTTACAGAAGTGGCCAATAAACTGTATAAAAGATATATAAAAACCAAACCAATGGCAGTATCTAGTACGGGAGAATTAAGCATAATTTGTAGTTTTATGAATCATCGATTTATTTTAAAGAATAGCAGGTATTGCATTTTAATTTGGATACTTCCAATTATCTTCCCATTATTTCGCTTTTAGGCTCGGAATTACACTCTGAATAATTTAAGTTGACCTTACTTTAACAGGCTTAAACAGAGTATTTTTTAGCGGATAGATGTAGGGTCTAAAGTATTAAAGATTTTTTTTTTGGAGTAGCGTATTAGTACCTGTTTTTGTATTGTAATTATGAGGTGTTTTTTATTCAGGTAAGGAAGTGTTTTTATTTTGGATTCTTTTTTCAATTAGAAATAATTAATCCGGATTTTAATTGCCGTTGGTTTTAACCAACGGTTGTGTTTGTTTGAGACAATAGGCTTTAGCCGAAATAATTGTAGGCAAAGTTTTGGCTAAAGCCTTCTTGAATGCTCTTTTAAATCCGTTGGTTAAAACCAACGGCTATTCAAAAAAAAACACATTTACTAATTTTAACGGAAAATATTATGATGCAAATGCCATTATATGTAAAATAAATAATTACGCAATAAGCGTTTAAAATAGAGTAGATTCTGACCATTTTTTTAGGGAATAAACTACTATTCATTCATAAGTAAGTTTATTCTTTCCGAGGCACTACATAGGGGTAACATCGGGCCTCAAATGTTAATAATATGTTTCGTAATCGGCTGGTTTTATTAATGTAAACGTAACCTTTTTGACCTACCCTGAGCTTTAATTTTGGAGACATAGTATAAGAAACCAATACTTGTATATATGTCGCTTTTCAGAGTAAGAATTCATCGCAAAAAAACAATCCGTATCGATGTTGTAGTAAACCTTGTTTGTTTGACAACAGTTGCAAAAGCGTTGTATTATGTATAAGAAATATACTGACGAAGAACTTGTTGCATTATTAAAACAAGGAAAAGACAGAGCTTTTGATGAATTGTATTTTCGATACAGAGATGTATTAGTCCGCTTTGTATACCAGCGAATAAAATCGATTCCGATTTCTGAAGAAATTGTTCAGGAAGTTTTTACCACCATTTGGGAGCGACGCAAAACGCTGGTCATTCAAAAAAAGTTTTCGGCTTATATGTACACTTCAGTACGTTATGTAACGCTCGACTATATTAAATCCAACCAAATGACGGATGCCTACTGTAAAGAGGTCTTTGATCGAAATACAGTTATTGAAGGGAATAACAATACCACAGAAGAATCCATCTATCATGATGAGCTGCAACAAGCTTTAGACAAAGCCACTTCTTTGCTGCCAAAAAAGGCTAAAGAGGTTTTTATCCTGAGTCGTTTTAAGCAGTATACCAACAAAGAAATAGCTGATGAGCTTAATGTATCTCACGAGACCGTGAAGTATCATATTGCCTACGCGCTAAAATTCATGCGCCTTTATTTGGGACAATTTAATTTATAACAGATTTCAATGCTAAGGTATTCTTTTGGTTTCTTAACAAAAGGGTAACCTTGAGCACCTACCTGAAATCGGAATTCCTAAGACTTACTATTAAAGCAATAACTATATAATGCCTGAGAAATTACATCAAGATATCAAAACTTTTTTAGAAGGTAAATCTTCTTTAAAAGGAAAAGAAATGTGGGACAACTGGTACAACAATCCCGGAGAAATATTCGAACACGAGGTGGTTATACAATCGGATATTTCTAAACTAAAGAGAGAAATCAAAGCCATCAAAAAATCAAACGAAGTCATTTCGTTAAACACCAAAAATTGGATCATGGCGGCTTCTGTAGTGCTTTTAGCAGGTTTGTCCTGTTTTTTCTATCTGTCTACCGAAACCAGTATCCTTAAAGAATATGCTACAAAACCCGGAGAACATACCAAAATAACTTTGAGCGACGGAACACAGATCTGGCTTAATGCGGGAAGTCTTTTAAAATATCCTGCTGAATTCGAAGGAGATACCCGTGAAGTTTCTTTAACAGGAGAAGCTTTTTTTGATGTGGCAAAAGATAAAAAACATCCTTTTATCATTCACACCAATAAAATGGATACTAAAGTGTTAGGTACCAGTTTTAATGTACAGGCCTATCCCGATCAAACAACACAGGAGGTTTCTGTACTAACAGGAAGAGTAAATGTAAAATCGACTGTTACGGAAGAGAACGTTTATGTAACACCCGGTCAAAAAGTGGTTTTCAAATCAAAAAACAGCAGTCTGCATGCTTTTAGTAACATTCCGATGAACTCCATTTCGCTTTGGCGAAAGAATATTATTGTTTTTAAAGACACCCCATTACCGCAAGTAATTACAACAATCAACCGCAATTATAATATCGCTGTATCGGTTGAAAATAAGGATCTGAACAACCTCAAAATAAGTGCCTACTTTAAAGAATTACCGCCTGATCAAGTGATCCGATTGGTGTGTACTATTATCAATGCCAAGTATAAACTCGAGTCCGGAGTGTACCGGATTGAATAACTTTTAGAATAGAATGAAACTCCAAAAAAACAACAATAACTAAAGGAATAATCAAAATTAAAAATTATGAATGAAAAACAACTGCGGTACATCGCAAAGTGTCAAAGCATTAAAAAAGGTCTTCAGACCCAATTAATTCTGTTCACTGCTTTATTTTTTATCGGATTAACGGCAAAGGCCGGAAATGTTGAGAGGGACAAAAGAATAACTTTAAAAGTAGAAAATGAAAGTATAAAAAATATTCTTCAAAAAATTGAAAATCAGGTGGACGTGCATTTTATGTATGAAGCCAATCAGATCAATACCAATCAAAAAGCAAGTTTAAAACTAAACAATGTCACGCTGGAATATGCGTTGGATCAAATTTGCAGCAGTTTTTTCCTGAAGTATGAAATAATCAACAACAATATTGTGATTAAGAAAAATCAGAAAGTAAGCGATGCGGGACAAAATAAAATTACGATATCCGGAACCGTTTTTGGCGGTGATGACGGAATGCCGTTACCGGGAGTAGAGATTAAAGATAAAGGCTCCAGTGCAGCCACTGTAACTGATTATGACGGAACTTTTACACTGGAAATTCATTCGGATGAGGCGCTGTTGGTTTTTTCTTATGTAGGGTATATTACGCAGGAAATTAAGGTTACCGAAACCCGAAAAAATCTAAATATCAAATTAGCTGCCGATGTAAAACAATTACAGGAAGTGGTGGTAATGGGATATGGAAGTGTAAAAAAGAAAGAAGTTTTGGGAGCTGTAGGATCCGTTTCTATGAAAGAAACCGCAAGCAGAACCTACAATACTGCTGCCGAATTGCTACAAGGAACCGTTTCGGGTGTTACGGTTATTAATAATGGAGGTGATCCAACAGGAGAACCTACAATCAATATTCGTGGAATAGGTTCTTTAAATGCCGAAACTCCACTAATTGTTCTAGACGGAATTATTTACAGTGGTTCATTAAATACCATTAACCCTAATGATATTGCTTCGATCAGTGTTTTAAAAGATGCGGCTTCGGCGGCTATTTATGGAGCGAGGGCTTCAGGTGGTGTGATTTTAATTACTTCTAAAAAGGGTACTTCTGAAAAAATTAATGTCAATGTAAATTATCAGGGAGGTTTTCAGAATGTAGCGAAAAAATTGAAAGTATTAAACGCAGCGGAATATGCAGATGCCATGAATACGGCCAGAGATAATGCAGGATTGCCAAGAATACCGGCTTTTGATCCCGCATTTGAACCTACTGCCAGAATGACCAAAACCGATTGGATGGATGAAATTTTTCAGACTGGTGAAATTCAGGATTTATCTATTTCGGTAAACGGAAAAACAGAAAAATCTAATTTCTTTCTTTCAGGAAGTTACCGAAAAAATGAAGGAATATTGTTGAACACCTTTGCAAGACGTTATACAGCCCGCGCCAATTCTTCTTTTAAACTGGCACCCAATTTTACAATAGGAGAGAATCTGACGTATTCGTTAACAGATGGTCAGAGTGCCAATACTTCAAGTGCTTACACAGGAGCAATTTTAGGAGCGATTTTGTACCCGCCAAATGCAACGGTTTATAGAGAAGACGGTTCCGGTTCTTTTGGTGGAGTACCTGAAAAATACATCGGATCGTATGGAGATGTTATTAATCCGGTAGCTTATTTGAAAAGGTTAGACAACAACAATCCTGTTTCTACTATTCTGATTAATCCTTATGCGGAATGGGAAATTGTAAAAGGTTTAAGATTCAAATCAAATTGGGGATATACCAGAATTCAAAGTGATTATAAAGATTTTACCGTAAAGATTACAGAACCGGGTAAAGTATTTGATTTTAACAGATTAACACAAACTACTTCTACGACAACCGATTTATTGAGCGAACAAACCCTTTCGTACGATAAAACTTTTGGGAAACACAGTTTCAAAGCTTTGGCAGGATACACCTATCAACAAACCAAAAGGAATTTTTACAGTGTACAAGGTACCGGTTTTGATAACGAAGATCCATCACAACGCTATTTGCTTAATGCCAAATTAGTACAGCAGTTAGGAGCAGGAATGTCTGAAGAAATTATTTCTTCTTATGTCGGAAGGTTAAATTATGATTTCAGTCAAAAATACCTGTTCTCGGGAATTGTGCGTCGTGACGGAACTTCAAAATTAACTTCTGCAAACCGCTGGAGAGTTTATCCTTCAGTATCTGCAGGTTGGTTAATTTCTGAAGAAGGTTTTATGAAAAACATTAGTTCAACCGTAAACAGTTTAAAACTTCGTGCGAGTTGGGGACAGATTGGAAATTTAGGAAACTTAGGACCTTATCAGTTTAGTGTACCGTTAAATCAGACTTCTGCTTTAATTGGATCGACTCCGGTGATTAATTACGGGTATTCGGAAAACGAATTGTCAAATCCGGCTTTAAAATGGGAAAGCTCAGAGCAAACCAACTTAGGTTTAGACTTCACTCTTTTCAACAACAGTCTTACAGGATCGGTAGACGTTTATAAAAAAACAAACAAAGACATGCTCGTTCGTGACCAGTTACCGGGAGTATCGGGAACACCATTAGGGCGAATTGTAAACTCGGGTGATGTCGAGAACAAAGGACTTGAATTAAGTCTTACCTATCAAAAAACAAGAGGTGATTTTAAATTTGATGTGACGGCAAATGCTGCTTTCTTAGACAACAGAATTGTTTCGATCAAAGACGGTTTAACCTCTCTTGAACCACTTAATTTGAGCAGAGTTCGTAGTTTGCCTTTAGCCAATATTTATCAGGTAGGAAGTCCGGTTGGTGCCTTTTACGGGTATAAAACAGACGGATTATTCCAAAGTAATGCAGAAGCAAAAGCCTATGTGAATTCAAGTGGCGCCGTATATCAACCAAATGCAGTTGCCGGAGATATGAAATTTAGAGATGTAAATGGAGACGGTGTGATTAATAATAACGACAGGGTAGTGCTGGGGAATCCGTTTCCAAAAACCACATTCAGTTTAAATTCCAATTTCAGATACAAAGGATTTGATATGAATATCTTTTTAAGCGGTGCGGCAGGTAACAGCGTTTTTAATGCGGTAAAATATACCGGTTTAAACGGTTCTTTTCCTGGGTATAATTTATTGGCAGAGTCAAAAGATGCTTGGTCACCACAGAATACAGGATCAAATATTCCGGTACTTTCAGCAACAGACAATAACAATAACTTCGGACGAATTTCTGATTTTTATATTGAAGATGCCTCTTACCTGAGATTAAAAAATGTGGCAATTGGGTATACAATTAAAGAAGCTTGGTTAAACGGAAAAGCAAATCTAAGATTCTTTATTTCAGCTCAGAATCTCTTTACGATTACCAAATATTCAGGAATGGATCCCGAGGTAGGTCTTTCTAATTTCGGACTGGATTTAGGGAAATACCCGCTGTCCAGAATTTATATGACGGGTATAAACGCTACTTTTTAAAAAAACATAAAACATAAAAAATGAAAAAGATAAGTATTTTATTGTTGAGTTTTACAATGCTGCTTGGAACGACAGCCTGTGAAAGTGAACTTGATCTGATACCGCAGGGAGCCCCTTCGAGCGGAAATTTCTGGAAAACACCCGCAGATGCCAAGGCTGGAGTAAATGCTATTTATGCCTTGTATTCGGATGATAATATGTACGGACGTGGGTTTTTCTGGCTCAACAATGCCAGTGATGATATCGGAACCAAACCAAGGCAAAATGCAGAACGTATCAAAAACTTTATTGTTGACGGATCAGAATCCGACACAAAAGACATTTGGAGATTGCATTATGAAGTGATGAAACGTTGTAACGATGTACTGCGTAATATTCCAAACATTCCATTAGAGGAGAAAACTAAAAAAATGATGTTGGGAGAAGCTTATTTTAATCATGCTGTTATGCATTTAGAATTAGCGTATCATTATGGCGATGATCGCGCGGGAATCCCCATTCAGGATAGAAACGATCCTACGAATGTTTATGTACCAAGAGCAAAAAATGTAGCGGAGAATTACGCCTATATTGCTGCTGATCTGGTTAAAGCGGCTGACTTATTGCCTTATTTCAGTGAACTTACGGCAGACAATTACGGCCGTGCGCACAAAACGGCTGCGTGGGCGTATTTGGTTCGTACGTATTTGTATGCCAAAGACTGGGACAATGCCATTAAGTACGCAAATATGGTTGTTAACAGTGGAAAACATGCTTTGCTTCCTAATTTTGAAGATGTATTTAAAATCAAAAACAACTGGTCATCAGAATACATTTGGTCTGTTACTTCAAGTGCCGATAATACTTCACTTGGGTCAATCTTTCCGGGAGTTTGTCTAGAAGATAAAGGTTGGGGCGCTTATAATGGCTGGGGGAATTTTTATCCAACCAAAGAATTATTTGATGCGTATGATCCTGCCGATAAACGTCGTAGTGCGACTATTCTACAAAAAGGAGATTCGTTTATGTACTTTGGTCAGCTGGTTACTTTTAATGAAGGAAAATATGTAGTGAGTTCAAGTAACAGAACAGGCTATCAATTTAAAAAGTATATGGAGCCGTTTGGTTATGCAAAAACCACTTCGGGAGGAATCGATATTCGATATGTAAATGCAAATGGAGACAAACCTTCAACCGCGTTAAATGTACCACTATTGCGCTATGCCGATGTGATTCTGATGTTGGCTGAAGCAAAATTAAAGAAAGGACAAAGTGCAGATACCGAAATAAATTTGATTCGCAATCGTGCAGGTCTAACCTCTATTTCTGGAGCAACATTAACCGATTTGAAAAGAGAAAGACGTTGCGAATTGGCCGGAGAATGGACAGATCGTCATTTTGACCTTGTTCGTTGGGGCGATGCCGAAGCAACCTATGCCAAACCGTTACACCATTATAACGGAACGGTAATTTATCCTGCTCGTAATTTTAACCCTGCCATTCACCACATATGGCCAATACCACCGGATGAGATTGCAGTAAGTAAAGGAGCTTTGTCTCAAAACAAAGGTTGGTAAAAAGTAGTTTCATTTGTTTGTGTTTTGTTACGCTGCGGGCTTCTAAGGAGTCTGCAGTCGTAAACAAAATGACAACTTTTACAGATAATTTAATAAGCCAGTCCTGTGTTAAGAAGGGCTGGTTTGTGTTTTTAAAGAATGGATAATAGAGAATAGATGGTTTCTGTTTTTTATTGTAGGAATTTTAAATTTAAAACTTTTAATATCAATAACTTATGTCTGTTTTGTTAAAGTTGGTTTGTAACTTTTGAAACGGATAATTTATAATAAATATGAAAAAAATAAGCACCTTTTTTTGCCTTCTTTTCTGCCTTTTTTTGCAGGCACAAGAATACAGTTCGTCCAATATACATTCTCATAATGACTATGCAGGGGCGCTTCCTTTTTATGAGGCTTATGCTAATGAAACAGGGGTTATTGAAGCCGATGTTTTTTTAGTGAAAAATGATTTGATGGTGGCTCATACTTCTGAAGAAATTAAAGTTGGTAATTCGTTGCGTAACCTTTATTTGGAGCCTCTTTTATTGAAATTTAAAGCACTGGGCGGTAAAGCTTATAAAAGCGATAAACCGTTGCTTTTGATGATTGATATAAAGTCAGAGGCAGAAGCCACTTTGAAAGTAATTGTGGAACAGTTAAAAATGTATCCGGATCTAATTTCAAATAAAAATTTCAAAGTAGTTATTTCCGGAAGCCGACCGGCTCCTTCAAAATGGAACGAGTATCCGGCGTTTATTTATTTCGACGGAAGAGTAAATGAAACCTATACAGCTCAGGAATTGTCGCGTGTAGAAATGATCAGTGAAGATTTGAAAGAACTTACCGTTTGGAACGGAAAAGGGGTTTTGACCCAAACCGATTCTGAAAAAATACAAGCAGTAATCAAAAAAGTACACGATCAGCATAAGAAAATTAGATTTTGGTCTACGCAAGACAATGTAAATACCTGGATGACTTTAATGAACCTTCACGTCGATTATATAGCAACGGATAATACATCGGCCTTGACACAATTCATTAAAAATATCAAGTCAACTTTTTACCAGAATACCGAGTTCTATGAAACTTATGTCCCTAAAAATGGCGCTGTATTTCCTAAAAATAAACGTCCAAAGAATGTGATTCTCCTTATTGGTGACGGAATGGGACTGACGCAGATTTATGCCGGTTACACCGCCAACAAAGGAAGATTAAATTTGTTTACTATCCCTACCGAAGGATTTTCAATAACCAAAGCCTCCGACAGTTATATTACAGATTCGGCTGCCGGCGCAACAGCTATGGCTTCAGGGCATAAAACCAATAACCGATTTATAGGAGTGGATGAAAAAGGGCAATCTTTAGAATCGATAACAGAGAAATTGGCTAAGAAAAAATATAAAACGGCGCTCATTTCGTGTGGTAATATTACCGATGCGACACCAGCTGCTTTTTATGCGCATCAATCAGACCGAAGTTATAGTGAAGCAATCGCGGCAGATTTTTTATCCAATCCGGTTGATATCTTAATTGGGGGAGGAACAAAGGAGTTCAGATCCCGCAAAGACGGTAAAAATCTTGCTGAGGTTTTACATAAAAAAGGCTATACTTTTTCGGATCAATTTAGTGCTCTAGATACCATCAGGAATAATCGTTTTGTAGTATTGGATGATGCTTCGGTGGTTTCCAGAAAAGACGGAAGAGGTGATTTTTTAGCGAAATCATTGGCTAAAGCTACAACCACTTTTTCTAAAACTACAAATCCGTTTTTTATAATGGCAGAAGGCGCACAGATTGATTATGGAGGTCACAGCAATAATGTGGAATATGTAGTGCGTGAAATGTTAGATTTTGACCGTTTGGTTGGACAGGCGATGGAGTTTGTAGACAAAAATCCGGAAACCCTGCTAATTGTAACTGCAGATCACGAGACCGGAGGACTTTCTTTGATTGATGGTAGTATAGAAAAAGGATATGTACACGGAAGTTTCAGTACAAACGATCACACCTCGGTAACTGTTCCTGTTTTTGCATACGGTCCCGGAGCTCAGAATTTTATGGGAGTGTATCAAAACACAGAGATTTACAATAAAATAATGCAATTACTGGAAACGAAATAAGCCCTTTCTAAAAAGTTAACTGCAGTATAGATTCCAAAAAGCTATGTCTCTATGTGTTAAAAACTTTGCGTCTTTGCGAAAAATATTCCTGGTGCAATAACAACGCAATTTTTTAACACATAGAGACATAGTAATATTTAGAGATGGAAAAAAGAATTTTTTTAGTCCAATATTGGCTCGCATAGCTTTGTTGTATTGGAAAAGAGGGATGACTTACGAAGGATTTTTTATTAATAAGTAGTATCATGAATAGAATAATTTTTAGCTTAGTTGTAATGCTGAGTTTTACAGTTGGTTTTGCACAAAAAAACAATAAAGTTTCAGGAATTGTATTTGCCGATACGAATCAAAATGCTGTTCTTGATAAAGATGAGGTAGTGCTGTCTAATGTTTTGGTTTCTAATGGTAAAGATGTTGTTGAGACCAATTCAAAAGGAAAATACAGCATTACAAAAATAGAAGGAAATACCGTTTTTGTAATTAAACCGACGGGGTATATTTCAAAGAAAAACAAACAGAACAGCGTGCAGTTTTATGTTCCGTTTGATGAAGTAAAAGAAGTTGAAAATTACAATTTTCCCTTGATTCCAAATGCTGAAAATAAAGATGTGAAAGTGGTGTTGTTAGGAGATACTCAGGTTGATGTGATGGATGATATTCACAACGTAGGAAAGTTGGTTACCGAAGAATTAATGGATCAGAAAATTGATTTTATAGTACCGCTTGGAGATCTTTCTTTTGACAATCTGACTATTTTTAAACCATTGTCAGAAACTTTGGGACTCATCGGAGCTCCCATTTTTTATACCATTGGCAATCATGATCTAAATTTTAAAGAAACCGCTTTTGAGGATCGGGATAAAAGTTTTGAAAGTATTTTTGGGCCGTCTTATTACGCATTCGAGTACGGAAATCAGTTCTTTTTAGTGCTGAATAATATTTATCCTGTAAACGAAAAAGGATATGTAGGACGTCTTGATGAGATGCAAAAACAATTTATAACCAATCTGATTGCAACAAAAAAAGGTGCTTTTAATTCGATCCATTTGTTTATGCACATTCCTCTCGAAGAAATGGAAGACCAAGATTGGATTATAAAATCGTTGGCTCCTTTTGAAGAGGTACTGATTAGTGCCGGACATACCCATACCCAATATCATAAATATTTTGAAAGAGAGGCCGGACGAAAGCCAATTCATGAGTTAGTTGCCGGCGCCGTATGTGGTTCCTGGTGGCAAGGGCCACATGATCAGAACCAGATTCCGTTTGCGTTGATGTACGACGGCACACCAAAAGGCTATTGGACAGTCGGAATTAATCCGGATCGTTATACCTACGATTATAAAGTTTCCGGAGCACCCGACACAAAACAAATGGACATCACCGTTCCAAATACTAACGAATGGGATACTACGCTCAATGCTTTGAATGACAATTACATTTACGCCAATGTATTTGCTGCAGATGACGCGACAAAAGTTTATGTGAATTTCGATAATGGAAGTTGGAGTGAAATGGTAAAATATGAAGGTATTTCGCCCAATATTCAAAAACAATACTATCTGCAAAGCCAGGGGAGGTATGACAGCATGAAAATATCTAATTCTCCAAAGCCGGAAACAATCAGTACACATTTGTGGAGGATTGTAAAGCCGGACAATCTATCCTCCGGCGCTCATAGTGTCCGAATAAAAGCAGTAGGAAAAGAGATTAATCTGGAAGCACATGGTAATGCAGTATTGTGGGTAAAGTGAGAATAAAAAAAAACGTTTGCTGTAATTGTAAGAGATAGAGACTTCAGTACAGCTCATGAAATGGTTCTCGCTAAGTCGCAAAGCCGCCAAGTTTTAAAAGTAAAAAACTTTGCGCCTTTGTGCGATTTTTTTAGCATTATAGAAGCATCGTTTAAATGTAAATTATGGCATGGTTTCGATCTGTCCTATTTTTTTTTCATCCCTGTGTAACATATTCTTAAAAGACACGACTAATCTAGAGCTTTTCAATAGCTGTAATTGCTAAAAACTTTATTGCAGCAGACATAAAATATAGAATTAAATTACGGTTCTTTGCACTTTTCTACAGCATTGAAATTGGCAAAGCGATTCAATAGATTTCCAATCTGAGATCCTTGCAGTTTTATGTTTTCAATTTTGAAACACAATATAATTGCCGTCAAACAGTTTAGAGTAGTTATCATAGTTAAGTTATGGACAATAGGAAGTTTATAGTAAGTTTGAAAAAAGGCAATGAAGCATCCTTCAAAGAGGTTTATCTTACTTATTATGATCGATTGGTAAGTATCGCTAAAAGATTCGACTTTAAACTTCTAACTCCTGAAGACTTTGTTCAGGAAACTTTTCTAAGACTTTACGATAAGCGGGAATTACTTCACGAAGATGTTTTGTTGGACAAACAATTGTTTACGATCTGTAAAAATATCATCCTCAATCATGTGAACAGAGAAAATAAAATAGTTCAACTTAATCCTTTAAAAGTTGAAATTGCAGAAGAGGTTACGGATACAGGAGATTTTGAAGAAAAAAAAGAAAAATTATACAATTTCATAAATCAGCTTCCTGAACAACAACAAAAAATATTTACTTTACACAAACTGGAAAATCTTAGCTATAAAGAAATTGCAGCACTTACGGATCTTTCTGAGAAGACCATTGCCAATCATATTTATCTTGCCAGTAAATTTATTAGAAAAAAAATCGAAAACCATTAGGAACTTTTCTGTTTTCGTTTGTTATATATAAAAACAGACTGTAGAAATGGATATAGAAGTTTACAAAACCGATGTTAGAACAAAAGAGCAAGCTAGGTATATTGTAGCATTGTTGCAATTTGTTATTTCTGATTGTATCATGAACTTTGACACAGAGGGTTGTGATACTGTTTTAAGAATTGAGACCAACAGAGATATTAAAGAAATGGTTTATGGTGTTTTTAATAAACAAGGATATTATTGTCAGAAACTTTAACGCCCCAAAGATATGGATGAAAATAAACTGGAAGAAGAATTAAAAAAAATGTGGGAGGAGACCCCTGTTTCGCATTCCGATAGTGAAAAAGAAACTTCTTGGGAGCAATTCCAGGCAAAAACCTTTCCTTCGAAAGAACGGAAATTGAAACCTTGGATGTATTATGCAGCGGCAGCGGCAATTTTAATTTTTGGCTTTATTGGAACCAGTGTTTTCAACACTGATAACCCATTACAAGTGGATAATTTTGTTGCTTCGATTGTCATTGAAAATCCAACTTCTAAGGTAAAAAGTGTATTCTTACCCGATAGTTCAGTGGTAGAATTAAGCCCGAATTCTAAAATCAAATACGTCAGTAATTTTGTTGCAAACAGAAAGATTGAGGTAGAAGGATCAGCCTATTTTAAAGTTAAAAAAGATAAAAAACATCCTTTTCAGGTTTTTTGCAAAGAGACCACTACAACTGTTCTTGGAACTTCCTTTTCAGTTAACGGATCTACTGATAAAGAAGTAGTTGTTGAACTTTTTGAGGGAAGTGTTCAGATGAATGTAAAAGACCAAAAAGAAAACTGGATACTGAAACCCGGTGAAAAATTTACCTATAGCAATAAGATTGTGGCTGTAACCGATTTCAACCGCTTTGTGGATTTTGAAAATGAAAAACTAGTAGTACTCAGTACCTACATTGAGACCAACTATGGCTATAAAATGATACTCCCAAAAGAATTTGATACTCAAAGAATTACATTAAGAATCAATAAAAAGGAAAATTTAAAAACCATAATCCAATTAATCTCAGAAATGTATAACCTAAATTTTGAAGTAAATGAAGAAATAAAGCAGATTACTTTTCAATAGAAAAGAAAAGGATGCACTAGCCGCGAAACTAAACATCCTCCCTTAGTATGGATAGCATGATGCTATTCCACTTAATAATATTCAAAAATACAAATTTTTATGAAGCATTTAATTACAGTATGCTTTTTTTTACTCAGTTTTAGTGTGTTTTCCCAAAACGTAACGGTTACAGTAGATCAAACCGTAACATTAAAAGAATTATTTAAGCAAATTGAACAACAAACAGACTTTAAATTTGCCTTTACGGATCAAATTGATACCAGTCAGAAATATTTTACAAGAAAAAATACTTACAAAAAGATCGAAATAGAGAAACTGATCGCCGAACTGAATAAGAATGCACAGATTCAATTTTCAATTGTGGGGAATAACATTTTTGTAAAACACAAAGCGCCAAAAGCAACAAAAAAAAAAAATAAAGTAACAGGTCAGGTTTTTGATGAAAACAATGAAACGGTTATTGGTGCCAACGTTTTTATTAAAGAACTCGAAACGGGCATTATAACCGATAAAAACGGAAAGTTTACCTTAGAATTACCCAAAGGAAGTTATACCGTTTCAATTAGTTATTTGGGATACAGTACGAAAGAAAAGCAAATTACGGTTTCCGATGATGTTTCAATTAATTTTAGTATTGCTTCTGATAGTCAACAATTAGATCAGGTAATCATAACAAACACTAAAGCAGTAGACGTCAGGAATACACAAATGAGTGTCAACAGACTTTCGATGGAGGACATCAAAAGAATTCCGGTTGCTTTGGGAGAACCCGATCCTTTAAAATCGTTATTGACCTTGCCGGGTGTTACCAATGCAGGAGATTTGTCATCGGGTTTTAATGTCCGTGGAGGTGCAGCAGATCAGAATCTGATTCTTTTAGATGGTGCTCCGGTGTATGGAGACTCTCATATGTTTGGTTTTTTTTCCATTTTTAATGCTGACATCGTTAGTGCATTAGATTTGTACAAAGGAGGGATTTCGTCTAAATATGGAGGACGTGTTTCTTCTGTTCTTGATGTGGCCCAGCAGACAGGAGATTTTGAAAAGTATAAAGTAAATGGAGGAATCGGTCTTATCTCGAGTCGGCTCTTAGTGCAAGGACCCATAAAAAAAGAAAAAGGCTCTTTTATCGTCGCCGGACGTGCTTCTTATGCTCATTTATTTATGAAACTGGCGGATAATAAAAATTCGGCTATGTTTTATGACTTTAACGCTAAGTTGAATTATCGCCTTAGTCCGAATAACAGCCTTACGTTCTCCGGTTATTTAGGAAGTGATTTGTTTGATTTGAATAAACGTTTCGCCAGTACCTACGGAAATGCAATGGGTATTTTAAGTTGGAAGCATAAATTTTCGGAATCTCTAAACACTAATTTATCGGTTTTATACAGTGATTATAAGTTTAACCTAACGATGACGGAAGAAAAGTTTGAATGGGACAGTAAAATCAGCAGTTACGGACTTAAGTACAATTGGAATTACATTAGATCAGAGAAACTAAAACTCAACTATGGTATCGATGGTTTGTATTATGATTTTAATCCGGGTACCGTGAAGCCTTCAGGTGCAGGTTCTCAGTTTAATTACAAACAGTTGAATAAAAAATATGCCTTTGAAAGTTCTGCCTATATTGATTTTGAACATCAGATTACAGAGAAACTGAATCTTCGTTACGGACTTCGTTACAGTATGTTTTTACGTTTGGGTGCGGAAGATATTAATACATACAAAGACGGGAAAGCTGTAGTGTATAATCCGTTGTATAATATTTATGAAGAAGGTACTCCAACCGGAACTAAGTCCTATAAAAATGGCCAAACCATTAGTAAATTCGATAATTTAGAACCTCGATTGGCATTGTCTTATGCTTTTAATGATGATAATTCTGTTAAAGCAAGTTACAACAGGATGGCGCAGTATATTCATATGTTATCCAATACACAATCTCCAATGCCAATGAATGTCTGGACACCAAGTGGTCCTTTTACAAAACCACAATTATTGGATCAATATGCAGTAGGTTATTTCAGAAATTTTAAGGAAGGGGATTATTCTTTTGAAGGGGAGTTGTTTTATAAGAACATCCAAAATCGAATCGATTATATTGACGGGGCAGATGTAGTGGCAAACGATGACATTGAACAGGTTATTCTGAACGGTAAAGCCAGAGCATATGGTATGGAATTATTATTCCGTAAGAATAAAGGTAATTTCACAGGATGGGTTTCTTATACCTTGTCAAGAGCGGAACAAAAGACTCCGGGAAGAACTCCGGATGAACCGGGTATTGCTAATGGAGACTGGTATTTATCAGGCTATGACAAATTGCATAATTTAAATATAGTGGGGAACTATGATTTTAGTCCAAAATGGTCTTTTAATGCTAATTTTTCATTGCGATCTGGTCAGCCGGTAACCTATGCCGGTAGTTATTACAATTTTGGTGAACTTAATGTGCCAAATTACGGAGTAAGAAATGAAAATAGACTACCCTTATACCATCACTTAGATGTAGCGGCAACTTACACGCCTAAACCGGACAAAAAGAAAGGATGGCAAAGCTACTGGGTATTTAGTATCTACAATATCTACAATAGAGCAAATGCAGTTTCTATGGCGTTTACAACAAATGAAGACACAGGACTTAATGAGACCAAAAGGCTGTCTATTTTTGGATTAGTACCGAGTATTTCTTATAATTTTAAATTTTAATGGCATGCAAAGAGTAATAAAGTATAATTTTAAAAGTAGCATAATTGCTTTATTTAGTGGTTTGTTTGTTTTGTTTTTTTCTTCCTGTGAAGATACAGTAAAGTTGGATTTAAATGAAGGAACCCCTAAGATCGTAATCGATGCGGAACTAATTTGGAAAAAAGGAACTACAGGTAGCGAGCAGACCATAAGAATCAGTAAAACGACATCTTATTATAATGCTGACACACCAAAAGTTTCAGGAGCACAGGTAAGAGTGGAGAACAGTAATGGAACCAGTTTCATTTTTAACGAATCGGCACCCGGCGTATATGTATGTACTAATTTTGTTCCTGTGGTAGATATGGATTATGTGCTTCATGTACAGGCTGAAGGGCAAAGTTTTACTGCTGTTGAAAAGTTAACTTCCGTAACTCCAATTAATAAAGTAGAGCAAAAATATGTACCGGATATATCAGGTCCTGATGTGCTTGTGGTTCAGATTTATTTTAATGACCCGGCTGATAAGAGCAATTATTATCTCACAGATTTCAAAAGTGATTTTTTAAAGTTTCCTCTTTATGTAAATTCAGATGATGAGTTATTAAATGGGAATGAAATAAGTATTCAATTCGGAGATACAGATTTAAAACCGGGTAAAACCATTGCTATTGTGAATCGTGGTATTTCGAAGAACTTTTTTAACTATATGAAGCTAATTTTGGAAGCTTCACAAGGAAATCCTTTTTCTGTTCCGCCAGGCAATATCAGAGGCAATATTGTCAATACCAAAAACGCTGATAGTTACGCGATGGGGTATTTTAGGCTTTGTGAAGCAGATGCTGTTTCTTATTTAGTGAAATAAAGATTTTAATCCTCAGTGATTGATTTGTGATTACATCTGGCATATTCGTATTTATGTCAGATGTTTTTTTTTGAGGATAGTGGAGGAGAGGTTGAAAGTCACAAAGCCACAAAGGCTCAAAGTTTTTAGCGTCTGCCGCTGTATCTTTTGGACCTTTGAGCCTTTGCCTCTTTAAACCTTTGTACGAAACAATTATTGCTCTATCCATTCCCGAAAAGATGCGGTATTGCTTTGACTGGTCTTCAGGTGTTTTTCATATCCTTTTATTTTTAAAGCAAAAGCATTTTTAGAATAACGTTCGACTCTTTCAACATATTTTTTATGAACCAGTTCACTACGGTTAATTCTGAAAAAAGCCCGTGGATCGAGTAAAAATTCAATTTCTTTAAGCGTTGTCTCATTCAGCAAATGTTTTTTTCCCGTTGTGTCAAAAGCAAATAACACCCCTTCGTTGGCTTCAAAAAACAAAATACCATTTGTTTCTATAAAATAAATCCCTTTCGGACTACTGATCGTGAAACGTTCTTTATAGGTTTTTACCGGATTATTGTTTTGAAGAATCTGATTTAATTTAGCGACCAAATCACTTTCATTAGAGTTTGATTTTCCTAACAATAGGTACTTGTCCCAGGCTTTTTGAAAACGTTCCATCGAAAAAGGCTTCAAAAGATATTCGATACCATAATTCTCAAACGCATCCATCAGAAATTGATCGTAGGCCGTGGTGAAAATAATCGGACAGTTAATTTTAACTTGCGTATAGATTTCAAAAGCATTTCCGTCCAGTAATTCAATATCCGAAAGGATCAAATTTACTTCTGTTGTGTTCAAAAATGCAATTGCAGCCTCTACAGTATCTATTTCGCCCACTACTTCAATACTTTCGTTAAGCTGACTGAGAAATCTTTTCAGTTTGTTTCTTGCCGGAATTTCATCTTCTATGATTAGCACTTTTATCATTGTGGTTAGTTTGAAATTAGAGGTATAGAAACAGAAAAAGTAGTAGCCGTTTTTTCAATTTCGATTTGGTCTTTTGTTAACAGAAAGTATTGCTCTTTTAAGTTCTGTAATGCCCTTCCTGACAAGGTTTTTGAATTGCGTTTTGGTACAATAGTGTTGCTTACCGTGAGTTTAGTATCTCTGTTTATTTTTATACGAATCGGATTTGCCTCTGTTCCTAAATTGTGTTGAATGGCATTTTCTAAAAGCAATTGTAATGTTAACGGTACAATACTTCCGCTTAGATCTAAAGTTTCTGTTTGCAATTGGTAAGCAGTCCCGTATTTGTATTGCATCAGGTTGAAGTATTTTTTAGCAAAAGCATATTCTTCTTCCAAAGCAATTATTTTTTTGTCTGAAACTTGTAAAACATAGCGGTAAATTTCAGCAAACTCATTTAAGAAATCAGAAGCTTGCAGTTGATCTTCTTCAATAAGCTGATCCAGTACATTAAGATTGTTAAACAAAAAATGAGGGTTAAGCTGTGCTTTAAGCCGGTCAATTTTAGTTTCTGCCAAAGCCTGATTGTAAACTATAAGTTGCTTTTGATTTGTTTTGTTTTTTTGATAATAGTAATAAGTCAGAAAAAAACTTCCATAAATAATTGCATCCATTAGTTCCGAAAAGGTTGATAAAAGCAGCGTTTTCTGATTGAAGTTGCGCTCAAATGTATCAAATAGGAGGGCAAGCAGCAGCCCTATAGTTTTCATTGTTGTCAAAAAGACCAACAAGGAGAAGCTGAATATTTTTAATACTTCTTTGAAACTAAAGAGCTCTGATTTTTGCCAGCGTTTGATAAAAAAATAAAGGATCAGGAATAAAACACAGGACGACATAAGCGAAGCTATAGCAGCCTCCGGTGTAAAAATAAACCAGTTTAATTTCTGTCTTATTAAAAAACGGACTTGTATCGATTGTGCGTAAGAGAATAAAAAGACAAACAGTAGAAAATACCGGGCTTGTTTAAGTTGAGATAGCATGTTTTTCATTTTCTATAGACGATGTATCAATACAAAAATAGCATTTCTAATTTTGCAGCACTATTGACCTGAAGTTTATTTGGTTTTATTTTCCGGGAATGAAGCAATGATGGCACCGTTGTCGTCAAAGAAGTCCAATTTGGCTTTGTTTTCTTTATCTACATAAAACATCGCTTTTGGTTTTCCTTTATCATCAAATAAAAAGAGCCCGTTGTTTTGGCTTCTGGATTTTCCGAGCATGACGCGTGTAGCGCCTCCTAACAAGCCTTGTTCTTCATACTCCTTTAGTTTTTTCTCCATTGCCTGTGGATCTTTTTTGCGTAATTCTGCCAGTTCTTGTGTTATTTCAAAGGTTTTCAACTGTGATTCTTTTGCCGGGCGATCGTTAAAAGCAAGAGTGCTGGATACGACTCTTTTGTCTCCCTTAATGTAATCTTGTGTAAGCAATTGCATGACCTGATCACCATCGTATTGGTCGTAGGTAAGTGACAAACCGGCTGAGTGCCCGTTTTCTTTTTTCTGACCGTCATAGATAAAACCGCCGCATTCAATACCTTCTTCATTAAAGAAAAGCATGCCCGAACGTTTTTTTCGCCCTTCATTAGTAGGCCTTTTATTGATGATATCCTTTCCGTTTGGAAAGCGGTCTACATTGGTAATAATCATTTTTACCGTGCCGTCTTTTTCTACAATATTGAGGCGTTCTACATCAATTTCAGTAAATTTTGTATTGCTTTTTTCTTTGAAAGCGGAGCTTGTAAGGACAACCATTCCTAACGAGGTGGCGATAGCGAATGTTCTTAAAAAAACTAATTCTTTATTCATTGTTTTAGTGTTAAAGGGGTGAATTTATAAGACAAAACTATTTGAATAAGAACGGTCCGGCAAAGACAAAACAATAAGCTAAGGAAAAAAAAGGATGAATTAAGTATTTCAGGAAATGAGTTAAAATTGTATGAAAGAAAATCAGCAGAATCTGCGTGAAAAAATCTCTTAACCTAATGCCATTGAGCTAAAGCAGAAAGCCATTCAAATAGTAACAGATTAAAAAAAACTAACAACTTGAATTAGTTAGTTGATGATTGCCAACAGATAAACCCAAACAATAAAAAGGATTTGTAATGGAATCCTAAAATACAAATAAGTCGTTCCGTTTCCGTCAAAAGTCCCTTTTTGATAATCGATCTGTTTAGTAGCGGCGTATATATTAGCCGGAAGTATAAGAATAAAAAACACAATGAGCAGCCAAGCGGTTATTATTCTGATTTGCGGAATTAAGAGTCCGATCGCAGCAGCAATTTCAATGAATCCGGTTAACCAGATAACGACCGTCTTATACGGAATAAAGTCCGGTAACATCATACTCATTCCCTTTGCAAATACAAAATGTGCTATAGCCGTGAACAGTAACATCGCCGACATCGCAATTCGTGCCGCCAATGCAAAATTGTAATCTCCGGAAAGAAGAATAATAGAAACTAAGGAGATCAGAAAAACGCTGATTAATACTAATAGTGGTTTCATATCTTTTAGAAGGAAGGCTTTAGTGCTCCATTCAAAAATATAAAAAATAATTCAGCTTGTATGCTTTTTGGAAAGTAGAAGAGGGAGTAAATAAGATCCTTAGTTCTTTTTAAATGGCGGGTTAATGGATTTAAGTCGAATTGGTTTTCGGTTGATTGTTGTTAGAGAGGTGAAAAGTCAATGTGTTTTAAATCAGGTATTTATACTCTTTTTTGGTTCGTTTTGTTTAACGAGTTTTGTTGTGTTTAATGAATAAATCTTACAAAAATTAGAGTTTTTGTAAATAAAGTTGAACAAGTTTATTTTTCGAATACCAACGGATTACAATAAAACTATTCTTTACTAACCCTTAACCAACTGGAATTATGAAAATCAAAACAAATGTATTTTCTGAATGCTCTGGGATTATGAGTGACAGAAGTCCGCCTTTTTCTTATGAAGAGTTTATGAGAACAAAACAACCCATTAAAACAAAAATCATATGAAAAAATTATACAAATATATGCTCTTTTGCGTATGTGGAATAACGTATTCCCAAACGCAGAATGATATTCAAAAGATTAGGCAAAATTCAAATATAACAGAGCTGGAAGCGCTAAGTAAACAATACAAGAGTGAGTCAGACCGAAATAAGGACCGAGCTTTAAGTCTGGCCAAAACCAATGGCTGGAGTACCACATTTAAAAATAAAGACGGTACTGTGAGTGAATTGATGGGCGTTTCCGCAGATGGTAAACAACCTCTTTATTTTACACCTGAAAACGTAAATGCTGCCAAATCGACCCGTACAAACTTTCTGAATTCAGGCGGTGGTTTGGGACTCAACTTAAATGGACAATCAATGACTGCTTATGTCTGGGACGGTGGAGCCACGCTTCCTACTCACAATGAGTTTGGAGGAAGGGTTTCTATTTCTGATGGTGTTACCACTATCATAACGACCAGTAATAACAGCCAACATGCGAACCATGTTACAGGTACTATTGTTGCAGCTGGTTTAGTCGCCGCTTCAAAAGGAATGGCCAATATGGCAACTGCAAGAACAAATGAATGGAATTCTGATTTAGCTGAGGCTACGACCGCAGCCTCAAACGGAATGTTGCTGTCCAATCATTCCTACGGATGGGGATTAAGAAATTCTGTAGGAACTGTTATAATGGCACCTTGGCGATTTGGAGCGTATGAAACTTTCGCAAGAGACTGGGACAATTTAATGTTTAATGCGCCTTACTATTTGATGATAAAAGCCGCCGGTAACGACGGTACTGACAATACCGCAAATCCGAGTCCGCTGGGAGGGAATCCGAGCTACGATAAATTGACGGGATATGCGACTGCGAAGAATAATTTGGTAATTGCTAATGCCAATGATGCTGTGATCAGTTCAGCCGGAGCCTTAACCAGCGTAACGATTAATACTTCGAGTAGTCAGGGACCAACAGATGATTTAAGAATCAAGCCGGATCTTACCGGAAATGGAACCTCTGTTTATTCTACCGCTACACTTACGTCAGTAATTACGCCATTGACCAATACGAGTTATGGTAATGCAACGGGAACTTCTATGGCATCACCAAACGTTACCGGTACTTTACTTTTATTGCAGCAGCACTACAAAAATCTGAAAGGAAATTTTATGCGTGCGGCAACTTTAAAAGGATTGGCTTTGCATACTGCAGATGATGCCGGACCGACAGGCCCTGACGCTATATTCGGATGGGGTTTGTTAAATGCAAAATTTGCGGCAGAAACTATTACGAAAAATGGAACTTTAGCCATCATTCAGGAACATACCTTACCAAACGGTGGTTCTTATAGTTTTCCGGTAACATCAGATGGAGTAAATCCGTTAATCGCTTCGATATCCTGGACAGATCCTGCCGGAACTGCCAATCCGGGAAGTATTGTAAATGTGGGTACAGCCCGACTTGTAAATGACCTCGACATACGAGTAACAAATACGGCAGGTACAGTTTTCCCTTACAGATTGTTGTCAGCCACAACAAACGGATTGGGAGATAATACCAGAGACCCTTTTGAAAGAATTGCTATTGTAGGCGCTGCAGGTGTCTATACGGTAAAAATTACGCACAAAGGAACGTTGGTGAATAGCAGTCAGAAATATTCTGTAATTGTTACCGGTATCACTTTGCCAATAGCGGATTTATATATCAAAGACAGACCTTTTGATACAGGTTTAGAGCCAAATCCTGATTTAGGTCCAATGTGGATCAGTGATGACATTTGGGTAAGACAAAGTATCGATGCGGGACTTTCACATCAGAACCCTGAGTTTAAATTGAGTTCTCCAAACGGAGTATACATCAGAGTTTATAACAAGGGAACAAGTCCAAGTTCTTCTGCAAAAGTAAGGCTCTATTTTGCAAAAGCGTCATCCGGATTGGTATGGCCTACTAATTTTGTGAACTTTAGTGTCGGAGCAGTAAAACACGGTGATGAGATTGGTGAAGTAAGTATTCCATCAATACCAGTAGGGGGTAGCACTATAGTAATGGTGCCATGGTACCCGCCAAACCCGGCAGATTATACGTATGATCAGCACCATTTCTGCTTAATTGCCAGAATCGAATCTCCAAGAGACCCAATGCCTAATGAAGTCAATGGTGTTGTAATTACTCCAAATGCTAAAAACAATAACAATATTGCCTGGAAGAACCTAAGTGTTTATAATTTAAATACAACCGATTTTGTTCCGCCTACAGCAGTATTTATAAGAGGAGTGAAGTCTAAAACTATTAATATAAGATTTGTAGACAAAGGATTTAATGAAGAGCTTAAAAACAACTTCTTTGAATTAGGGGGAACAATCGTAGCGACACTGGATGACCGTCTTTTTGAAAGAGCGCAAGCAAACGGAAGTCTGAAAGGAGTTCAGATTATTGATAAAAACAAAATTCTGATCACCAACAGAGAAGGTGCAATTGCAAATTTACCGATTGACAATGAGGAAACTTTCGGAATAACATTTGACTTTAAAGTAGCGAAAGATTTCCCTCTGGATCAGCAGATCACATTAGACCTTATTCAGGAAGATGCTCTAAAAGGAGAACTGGAAGGCGGTGAACGTTTTGCCCTTGTAAGAGCCGAAAAACAGGCCAATACCAAAGGAAATGAAATTGCTCTTAAAGAAGCAGCCGAATCTCAATTGTTTACAATTTATCCTAATCCGACAGACGGAGTGTTTAAAATCAGCATTAACAATGAGCAACAGGGAACTTTAAGAATAGTAAGTATTTACAACAGAGTTGTATTTAAAGAAAGAACCGCTAAACAGAGAGATTTTGATGTAAACATTGCGAATCAGGTTCCCGGGGTTTATTTAGTTCAGTTTATTTCAGATAACGGAACAGTAACCACCAGAAAAATAATTAAAAAATAAAATTTAAAATTTTAAAAAGGATTGATAATGAATTGTTCAATTCATTGTTTTGATCAATTTTAATAACAAAAAGAGGCTGTTTTACTTTTGGTAGGACAGTCTTTTTTGTTGTATATTTTTATTTTCAAAGTGAAAAAGGATCAAATTATTTTAAAGCATTATACAATATGCTCACGGGATGTTGTGCATTTCGGTTAGTACCGTCTTTTATTTGATGTCTGCAACTTGTTCCTGATGCCGAGATTAAAGTAGCTTCCTTTTCGGAGCGAATGGAGGGGAACAAAACCAATTCTCCAATTTTCATGGAAATGTCATAATGTTCTTTTTCATAACCAAATGACCCCGCCATACCACAACAACCACTTGGAATATTTAGAACGGTATAGTTTTTCGGAAGCATTAGAATTTTTTTCAAAGGAACTAAAGAAGACAACGCTTTTTGAAAACAATGACCGTGCATGCGTACACGTTCTTCTTTATTTGTAAAACTAGCAGACGATATACGTCCTTCGTCTAATTCACGGGCCAAAAATTCTTCAATAAGTAACGTTCTGCCTGCAAATGTTTTAGCTTTTTCTTTCAATATGCCACGGCATAAATCAGGATATTCATCGCGAAACGATAAGATGGCAGAAGGCTCTATTCCGATTAGAATAGCATTCTCCGGCATTGTTTTTTCAAAAGCCAGTATGTTTTTTTCGGCAATTTCACGGGCTTCTTTTAACATGCCTTTTGACAAATAAGTTCTTCCGCTTATGCCAATTTGTGGAACTATTACTTCATACCCTAAATGGTTTAATAATTGAACAGCCGTTTGACCTATTTCGACATCATAATAGTTTAAAAATTCATCGTTGTACAAATAAACCTGACCGTGGATAAAATTCCCTTTTTGAACGTGTTTTTTAATCCATTTTGCAAAAGTAATTTTATGCATTTGCGGTAGTTGTCTTTCAACCGCAAATCCGGTTGATCTTTTGATGAGGTTACCCAAAAAACCTTTAGTAGATAAATTATAAACCCACGGAACTGTAGCAAAAACAGCATTTATTTTTGGTGTATTTCCAATCAGACTGGAACGAAATTTGACTCCATTTACATCATAGTTTTGTTGTAAGGTTTCCGCTTTTAACTTGGCCATATCAACATTAGAAGGACATTCGGATTTACAACCTTTACAACTCAAACACAAATCGAGTACTTCAAGAAGTTCTTCAGCGTCAAATTTGTTTTCTTTTGTTGAGGTAGTGATGGTTTCTCTGAGCATGTTTGCTCTTGCGCGAGTGGTGTGTTTTTCGTTTCGCGTAGCCATATAACTGGGACACATCGTACCACCACTTTTCTCGGTTTTTCTGCAATCTCCCGAACCATTACACATTTCGGCAGCACGAAGGATACCGTTATGTTCTGAGAAATCAAAGTAAGTTTCCGGCATTGGAGTATCCTGTCCCGGAGTATATCTTAAATTGGTGTCCATTGGAGGCGTGTTCACAATTTTTCCCGGATTAAAAACATTCCAGGGATCCCAGGTGTTTTTAAGTTGGATAAACAGTTGATAAATTTCTTCTCCGAGCATCAATGGAATAAACTCACCACGAAGTCTTCCGTCGCCATGTTCACCGCTAAGTGATCCTTTATATTCTTTTACCAAATGCGCAATGTCTGTGGCTATAGTTCTAAAAAGGGCGGCACCTTCTTTGGTTTTTAAATTGATAATAGGGCGCAGGTGCAATTCACCCGTTGCAGCATGTGCGTAATGAACACAACTTAAATTGCGTTGTTTTAATATCGCATTAAAATCTTCGATAAAGGCTGGCAAATCATTTACATCAACAGCCGTATCTTCAATAACCGCGACTGCTTTTGCGTCTCCGGGTATATTAGACAATAATCCAAGTCCGGCTTTTCGTAAATTCCATACTTTGTTAGTCTCTTCGCCATAAACAATCGGAAAATGGTAGCCTAAGTTTTTAGAACGCATTAAAAGCTCCATTTCTTTGGCTATCGTATCTATTTCTTCTGGTGTATCTCTTAAAAATTCAACCACAAGAATGGCTTGAGGGTCTCCTTCTACAAAAAAACGATTCTTACTTTGTTCCAAATTCTCTTTGGTACATTCCAGTATATAATGATCAATAAGTTCAACACTATCAGGATTGAATTTCAGGGCTTCCAAATTAGCTCTCAAAGAATCGTTAAGACTTTCAAAATGAATGCAGACCAGAGCAGCAAAAGGTTTCAGCGCAGGAACTAAGTTTAGTTTTATAGCGGTAGCAAAGAATAAAGTTCCTTCTGATCCGGCAATTAATTTGCAAAAATTAAACTTCTCATCAGTAGCAGCAAACGGCATACTGTCGACTAATAAATCTAATGCATAACCGGTGTTCCTCCTTGGAATTGATTTTTTAGGGAAATTTTTATCGAATAAATGTCTGTTGGTTTCAGATGATACTACTTCTTTAATTTGAATGTAAATCGATTGCTCTAACGGACTTACCGTATCAATGCCGTTGCATTTATTTTCAAATTCGGTGTTGGTTAATGCTTTGAAAGTGACTTCATTTCCATCAGCCAAAAAGCCCTTTATTTCTAAAAGATGTTCTCTTGTCGAGCCGTAGACAACCGATCTGGCACCACAGGCATTGTTTCCTACCATACCGCCAATCATACAACGATTGCTGGTAGACGTTTCAGGCCCAAAAAAGAGTTGATAGGGTTTCAGATGCAGATTAAGTTCATCACGAATTACACCCGGTTCAACCCATGCGGTTTTATTGATTTCATCCACCGAGATAATTTGGGTGAATTCTTGTGAGATGTCTACAATAATCCCATTACCCACTACCTGACCCGCAAGCGAAGTCCCAGCCGCACGCGGAATCACACTGCTCTTATTTTCGCGTGCAAAAGCAATGATTTTCTGAATGTCTTCCTTTGTTTTAGGAATCGCAACAGCCAACGGCATTTCTTTATAAGCACTTGCATCTGTAGCATATAACAAACGCATGGTATGGTCATAAAATAATTTACCTTCCAATTGTTTTTCTAAATTTTCAAGATGTGAAATTGGTTCCGAAAGCGGATTATTATTACTATTATTCATTTTAATACTTTTTAGGCAAAAGCCTTCTAAAAAATCATTTTCAGGTCAATCCTTAGCACTTAAGAAGGTTTCACAAAGCTTCACAAAGGTTGCACAGAGATTCACAAAGTTTTATGATTCTTTGTGAATCTCTGTGTGGCCTCTGCGAATCTCCGCGGAATTCTTATTCAAATCTTCACAAAACAACCATCCCACACAGAAAAAGAAAAATCCGCACAAATCCACGTTTTCGCATAGCGAATCCGTTTCATTCGTGTGCCAAACTTTTAGCTAATTAGTTCCTTGATTCCTTATAATTCACTCAATGCCTGATCTAATAAAGCAACCATTTCATCTGCATTTTGTTTATTAAAAGGCATAGGAGGCTTTATTTTTAAAACATTATACAAAGGCCCGTCTGTACTCAGTAAATACCCTTTCTCTTTCATTTTTTCTACGACACGATCAATTTCAGATACTGCAGGTTCCATGGTAATTGGGTCTTTGACCATCTCTGCACCAATAAACAAACCATGACCTCTAACATCACTAATAATCGGGTGTTTGGCCATTAAATTTCTTAAACCATCCATTAAATGATTCCCAACTTCGAGAGCATGTTGCTGCATTTCTTCTTCCTGAATTACATCTAAAACTGCCAAACCTGCTGTCATAGATACTGGGTTACCGCCAAAGGTGTTAAAATACTCCAAACCGTTATTGAAGGCATCAGCAATTTCATTAGTAACAATTACTGCTGCCAGCGGATGGCCATTTCCTATAGGTTTTCCTAAGACAACAATATCCGGAACAACATCTTGCAGTTCAAAACCCCAAAAATGATCCCCAATTCTTCCAAAACCAACTTGGACTTCATCGGCAATACAAACGCCTCCTGCAGCTCTGACATATTGATAGGCTGTTTTTAAATAATTCTCAGGAAGCGGAATCTGTCCGCCAACGCCTAAAAGAGTTTCGCAGATAAATACTGCCGGAGCTTTTCCTTCTGTTTTTAAATCTTCGATAATGCGTTGCACATCGGCAGCATATTTTTCACCTGCATTTGCATCCCCGTATTGGTAAGGACCACGATATAAATCGGGATTAATGGCTTTATGTATCCAGGGCATTTTACCAAAACCTCCTTTACTGTCAAATTTGTACGGACTCATTTCCATAGCCACCGTCGAAGTTCCGTGATACGCATGATCTAAAACAATTACATCTTTCTGTTTGGTATAATGACGGCTCATTCGGATGGCAAGGTCATTGGCTTCGCTGCCGGAATTCACAAAATAACAAACACTTAAAGCAGGAGGTAAGGTTGCCGTAAGTTTTTCAGCGTATTCAATAATAGTATCATTTAAATAGCGGGTATTGGTATTTAGCGATGCAATTTGTTTTTGCATTCTTCGAACGACTACCGGATGGCAATGTCCTACGTGTGAAGGGTTATTTACGCAATCCACAAAAGTGCGTCCTTGATCGTCATACAGATATTGCAAAGCGCCTTTTACAATTTTTAGTTTGTCTTTGTAACCAATGCTTAAATTACGACCAATCTTTTCCTGACGGACTTTTAAGAGGTCGCTATAATCGTTTTCTTTAATAATACCTTCAAAACCACAAGCTTTTCTAAAAGTATCCTGCGCTTTAATCGGGTTAATTTTGATAAGCTGATACAATAAATCCCAAGCCGGTCTTTCGGTAATAAAATGATGTTCGTTGTCACTGTCCAAAGAAGCATTGTAAGCCGATTGTGTAACGCTGATGCAAAGTCTTCCGGCTATTAAATAATACAGCAGATCTGTTTCCTGTTCGGTAAGAGGGTAGGCTTTATGGTATCCTGCTACAATTAAAGCCGCACAAGCCAATGGATCTTCCTGATCCAGCATAGCATATGTACAAGCAATCGCAAGATTGTTGATTAGGGTGGTAAAAACCATATCTCCGAAATCAATCAAACCACTTATCTTATCCTCCTGAACAAGTACATTATAATCATTGGCATCATTGTGAATATAAGCATGACGCAATTGATGTATTTTAGGAACAATTTCAGTATCAAACTGCAACAGGAAGTAAGCGGCAATACGCCTTCTCTCATGATTTAAAATGTACTTAAGACCATCGTTTGCTTCACTGGCACGACTAATATCCCAGGTATAGCTGCGATGCATTGCCGGGTGCGAAAAATCCTGAAGTACTTTATCCATATTCCCTAAAAAGGAACCTAGATTATGAAATAACGAATTAGGCTTATGCTCTTTTTCGACCCAAAAAGTACCTTCCAGAAAGTTTAAAATTCTCAGGTAATAGATTTTAGAATCTTTTTCAATTTTGGTTAGTTCTTCTCCTTCTTTATTAAGGCAAAAATGTTGAAACAAATCGGCCATATTGCTTTGGGACAAATGTCTGATAATTTTGACCTGCGCTTCCAAAAAGGGAAAGGAATGACTTTCGTTGGATATTTTTAGAATGTATTTTTCATTTTGATCATTAGACAGAAGAAAGTTTAATTCATCATATCCATTTAATGATTTGACACTAACGTTTAATCCGTAATGTTCCTTTACTAAGGTTTGAATAGCTGCTTCTGAAAAAGTCATTATTTTTAGTATTTATTTTTATATTTCTTTTTAGTGGTCTAGTTAATAACTAAAAGTACACACTTTTGTTTGTTTTTTTGCCACAGATTAAAAGGATTAAAAAGATTTAATTCGTGGAAATTAGTGCAATTATTTAACTGTATAAACTTTAGTCTGTTTAGCCCAAATTACAAACTTGTATCTACTTTTTTTGCCACAGATTAAAAGAATTAAAAAGATTTAATCTGTGGGAATCAGTGTAATCTGTGGCATTATTCATTTACATAAGTTTTAGTCTGTCAAGCTCAAATTACACACTTTTGCCTACTTTTTTTCACGCAGATTTAGCAGATCTAGCAGATTTTTTTATCGTTTCTTTTACGGAAATCTCCAAGATCTGCAAAATCTGCGTGCTATTTTTATTCTGTCAAAACTAAATTATAAACTTGTACCTACTTTTTTTGCCACAGATTAAAAGGATTAAAAAGATTTAATCTGTGAGAATCAGTGTAATCTGTGTCATTATTCATTTGCATAATTTTTAGTCTATCAAGCTCAAATTACACAATTTCGCCTACTTTTTTTCACGCAGATTTAGCAGATTTTTTTATCACTTCTTTTGCGGAAATCTCCAAGATCTGCAAAATCTGCGTGCTGTTTTTATTTTGTCAAAACCAAATTACAAACTTGTACCTAATTTTTTTGCCACAGATTAAAAGAATTAGAAAGATTTAATCTGTAGGAATCAGTGTAATCTGTGGCAAGAAAATAATTCGTGCCAATTAGTGAAATTCGTGGCAAAAGATCAGGATAATCAAAAGACCCTGAGAGTAATAGTTTATTTCCAAATTACCGCTTGTGCAGGTAATAACGGGTTTTGTCCAACCAGTATTTTACTGCCTTGCGGAATAGGTAAATTAACAGGTTCATTAGTATAATTTACACCCACATAAAAACCATCTCTCCATTCGATAAAAACACCTTTTGGTAAATTTTCAATAGCAACATTGGCACGAGTGTACATCGTACGAACAATTTCTCTTTCTAAGTTACCGTCATTGCTTTCAACACCAACGTAGGTAATTGTTCCTTTGCCTAATTTTCGAGTTACTGCTGCGGCTTTTCCTTTATAAAATTGATCTTCATAAGTCGCCAGAACTTCTGTTCCTTGTTTGGGTGTAAGCACATCTGCCCAAGTATTCCATTGAAAAGTAGTGTTTCCTGCTTTTACAACTCCATTCACATCCGAAACCAGCATATCGAAGAAATCCACGTCAGCACCTATTAGCGGTACGATTGGTGCACCCCAGTTGGCTTCAAAAAAATGTCCGTTTTTGTCTTTTTGTCCGGTACGGCAAGATAAGATTAGGTGACCTCCATTTTCAACATATTTTTGCCATTTGGCAACTAATTTTTGATCAATAAGCTGATAAGCCGGAGCGACGATAAACGGATAATCAGCAAAATTGTCTGCTTCGGTAATAAAGTCCATCGGAGCTCCCGTAGATTTAATAGCAGCCGTATAGGTATTTCTATGTTTCCAGGTATTCCAGAATTTCGTTTGTTTTTGGTTTTCTAAATCCCAAAGGTTATCATGACTCCATAAGAAACCGGTCTTTCTTTTTACAAGATTTTGAGGCAATACGGCTTTAGGATCGTACGCTTTACGCAACAATTTCATGTCTTGTATCGATTCAACAAATTCCTTACCACCTTGTGAAAGTGTAACGCCATCTGTACCCACAATGCCATCATGGTACATTTCACTACTTCCCAGCGGATGTCTGTATCGGTAGGTGCAAGTAAAAGAACAATTACCGCCAAAAGCCTGAGAAAGCCACATGTGCACGGTTCCCGGTAATAACTGCGGATTAATGCCCGCCCAGTTTACCTGTCCCGGTTGCAGTTCCATAACACCGGTTACACCAGTTATGGAGCGGTAATAATCGTTGGCTTCTGAAATTTTGCTTGGAGACCCCATTCTAAAACTCTGACCACCCAACTGATTCTGACCGCTTACGGGATACATGGTGTAGGTAATGAAATCCATTTTGTCGGCACTCCTTGGGTTAGCATCATAAATTACATTGGTGAAATTGGTAGTGATCCATTGTTTCGGATCAATGTATTTTCTAAGTATTTCGGCTTGTCTGTTCAGATACTCGGCTTGTGCGTCTGAGGTAAATCGTTTGAAATCCAAAACCGCATGTGGACTTAATTTGTCTTCAAAATAAATCTCGGCATTAGGCAAAATTATTTGTTCGAAATTGGAATAACGCGTACTCCAAAAACTACCGACCCATTCGGTATTTAATTTTTCGATGGTTCCATATTTAGCTTTTAACCAAACTTGAAAAGCTTTGCGGGCAGAAGGACTAAAATCGGCTGTTGCCAAAGGCTCATTATCGATTTGCCAACCCATAATGTTTTTGTTTTTTCCATATCGTTTTCCCAATTCAGCAACAATCTGATCGGTAAATTCGCGGTATTTTTCATTCGTTACCGATACATTGGCTCTGTTGCCATGTTCTCTGCGACGGCCATTAGCATCAGTAAGATAGATCTCCGGATATTTGTCGCCCATCCATGCCGGAGGCGTTGGTGTCGGGGTACAAAGAATTACTTTTAAACCTTCTTTTTCGGCTATTGCCAAGGCATCATCAAGCCATTTAAAATCATATTTTCCCTGTTCAGGTTCCATATAAGTCCAGGCAAATTCGGCGAAATGGGTGAACTCAAAACCTAATTTTTTAATGTTTTTTAAGTCGCGTTCCCATTGCTCCCTTGGCCATTGTTCGGGATAATAATAAACACCAATCTGCATTAAATCAGATTTGGTGAAAAAACGTTTTGGATCTGCTTTCTCTGTTTGTGGAGTTTTCTTTTCCTGTGCAACTAAAGAAACAGAAAAGCCACCCGACAGCAGTACTATTGATGCTATAAACTTGGTTAATCTCGAATTGTAATGCTTCATTTCTTAATTGGTTTTATCAATTTTTATAGTGTTGAATTATCATGAGGACGCAAAATTTTAAACCATATAAGTTATTTAAGAAAATATAAGCTTTGTTTTAAATGAACTTACATTACTTACATGGTTTAACTATTTATTATTGCTTCTGCACATGCTTCATTTCTTACTTGGTTTCATTAATTTTTATGGTGTTGAATTATCATGAGGATGCAAAATTTTAAACCATATAAGTTATTTAAGAAAATATAAGCTTTGTTTTAAATGAACTTACATTACTTATATGGTTTAACTATTTATTATTGCTTCTGCACATGCTTCATTTCTTAATTGGTTTCTCAATTTTTATATTGTTGATTAGGTTTGGACGCGGATTGTACGGATTCACTATCGTGAAGACGCGGATAAAAACGGATTTTTTTAATTTGTTTTATCTATGTTTCTTTCTTGACCTACAAGCTGCTGACTGCTATCGAGTCTTTGTTTAAATGCAAATGAATTTAAGCAAAGAAATAAACCCATTTTAAATAAAAAAAAATCCGTTTTTATCCGCGTTTGTGCGCCAGCACACCCGCATAATCCGCGTCCCATTCTATGTGTTCTTCAACCCCTAATCATTTAAAAGTAAAAGTAAATAATGTGCCGCTGACCAGCTAAAATTTTCCGATTCTAAACCTTTTCCGGTAATAGGATGGTAATTTTCGCGAATCGATTTTCCTTTCTCAAAAGCGCCTTCTGCATTGTGAATAAGTTTGTTTGAAAGCTGATTGGCTTCGTTCACATATCCATATTTTCGTAAACCATCAATTCCGAAATAACTTTGATCGAGCCAGATTGGACCTCTCCAATACCCATTATCCGGTTTGAATTTTGATTGATTTGCGGCTAAAGTCGGCAAAGGAACAAACGTGTTAAAAGATAATGGATCTAATAAGTTGTTTTTTATAGCTTTTGCCTGCTCGCTGGTTGCAGCTTCTACCCAAAGTGGTAAATAACCTTCGCAACCCATATCTTTTATAAAATTCTTGCCATCAATTGTAGTATCGTAAAACCAACCTGAACTGGCGTCCCAAAATTGGGTCTGAATCTGATTTTTTAATTGCTCACTTTCTGTCTTCCAATTTTTCTCGTCGTCAGCCAATTTTAAAACGTTAGCCATCATAGCCAAATAGTTTTTTTCGGCATATAAAAAAGAATTTAAATCAACACTTTCCTGATCCATTGAATACGCATTTTCACCGTTTTTAAGTATTTTACTATTGTCAAAACGTACGGCGTTATCCATACCACTTTCCCATTTTCCGGCAATTAAAGTACCGTCTGTTGAACCAAATTCGCAAAGACCATCCTGATCATGATCGCGATCTTTATACCACCACGCATGGTATTTTTTCAACTTTGGATAAAATTCTTTTATGAAATCAACATCTTTAGTCTGTTTGTAAATTTCCCAAACCGCCCAAGCGGCAAGAGGAGATTTTGTATTTCTGTAATTGTTAGGTTCAATGGAAGTATCTCTGTAAATACAATCCGGGATAAAACCATTTGGTGACTGATAATCAAATAAAGCACGCATTTGGTTTTTGGCTAATTCGGGCGCAAAATGAGCTGCCGCTGCCGCATGTTTCCAACTGTCCCATGCCCAGAAACCATGAAACCATTCGTAATGATAACTCGGAAATATACCTTCGTGTTTTAATCCTTCGGCCGCAATTCGGCTGTTGTTTTGTAAAGTAAGAACCAGTTTGGCTAGGAAAACAGAATAATCGGTTCCTTTATATATTGATTTCTTTTTCGAAATTAACTGAGACAGTTGCTTTTCTTTCTCTCGTTTTGTATTTTCTAAAAGCGTATTAAATTTTATTTTTGAGAGATCTTCCTTTTCTTTTTTCCAATCGTATTGTGGAAAAACATAGGTTTGAGAAACTACAATTTCCTTAGTTTCATTAGGTTTTAAAGTAAGTTCAGCAGTTTTGGCAGCGAAACCTTCTTTTGTGATTTCGATGGTACTTTTTGCGCTAAGAAATTGAACATGTCCAATAGCATTGCTTTTTGAAGAAACGATTTTGATCGCATTCTCTTCCGCTGAAAACTGTAGATTATCCAGATATATTTTAGAATAATATGCAGGAGTAAGTGTTATTGTTTTTGATGATCGATTTTTGATTGTTGTTTTTTGAATGGCAGATTGACCGGATGAAAATACTAGTTGTTGGATTACCTCCAGTTGATCGTTTTGAAATTGTTGTTCTAAATGACTGTTATAACTATTTTGTTGTACTAAAGCTGTTTTCCAATCGATAAGTTCTTGTTGTTTTTCATCGATTAGATGTAAAGAAATAAAAGAAGCACTTAGCCAGACTCCGTTTTGCTCTGTCATTAAAAAAGGGCCTGAGAATCCACCCTGAGCTACGGCGGGTTCCAAAAAGCCGAATCCAAACCAGGCTCCTTTATCAGAAAAAGCGAGTGATTTTCGATCGGTTGCATTTTTAGGGTCTCCTTTGTAATCCAGACTGTTTTTACTGGCTTCTAAGTTGGTGTATTTATTTTGAGCAAAAGTACTCTGCATCATTAAAAAGAACAAAAAAATAGAAAATGCTTCTTTTTTGGACATGATATTTAATTTATTTGATGTTTTGAAATAATTACCCTGAAAGAGTTTTGTACTGCTTTCAGGGTAAAAATAAGTCTAATTATTTTGTATTTCCGTTAAAGGAACCGGATAAAAGTTATTTTTTGCAGCATCAAAATTGGTGCGGCCAACGGCATCAAGAGCCGCTTTGGTTTTCCCCCAACGACGTAAATCGTAAAAGCGGAAGTTTTCTAAAGGAAACTCAATAATTCTTTCATGTTCGATTTGAGTTTTTACAGCATCATAGGTAGTACCTGTCATATTGGGCATGTCTGCACGCTCACGAACCGCGTTGATAAAAGGAATTGCTTCGGCCGGACGCTGTAGTTCGTTTAGGGCTTCTGCTTTCATCAAAAGAACATTCGAGTAACGCATTAAAGGAACGTTAAGTCCTAAAAATTCGGTATCCATTTGTTCCTGAGTAGGAGGCAGGTATTTGCGGAAAACGGGCTTGTCTAAAGTGCCAAATTTTTGATCGTAAGTAGCTCCAAAAATTCTAGGATTAGCCGCATCATTAAAATAAGGATCTTTAAAGAAAATATTGCTGTAAAGACGAGTGTCATAATTTCCTGTAGTCGCTATTTTGCCTTCTTTTTTAAACTCGTTCATCAACATAGTTGTTGGCAGGATTTCATCCCAACCACCCAGTTCGCTGGCCGCCATCCAGAAGTGTAAGGCTGTACGATAGAAAGCACCATTTGAAGTGTTCTCTGTAAATTGAAGTTCAAATATAGATTCTTTAGAGTTTTTATTAGTTCCGTTAAAAAGACTTACATAATCTTTTACAAGTTCGTAACCCTGAACTTTGTTAAAAGCAGCAAGGGACTCCGTAAGATAAGTTTGTTTCTGTGCTGTTTCTTCATAAGCTCTTGTTAAATAAGCAAAACCAAGATAACTGTTAGCTGCTCCGCTGGTTGCACGACCTGCTTTTTCTGCCGGTTGAGCAGCAGGAAGTACAGTGGCAACTGCTTTTAATTCGCCGATAATAAAATCCCATGCTTCTGCACGCTCAGAAAGTGGAATGCTAATTTGAGCTTGATCCGTGATGTATTTGTTTCTGATCTTGATTTTCTCCCAGTTCAAAATTAATTTTAAATGGTAATAGGCTCTCAAAAAACGTGCTTCTGCAATGACTTGGTTTCTGTCGGCATTGTTAATAGAGGAGGAGGACATTTCACCTACTTTGGTAATAACCTGATTGGCATTACTGATCCCGCGGTAATTGTATTTCCAATAACTGGTAAACTGAGTGTTTCCGTTAGTATAAGTAAAATCAGCCAATTCTACCCAGCTTTGATAATTAAGGGCATCACTTCCTAATTTGCAGATGTCTTCTCGATAGGCTTCTACGGGCCATTTTATTTCAGAGAAGGAATATTCGTCAATGGAGGCTTCCAAAAAGGCATAGGTGGCAGAAAGACCTGCTTCGGCGTCAGCTTTATTTCTCCAGAAGGTAGAAGAGTCGAGTTGATCCGGTGATTGTTGTTCGAGGAAATCATTACTACATGCCGTTACTGCTACTAAACTTAGAACAGTAAAAAATTTGAATATCTTTTTCATGATTGTTTCTTTATAAATTTCTTAAAATACGTACTGTACACCCAAAATAAATGATCTCGTAAACGGATACACAAAACGGTCTACTCCGGTATCCAATAGCTCACGTCTGGAGAATTCAGGGTCTGTACCGGAATACTTGGTGATGGTAAATAAATTTTCAGCACTGATGTAGAATCTTAATTTATCTATTTTGGCTGCTTCTAACAATTCCTGCGGTAAAGAATATCCGATTTGTAACTGACGCATGCGAACGAAATTTCCACTCTCCAGAAAACGATCTGACTCTCTGCTGTTTCCATTAGGATCTCCAAGTACGGCACGTGGTGTATTGCTGCGGTTTTCGGGTGTCCAGGAGTTAAGAGTAGAAGCCAGCATATTGGTTCCTGAACTCATGGATTCGTAAAAATAACGGTTTCCGTTGTACAATTTATTACCCCAGCCGCTTCCGATTAAAGTACTAAAATCAAAGCCTTTATAACTGGCTCCCAAAGTTAAGTTAGCCTCTACTTTTGGTAAACCCGTACCGGTATATTCTTTGTCTTTTTCATTAATTATACCGTCATTGTTTAAATCTTTAAACCTAATATCTCCCGGTTTGGCATTGGGTTGAATTAAAGTACCATTATTGGTATAACTGTTTACCTCGTCCTGAGATTGAAAAATTCCATTAGTGCGGTACAAGTAAAAGGCGCTAATCGGAGTACCCACACGTGCCTGAGTAGGGAAGTGCTCGTCATTAAATTTTAGACCTTCTCCATAAATCGCCTGATCGGCATTGGCAAGAGATTCAACATTGTTGCGTAACGTTGAAAAATTGAAACCTACATTGTATTTGAAGGCATTACTTTGTTCGCTATAATTTATTTCGAATTCAAATCCACTGTTGCTTACTTTACCTACGTTTAGAATTGGATCATCGATACCTGCTGATGGTGCCAATCTTTTTGTAATCAACAAATCGTTGGTGACGTTGCGATAGAAATTGATCGAACCGCTAATTTTTCCGTTTTTAAGGGTATAATCAATACCGATGTTTTTAGAGTCGGTAGTCTCCCATTTTAATTTTCTGTTTTCTAATGTTGTAGCGATACTTCCCGGCCATGGGTTACCTCCGGTTCCTTGCACATAACCCGAGTTTAAATAATTTCCTGAAGTAATTAAAGAGCTTGATGCATAGTAACCTAATGCTGCTTCATTACCCAATTGTCCCCAGCTGGCACGCAATTTTAATTTAGAAACGAAGAAATCTTCCGGAAAGAAACTCTCTTTATCAATTTTCCAACCCAAAGCAACAGATGGGAAGGCTCCCCAACGGCTGTCCTTTCCAAATTTTGACGAACCATCATAACGTAAAGTGGCCTGTGCTAAATAACGGTCTTTGTACGAGTAATTCAGACGGCTGTAATAAGAAAGTCTGTTGTATTGGTATTTAGATCCGTCAGCAGAATATGTTCCGCCTTTTCCGGCTCCGATGGTTTCGAATCCCGGATCTAAGAATCCTGAAGGGCGTTCAACAGAAACAAGTTGTCCATTTTCTACCGTGTGATCTATTGTTTTTCCTTCTACCGTAATGTCATTCCAATTAGAAGATGACGGGTTGATGGTTGCTCCCAAAAGAAAATCAATAGAATGAGCTCCGAATGTTTTGGCTACAGTCAATGTATTTTCAAAAATTTGCTCATCCCAAAAAGCTCTTCTTTCTCTGTGTACGGTATATTTTTCCGGTGCTTGTGTGTTGGCAATAAAAGGCGGATTGTGTGCCTCAAGCTGGGTGTTTATTTCATGATAAGAGTAAGCCGTTTTAAATTTTAACCAAGGAGCCAGATTGGCTGTTATCGAGATATTAGCCGTTAAATCCTGTGACTTTACAGCTCCGCTTCTAAAATGCTCATCTGCTACCGGGTTGGTATTAAAAGGCAAACCGTCTTTGTTGGTTAAACCGTAACCATAAGTTTCATTTGGATCTAATACGGGTACTAATGGCGAGATCGCGTAAACTTCTTTTAATTGAAAGTTAGGTTGCTCATTATTAGTAGTAAGGTATGATAATTTTGTATCAACATCAAAAATTGATTTTTTGAAACTCACTCTGGCACTTGCATTGCGTTGTCCAAAATTATTGTCAATTACAATTCCTTTTTCTGTTGAATAGTTCCCATAAAGTGCAAATTTAACCACACCCTGACGTCCCTGAACGCCTATACCATAATTCTGCGCTAACCCGGAACGGAAAACCTGATCTTGCCAGTCTGTATTGTATTGTCCCGGTTTGGTAATATAGGCCGGTAAAGTTACAGGAGTATTAGCATATTTATTGTATTCATCGTACATTCTTCTGTGAACGGTCTGATAGCCTTGTGCATCTAATAAATCTAAAGTTTTTGCGGTTGATGTACCTTTCACAAAAGAAGTAAAATCAACTTTAATTCCTTCTTTTTGACCTGCTTTAGTAGTCACGATAATGACACCATTGGCAGCAACAGATCCATAAATTGCAGCTGCAGCTCCATCTTTTAGAACTTCCATTGACTCAATATTGGTTGGATTTACAGAAGCTATATCTCCCTGAAAACCGTCAATAATGTATAAAGGTTCGGTGCTTCCGAAAGTATTGATTCCACGAATTTTAACTTTTACAGTTGCTCCGGCGGTTCCTCCACTTTTTTGAACATTTACCCCTGCTACTAAACCTTGTAAGGCCTCAGCAGCATTATTGGTAGCTCTGGTTTCGATGCTTTCTTTTTTTACGGAAGAAATAGCTCCGGTAACGTTTCCTTTTTTGATAGAACCGTACCCGATCACGACTACTTCGTCCAGTTTATTGTTTTCTTCCAGCAGTACAACGTTTAGTTCTTTGCTGTTATTGACTGCTATTGACTGACTGGTAAACCCAATATAAGTAAAGGTTAAAGTTGGGTTTTTGATATCGGATGGAATAAGTAATGTAAATTTTCCGTTTTCATCACTATTTGCGCTCACATTGGTCGCATCTAAGGTTATATTCACTCCCGGAAGGGTAAAACCTTTATTGTCAGTTATTTTTCCTGAAACGCTTTTTTGCGCCTGATTTGCTTGTGCAAAACCGATAGCTGGCAGCCACAAGCATAGAAATAAGACAATATAGCTTATTTCCTTACTTAATAAAATTGGTTTTTTCATTTGATAGTGGTTTTGGTTAATTGTTTTTTTTGATGATTTATAGGTCGAATTTAATTCCCTGGGCCAGTGGAAGGCTGGTCGTATAGTTGATGGTATTGGTTTGACGTCTCATGTAAATTTTCCAGGCATCAGATCCTGATTCGCGACCGCCACCGGTTTCTTTTTCTCCGCCAAAAGCGCCTCCGATTTCAGCTCCCGATGTTCCGATATTTACATTGGCAATACCGCAGTCAGAACCTGTTACAGATAAAAATCTTTCGGCCTCACGCAAATTATTAGTCATAATGGCTGAGGACAATCCTTGAGCTACTCCGTTTTGAAGGTCAATGGCGTTTTCTACTTCTCCGGAATATTTTACCAGATATAAAACCGGCGCAAATGTTTCGTGTTGTACAATTTCAAAGGAATTTTGAGCTTCGGCAATAGCAGGTTTTACATAACAACCACTTTCGTAACCTTTTCCTGAAAGAACACCGCCTTCTATAAGAATGTTTCCACCTTCGGCTACTACTTTTTGTAAAGCCTGAGTGTACATTTCAACTGCATGTGTGTCAATTAGTGGGCCAACATGATTGTTTTCGTTAAGCGGATTTCCAATACGTAGTTGTTTGTAGGCAGCAACTAACGCATCTTTTACTTTATCGTAAATACTTTCGTGAATGATCAATCTTCTGGTTGATGTACAACGTTGTCCCGCTGTACCAACTGCGCCAAAAACGGCACCTATAACGGTCATTTTGATATCAGCATCGGGAGTTACAATAATGGCATTGTTTCCTCCTAATTCCAGTAATGATTTGCCTAAACGTCCGGCAACGGTTTGTGCTACAATTTTTCCCATGCGGGTCGAACCTGTAGCAGAAATTAGAGGAATACGGGTATCAGCAGTTAGTAATTCTCCAATTTTATAATCACCGTTGATCAAACAGGAAATTCCTTCCGGTAAATTATTTTCTTTAATAACTTGGGCCATGATGTTTTGACAAGCGATACCGCAGATAGGCGTTTTTTCTGAAGGTTTCCAAACGCAAACATCACCGGAGATCCAAGCCAGAGCGGTATTCCATGCCCAAACGGCAACCGGAAAGTTGAATGCTGAAATAATTCCGACAACTCCTAAGGAATGGTATTGTTCGTACATACGGTGTCCCGGTCTTTCAGAGTGCATTGTCAATCCGTGAAGCTGACGTGATAATCCCACTGCAAAATCACAGATGTCGATCATTTCCTGTACTTCACCATAACCTTCTTGAAGTGACTTACCCATCTCATAAGAAACCAATTTACCAAGAGCCTCTTTATTCTCACGCAATTTTTCTCCAAACTGACGCACAATCTCGCCACGTTGTGGAGCCGGAATTAATCGAAATGTTTTGAAAGCTTCTGTTGCAGCTTGCAGTACTCTTTCATAGTCCTCAGGAGTTGACATTTTTACTGAAGCAATTAATTTTCCGTCTACCGGAGAATAACTTCCTAAAATGCCTCCTGATGAAAAGTTTTGCAAACCTGTCGATGTTCCTTCATTTATCGTTTTGATGCCCAGTTTTACCAGAGCCTCATTCATTCCAAATTGCGATGTTATTGATGTCATGTTTTGTATGTGCTTTTATACTTTAAAAGAAAAAGAATTGGAATTAAATCTTCTTTTAAAGCGTATTACTATTTATTGTGTTGTAATTGTACGTCTGTACTTTCAAATATCTTGTCAGCAGAAGAAGCAATAAATCCTTGGTACAGTTCACTGTTGGCCATTGGATAACGAAGCGCGAATTCGTAGTAACAAGAAGGGATTTCTAAAGCACCTTCCTCAAAATTAACGATGTGTAAATCTGCCAAGGTGCTGGATTGTTCTAATAATTGCTCGGGTGTACCTTTAATTTTTCCTCCTGAGGCATTTAATTTCCATCCGTTATCTTCTAAGAAAGCATTTAGATCTTGTAAAGTAGCAAAGCCTTTCAAGGCATTAGTATTTATTGTAAAATGGTTCGCACGGAATCCGTAAACATACATCCAAGCCGCATATTCAGATTCGGCCAATAAAGATTGGTAAGTGGCGTGTGAATTGGCGTTCCAAACGGTTCCGCTCAATACTAATTCCGGATGGTCAAATAGCTTTTGGTCACAACTGTCCAAAATGCTTTTTACCGTTGCCTGTAATTCAGGAGAACATTTTTCCAGTTCCAATTCAGAAATGAAAATTCTTGGTGCATTCTGATCCGTAGCATGTTCGTAATGTTTAGCGAACAATTTTTTAGACTCAAAATGGTATTCTCCTTTAGCTTCGTAACCAAGGTTTACAAAAAGCCTTTCTAATACGGTAATATTTATTCTATTATCATTGAATGTGCGGATCGCAATATGATCGTTTTTTATCTCTTCTCCTTTTTGTTCTAATAAGTCATGAATTTTTTTTGCTGATGGGGTAATTTCAGCGTATTGTTCCCATAATTTTGACAGTAATTGCGTCTTGTCCATCTGTAAAAAATTTTAAATGTTATTATTACACAAATCTATATATATAACTGTTATGTTATTATTATTACTGTACGATTATTTATAAATAAATGGATTAGCTGTTTTTTTTTGTAGATTTGACACTTATAAAAACAGTTTTAATCTTAAAGTTGTCAAAATAATAGAATCAAGTAAATCATTTGTAGCTATGTCAATCATAAAACACAACGAAAACACTGACTATTTAGATCAGGAAATTTTACGAAAGCTGGATGAAAATGGTAGAATCCCTTTTTCTGAAATAGCAAAAGATTTAAATATTTCTAATTCATTAGTGCATTTACGCGTTCGAAAAATGCAGGAATCTGGAATAATTAAAGGGTTTTCTGTTAAGTTAGATGCTAAGGGAATTGGTTTTGAAACGATAACCTACACAGGAATTGCAACCAAAGAAGCGCGTTTTGCTTATTCGATTTCTGAACAATTGGAGAAAATTCCCGAAGTAGTAGAATGTCACTGGGTTTCGGGAAAATATGCCTTGTTTATAAAAATTGTTGCTGCGAATAATGAAGAGCTTCGCAAAATTTTATACGAGCAGATTCATCAAATCGAAGGAGTAGGGGGAACGGATTCTTTTATTTCGTTTGGTTCTGCATTTGAGAAAAATCTGCCTGTGAAATAAGTTTTTTTGAAGTGATGTGTTTTAGCTGAGAGAATTGCGAGTAGATTTTTTGCACGCGGATTTTGCGGATTTTGCGGATTCTACGGATGCAGCGGATTTTTTTTATTTTATTGTGCTTAAATCTGGGTGAGACTTTTTTTGACAATCTTTGAACTTAATAAGGTTGGGCTAAAGCCATCATCGAGGGCTTTTTAAATCCGTTGGTTAAAACCAACGGTAATTAAAAAAATAGGTATTTGGTGTTTTTTTTAACAATAAAATTGCCCAAATGTACTACGGGTTATTTTTATTTAAGTAGACTTTTAGTTTCTTTAAATTCCCTTGAATTTGCATGTTATAGAGGTGTTGTTGTTTTATAATCAGGTGTGTATGTGTTAGTTCGAGCTGTAAATTATCACTAAGAGTTTGAATTGCCGTTGGTTTTAACCAACGGACGTTTGTGGCCAGAGCACTAGGCTTTAGCCAAAAAACTTAAGGCAAAGTTTTGGCTAAGACCCAATGTTATTAAGTTAAGAGATTTTTCACGCAGATTTGGCAGATTTGGCGGATTTTTTTTATTTCATTGTGTTTAAATCTGGGTGAGATTTTTTTTGACGGTCTTTGAACTTAATAAGGTTGGGCTAAAGCCATAATCAAGGGCTTTTTAAATTCGTTGGTTAAAACCAACGGCAATTATAAAAATAGGTATTTGGTATTTTTTTAAACAATAAAATTGCCCAAATGTACTACGGGTTATTTTTATTTAAGTAGACTTGTAATTTCTTTAAATTCCCTTGACTTTGCACGTTATAGAGGTATTGTTGTCTTATTATCAGGTGTGTATGTGTTAGTTGGTGCTGTGAATAATCACTAAGAATTTGAATTGCCGTTGGTTTTAACCAACGGTTGTTTGTGGTCAGAGCACTAGGCTTTAGCCAAAAATCTTAAGGCAAAGTTTTGGCTAAAACCCAATGATAGTAAGTTAAGAGATTTTTCACGCAGATTTGGCAGATTTGGCGGATTTTTTTTATTTCATTGTGCTTAAATCTGGGTGAGACTTTTTTTGATAATCTTTGAACTTAATGAGGCTGGGCTAAAGCCATCATCAAGGGCTTTTTAAGTCCGTTGGTTAAAACCAACGGCAATTAAAAAAATATGTATTTGATGTTTTCTTTTAATAATAAAATTGCCCAAATGTACTACGGGTTGTTTTTTCTTCAATAGACTTATAATTTCTTTAAACCTCTTGATTCTGAATGTTGTAGTGAGGTTGCACTTTAATAATCAGGGATATCCATTTTTTAGCTCGTTGTGTAAATAATAAATAGGAATTTGAATTGCCGTTGGTTTTAACCAACGGTCGTTTGTAGCCAGAGTAATAGGCTTTAGCCAAAAATATTAAGGTAAAGTTTTGGCTAAAACCCAATGTTATTACATTAAGAGATTTTTTGCACGTGGATTTTGCAGATTCTGCAGATGCAGCGGATTTTTTTTATTTCATTGTGTTTAAATCTGGGTGAGACTTTTTTTGACAATCTTTGAACTTAATAAGGTTGGGCTAAAGCCATAATTAAAAGGCTATTCAAAAAAGGCATATTTAATAGACAATATTTCCATTATGAATAAGAGAGCGCACCGGAGACATTCGGGATACAGCCTCAGCAGAGCAGCTGGCTTCTATCAATACTACATCTGCAGTATCACCCGCTTTTGGCCATTGTTGAATTCCTTTGTCATCTAATGGTAATGGACCTGCGGTAGCGAGTTTTAGCATTCTGGATAAGCCGAATTCTGTAACTTGTCCGTACAATTGTGCTGCAAGATTGGCTTTTTGCAAAACACTTCCGGTTCCAAAAGTATTCCAATGATCGATAATACTGTCGTTTCCGGTCATTACTTTTACGCCATGTTTCAGTAAAGTTGGAATAGGCATCACAAGATTACCGAAAGGAACAGTAGAAACAATGCCTATTTGAGCTGCGGCCAGTTTTTGTGCCATTTCTTCCTGTTTGGGTTTGTCCAGTTTTGCAAGAATGAAACAATGACTTACAAAAGTTTTTCCTTTCAGACTGGTATTTTCGTTGACTTTGTCTATTAGATATTCAACGGTTTTTAATCCCGATTCGCCAGATTCATGCAAATGGATATCAATTCCTTTGTTGTGGTCGAGAGCCAGTTGTATGGTAAAATCCATTGTTTTTTCGATCGCGCCGTCAATCGTGTAAGGATCGACTCCTCCAATAAAATCAATATCCATTTTTGCAGCTTCTTTTAGATAAGGAACCGTATCGGTATAAAAAACACCGTGTTGTGGAAAAGCTACCAGTTCTGCTCCAAAACCATTCTTTTTATTTTCTAAAGCAATCTGTAGATTTTTTAAGGATTGTAACTTAGAAGTGGGCTCAATGTTCACATGGCTGCGGGCAAATGAGGTTCCGTGTGATTGTAACAGTTCGATTAGTTTTTCAGCTTTATAGGTTGAGTTTTTTAGAAAATCAGGCATAATTTGCTGCTCTAATGTTATCATGCCTTTTACACCACCATTTCTCTTTTTTACTGCTTCCCAAGAATCGCCGTATAAAGTTTTATCCAAGTGAATGTGCATATCACGAAAAGCCGGAAGCATTAAAAAACCTTTTGCATCTATGGCCTCTGAGTTGGGTTTATTAGGTGAAATAGCCTTGATTTTGCCATCACTAATTTCTACGCAGAAGAGTGCTGTTTTGGTGTGTATAATTTCTTCTTCTTTATATTCAAAACCTGTTTCTAATCTAACATTTTTTAGGGTGTACGATTTACCTGCTGCTATTTTTATATTGGAATCGGTTTTCAGGGAAGAGGCCACTGCCGAATTTAGAAATCCGGAGCCAATGGCCAGTCCGGCAACACTTAATGCGGAGTTTCTTAAAAAGTCTTTGCGGGATATTCCGGAATTTTTCATAGTAGTTATAGTTTCTACAAATATAACCGCCATAAAGAATCCGAATGTGAAGGATTTATTCCAAGGCTTGTAAAATTTATAACAAATCCCGAAAATCAGTAGGTGTTGTTCCGGTTTGGGTTTTAAAGAAATTGGAAAAATAAGCATGGTCAATAAATCCCAGTTCAAAGGCAATTTCCTTAACAGACACGGTGGTAGTTTTGAGAAGACGTTTGGCTTCCAGTACCGTTCTTTGCTGTATGAGTTGTGTTGCTGAAATCTTTAAATATTTCTTGCAAAGGATATTGAGATAATTAGCCGATATGTGAAGTTTTGCCGCGTAAAAGGAGACTAGTTTTTGTTCTTTAAAAGAGACATCAATCAACTGTTGAAATTTTACGATGCGTGGCTCAGCCTCATAGTTGTTCAGATCGGTAAAAATTTTAGCAGCAGATTTACTTATAATAGAAGCAATGACGGCCGTACGGGAACTGATTAATTCTGAGAGGGAGTCTTCAGCTGCCAATTCATTTTTAATCGCATCAAATTCATAATGAAGCAGTTTAAAGGAATCCGGTTCCAGCTCAATAACAGGATGATTGTGATACTCGACGAATGAAAATCTGAAACTGGCAGAAAAACGTTCAAAAAAATGACGATCAATCATCAATTGATATCCTGTTGTTTCCGGTTCGATATTCCAGGTATGAACTTGTCCGGGGAATAAAAGATGAATTTGTCGGTTACTAATTTGATACTCTTTAAAATCAATAGTATGATTGCCTTTTGCCTGATCAAAAAGAATGATGATAAAAAAATCGTGTTGATGTGGTTTGTGAATATGTCTTTCGCCATGCAGTTCATTAAACAAAAGCGGCTCTTTAGAATGGAGTCGGTCTTTTCTAAACTCTTCTAAACCGAGAAGCGGAATATGTTTGTTTTTGTTTGTTAGCATCACATGGGGGTAGATTTCTTTGTAAAGTTAACTATAACCGTATGATTTTGCAAAAGGGAACAATGGAGTACATGGGTTTTGCATTTTCTCCAAAGAAGTCAAATTTAAAAAGCAGATACAAAAAAACCTGACAATAAAATTGCCAGGTTCAAAATACTCTACTTCGGATTAATACAAACTAAAGAACGCTCATAATTCCAGAGTATTTTGCAAAAAAAAATATAACTAAAATGACTTAGCTTTTATTGCTTTAACATTTTGCTGCAAAGTTCTTAGTTTAAGAAGTTTGCTACTTTGAAAGATTTTTTGTTTCCTGCTTTGTTTGTTACTACAACGATAAACAATTGTTTCGTTGAAAAACTATAATTCTGAAGCAGTATTTCGTTAGTGTTCATCCTGTTTTTGTAACTGGTTAAAGATTGTCCCAATGTATTAAACACGTCGACCTGAGCAATATCTTCCGTCTCGCTTTTAACTAGTAGACCATTATTTTTGAAATAAACCACTGTATTGTTTTTTGCTTCAATTTTGTCAAGAGATAACTGTGCTGCAAAATAAGCAGCATACGCATTTGAAAATTCATATCCGGTTCCGCAGCCTGCATCCCAGTTAATCGACCAGGTCATTACTCCTCTCATATCAGGATAAGGACCACCTTTAAGTGTGTAATTTCGTCCTGTATAATTGATTCCGCTTCTTAAATAATTAAAAGCTTCAATTCCTTTTTGCGGAGTTATGTAACTTGCGGCTTGAGCTGCTCCGGTACAAGCCGGAAGGGCTATAACCACTTTGGACGCGGGTAATGGGGGAAAATAAAATCCTGTAGTGCTTACATTAAATCCTTTCATTAACATCTCTGACATAGATACTAAGAAATCAGGTTTTCCTTGTTCATAGGCAAGGTTGTCCAGCGCTACTATTGATCCTGTATTGTATAATTGCACCATCAAAAGATCCAGCTCGTTGCGTAGATTATGAATTACCGGTAAGAAAGAACCAACTCCGTTTCCATAGGTATTATAACCTGCCTGAACGTAGTAGGCTTCGGGAGCAGCTGTCAGAATGAATCCGCTGCCATAATTTGTTTTTAATTCTTTAAAAGCATCTACGACATTTTTTAATTTTGGATAAGTGGAAATCGACGAATAAGAGAAATCTTTAAGTGCTCCTGCTTCGAAATTCATTGATGATCCTTCAAAATCGATATCAAGACCGTCAAAATGATATTGATCAACAATCGTTTTTATGCCGCTTACAAAAATGTCTTTTTGAGCGACTGTTTCTAACACTACATGACCATTTTGCCCTCCTATGGATACAAGAACCGGAATTCCTTTATCTCTTAAGAATTTGATATCGTTTTTTAATAACTGAGGATCAAAAACACCATTTGTAAAATATCTTGGCTCGTTTACCACAAGGACTGGTGTATAACCGTCTCTGTTTTTAGTTTCAATGAAGGAGTAAATGACTACATTAAATTTTTTATCCCCCATTTGATTGAAGTATAAAAACGGTGCACTTGAGTTTTCCCATCCGTGGGCATAACCAACAATTACCTTCGCCGGGAGAAGATTAAATGTTGAATTAACGATATTAATCGATTGGTTTAAGGTGTTTTCGCCTCCGGAGTTATCCTTGGCTTTTACAACTATTGCATATGTCTTGAAGGCAGTTGGAGTGAAAGTGTAATTGTAAGTACTTCCAGCGCCCTTTGTCATCGTATTAGATACTCCATCAATACTAATAGAAGCACTGGCAACTGTACCATCTTTATCCGTAACATTTACGCTTACCAGTATAGTCTTGAATCCCGAAGCCTGATTGATAGTAGTTGATGCCGGATCAATCCAGGTGATTTCGGGTACTATATTTGGACAATTGACACCGGAACATTGTAAATAAAACGTTTTACTGTCTTCTGCAGTGATTGTATTTGAGGCTGTTGCCGTTGCTTTTAAGGTGTAATTTTTATTAAAATCGGCCAAAGTTGGTGTCCAATTGGCTACATATTCGGTTGCTGTTGAAAGTGTTCCTGTAATCGTTTGTCCATTGATGTTAAATACTACAGAAGAAATAGTCACGGACGGATCTGCAAAAGTCAAATCAGCATTGGCTTTGAGTTGAACAACCGTTCCTGGTGTAATTGCTACTGTTGTTGCTGTTGGACTTGTAATCGCAATTTGTGGTGTGACAGCGCTTGAATTGAAATTATAAACTTTTGATACCGTTGGAATCTCAAAGTTTGCCAAATCAGTTGGGAAATAGTCAACTCCCTTGTTATCCCAAGTGTTCAGTTTTAAGGTTTGTACTTTTGAATAACCCGCTAAATCATCATTATTAAAATGATACGCCCCTTGTGTATCTGTAGTTGCAATTATAGTTTTATAAGCATGACTGGAGTCGGTCCAGGGTAAGGTTAATTCTAGTTTTGCTCCCGAAACCGGAGTTGAACCCTTTTTAACTGTACCACTAATTTTGTTTATAATGGCATCTTGAGTAAAGTCTAACGTTTTGTTGGCATCAATTGCAGTATAAACGGTATTAACAGGAGTATAAGTTGTACCTGCTTTAGCGGCTGTTACAGCGTAATCTAATCCTGCGACCAAATTGGTAACAGTATAATTGCCCGTAGCATCTGATGTAGCGGTCAGAGTCATAGTTCCGGAAGTTGCAGAAACCACCACTCCTGAAACTACAGTAGTTCCATTTTTAATAGTTCCGCTAACGGTGTAAGTAGGGCGTGCTGTTCCTTGAAGTGCTACTGCAGTTTGATCCGTCGTCACATTTGTAAAATTTGTAGCTGTAAATGTATACGCCGGATGAACAGCGATAAGGCTGTAATTTTTTCCGGAGGCTAAATTATGGAAAGTAAAATTACCAGTAGTACTAACTGTAGTCTGCAGAATTGCATTGTTTGAATCTCTTAATTCAACTGTGGTGTTGGCAATCAAAGCAGTTCCGTTTTTTACAGCACCACTAATACTTACTGTTCCGGGTAAGATAGCCTCAAACGAAGTATCTATCTGGTTTAGTAATGCATTTGGAATTGCACCTCTGGTATCCTGAGAAAGTTCCCAAATCATGCCTCCAGCCAGGTTTTTTGATTTAAGATATTGTACTTTAAAGTCTATAGATTGTTTGTCTTCATAACTGATAAACTGGTGTGTACGGTCGTTGTATAGATAAGGAACTTTAGTAGTGTTGTCAAAGTACCTTACCCAACCGGCAGCAGCTGCGGTGGATGTTACCAGCATGGTAGTTGGATCTAAATAAGGATGCGGATTTGTCGTTGGATTTCCCACTAAATCACAGATTTCAATACTTCCTGAATTTTCACAGGTTTTACCTGAATCCCAGGTTCCTAATGGAGGTTGATGATTAGTACATCCTGAAACGATATCTTGTGGAGCTGAAACAAATAGACCCGGATGATTTGGATCTGTTCCATTATTGGCAACATTGTTAAACAACTTTCCGTAGTAAGGTAATCCCATGATTAATTTATTGGATGGAATACCGACAACGTTTAGAAATTGATTCGTTAACTCGTCTAATGATTCAGATTGTGTTGCTCCGTATAAAGGATCGTTTGTGTTTTCGCTGGCATATAAAGGAGCATTATAGCACGTTTTATCATACCAGTTTCCACCAAAATCATATCCAAAATAAGTGATATAATCGCAGTAAGTCGAAAGGTCTTCTGTCATCCCATATAGAGCTCTATTGTTAGGTCCCAGATATTGCTGAGAAACATTTTTTACATTATTCCCGGCAGCGATCGAGATTAATTTATTAGGCATTACACGACGCATTTCTTTTAATAGGTAGACAAAATTTTTGTTATCATCCGGATTGTGATTTTGTGCAGGAACCGGAGCATCATTAAGCATTTCCGTTCCGTCTGTTCCTCCTTTTACAGGATATTCCCAATCAATGTCAAACCCGTCAATAAAGGGATAAGTGGTAATAAACTGTGCCATATCTGCTACCAAAGCATTTCTTGCTATAGGGTTTGCTGCTATTGGTGATAAATCCTGACCTTTAGTCCAGCCCCCAATCGAAATTAAAACCTTTAAGTGCGGATACTTTTGTTTTAACTTCATTAAGTCATAAAAGTTCCCTTTTACCGGAGCGTCCCATGGTATTCCGCCTTCCATATGTTCAAAATCAGCATAGGAGTCTAAACATCTTAATTTGGTGTTTTCGGGATGGGCGGGATCGTAGGTTGTTCCATAAAAGGAATAGTTTAAATGGGTTAATTTACTGCCGTCTATTTTTGGAATATTAAAATCCCGTGCATAAATAGACCATTGTGCATAGTAGCCTATTACTTTTTTACCATGAGCTGGTTGAGCTACTGCCAGTAAAGGAAATAGTAATAAAAAGATTAATTTGTAGTACTGTTTCATAGGTTTAATTTTTGATTAAGAAAGTGTGAAAAACCCCAATTTGTATCAACTTGCCAAACTTAAATACAGTTTATAAATATGATAATCATAATCCAATCGGTAAGGATTGATAAACATTGAAATTATGGAAATCAATTCATGATTTTTTTACTGAAATAATTCGGATCATGCAAAAAGTGTAATAAAGCAGGTTGATAAAAGAATGAGGGCGAAATAGCAATACCTTCATTTTTTTTCAAAAATATTAAAGAGCAGTGTAACAGAAATAGTTGGTTGTATAGCTGTATGATTAAAAATTATAATTGATATAATAAATTCAATACTTATACTATTAGGGGTTTACACGAGAACAACCGGAAAAGCTTGGGGCAATATATTTTTTTCAGTAGAGGAAAAGGCATTTAATTTAGGATGCTTTAAAAACAAAAAAAAACAGTTACAAGAAAATCTCGTAACTGTTTAATGGGTATTTTTTTAGCCAAATCGGTTATGATTTGTCTGTAGTCTAATTAGTTGTCCCTGCAGCACTTTTGTCTACCAAAAACAATAATTCTCCTGTAACAGGTTGGATCAATTGCATCGGATAAGTAGTAGGGTTATAATCGCCATGTAACACTTCTTTTAATGCCGGAGCTTTCTTTTCTCCAAAAGCCACTACGATAATCTGCTCTGCTTTGTTAATCAGAGGAGCGGTCAACGTAATGCGGTGCATGTTTTGAGATTCTAAACGGTAAGCATCTACCCATTTTGTTTGTTCATGCAAAACAGCTTCGCCCGGGAAAAGAGAGGCGGTGTGCCCGTCATCACCAAGTCCCAGTAAAATAAGGTCCAATTTTCCGTCCGGACCAGTAATATCTTTTACGGATTGCTCATAAGTAACCGCATACGCTTCTGGTGAAACACCCTCTTTGTACATCGGAAATATATTTTCTTGCGGAATTGGAACGTGGCTCAAAAGCGTATCAAAAGACATTTTTGCATTACTGCGGTCATCATCAAGTGGTACCCAACGCTCATCACCCCAAAAAATATACACTTTGCTCCAATCAATTTTTGATTTGTAATCGGGAGAAGCCAAGAGTTTATAAAGACCGGCAGGTGAAGAACCACCGGTAAGTACGGCAGTAAATTTTCCTTTTTCCTGTATGGCTTTCTGTGCTGACACTACGAAAAGAGTTGCTGCTTTAGTATTAATCTCTTCTATGGTGTTAAAAATCTGTATCATTTTAAATTTCTTCTTTTACGGTAGTTGTTGTGTTAGAAACCCAGGCATGTCCTTGACGGGCAAGTAATTCGTCTGCGGCTTCAGGTCCCCAGCTTCCGGCTTTGTAATTAGGGAAATTGGCAGGGGCATTGTTCTTCCAGAATTCCTGAATGGTGTCGATTGCATCCCAGGCCTGTTCTACTTGATCCCAACGCATAAACAGGGTAGGATCTCCTGCTAAAGCATCTGCAAGCAGGGTTTCATAGGCTTCCGGTGACATTGTAGAACATTGAAAATAGTCAAAAACCATTTCTGCAGGTCGCAAAGAAAGCGAAAGTCCCGGTTTTTTAGTCATAAACTGCAGTTTGATGTCCATAGACGGCTGAATGTTTATGATCAATCGGTTAGGAGTCATTCCTTCATTGCCATAAGAAAAGGAGGAATGCGGTACCGGTTTGAACTGAATCACGATCGAGGACTGTTTTTCCTGCATTCTTTTTCCGGTGCGCAGGTAAAAAGGAACGCCTTGCCATCTCCAGTTATCGAGATAAATTTTCATCGCCACATAGGTTTCTGTATTAGAATTCGGTGCGACTCCTTTGTCCTTACGGTATTCTGGAACGGGATTTCCTTGTATAAATCCTGCATCGTATTGACCTCTTACGGTATAATGATCGACTTCATTGGGTTTTATACGACGAATAGAACGCAACACATCTGCTTTGCGACTTCTGATATCATCTGCATCTAAAGAAGCGGGAGCTTCCATGGCAGTCATACACAAAATTTGAAGCAGGTGATTTTGGATCATGTCCTTTAAGGCTCCGACTCCTTCATAGAATCCGCCACGATCTTCAACTCCTACTTCTTCTGCCACAGTAATTTGAACAAAATCAATAAAATTGCGGCTCCATAAGGGTTCAAACATAGAATTTCCAAAACGGAAAGCAAGGATATTTTGAACGGTTTCTTTCCCTAAATAATGATCAATACGGTAAATCTGTTCTTCCTTGAAAGTTTCAGAAAGCATCTCGTTAAGTTCAATCGCCGAAGTCTTATCGTATCCGAATGGTTTTTCGATAATAATACGATCTTGTTTGGCATTCGCAGCAAGACCTATTTTCTTGATATTACTCGAGATAGTGGTAATGAAAGAAGGGGCTATAGACAGGTAAAAAAGACGATTGGCACGCAGACCAAAAGACTCATCGATGGCATTTAACTTGGAATCTAATTCCTGATAGGATTCTTCTTTGTCAATGTCGTGTCTGAGATAGGTAATATGCGAAATGAATTTCTGAGTATCTTCAAGGGAAAGCCCTGATTTTCTCGAAAATTTCTCTAAATTTTCCAAAACATAACTGCGAAACTCCTCATTGGTTTTTTCGGCTCTTCCCAGTGCTATAATCTGAAATTTTTCATCCATACGACCATCGAGATATAGATTTTGAAAGGCTGGGAAAAGCTTTCTTTTAGCTAAATCACCCGAGGCTCCAAAAATAACAATGATTGTTGGGTTTATATTTTTAACAGTACTCATTTTTGTTTTGCTTAAAGGTTCTTAATCATTCCATTGGGTATGAAAGATGCCCGGAGCATCAATACGTTCATAAGTATGCGCTCCAAAATAATCGCGCTGAGCCTGTATTAGGTTGGTTGGAAGATTTTCGGACCTGTAAGAATCAAAATAAGCCAAAGAATTCATTAGACCGGCAGTTGGTAAACCATTTTGCACGGCAAATTGAATTATAGTTCTGATAGCTTTCTGACTTTCATTCAGTTTTGCTGCAATATTCGAATCTAAAAGGATGTTGGGTAAGTCGGTATTTTGTGCGAATGCTTTTCTGAAATCTTCCAGCACTTCTGCACGAATGATACAACCACCACGCCATATTTTTGTTACGGTCTCTAAGTTTAAGTCGTAGTTGTATTCTTTTGAAGCCGTTTTTAACATGGCTAAACCTTGTGCATAAGTAATCAGGGTAGAAAAATACAAAGCCGATTTTAACGACGCAATTACTTCCGTTGTGTCCACAGTTGTTTTTGCATTTTCCCAGATTAATTTTGTTGCAGCCTCAATTCTTTCCGGTTTGCTTTTAGACATATCACGCATAAACACTGCGGCATCAATAGTAGGGACAGGTACTTGCAGATCCATCGCATTTTGTGATGTCCATTTTCCGGTTCCTTTAGACTTTGCCCAATCCGATATTTGATTGATTAACCTTGAACCATCCGGTTCTGTTTTTTTAAGGATCTGTGCTGTTATTTCGATTAAGAATGATTTAAGATCGCTCTCGTTCCATTCTTCAAACGTTTTTTGAATAGTATCTTCATCGAGATTATAACCACGCTTCATCAGATCATAAATTTCTGAAATAAGCTGCATAATTCCGTATTCGATTCCATTATGAACCATTTTTACATAATTACCCGCTGATCCGTTCCCCAGATATTCCACGCAAGGTTCTCCATCGACTTTTGCGGCAATAGCTTCAAAAATCGGACGAAGTCTTTCGTACGCTTTTTTATCTCCTCCAGGCATCATACTAGGACCAAATCTCGCTCCTTTTTCTCCTCCCGAAATTCCCATACCAAAGAAATGAATTCCTTTTGCAGATAATTCAAGGAATCTTCGGTCAGTATCGGTAAAGTAAGTATTACCGCCATCAATCAGAATGTCTCCTTCATCAAGGTGAGGTAAAAGGCTTTGGATGGCGCTATCGACAGGTTTACCGGCTGGTACCAAAAGCATAATGGCTCTTGGACGTTTGATAAGTTCCACAAAATGCTTAACGTCTGTTGTTGCTTCGAGGGTATGCTCCGCATCGGCTTCTTGCTGAAGTGAATTTACTTTTTCGGCATCTAAATCTAAGCCCGCTGCGGCGAATTTTTGGCTGGCAATGTTTAAAAGTAGGTTACGGCCCATTACGCCGAGCCCAACAATGCCAAAATCAAATGTGTTCATAATTTTTTAAATTAACTAAATTGTTAGTGTGTTGTTGTTTACAATACGACAAGGAAATACGCTGTATTGCTAATGTTCCGCTAAATTAGACAAAAAGGTTGGAATATTATAAAATAAACTCGAGCCTTTAAAGCTTTGCTGAGTAAACAGGAGATTTAAACAAAATTCAAGGAAAAGTTGGATGAAATTTATTTGTGCTCGAAAACAGCTATTTTTAATCCTACCGCTTTTTTTGTTTTGAAAAAGGAGGATTGCTTCGGAAGGGCATATTAATAAATCATTAAATGAATGGGTTATCAAAATAAGGAAAGTTAGTTTAAGGTAATTTTGTAAGGATACCTTACACCTTTAAAATTGCATTATGAATACTATTTTGATTACCAGATTGCGCGACGGAGACGATTCTTGTTTTAAAGAAATCTATGAGCTATATCACTTCAAAGTGTATTGTTTTGTTAAAAAGTATGCTGCTCAGCCTGCCGACGTAGAGGATATAACACAGAATGTCTTTATTCATATCTGGAAATACCGTACTAAAATAGATCCCTCCATTCCGTTAGATTCGATTTTGTTTAAAAGTTGCAAACAGGAAATTTCAAAGTGGTATAAAAAACAGAATGAAATTTTTTCGATGGAGTATGAACAGTTGGTAAAAGATCTGGATGAAACCGATGAAGCAGAGGAGACGGTCTCTTTAAATCTGGAAAAAATAGAAATACTATTGCAGCAGATTCCGGAGAAAAGAAGAAAAATTTTTACCCTGCACAAGTTTGACGAAATGAGTTACAAGGAAATTGCCACCGAAATGGGAATGTCCCAAAGCGCCGTGGCCAACCAGATCTCCAAAACCTTGCAGTATCTTAAGAAGAATTCTATAAAGAGCCATGAACTTTATTGGTTTCTTTTAATGTTCATTAACCATAATTAAACTTTGATTTTTCGGACTGTATTTCGGAAATATTTAAGGCAAATTATTGATTGTGATTCTGTTGATTTTTTCTTTTAACACATAGAAACATAGATGCGGAATTTATAATTTGTGGTGTTTTAAGGGAAACATAATTTTTTCACATAGCTTTATGTGAATTGTTTTTTAGCGCATCATCTTTTTACGCTTTTTTGACCCTATCTCTATGTATTAAAATTAGTTGCATCCAACGCGCTGTGTTATAAAATTGCGTGACAAGTGTAAATTAAATGTAAGTTGTTTTGAGCCGTTTTTTTCTAATGAATTGTTTTTTAATCGGTTTCATTGTTTTTTGCTTTTTTAGGCATTAACAAATCGTTAAGTGTCACAACCCCCCGTGATTTTTTGGAGTAAAAATATCTAATGTAGTTAGACAGGAGAAATTCTGGAGTTTTTCCTAAAATATTAATTTTTACTAAGATAAAATGAAATCGTACAGACTACGTGAAGAATGGGATGAGTTGCCACAAAAAGGATTATTTTCGGAAGAGGCAAAACTCAGAATGTGGACTAACATTCTCCGCGCAACAAGCAACAGACGCAGACGTAATTACCAAAGAGCAATCGCAGTTTGCGCGGTGCTTTTTCTATCGATTGCCGCTTACCACACTTTTTTGGCATTCAATTTTTCCAGGAAACCCGAAATTATCACACAGACATTTCCTCAGGACATAAGACTATTGCGTCTGTCTGACGGTACCCGTGTTTGGGTAAATGAAAATACTCAGATTGAATATCCGGAACATTTTGCGGCTAATGAACGAATTGTAAAATTAAAAGGAGAAGCTTTTTTTGAAGTAGCAAGAGATACTACGAGGCCTTTTATTATCAGTTCCGGTGATATCAAAACGACCGTTTTAGGAACTTCATTTAATGTAAAAGCCTACGGAAAAATAGCAGAGGTAAATGTGAGAACCGGAAAGGTAAAAGTGGAAAGTACTCAAAATGCTGTTTTTTTAGAACGAGGATATGCGGCACTATTTTTTCCAAAAGAAAACAGAGTTAAAAAACACAAAACTACTGAGTTGGAACCACAATGGAAAAAAGCGCTGCTTGATGTTGATGGCCTAACGCTTGTTGCTGTTATCGAGAAACTTAAATCCGATCATGTCTTTAAATTGGAATACGCCAGCGAAGACCTGAAACAACTTCAAATAAAAGGAACACTTGATACCAGACAAGGTCTTTCCGAAATACTACAAACAATTGCATTTGCTCTTGAAGTTAAAATCAAACCCATCGGGGAGAATAAATTTTTAGTAAGCAAATAAGCTTTATCTACTAAGAAAACATGCGATTTCCTATAACCTAATATACCATTAAAACAAATTATTTACTTATGAGCTATTTTTTCAGGCAATTTCCGATTGCCATACAAATGCTGTTTTTTAGCCTATTCCTCTGTACAACCGCCACTTATGCACAATCTGGAACCGTGTCGGTAGATTTTAAAAATACTTCACCAAAAGAAATTTTTGAAAATTTAGAATCTCGAACTCCTTATCGCTTTATTTATCAAAAAGATATAGATTTTAGTAAACCATTGATCAATCTTAAAAAAGAGAATGTAACGATTGATGAAGTATTAAAAGAATTAGAGCTGCTTACCAATCTAAATTTTAGAAGAAACAATACCAATATTGCCGTCAATAAAAGGATCGCATCGACAAAAAAAGTAGGAGGTATTTCCGGAAAAATTGTCGACAAAAATGGTTTGGCTTTACCGGGAGCTTCAGTGAAAGTGATAGAAACCGCAAATGCAATTGTTTCTGATTTTGACGGAAATTATTCTTTTGCACTGGAAGAGGGTTCTTATACCTTGGAAGTGAGTTATGTTTCCTTTCAAAGCCAGAAAATTACAGATATAAAAGTAGGAGATGCAGCAGAAATAGTCTTAAATGTAGTTTTAAAAGACGATGCGGAATCATTGGATGAAGTTGTAATCACCCAAACCTATCAAAAAGCGACCGCTTCTACGGAAGGAATGCTGCTTCAGCAAAAGAAAGCCGCTCAGTTTTCTGATGGAATTTCTGCGGAACAAATTGCCAGAACACCGGATAAGGATGTCGGAAGTACCCTAAAACGTATTACAGGAGTAACTACAATTGATGATAAATATGTGGTCGTACGTTCGATGGGAGAACGTTGGAATCAAGCTGTAATGGACGGTGTTAATTTACCAAGTACAGATCCGAATGTACAACAATTTAATTTTGATATTATTCCCACGGCAATGGTAGAAAGTGTTGTGGTTAGTAAAAATGCAACTCCGGATATGAATGCCAATTTTGCCGGAGGGTATGTAGAAGTAAAAACAAAAGATATTCCGAAGAAAAATTTTATGTCATTTACCGTCGGAAGTTCTTATAATAGCCGTAGTACGTTTAAAGACCGTCTGAGCAAACAAGAAGGTTCAAATGATTATATCGGGTTTGATGATGGAACGAGAGATTATCCTTCCGGTTTAGTAAATATTGCTTTGCCTACCACGGAGGCGACATCAGGGCCTTTTTTAGAGCAATCGAAAAAATTTACGGAGGATAATTTTACCACTTATAAAACCTATGCCGCTCCCGGAACTTCGCTACAGTTTGCTTTGGGGCAGGTATATGAGTTAAAAGACAATAATAAACTTGGTTTTGTGGGTTCTGTTATTTTCAAAAACACACAAGATCAGTTGCAAATTGACCACACCGAAAGAGGTACCTATATGACCAACTCGGAGTTTACACCGGAACAGGAAGAAGGTTATTCGACTTTTAAAAGATATGGATTTAAAAACTCGGGTGCTTCCTATAATTTCAATTCGACTTTAGGCGGAATGTTGAATGCGGGTATTCAGCTGGGAAAGCATAAAATTGCCATTCGCAATACCTACATGCACATGTACGACAACCAACTGACCCAAATTACAGGTTGGAATTTCTACGCAGGAAACGTCGAAGGAATTGTAAAAGGAACTTATTTGCCTTTTACCAAAGAAACCGATTATCCGGTTTACCAGACTTTTATTCAAAATAAAATAGAAGGAAATCATCGTTTTGAGAATTTCGAGATCAATTGGTTTGGGGCTTTTGCGAGTACTTCAAAAGATACTAAAGACGCTACTTTTTTAACCAGTTACAGAAGAAAAGTAGGAAGTGATGTTCAGTTGTATCAACAAATTTATAATGCAGATCCGGATGCTTTCAAAAGATCCAATTTCACAAACAACGAGAAAGATTATAATGTAGGAATCAATTTTAACTATGCTTTTGATTTAGGAGAATCGGTCAAAAACAACGTAAAAGCAGGATATTTCGGGACTTACAAAATAGCAACCAACCAACAGGAATCATCGGCTCTGAATGTTGTCGGGCAAGGAACAGAAACAGCTATTGTTGATTTTCCTCTTTCACAATTGCTGGACGGTTCTTATTATCGCTGGGGTGGTTATGGCTGGAACAGGATTACGACTTACGGTAATGAATATGAGGGAGATGTCAAAATTCATTCTCCTTTTTTAATGCTCGATAATAAATTTTCGCAGTACATCAGACTGGTTTGGGGATTGCGTGCCGAAAGTTATGTTTACACCCAAATCGCCAGTCAGTCAGACAATTCGGCTGGTTTTGAAACAACGCAAAAAGATGAGGATGTGTGGCAATACCTTCCTTCTGCGAATTTGACCATTAGTCCTACCAACAAAATGAATGTCAGACTGGGGTACACCAAATCGGTTTTGCGACCACAATTTGCAGAGCGAATCAATATGCCTTATTACGACCCAATACGCGATGCAAAAGTGCTGAATTATACAGGTGGAATTGTTTCTACTCTGGTTGATAATTTTGATTTTAAAGCAGAATGGTTTCCTTCTCAGGGTGAAATTCTGTCTTTTGGAGTGTATCATAAAAACATAAAAAATCCAATTGAAGGAGTGACCCAGATTGGTAATGACGGAGGTTCGCGCACCATCTTTAATATGAACTCCGACAGTGCCAAACTATTTGGAGTAGAATTTGAAATTTATAAAAACCTCTCTTTTTTGGGTGAAGGGGATCTTTTGAAAAAAATCTTCCTATGCGGAAATGCCGCTTTTAATGATACAAAAGTAACCGGATATGTAAACATTGACGGTACAGGCGGACTTTATGAAGCCAATCGTCCTTTATACGGACAGGCTCCTTACAATTACAATTTAGGATTGGATTATGTAGGAGAACGCTCAGGGTTCAGTATCAGACACAATGCTATTGGGGATCAGTATATTCTGGTTGGTTTTGATTATCAGGCCGAAGAGATCCGTATGCCGTATGCCGTTACCGATGCTCAGGTAAGTTATAAGTTTTTTAAAGAACGAAATTTAGAAATAAAACTCGGAATCAAGAATCTTTTTGATACGGCTATTGAGACGTATAATAATGCCAATAGTTACTCAAAAGATGTGGATTACGATTATGGTTCAAATCCAAGAGATCAAAAAGCACTTGGGGCAGGAGCAACCGATAAATACGATCCGTACATAGACCGAAAAATGTTTAAAGCCTGGAGTGGGAGAAGCTTTAATTTCTCTATGAATTATTCTTTTTAGTAACATTAGATTGTTGATTTCACGGATAAAAGACCATTAAAATTAAGAAAACGTTAAGGAAAGATTTTAGCGTGATTTTTTCCTCTTTTGAAATCTAATGTATATAAATGAGACGATCTATTTTTAGCTATAAAGTAAATCTGTTTTGATATTAATTTCTTTGAAAAACTGTTACAAGTCAACACTACATCTTAACAGACGTACACAATCTGCAAAAAAAATCCAGACCGAAAAAAGCGCGTCAGAATGGTACAATAGATTTTTACGTTCTCTACAACTTATAGTATGGTTTGTTTCAGATTTTGAAGAAAATAAACCTTTCACCGGAACCCTAAAAGTGAAAGAGGAATACTCAGGGATAGTCTCCGGAGGTAAGACGGAAATCTATAAAATACATTACCAAAAAAAGGAAAGGTCAAAGGGAAGAAAATTTGCTGCTCCTCCCAAAGACCTCAAGTGTAAAATATTAGCAGCAAAGTTAATCAAAATTCAGTTATCATGAAAAAAGTTTTTTTGTTCGCGATTGCCATTCTTTTCTTCAATTCTTGTCAAAATGATGAAGCAACAAGTGCTGATTCTTCATTTGCAATGAAATCTGCAAGTGCAGATTATTCAGGTTACCCAGCTACAGTACAAACAGTAAGTGGTAACATTACAACTAACACTACTTGGACAAACGACAGAGTTTGGGAAGTTAGCGGAGTAGTTCGTGTTATTGGAGCAAAATTAACGATACAACCGGGAACTTTTATTAAAGCTAAAGTATTAGGTTCAGGAGTTGCTACAGGGGTATTGGTTATCACAAAAACAGGTCAGATTGATGCTCAGGGTACTGCTGCTTCTCCTGTTATTTTTACAAGTTTCAATTTGTTAGACGGAAACGCTGCTACTAAAGCGACTCCTGGTGACTTTGGTGGTCTTGTTCTTTTAGGAGATGCACAAGTAAATACAGGAGTTACTACTAACGTTATCGAAGGTTTAGGAGATCAACCAAACCCTTCTGATTTTTACTACGGAGGAACAAACAACGCTCACAATGCCGGAGCTTTAAACTATGTTCGTATCGAGTTCGCTGGTCGTATTTTAGATGCTACAACTGGTGTTGAGATCAATGGTTTAACTCTTGGTGGTGTAGGTAGCGGTACTGTTATCGATCACGTTCAGGTATCTTATGGAAGAGATGATTCATTCGAATTTTTCGGAGGAACTGTAAATGCAAGCCATTTAGTTTCTTTTGCTCCGGATGATGACAACTTTGATTTTGATTTTGGTTATACAGGATCAATCACTAAAGCGATCGCTATTGCAGATAAAGATTCTACACACAGTTTAAGCGGTGGAAACCCGGATTCAAATGGTATAGAATTAGACAATAATGCTACAGGTACAAGTACTGCAATCATTACAAGACCGGTTATCTCTCAATTGTCTATCATTGGTGCTAGTTCATCTACAAATGCTGCTCTTTATGAGAATGCAATTCACGTACGTAGATTAGGTCAAATCAACCTTTCGAATGTTACTGTTACAGGATACCTTACAGGAATCAGATGGGAAAGCCCTTCTTTACCTGCAAACTCTACATGGAGTCTTTTATCAGTTCACGGTTTCACAAATCCGGTATTGCCTGTTGGTACAGCTTTAGGTTTTGGTAGTACTACTTCTACTGTAAGCCCAGCTACAGCATGGGGTTTAACACAACCATTCTTTAATGATGGTACATTAAACTTCGCTGGTGCAACTGGTGCATTTAAAACGGAAGCAAACTGGACAAATACTTGGACTAAGTTTACTAACTTTTAATAGTACTGTAAATTAATAATACAATTTAACGGGGCTGTCTGAAGAGTTTTTTATTGTTTTTTTATAAAGAGTAGGATATGGTTTGATTCCTCACTTTTTAGGCAGCCTTTGTTTTAAATAGATAAAAATGAAGAAAAAATTACTCGTATTGGTTTTTATGCTTATATCTGGAATTGCATCTGCACAGTTTGCAATTTGGGAAGATGATTTTGACGATGCCGAGGCATCAGATTGGACTTTTTTGGATGCTGATGGTGATGCCATAAAATGGATTACGCGAACCAATATTCAGATTGATGGAAATGGTGTCGTAACAGACGGGACTTACAAAGTACTGGGAACTTATAATATTGATATGGCTTCAGGAGCGCCTCTTGGAGTGGAACAGAAAAACTGGGCCATTATGCCGGCGGTAGATTTATCCTATTATGCAGGAAACATGCAATTAATTTTAAATGCTCAAAAAGCGATTTATGACGGACCTGATAATTTATATGTTTATGTTTCTACAACAGATACTGATCTTAAATCGTTTACTCAGATTGGGGTTTTAGAATTAACAAGAGTATCCTCTTTAGATGCAGAATTTAAAGATTATACACTGGACATTTCTCAATTTGCAGGAAAAACTCAAGTGTATTTTGCGTTTTTAAATGCGCCTAATTTTGTAGTAGGTTATGAAATTGATAAAGTTTCAATTACAGCAACATCATTAGGATTGAAAGACTTACAAGGAAAAAAAGAAATTGCATTAAAACAAAATCCTGTTGAGAATGATTTGCAATTAGAGTTGGACAGCACCCTAAATGAAGAAGAAATCGCAGTAAAAATATACAATACAGCAGGTGTATTGGTTAAAGAATCGAAATATAATAAAACAGGAATTACTGTCGGTAACTTGTCGGGAGGCGTTTATTTTCTTGTTATTGAATACGGAGATGCAGTCGAAAAAATAAAATTTATCAAAAAATAGATTGGTATTGTAAAAAGAGAATTGATCTATACCAACACCAACAAGAATATCATTTTTAATAGTTTACAACTCATGACGAATATAGTAAAAGCAATAGTTCTCTTTTTTATTACAAGCCTTTTGATTGCCGCTTGCAGCAACGACGAATTAACACCCTTGTACGAGGAACAAAAAGCAGGAAAAGTAGTGATACGCGGTTATAATGCAGCACAGGATTCCATTCAGGTTTCCCTAAATGGTAAATTGCTGGTGGTTGATAAACGCAACGCCTTTTTGAAAAAAACAGAAAATAATTACGAATTTGTATTTTACGGTCAGAGCAGTAAAACTGTAGTGATTAGTCTAAAAAAAACAAAGCAAATTCTACATTCATATACTTTTACTACCGCAAAACCGGTAGATACAGTTTCATTTTACACCAAAGAAAATGTTTGGATAGAAAATGTACTCGCTAATAAACCCGGAACCCTTAGCGCAGCAGGAAACACAGGCTATAAATTTATTTTCCCTTCCGTAAATCAATATTCTAAAAGTGGCTACAACGGTACCTTGGATGCGATCTTAAGAAAAACCAACGGACAACAAATAGGCCGAATAGAAAACATAAAGAAAGACCGTTTCAGCACTTTTTTTGAGTTTCCGTTCAGTTTACCCCCAATCGTCAATGTTGAGTTAGTCAAACACGGAACAGACGAATCTTATGTACCAGGGAGAAAAGTATCTTTTTTAATGGTGATGCAAAAGAATAAATCAAAGTTAATCGTACTGGAAGAAAAAGCGGATGCAAATGGTGCTTTTTCAGGAGTAGAAGGGAGTATTAATTTGACTGATTATTTTTCTTTTTAAATTTTGAATGCCTTTCAATCCATGAAAAAATATCATTTTACTTTACGTTTTTTCGTCCTCGTTTTTTCTTTGATGATTTCCTGTCAAAGTGATCCCGTTCCGGTTACTTACGAAGAAGGAACCAATCAATATGTAAATGACTGGATGTACGAACAAATGAAAAAGTATTATTTATGGAACGAAAGTCTGCCTAAAAACACAGATAAGTCGCTAAATCCAAAAGAATATTTTGGGAGACTATTAAATACGGAGGATTGTTTTTCTTATGCAACAAATGTGATGTTGCCGGAAACAGCCCCCAAAAGCATTAGAATCTCCTACGGATTTGACATTTCTTTTATTGAATATGAAGCGCAAGTTTATGGTGTTGTTTTATATGTACTTTTCGATTCGCCTGCGGAACGATCAGGTCTTAAAAGAGGTCAATTGATAAAAGCAATAAACGGGGTTGCGGTAAACAATCAAAATTTGGAACGTTTGTATGCCGATATTCTCAATTCTGAACGTATAAATTTGAAAATCACTGAATATTCCTCACAGTCCGGATTTTCAACTGCAAAAGAAATGGAGATAATTCGGGGGTTTACTTTTTCTCAGTCTGTAATTCATAAAGTTATTTCAAATAATAATCAAAAAACAGGGTACATCGCAATCGCTCATTTTGATAGCGGACTTGCAGCGACATTGTTGTCCGTCTTTAGCGAGTTTAAAAAGGAATCAGTCACCAAAGTGATCGTCGATTTAAGATATAATGGAGGTGGAGACGTCTCATCGGCAACAGCATTAAGTATTCTTTTGGCTCCAAACATTAAACCGGATGATTTGTTTATAAAATTTAAAGGAAATAAAAACGGAGGTTTTGTAAATAAGTCCTTTAAAGAAGCATTGGAAATGAATGAAACTCAAGTCGGTTTTGAATCCTTAAGAACTGCACACCCATTATTAATTCAGGAGCTGTATGTGTTATGTGGAACGCATACCGCATCGGCTTCTGAAATAATTATCAATAATTTAAAGCCGTTTATGCCCGTAATTTCGATAGGCGAAAAGACCGTAGGAAAAGATGTAGCGGGTTTTGCTATAGAAGATGAAAGACCTTCTTCAGGTAACAAGGGATGGGTTTTATATCCCGTGATTTATAAGTTATTTAATGCCAACGACGAAGGCAATTATGCCAAAGGAATAAACCCTGTTGTTGCGCTAAACGAACTGCAGGAAATGGAGATTTTTCCCTTAGGAGATCCCAGAGAAATTTTAATCAATAGGGCCTTGAATGGGGTAGTGAACGCTAAACAAAATAAAAGCTCAGCTGTAAAAAGACTATCCTTAAAAACAATTTACAAGGATACAGATCCTTTCTTACAGATTAATTTGAAATAAAAATTTAGCGATTCTAGAGAGAAAAAGTAATCTTGTACAGCTATGGGCAAAAAAATCTGTGCGAATCTTTTTAATCTGTGGCAAAAAAAGGTTGACACGAATTACACGAATTTGCACGAATTAAAATTTTAATTAATAAAAAATTAGCGTCAATTCGTGTAATTCGCGGCAAAAAAAATCTGCGCGAATCTTTTTAATCTGTGGCAAAAAAAAATTAGTGCCAATTCGTGAAATCCGTGTTTAAAAAAGATCAGAACAACCGAATAGGTATAAAATGTTTTGTTGTGTTTGTGTCTCGTTCCGAATAAGCCAATTTTGTGTCAACTTATTTTGGGACGGGACTTTTTTATGACAATCGTTTTTCGTTAGCATGTCTAGCGGCATTATGGGAAATGAAACGAGTTTTATTTTTTTTCAAAATTTGTAGAAATCTTGTCAACGATATACCAGACCCCATTTAGTTTAATCATATTGAAATAATCAGTAAATACCCTTTTGGGAGTTTCAATTTCACATTTTGCAGAAGCAACATTTTTTGTAAAATTGATATCGAGTATAGAACCTTTCGTATTTTCCATTTTCGGACGAGGTTTAAACCCGGCCAGATAGTTTTTTCTGTTAATTATGGTAATCTGATCGTCTTTGATGAATTTTAAATGGCAGGAAGCATGCATTGCCTTTCCAACTTTTAAAGTATCGCCGGTCATCCAGCCGTCAAAATAGGTTTCGATAGTTTGTTTGATCAAATCCTTTTCTTCTTTTTGGGCATGACTGTTAAAAGAAAAGAATAAGGTTAGCCCCAGGCATAAAATTCTTGTTGTTTTCATTTATAAGTGTTTAATAATTACAATAAACCTAATTTTTTAGCCTTGTCGATTAAGTCTTTATCTCCACCTTTACCTTCTAAAAGCTGGTCTTTTATATTGGCTTTGCGTTTTTCAATAGCACTCATGGATAGTGGAATGTAATTGGGTAGATTAACCGTTTTTACGCCTTCTGCCAATAATATCAAAATCTGACTATCATGATTATCCCAGTTTATATTTTTCTTTAATAATTCTCTTTGTGATTCTATTATTGTTGGACTTTTGTAGAATTCTCCATTTAAAACTTTTTGACATATGACCGGAAATAATTCAAAATTGATATCGCTTTTTGAGATAAATCCTTCGGGTTTTATTTCTTTAATTATTTTATCAACCGTCAAAGCTTCACTGTGCATGGTAAGAAGAACGACTTTACAGAAAGGGAATTTTTTTCTGAGAAGAGAAGCCAAATCAACTCCACTGTTAATGTTTAAATCTTTATAAGGAGGGATGCTAATGTCTAGTAACGCAAAGTGTATTATACTATTCTGTTTTTCGTATAAGTTTATTTTATTATATGCCTCTTCACAATTATAACTTTTTATAAAATGCAAGTTTTTTTCTTGTAAGCTACTGTATGATAGTAGGTTAATGTAACTATCGACGGTCATCGGATGATCGTCAACTATTAAAATGTTTAATCCCATAATTTGTAATCTCAATTTACATCAAATCTAGTTAAAATGTTACGGAAATCCCGTACAATTTAGAAAAAATAAAGCTTTTTTTTTACCAAATATTCATGATTAATAAAAAAATACAATTTTATGAAAATTAAATTCTACTTACTGGGACTTGTTTTTGCTTCATTATCAATGGTTTCATGTTCAAATGATGATATTGAAAATGAGCAAGTTAAAAATTTAAAAACACAAAAAGATGCATTTGCGCGCGAATTGGATTCAAGCAGTATCAAAAGGGAGATAGCACCAACTAATTGTGACGGGGAACATTATGGCGACCCAAGTAATCCGAAACCACCAAGACACTAAAAATTTATTTGCTAATTATTAATATCATTAAGTTCCGATTTATTTCAAAATGTTATATTTGAGATTATAAACAACAATTGTATTTTGGCTATTTCGACCCGGGTTCCTTATTATTTTATTTTTCTCCTTTTTTTCTCGTGTAAGAAAAATGATACGTTGAGCTTTGAAAGTAGCCCAACGGATTTGTTTGATAAAAATTACGTTTGTAATCTCGAAAACAATAAAAAAGAGGCCTATTTAGATTATCGGGTTCTTGTCTTAAAAAAGAAAAAGAATGATTCGGCAGTAAGGGATGCTTATTTAGAAATTGCGTCAGAATATTATTATATTAATAAATCAAAAAAATCTTTAGAGGTTAGTTTGAAAGCTTTAGAATTATCAAAATTGGCTAGTGATAGTGTCAGAATGGCAAAGTCCTCTTATTTTGTAGGAGACTGCTATGAAAATACACAAAAAGACAGTGCATACTACTATTATCTTAGAGCTGAAAAAATATACCATAAAATTCATGACAACGATAATGTTGCCAGAATGTTATTCAACAAAGGCTATGTTTTATTTTATGACGGTAATTATATAGAAAGTACTGTTGAAATTTCTAAAGCTTTACAATATTTAAAAAAATCCAAAGATTACGAACTGATTTACAGTTGTAATACTTTAATGGGGAATTGCCTGGAGAAACTGGTTAAGTACAATCAGGCTTTAAAATACCATCGCATGGCTTTGGAAGTAGTCGGTAAAATGAAAATTACAGACAAAGCTCATGTTAACAATTACAATGTAAGTTCTATTATTAACGTTTGTAATCTGCATGATTTAGAAGGCGAATACGATAAGTCTATAAAAATGCTAACCCCATTAGTAACCGAAGACTTAAAAAAGAAATGGCCTAAATTGTATGCGAACGTTTTAAGTAATCTGGCTTATTCAAAAATGAAAAGCAAAGACTATAAGAATGTAAGTTCAATGCTTTTTGAATCCCTTAAAATAGTCGATAGTATAGGTTTAGAACCGGATATTCTATATAAAAAGATACGTATAGGAGAGTATTATTTGTCTCAAAAAGATACGGTACAATCTATTAAGATTCTGGTAGAAGCAAATCGACTGGCTGTTAAACTAAAAAGCAGCAATGAGATTCTGACCACTTTGAGATTACTTTACAAAATTGATAAAAAGAAAAACTTATATTATACAAATGAGTACATTAAATTAAGTGACAGCATTAATGCCATTCAGAAAAATGCACACGATAAGTACTCCAGAATCGAATATGAGACGTCAAGAATTGAGGACGAAAATAAGATTCTGACCAAGAGAAATTTTTACATCTTAATCACCTCCTTTGTATTAATTCTGGGACTATTAATAATTATCCTTTTTCGCTATTTGAAATATAAAAATCAGGAAATGCGATTCTTTAAAAAGGAGCAGCTGGCCAATGAGGTCATCTATCAATTATTGACCGATCAACAGGAAAAAATTAATACAGCACGTGAAGACGAAAAGACAAAAATAGCGAAAGAATTACACGATGGCATAATGAATAAAATTTATAGTGTCAGAATGAATTTGGGCTTTTTTAATTCACAGAACAATGCGGAAATTATAGAAAAGCGACGTTATTACATTATTGAATTGCAAAATATCGAAAATGAAATACGTACGGTTTCACATGGCTTAAGTCACAGCTCGTTCTTGGAGCATAGTGATTTTAATATCTTGTTGATGGCATTGATAGAAAATCAAAAGGAAATTACGGAAACCAAGTTCAATTATTTGGATAATGATGGGATCGAATGGAGAAGTATTCAGATTATTTACAAAATAAACTTATACCGAATCATTCAAGAGGCTATTTTAAATGTCAACAAATATGCTAACGCAAAAAGTTGTGAAGTAAAAATCAGTAAAAAGAAAAATAATATTCTGAAACTGACTATTACAGATGATGGTGTTGGCTTTGATGTTCGAAGCAGAAAAGCAGGCATTGGATTAAGTAATATGAGAGACCGAGTAAATTCTTTGAATGGGAAGTTTATCGTAATTTCAAAAACAAATGAAGGAACCAGAATCGAAGTTACGATCAACCTTCATACACAAGGGCGACAGGGCTTATTTTAATTTTTAAACCGTGTTTTTTTTAAATCCGGATGGAGCGGCCTGGTAAAACTCAATATTTTAACTTCTATGATTAAAGTGGTTTGGCATAATTCTTCCAAATCAAAAATTCCTATTTCCTTTTCTTTTAGTGTTGTTTCGGTATGGAAGCTCCATGTATTGTGATATTAGTTGTTTTATTTGAAGCGTTGTTGCAAGTTTCTGAAGACCGTAATTATTAAGTCAAAAGCCCGTAATTTTTAGACCTATATCTCTGTTACCTTAGTGTTAAATTGGTTGACTGAAATAATTAGAATAAACATTTGAAACTGAGGTTGATGAAATCATAAGGGAATGAAATAGTAATTAGGTTTCTTATTTTTTTCTTATCCTGTTTGCCATTTTTCAGTGAGATAATTTAATAATAAACAGAGACGCAATGCAACAAATCAATCAGATTACTACTAGAGAAAATTGGCATAGAGAGATAAGTAAGATTGCTTCTTATGAAGGAAGTGTTTCTGAAGTTTCTACAATAGATTGTATGATAATAAACGCTTCAGATCTTTCTTATTTTTATGAGTTAACAGCTGGAAATACAATAGCAGAATACACTGTGTTAATCGGTTTGTACAATATACTGCTTCAACATTATTTTGAGGATTGTAACAGGATAGCGGCAAATATAGACTTGGATTTTAAGACGGTATCGGTAGGTTACGAATTTGACAGTATTGCTCAAAAATCAATAAAAGAATTTCTCCAGGAAGTCAGAGAAGAAGTGCAGACGGTTTATAAATGTATTAGCTATTCCGAAGATGATTCCTTTTTTGCTGCTGATGTACGTAATATCCCTTTTCATTTTAATTATGGAGCAGAGGAGACAGAAGGGGATTTAAATTATGGATTCTCATTTCAAATAGAAAAGCTGGAGAATAAAGATTATGAAATTTTAGTTAGTCATTCTCCAAAATTTATAGACAGCGCCATTGTTTCTGATTTTTTAATGAATTTTAAAAATTGGTTGAAAAATTTAAAAGAGAACATTGATACTCCGATTTCTAAAATTCCACTGCTTTCAGACAGAGAAAGAAAGTGGCTTACTTATAATTTTAATGCAGTGAATTTTAATAGTGAAATTGCTGGTTCTTTAGGCGAGACCATTGTTGAAAGAAAAATTAATATGATTCCAATGGAGATTGATGTTATTCATACACAAACTAGTTTCTTGTTTTGATTTTTCTTTTTGAGTAGTGTATTGCCAAAAATAATGCAATAAAAAGTTGGACACGAATTACACGAATTTTCACGAATTAGTTGTTGAGATTCTTGGTTGGAATTTTACACTGATTAAAGGATTAAAAGGATTTAAGCTATTTTGCAATTCGCAAATAACTTAGTGAAAATTCGTGTAATTCGGGATCAAGACATATTGTTTTGGAGGAACAAATATCTTGTAGTTCTGTAATTTCGAATCAAGTTAAAAAGTTGTGAAATAATTTTTAGAAATTTCTTTTATTAGAAGTAGCAGATTATATACTTTTTGACCAGAGCTTTTTAAGTACCTAATTTTCTAACTTCTCGCTTTGACGATCTCGCAAAGACGCCAAGCCGCTAAGTTTTTTTCCTATTTTTAAGCTCCACCTTTCTGTTTTCTACTTTCTCGCTTTGGATTTCTAAAAATAGTATAGGGTCTCAAAGTTTTTCTGTTTTTTCATTAAAACTTTGCGATTTTGCGACTCTGCGAGATTTTTACTTCCCCACAACTTTCGAACTTGATCCGTAATTCGTGGCAAAAAAAAGACTAAACCTGTATTATTACTATGTGTAATAGCATTTTACTAAGTAGCAAGTTAATTGCTTATATTCGTGTTGAATAAAAGAAGTGTGAAATATTTAGTATTAATGCAATCTGGCTGACAATTAGATTTTCATACTATAAGTACATTTGACTTATAAAATTGTACGTTATGAAAAAGATTTTTTATTTGTTTTCAGCGATTGCACTATTGATTTCGATGGGATTTTCTACGTTTAAAGAAAAAAAGGTAGAGGAGTCTAAGTCATTTGTTGTCTTAGAATTGTTTACCTCCCAGGGCTGCAGTAGCTGTCCGTCCGCCGACAGATTAATGGGGAAATATGCTGTGGCAAACAATCCCGATATGATGCTGTTGTCATTTCATGTAGATTATTGGAACTATATTGGATGGAAAGATCCGTTTAGCAAAAAAGAATTTTCAGAAAGACAAAGACAATACGCAGCAACATTAAATTCCTCAGTTTATACGCCGCAGTTGATCATCAACGGAAGTGAATCGGTTGTAGGTAGTCAGGAGAGTAGTATCACAAGGCTAATTAAAGAAGCACGACAACAGAAACCTTTGGCTGAATTAAATATTACAGCCGAAAAAAATCTTGCTAATATACAGGTGCAATACCATTGTAAAGTACTTTCGACGAAAGATAAAATTTGTTTTGCTTTGGTAAAAAAAGAGGAGTCCACTGCAATAAAAAGAGGAGAGAATTCAGGTCTGACACTCACCAATTATAATATAGTAACTGATTTTAAAACCGTTCCTTCTGATTCGAAATCAGGTAGCATAAATTTTGTTTTGAATGGCAATGCAGCTGCTTCCGAATATCAGATTATTGCGTTTGTTCAGGATGTGAAATCATTGAAGATACTTATTGCTGCAAAAACAGAAATTATAACCCAATAGTTTGGAGAGCAGGTATTAAATAATTTACAAGCTGATCCCACGTTTTGCAGATCGTATTAACTTGGAAGGAATATTATAGGAAACAACTAATGGTATATTTTATATGAACGTAGAAGAGCAAATCAAAGAATATATTGCGAGTCTGCCGGAACCAAAACGTAGTGAAATAGAAGAGTTACACCGGGCCACACTGGAGGTATTACCGGGATGTCAACTATGGTTTTTTGATGGTAAAAACAATGAGAATAAAGTTGTAGCTAACCCTAATATCGGATATGGATTTTTCGTGATGGAATATGCTGATGGAAAAACCAAAGAGTGGTTTCAAATTGGGATCAGCGCAAATAAAACCGGAATTTCTGTATACATTTTAGGCATTAAAGACAAAACCTATCTGGCAAAAAACTTTGGAGAAAAACTAGGCAAAGCAAGTGTGACAGGGTACTGCATTAAGTTCAAAACGCTAAAAGATATCGATCTTGCTATTCTTCAGTCGGCTATACGATACGGAAGCCAGAACAGTTGATTTTGGTGCGTCATTGGTGTCATCATTGTCAACTGTTTTTGGGTTGACGGCAAGCGAAAAATTTATTTTGCCCTGTATTCTGATAGTCAATCAATAAACGGGTTTGTTTACTTTTTATGAAAATTTTTTTAAGCTTATTTTTTGTAATGGCACGATTAATGCAAAGAAGCCAACGATATGCTTTTTTAAAGCAGATCGAGTTTAATCCCAATTGTAGGTATCAGCAATACTTCTGCACCTATAATGGAATATTTTATAATCAAATACTTATGAGTATTACAAAATTTGAAACGATGAAAAGATTTAAGAAGATGTACGTTTTTATGATGCTATTGCTAGTGTCAGCATTTACCTATGGACAGGAAACAATCAAGATGACTGTCAAAGAAAACAAAGTGCCTTGTCAGGGTGTAGCTCCGATGGAATGTCTAGAAGTGAAATATGATAATGGAAAGGATTGGGAGCTTTTTTATGATCATATCGAAGGCTTTAATTTCGAAAAGGGTAACCGATACGAAATTATAGTAATCAGAACAAAAAGACAAGGAATTGTGCCGGCAGATGCTTCTTCTTATCTTTATAAATTAAAAAGTATTGTTTCCAAAAAACCGGTAACAAGGTCTAATGGGATTTATAATACCAAGATGATATTAACGCGTTTGAATGGTAAAACAATCAATACAAAGAGTGTATATATGACCATTGATCCAACTACCGAGACGATTAGCGGGAAAAGTGGATGCAATAACTTTAATGCAAAATACAAAAAACTGAATTCTAAAAACGGGATTCAAATTAGTGCAGGGGCAGGAACTTTAATGGCTTGTAATGATGCTGCAATGAAAGTAGAGAGAGACTTTCTTGACGCTATAAAAGATAAAAAATACAAAATCGTTAAGAAGAAAAATGTTGTTCAGTTTAAGAACTCAAAAAATAAAACAATAATGGAATTTTCTATTCCTACTCAAAATGATCTTTGGAGTTATATTGGTAAAAATGACTGGAAACTAATTAGCCTTGAAAATGTTGGGCAAGATTATGGAAGAGCTTCAATTAAATTTAATATTGCCGAAAAGAAAGTAAATGGAAATAGCGGTTGTAATAATTTTTTCGGAAGTTATACTGCTAGCGGTGATAACTCTATTCAGTTTAGCAATATTGCATCTACCAGAATGGCTTGCCTAAATGAAGAAGCGAATAAAACAGAACAAAAAATACTGTCTTTTTTAAATGACAAAAAATTACGTTTTGACGTAGCTGATCAAACACTTAATTTCTATCTTGATAACAAGTTAGTAATGATGTTTGGAGTAGCGAAGTAAATAGATTCCAACCTAGAAATAACAATAAAACCCGGCAATTGTCGGGTTTTGTTGTTTATACTGGTGAAGTGTCAATGTATTCTTCGATGCGACAAGATTGTTAGTTTAGGAATTAGCAACTTTCGGATTTTGTGAGCAATAAAAGCAAACTAAATTTGGAGTAAACTTGTAAATTGAAACAAAATGAAAAATTTTAAAATTATACCTCTAACGACAGAATACACTAATAAAATCAGGCAAACTTATAAAGATGATTTTGGTAACCAAGTATATGAAGAAGTAGCAACCGGCAAAGGTCCTTGTCGAATTTCATTACAACCATTTGATGTCGGGAATGATACAAGATTGGTTTTGAAACACAGTCCGTTTCAGATTAGTAATATTTTCAATCAACCCGGTCCCATATTTATTCAAAAAGAGGAAGTAGAGCCGTACGCCGATATTTATAATTTTCCTCCCGCAATAAAAGCAGATAAAGAAAATTTCCCATTGACATTAATAGGTTACAACAAAGGGCAAAAAATGATATACGCGAAGCTGGTTGGTAATGCCGATATAGACGATTTAATTGTCGAAATTTTTGAAAGTAAAAAGGAAATTGAGTTTCTTCACGCCAGAAATTCAGAAGCTTGTTGTTTTATTTGTAAAATTGAACGATTATAAAATTAGTTGTAGTTACAAACGATAATAGTATCGAAATGCCCCTAACACAAGCTTCTATTGTCTGATCAATAGTATCAGTTTCCCTTTAGTAAATTGATGCTTACTGTAGCGATATCAGCATCCGGAAAACGGCTAAAAATGGATTGATCCGGAAATAATCCTGCTTCAGCGGCAACGGCATTGAAGATATCGATTTCAACAATGTATTGGTCGGAAAAACCATGAGTAGCATCATAAGCTGTTGCGGGCGTTTTTCCTAAATTTTGAGCGGTAAGTTTTGGACCTATGGTATGCAATTCAATCAAAAGCAGACCAAATTTACGAACGTAAGGCGACCATTTCTGTAAATGTTCTAACAGATTATCTTCTATGTGGTTGTTGCTGATTCTTTTTCCATGATAAGCAAAAGCACCGGTAGATTTACTGATTCTGTCTGATTTAATGCGTTTCGGCTCTTCCCAAATTCGATTGTGATCCAAGAAAGTCCTCACGTTTAGCAATTCTTTCAGGTCGATATTGTAATGTTCTTTCAAGTCTTCGGCTAGCAAATCGGGGCGTCCAATGTCTCCCCAAATGACCTTAGCCCAAATATCTGCTTTGATAAGATTGGCTCTTGTCACTTTCAGGGCCGCTTGGTTATAATCGGCACCAACGAGAAACAACGGATACTCATCAAGCATTTTTCCTCTCAAAGTTTGTCTGTCAATGACTTCAAAAATATGCTGTAAAAATGCACCATTACCACAGCCCATATCCAGTATTCCTTTAGGTTGTTCTTCAATTGGCAGGTTAAAAAGCTTAACCAGAATCTCGTCTACAACTTTAAAATAGGTATCGTGAGCACCGCCGCTTCCCCATACATTCATTTCACGGTCAACATGTATTTCATTTTCACCCTCTGTTACCATTCTTAATACGGTCGCGTCGCCAAAAATCAATTCTTCAATTTTCGCAAAGGTTGGCAGATAAGAAACGGTAACCCCATAGGCACTGGCTCTTTTAGCATAAAACAAACCCACTTCGGTAAATTGATAATTGCCATTTTTCTCCAGGAACCATCCAAGATGGACAAAAAAGTCTAATATTTTTTTAAATTTTTCAGGAGATTTATGAAATTCCTCCGGCTTGAAGGAAGTCTCCATAAAATATTTATGAAACATGCCGCTCATTGCCAAACGGACTATGGTTGGCCCAATCAGATAGCCTTCAATGTGTTTTAAGATTTGGTCTTGAATACTGTTTACAAGCGAATCTTCGCCCTGTTCAATTCCATAGTTTTGTTTGTATTTTTCAAAAATAACATTAAGTTTTTCAAACGGTTCATCCTCAAAGACACGCGGATGAAACTGAATCGAAAATTTTAGTAAATCAACCACATCTTCATACAGGTTAAACATCGAAAAGGCTGTTTCTGTCTTTTCATTTGTCAGGATCGTAATTTCCTGAGTGCTATTATTCACTTCATAATCTAAAAAACCTTGGGATGCCAAAATCCTCAAACCAACATTCAGGTAGCCTTCATTTGCTTTAAAAACAGTTGTAAGCTGTGCTAATTGTAGTTGCTTTTTGTCCAGAATAAAATCTAAAACTCCATTGTTTTTCAATGCTATTGCAACAGGGGCAACAGCCAGGCCGTCAAGATGTCTGAATATAGAACTACGGAGTTGTGATTTATCGGTCATAGTAAATGAATGAAGGTTTACTCAAAAATAGTGATTTTTTTGACTGAGGACATGGATTGTCACAATTGATCCGACCAATTTTTTGTTTTTATTAAATTATAAAGTTGGATGTTTTGTTATGTAATTCATCTCTAGGTAATTAAAGTGTATTGAGTTTAAAAACTATTTTATTGAATCTTCTATTTTGTGTTTTTTTGAATAGCCGTTGGTTTTAAGCAACGGATTTAAAAGATATCGATGCAAGGCTTTAGCTAAAATTTTACGGTTAAGGTTTTGGTTAAAGCCTATACAATCAATCATATCCGACCGTTGATTAAAACCGAGGGCTATTCAAATGCTAATTGATTAATTTTAATAGAAAATATTTGAGCGTGACCGAAATAAAAACGACAGTATTAAATGACATGTTGATTGATTTCTTAAATTTGTATCAAGCACCATAAAAACTTCTTTAGTATGCCAATTATTGAACAATCAGAATATAGTTTGCCTTTTATAATGTACCGTAACAGGCACATTTCTACTATTTATGCTGCTCTGTTTAAAAAATTTGATGTTCCGGGCTACACAAGAGAAAAACAGGAGTTAAACGACGGCGATTTCATTAATATTGATTTTATTCTAAAGGATTCTAAAAAAGCAGTGATTTTATGCCATGGTTTAGAAGGAGATTCGCGAAGAACGTACAATAATAGCTGTGCAGCTTATTTTCAGGAGAAAGATTTCTCCGTTTTCGCTTGGAACAATCGTACTTGCGGGGGTGAAATGAATAGGCTTCCGAGACTATATCATCATGGTGCTGTGGATGATCTTGATGAAGTAGTGCAGTTTGTTTTACGAAAAGGCTTTGAAGAGGTATATTTAATCGGATACTCAATGGGAGGGGTGCAGCTTCTGAATTATTTGGGTTGGATAAAAATGGATGAACGAATAAAAGCGGCAGTCTCCATTTCAGTTCCAACGCATATCGCAACTAGTGCAGCAGAACTCAAAAAAGGATTTAACAGAGTTTACTTAAAGAATTTTACAATCGATATTAAACGAAAGCTAAAGCACAAAGCAGCACAATTTCCGGATTTTATAAACCGCGATCAGATCGATAAAATTTCTTCTTTTGACGAAGTTGATCATTATTTTACAGCACCTCTGCATGGTTTTGCAAGTCGGGATGATTATTATCAGCGTGTTTCTCCGGAATTTTCGCTTAAAAATATTACCACTCCGGTGCTCATTATTAATTCGCTTGACGATCCTTTTTTAGGAGAAAGATGTTATCCGAGAACAATAGCGGGTGACAGTGCTTATGTGTATCTGGAGACCCCAAAATATGGCGGACATTGCGCTTTTCCACTGCGCAATTCGATGTATTCCTATGCAGAAAAAAGAGCGTATGAGTTTTTTGAATCCTGTAAAGCTTCATAGTTTCTTAAAGCTGGGATCAAGTCCAAAGGTTGTGGGTGCGTAATAATCTCGCAAAGTCGCGAAGTCGCAAAGTTTCTTTTCTTCTTTTCTTCTTTTTTATTTTTAATTCTTTGCTACTGAAAATTGCCTCTAGCAATGAGCAAAAACAAATAAAACTTGGCGACTTCGTGACTTTGCGAGAGCCATTCCCAATCTCAAAGAAAGAATTTTCATAAAAACCTAAAACTGTTGGACTGGATTCTGAATAGGAGCACAGTATTTATTGGTTTTTTTAACAGTTGTAAAACACGCTTCATAAACACGTAAAACTACGTGTACAACTTTGATTTTAATTATTTTAATTTACAGTTAAGTTGTAATGTAAAACAGTTAAAAATGGAAAACGAAAACCAATTTGACGGTCTGGATACTTTTGACCACATTGTAGTTCTAATGCTCGAGAATCGTTCTTTCGATAATCTTTTAGGCTTCCTCTATGAAAATGATGAAGTACCAGCGAATAAGTCGTTTGAAGGGCTTTACAACCCCGCAGTTGACTATGCGAACCCTATTCCTCCAAGAGTTATCAATAACTCAGGAGAGACGAGTATTTCCCCTTCACGCGCTATGAACTATTCGGTGCCTTATCCCGATCCGGGTGAGGAATATCCGCATGTAAATACACAACTTTTTAATACGATTGACCCGCTTTGCAATGTTGGTTTGCCGGAGTATAAAATGACACCACCTTACAACCTGCCTACTCCTGTACCCACACCCGGGGGGATGATCGGATTTGTTAACGATTATGAAAGTAATCTTAGAGCTACTTATGGTATTGATGACCCAAGTTACGAACAGTATGAGGTAATCATGCAGTGTTTTCAGCCGGATCAGATTCCGGCAATGGCTACTTTGGCTAAGGAATTTGCAGTTTTTGATCATTGGTATTGTGCGGTGCCCAGTCAAACCTATTGCAATCGGGCGTTTTGGCACGCAGCCAGTTCGGGGGGCAAAGTGGTTAATCCGCTTGAGGAAGACGGAACCGGTTTTCCCGGTATTGATGGCGATTTCAGTGATATGGATTCGTGGATAAAAGAGGTTTGGCCTCTTCCCACCATTTTTGACCGCATGAATGACAAGGATGTTTCATGGAAAGTTTATTCGCCTATTGCGCCTCTGAGCCTCACCAATATTGTCAATGGATTTGGAGACGGAAAAGACAAAACACACGGACATCTTGATTTTTTCTTTGATTTGAAATTTGGAAGTCTTCCGCAATATTCGTTCGTGGAGCCTCAATTTCTTGACAAACACAATGATCAACATCCGTCTGCAGTGAATCACAAATTAGCTACGGGAACTGTAAAATTAGGTGATGAATTGATTCGCGAAGTGTACAATGCCATGAAAAATAGTCCGAAGCGAGATAAAATACTTTTTATCATCACTCATGATGAACATGGTGGCTGTTTTGACCATGTATATCCGCCTGCAACAGTACCACCTGTTCCCGGTATGAAAGGGCAGTGTGATTTCACTTTTGATCGTCTGGGCATTCGAGTTCCTATGATAATGGTATCCTCGTATATCCAACCAAATACGATTATCAACGGACAGTTTGAGCACACCTCATTCATAAAAACCGCTTGTCAGAAATGGGGATTGGATGCGTTAACCGACAGAGATAAAGATCCTAGTGTTTTGCCATTTACAGAGGTTTTTTCGAATCAAAAAAGAACAGATTGGCCCGATATTCCATCTCACATAAGTCTGGAAGAATTACTTCCTGAGCCCGATACAAGCAAAGATCCGTTAAACGGTTTACAAAAAGCAATGTTAACGAGTCTGCTGCACATTGAAAAAGTTAGAGCACTCGGCAATACTCAAAAAGAAGATATACAAACTATTGGTGATATGATGGAGTTTATTAAAAGGTTTTGATGGTGTAAGGTGGGATAGAGTGATTTTGCTGTTATTTTATGAGGTTACTTTCCAATGCAATAAGTGATTTTCCTTTGTTTATTGAGAATTCAAAAGGGAGGAGGTCTACTAAGAAAATGTGTAAATTTTAGATTTGAAACTTTTTATCTAGACTAACCTATTTAGCAATTATTCATTTTACCTTTACATTTTGCAAATCATAATTGACCTGTAATCGCATAAAGGGCAATAGCTTCAAAGAGAGTTTTTAAACAAAAAGCGGCATCATTAACTTTTATAGGGCTTATTTTTCTAAATAGGTATCTCCTAAAATTGCAGTACTAAATAACCAATCCCAGACTTTCGTTTCAACTTAATAAAAAATTGATTTATCTACTTACAGTTTGTATTTTTGCCCTTATGAATGATAACTTTATAAATGAATATTTTGGGATAGGGATACAAAATGGTAAAACTCCTGAAAATTTGGGTGTTTTGTGGCGATCTGCTCAAAACTTAGGTGCTACTTTTATATTTACCATCGGGAATCGATATGCCAAACAAGCCTGCGATACTCATGATGCGGTAAAAGCAATTCCTTATTTTCATTATGATACTTTTGAAGCTTTTTTTGAAAACCTGCCAAAAGGAGCGCGATTGGTTGGTGTTGAATTAGATGAAAATGCCTGCGATTTAGAAACCTTCGAACATCCAAGACGTTGTGTTTATTTATTAGGAGCTGAAGATCATGGCTTATCCAAAAAAGTAATGGATAAATGCCATTATTTAGTGAAATTTAAATCCGAAAAAAGTTTAAATGTGGCCGTGGCAGGAACTATTATTATGTACGACAGAAACTTGTCTAAACCGCGATCTTAAAATGAAATCACTTTATATCTTATCATTATTTATAGTAATCCTAATAGGATGTAAATCAACGAAGCATTCAAAAGTTACTACTCTAAAACCAGATACAGAAAAACAACTCGCTATTCCAGATCAAAAAACATGGTATAAAAAGGATTTTCAAAAGGATAATATACCTGGAATTTCTTTGGATAAATGGTATGCACAAAATAAAAAGAAGCCAAAAAATAATAACATTATTGTTGCAGTTATTGATACCCAAATTGATTTAAAACATGAAGATTTACAAGGTGTAATCTGGACAAATGCAAAAGAGATTCCAGATAATGGTATCGATGATGATAACAACGGGTATATAGACGATTGCAACGGCTGGAGTTTTACAGGTACCAAAAGTGGAGGTTACGTGGTATGGAACCGATATGAATATGTACGTATAGTCAATGAATGGGAAACATTATTTAAGGATAAAAAAGAAACCCAAATCGAAACTAAAGATTTGTACAAGTTTAAAGTATACCAAAGAGCGTTAAAAACATTTGAGGAAAAAAATAAGTATTATAAAAACTGGCACAAGTCTTTAATACATGGTGTAGCAATTTATCCCTTGGTAAAAGATACTTTAAAACATTTTTTTCCTAAAGAGGATTATACTTATCAGCAATTGGACAGCATGTATAATAAATACAAAATTAATAATAAAAAATACCGCCAGAGACGAGATGATAATGACAAAGATCTTGGCGCACTTGTGTTTTTTATGATGAGTAATCTTGAAGTTAATCAAAAAACTTTTGATGATGTAAAAGATCAAGAAGTTCAATTAGATTCTGTAGTTAATAAAAATTTAAATTTAGCATACAATGAACGACTTCCTATTGGGGACAATCCAACGGTTTTAGAAAAAGGATACGGTAATAATAAAATCAGCAATACTATAAAGGGTGTAAGAACTATTCAGGATCATAATACGATGGTATCCGGTATTATTGCAGCAAATAGGAGTAATGCTATTGGCATAAAAGGAATTGCTGATGTGAAAATTATGCCTTTAAACATTTCCCCATCCGGTGATGAACATGACAAAGATATTACCATGGCAATCCGGTATGCTGTTGATAATGGAGCTAGAATAATTAACATGTCTTTTGGCAAGGAGTTTTCTATGCATAAAGATTGGGTAATAGATGCTTTTAAATATGCCCAGGATCATAATGTTCTTCTTGTGCATAGTTCTGGGAATGATAGCCAAAATTTAGATAATTTCCTTAACTATCCAAATGACCTTAATAATGATGATACCGTGGAGATCTATGACAATTTTATTAATGTAGGTTCAACGACTCAACAATTAGGGGATAAATTTGTATCTGATTTTTCAAATTATGGTAAGCAGAATGTAGACTTATTTGCACCTGGAGATGAAATTTACACCACGGGAGCAGGAAACATCTATAAATTTGAATCAGGGACTTCATTTGCAGCCCCGATGGTTTGTGGAACCGCTGCATTGATTTGGTCCTATTACCCTAAACTTACTGTAAAAGAGGTTAAACAAATTATTTTAGATTCAGGTACGGCATATGATATAAATGTTATTGTTCCGGGAACAAACGACAAAAAAGCACCATTCTCTGAGCTATCAAAAACAGGAAAAGTTCTAAATGTGTATAACGCTATGGAATTAGCTAAAAAAGTAAGTAAATAAAGTAAATTTTGAATTAGATTTTTGAGCAAACTCTCGAGTTATTTAGCAGTAAATAAGAATTTTTAAAATAAAGAAAAGGGTATTTATACTTGTGCTGTATATGTAATTTATTTTTTACTTTTAAATATTTCCAAGCTATAAAATATATTCACTATAAATTCTCAGATAGTTGTTAAAACTCTATTGTTTTTATATTAATACTACAGGTTGAAAAACGCGTTTTTGAATATTTTTTTTAATTTTCAATACTTTTCTAAACTTATATGAAATGAATTGAAAATCAGTAGCTTTTACTAATAACTTTAAAATTAGAAAATGTCAAATCATACTATTAGTATTGGAATTCAAAAACACGGATTAAATTCGCAAGGTTTTTTCAGTTATAGTGAGCCTAAAAATCTAATTGTGTTTATTCATGGTTTTGGTGGCACTTCTATAGGAACATGGAATAATTTCCCAACTTATATTACATCAGAAGAAGAGTTTGCAAAATCTGATATTATTTTTTACGGATACGATACTTTTAAAGGGCAAGCCGGTGATCATTCCGGAGAACTTTTCAAATTTTTAAATCTTGTCGAAAATCCAGTAGCCAACCATATTTTGCCCATTGCACAAGGATTGCCTGAAAGAAACTATAGTGGGATTATTTTAGTGGCTCATTCTCTCGGAGCAATTTTGACAAGACAAGCTTTAATATTTGCGATCAATGAGAATAAGACATGGGCTGATAAAGTTACTTTAGCATTGTTTGCACCGGCTCATCATGGAGCAAACATTATTAACTTGGCAATGCAAGCTTTACCTGGTTTAACCGGATTACTTGGGATTTTTGCTAAACTAAGATATCCAATTCTTAATGATTTAGATAATACTGAGGAAGGTATTATACATTACATAAAGGAACGGACTCACGAATTTCAAAATCAAAATAAAGGCGATTGTACTAAAGCAAAATTAGTTGTCTATGCTAAGGGAGATAAAGTAGTCAGAAATATTCCTTATCTAAATGATATAGCTCCGATTGTTTTAGCAGAGACAAGTCATGTCTCTGTTTGTAAACCCAAAAGTGGTTTTATAGAACCATTGGACTTGCTTAAGTCTATCATCTAAACTAAGTATTTATGGAAAATACAGACAGAAATTACGATTCTTTAAAGGCCGAATTTTATGAAAAGAAGATGCCGTCGAAAGGATTTGAATTGATAAATCAGTTAATTCTAGAAAATAGAAAGATTGACTTATATGCTTTACTGGATGATCATAAAAAAAGAAGTTATTACGGACTTGAACTTCAACAACGATTTTGGACGGATGAGTTAATAGGGTATTATAACTTTTTATTAATTGCCGTATTCGCTGGATTTATACCTCGAAAATTCAATAATGACCTAAGACAAGAAATTAATAAAATAATGTCTTATGAAGCTGTAGTGGAGTACTACAGAATAAACTATCCTTATAAATTAGCTGGATATACTTGCGAATTTTCGTTAAATGAAATGGAATATAATGGAGAAACAAATGAGGAAAGTTTACGAATTTTTAATGAATATATCAGTTTAAACAGATTCTTAAAAAATGATGATGATGTTGACGTTTTTTTGGCAATGCTAGATTACGTTAGTTATGGTGAATACGATATTTCGGATGTTATTAAAAGTTTAAAATCATTCGAAAAATTAAGTCAAATAATTACATCAAAGGATAAATCCGCTTTAGCACAAGGAGTTTGGGGTTTTATTAAATATACCTCTTTTATAAGTCAGTTAAGGACACTAATGGAAAGCGCTGATGACTTTCCTATTCTTCAATCTGCCATTTGGTTGTATCATGAATATTATTTCAACCGATTACAAATGAAAATGAAGTCTTTCTTTGATATTGCGTTCTTTAATCTTGAAAGAACGATGAACAACGAATTGCTTTTTAAAGAAATGGTTGAAGGCCTATACAATCAAAATGTACCAGAAGATTTTAATTATAAAGAATTAATGGAATTTTCAATAAAAGAAATAAGTGACGCTAAAGATGACATTAGTTATATTTTAAATGAAAATTGGAGTTTAGCGATGGAAGACTATTTTAAAGAATCTTAAAGATTATTGTTTCGTTGTTCAATATTTGTTGCATGAAGTTATCGCAAATTTTAGACAATGCTATAGTGTTATCTTGTGCAATTTTTGATATAAATAATACTACTAACAATAAACGTCTTATAAAATTAAGGGGCTTATTATTAGTACTTATAGCATTAAGATCACCGGCATCATTCTTTGGAATACATTCGCTCATGTCCATCTTGATAAATCCTTTTAATTCCAGTGATGGAATTTTTTTCTAAAATTATTTTTATACGAAATTCATCTATCCCATTTACCAGAAACAAATTTTGTTCTAAAGGAGTAAGTAAAAAGCTAACCGTATTATTCCATTTATAATACAAATTGGAATTCTCATAGACCAGCTCACTTTTTCCATATTTTCCTTGATATGATTTTAGAATTTCGGGATCTATAATCGCTGGCTTTTGTCTGTTTTTAATAACCGGAATAATCCAATCAATAGAGTGTAATGAATCTTTATTTTTGGATGACAATTTTTGTAAGGCTAAAAGATGAGCTACATTCACAGCATCTTCACTTTTACATGGTACATCCGGAGTGACGCCGCGACCCTCAAAATCTGTTTTTGTAATAGGGTCTGTTACTTCTCCAAAAGGTATGTTTACAGAAAAGCCATTTGTTATTATTTTTCGATCAATCGGATGGGCGCCACCAGCTGTCTGCTCTCCAACAATAGTGACACGTTTTAGGTTTTGAAGAGAATAACTCATCCATTCAGCAGCGGAAAAAGTTACGCCACTTGTCAAAATATAAATGTCAATTTCATCTAATCGTTTGCCGGGAACAGAAGGTAACAACCACATTTCTCGATCTATTTTTTTTCTCCCACTTTCGTAATAATAATATTTATAGAGCGGTAAATCTTTATTGTAAAACAAATAACTGCTGATAAATTGCCCCATCTCCATTGCTCCACCATTATTTTTGCGTAGATCTATAATTAAGGCATCTGTGTTGCTTAAAAACTGTAACGCGGTTGTTGCGACTTCACTTGCTTCGACCGGATCGTGAAAATAGGTAAATTCCAGATAGCCCACATTACCTTCCAATATTCGTGTTTGTTGAAAACCAAAATTCTTTTTTTTCGCCTCTATAAGTTCTTGAGCTCTAATTTTTTTTCGCAAAAGATTATCTTTGCTTTTCAATTGATCATTTATCCATTGTGGATCGTAAATTACATTAAAATGCAAATCTTTGCTAATATCTACAATATCTGTTGTGAGCATAGAGGCAAATTCTTTCGGATTTGAACTTTTACTATACTTGCCTTTTTTATAGTTTTCACTCAACTTTGTTTTTATATTTTGTACCGCGTTGGGACGTATATAAAATTCTATAAGCTTTTTGTTTAGCGAGTCTAAAATATCTTTTTTTTCTAATTCAGTAAGATTGACTTCTGTTCTTGTCGCTATTGTTTTTTGCGAATAAAAAGATGTTGTTAGTACTAATAGCAATAAAGTGATGATACGTTTCATTTTAGCTGGTTTTACAATTGGAGATTATTTTATTGAGGATTTTGTCAAGGAATTCAATTTCATTAGTAGTTAATCCATTTAGAGCAGTTTCCCTATTATGTGTTATAACTGGTGATAATAGCTCTATGGTATTTTGTCCTTTTTCTGTTATTTTGAGATTAAATTTCCTTCTGTCAAATTCATTTATTTCCCTTTTTAGATAGTCTTTTTTCACCATTAATTCAATTATTCTTGTAATGGAGGCATTGTCTTTAAAAATAAGATTAGCGATTTCTTTTTGAGAATAATCAGAGTTTTTATTGAGGATTATTAGCACTAAACATTGATCAACAGTTATATCGGTTACAATTTTGCTGATGTTTTTTTGCGAAATTTTTCTGTATTCTTTTATGGCTTGTTCCAGCGAATAAAGTACTGTTCCTGTTGGGGTATTGTTTTTCATCTCTATTTTGTTTGATGCAAATATAATTGATATGTCAATTAAATAAACATAAATTTAAAATTTATTTTGTAATTGATTTTTGGGTAGTTAAAAAAGAAGCATTTTAAAGGAATATTTGGGTTGATTTTATGTTCTAAATTCCCTTTAATACACTGATGTCCAATGAAGTGTTTTTTAATTGTCAATGACTCTTCGCTACGAATGTCTATCATGACAGACGCCGTGTATGCCCTCGGCCAGTGTCTTAGCGTACATTAGTGCAAGAATTTCGCGTGACAAGATTAATCCATTTTGGTATGATTTGGAGAAGCCTTCTGCAAAACAACTGGGATATAAATCCGGAAAAACGATTGTAGTAATAATATTTTATTATTTTCGTTTAAAATCAATCAATCAATCAATCAATCAATCAATCAATCAATCAATCAATCAATCAATCAATCAATCAATCAAAAATGAAAAAACAAATATTTCTTTACTTTACAGCTTTACTTTTTACAAGTACTATTTCAGGACAAGAGATAAAAGATTTCTTTTCAACGCTTGCTAAAAATGATCTTTTTTATGGCAGTGTTTTAGTTTCCAAATCAGGAGAAAATACTTTTTCAAATTTTTATGGATATTCCAATATCGATAAGAAAGAAAAAATCAATGAAAAATCGCAATTTCCAATTGCTTCGGTATCAAAAACGTTTACTGCGGTAGCAATTCTGCAACTTAAACAAAAAGGTAAATTGAAGATTGATGATCCAGTACAAAAATATCTTCCGGATTTCCCTTATCCAAATGTCAGTATCAGGCATCTAATAAGCAATACTTCCGGATTGGGGCAAGAATATCATCTATTTGATAAGGCAATAAAAGAAAATCCGGAAAAAATTTTTTCTAATGAAGACATTATACCGGCATTAATCGAAAATAAAGTGCCACTTTCGTTTGCTCCAGGAGACAAATGGGAATATAATAATGTTAATTTCTGTCTTGCGGCATTAATAGTAGAAAAAATAGTCGGAATTAGTTTTGGAGATTATATGCTAAAAAATGTTTTCATTCCTGCTAAAATGAAAGATTCATTTCTTCCAAAAAATAGAAAGCTTAAAGAACCAAATCAAGTAGAATTGTACACTTATCCAAACTTTTATTCTACGAACGTAGTGAATGTTCAAACCTTAAAAGAAACTTTTTTAATCTATGAGAAAAGCAATTTTTATGGAGGTGGAAGTATTGTAAGTACCGCTCTGGATTTGCATAAGTACCAAAAAGCATTATTTAGCTACCAGCTTTTAGGCAAGAAAGAATTAGAAGAAGCACTGACGCCGACAAAGCTTAATAATGGAAAAATTGCTTCTTATCGTTTTGACGAAAAAGAGATAGCCTATGGTTTGGGATGGCAAATCTACACTACTGATACTAATGAAAAAATAGTTTTTCATGATGGACTCATTACTGGACTTACTTCAATTTTGATGCATAACATTACTAAAAACAACACGGTTATTTTGCTGTCTAATACAGCAAATCCGGTTTTCGTGACAGCCAATGAAGTTTTGAAATTAATAGATAAGAAGCCTTATAAAATGCCATTGCAGAATCTCTCGAGAGTCTACGGCAGTTTGCTTGAAAGTGGAAAAAAAGAAAAAGCAAATGAATTAATTGGAGAATATTTAAAAAATCCAGACACTTACGAAGCAACAGAGAGAGATTTTAATAGATTGGGATATCAATTTCTTAGACTTCAAAAAACAGACAATTCTTTGCTAACATTCGCTTCAGCGGCATTAATTTTTCCAAATAGCTCAAATATATATGATAGCTATGGGGAGGCATTGCTCCAATGCGGTAAAAAGGATGATGCGATTAAGATGTATCAAAAATCGGTTGAGTTAAATCCGGATAATGAAAATGGTAAAAAAGTATTAAAAGAATTACTGTAAGTAACGAATATAGAGGTTTATTGGTAATTAATTTTCAAGTACTTAATGCAGTAACAAATTCCCCACAAGCGTATTGTATACCTCGGTCTGAATGGAAAGTGAGTGGTGATTTGTCAATGATTGGTCTGTTGGTTTAAGCCCAAAGTCATTAAGCTAAGAAAATTTTTCACGCAGATTCTGCGGATTCTGCGGATTTTTCTATTTGATTCCGCTAAAATCTGCATGAGACTTTTTTCTCATAATTATTAACTTAATGACATTGGGTTTAAGTGATCTTAAAAATACTGGTATTGCTTGCTGTTACAGAGCAATACAGCGCCCCGATGCAGAAAATAATAATCTAGTGTTTGCTGCTATCGAGGTAGAAATAAGGTACAATTCAGAACAAATTATCTCCTCCTTTGCAGTTTTATAAATTTAAATTTAAGCCGTGCCTTATCTAAGAGAATACTGGTGGCTTTGCGCAAAATATTCCTTTCCATTTTAGGTAGGATCTCCAAATAAAGCGTACTCTTTTTTTGGCATAGGCTTTGTATTTTTTCTGATGCAATCAAACACACACTCACACACGATATGAAAAAAAATAAAACAAGAAGCAGGGAAATTACAAAGGATTATATGTCCAATAAGTCGATGCAGCGCAAAGAAAAGGCTATAAATGTAATGGTGTTTAGTATCATTTTTTTTATTGCTGTTTTACTACTAACTCAAATTGTATAGAGCGTATTTAAGCCTAAGTATATCAAAATGATAAAACCTTATCATTTTGATACTACTTTTAGATAACCATTAATTAGTATGCATTCTAATTGTTGTTATTAACGTCTTATGTTTTATTATTTAGAACATAATCGTAAAAGTCAGGAGACTTTTGAGGACCTAACGTTTTTATAACAGATAAAAAAATTGCGCAAAGTTAGAGATATTTGCGGAGCTTTTCATTAGAACTGTTCGGAGAGCGGGTATTTGTTATTAAATGGAATTTAGTATTTCTTTTTTATCAACACATCTGATACATTATCAAAATACTACTATTTAAAACATATAATCAGATTACCTGTTTTGATTGTAGCTTTCCAAAATCATTTGCTCTAAGTCTTCAAAAGAACATTGTAAGCCTACTGATGTTATTGTAATTGGTGTACCATAGGTTTTTAAGTTTTGTTTTAATAACAATTTCTTCATTTGATTTGCCTTTTGTATATAATCTTCTGGATTACTTACTTTAATCAACAAAAACTGCGTTGACATAACTCTACTCAAACTAATTTCAGTAATGTCTGACCATTTTATCAAACCTATTGAACTAGAATTACTATTATCTATTATTCCCTTTTCACTTATAATTAATCCTGGTTTGTTGTCAAACAATTTTTTTACTAACAATATAGAAGCTAATCCAAAAAAGGGAAGCCCCATAAATCCTATATTTTTAATTACTCTTTCATTAAAAAAGATAAATGAAATAAAGCGTTCGGGATATATAATAAACGCAGAACTAATAATAACAAACCCAATAGATGCTAGTAAAAGAAAAATTAACTTTCTTTTACTTAATTTAATTTCTTTTTGTTTCATATTTTTTATTTATAAGCTTCTTCAACTGTTGAAGTTCCTATTTAGGAACCACTCCATCCAATAAGCCACTCCGTTTATTGAAGTGGCTTTTCTAGTATTGAGTTATTTTGCTTCCTCTCTTTTTTAGGTACAAAATATAATTCTGCACTATCTAACGTGGACATATACGATACGTCGAGTTTGTTTAATGATTATAGTGCTGTACTAATTTTTAATTTGTTTACTCTGATTAAAGCTTTCTAAGATTAATCGTTCTAATTCGTCGAAAGAGCAATCTAAATCCCCAGAAGTAATTATATAAGGTGTACCCATAGATTTTTCATTTATTTTAAAAAAAAGTGAACTAATACCTTTTTCATTATTTGGAGTTTCTTTTAAAAATATTGCTATGTAATTGTTATAATTATATTTAATTGTTTCTATCTTACTGATTTCTTCCCATTTGATAAGCTTTTTGGAATATAAGAAAAAACCATTAAATATACCTTGTTCGTCAATTCTTAAGAAAATATCTTTTCGAAAAACACTTTTTATGAGTAAAAATATTATCAAAGCACAAGTTATTATACCAACTATAGAAAATATAATTACCGCATTTTTTGTTGGAAGTAAAAAATAGGTGTGTTCGGAAGGATAGCGTAAAAAAATTACCAGTCCACATAAGACAAAAATCATCAATAGTATTATTGCAATTCTTCTGAAGTAATTTTTATTTTTCTCTATTATTATTGTTTTCATTTGTATATTATTCATAAGCATTCTCTACTAAATTTCCTGCTGTTTCACTCGCATAATATCCTGCAACTCCTCCAACAATGGCTCCTGCAACTGTTCCAACAATTGGTATTGGAATTAGACTTCCAACTGCAGCGGGCGGTTTATATTTATGAATATTATCTTTAAAATTCCAATTAGCCTTTTTACATAATTCTTTGTAAGTTTCCATACCTACTATTTTTCCACCATACGAATCTTGCTCCCATCCGCAACCTGCTTCTTCAAATTTCTTTACTTCGCTCTCCAAATTGTTTTGCACAATGGCTTTGCAACACTTGGAGAGCGTGGTAATTTACAAGGAATGAAGAATTTTATAATTTGAAATTACCAATTCCCCTTTGATATAATCAAATGTCTTAGTTTGAAAAATTTCTTTTTGTATCAAAACCTCATTTGAAATTGGATTTTTATAATCATACTCTAATGTATTATTTGATAGATCTAAAAAAATTAAAGATTTGTAATACCCATACTCGTCTGGATTCAAATTATTAGTTTGTATTAAATCCTGCCATAATTTTGTAGAATTATCACCTCTAATAATTAATCCATTCTTAATAGAGATTTTAAGTTTATTAGCCAAAATGGAATCAGGATGTTGTGTTTTAGATATTGGATAAAATTCCATGTATCTTATCGAGCCACTATATGATTTAGAAAATTTTATGACACCATATCCGCAAAAATTTTGAGTTGGTAATTCTTTTGATATGTTTTCATTCTTTGAACAAGATAAAAACATGCATAATAAAGTTAAATAGAAAAATTTCATAGTGTAATTGTTAAATTTATTTTTTCGCACTCTTTTATATCCATCTGGGAATTAGTCCTGTATCCGACGAAAAAAAGGAGAAATCTTCTGAGACAACTTCTTCGTAATCAACTTTAATAATTTGGTTTACAAAAAAAACATTTTTACTTGGTTTGTATTAAGCAAAAGGAGTATCAGTATAAGGAAAAATTAACCACCAATACATCTGATATATTACCGCTTTTAGACACTACAAAAAAATTATTTTTTTAAATAAGACTCCCTACTTGGTATTGGCCCTTTAGATACTGAATTCGTATCAATTTTAATTTTAAAATACTCGATTGTTTTATTAATTATTAAATAATCATCATATTTTTTTGGCTTACCATAAAAAAACAAAGTAATTGTATCATTTGAAAAACGGATATCTTTTATATTTGTTGAATTAATAATTGTGTCGCTTTCACCATTTATTGTATCATAGAGTAATACATAGTCGGCACTAGTTGAACTAACATTTGAATAATAAAACCATTCTATAACCTTATTTTTTGTTTTTATTTCTTTCAAATACAAGCGATCTTCTTGTAATTTATTTACGCAACCTAAAATTATTATAGGTATAAAGATTAAAAATTTTCTCATTGTTTGTAAAATTGTTTATAATATCCGTAATAAATGTACCCTCCAGAATATGAATGCTCTCCAAAATAAGGAAAATATCGATTATACCCATTGCCACCATTTTGGGACTGGTTATATTGACCAGCCTTATTCATGATTATGCCATACCAAAAATTACGCCCCGCTATGGGTGGTTTCGCATGTAACATGTTTGCTCCAAATCCAATATTTCCAACCGCTCTAAGTGTCGTTATTAAAGGCTTATGTCTGGCACTCACTCCATTTCCAATTGCAGTATAAGCTGGGTTTTATTCCCAATTGTTCCATTCAGAATCTTTATTTTCTCGCCATAAGCCTTTCCCAATATCCAAATTTACTGTTCGTCGCAGTGTATCATCAATTCCTAATATTGTACCTGGGACTATCCTTATATCTTCTTCTTTAAAATCTGGACCTGGACCTGAAAACATTTCCCATACATGATCTTCCCACCTCATTAGTTCTACTATTGTTTTACCTTTTAGAGAATCGATATCTGTTATAACATAAGAATTTTTAGGAACATTAATATTCCAATCCATGTCAATCCATTTCCAAATAGGATCGTTTGCAATAATAGGCTGCGACAATAATGGTGTATCCAATGTTCTATTCTCTGGAATAATGTTGATAAGCCATAATCTTATCAACATTATAATAATCATAAACACCCAGCATTAGCTTTTCACACCAAGATGAATCTACCTTATTTAAATAAAAAGTATTATCAGATAATATAAACTTTGAATCTACATGTGATCCAGATTGCAATTGTTGATATACATATCTAAATATTGATTCGTTGTTCTCAAGAGAAATAAATCCCCCTGCAATTATTAATTCAAAACCAAATTTTTCAGTTAATCCGATACAATAAGAATATTCAGGATTTTGACCACCATTCACTAATGTAAGATGGTAGTCATTTTTATGAATGTTCGTTTTTATAATTTCTAAAAATTCGCTTCTAATCATTTCCATCACATATTGTGCGCCATACAAGCCTCTTTAAAATCCAATTTTTTATTTTCTAATTCATTACTTAAAAAACTCTTAACTGGCAGATAACTAATTTCTTTAGGAACATTTACAGAAATATATCCTTTTAAATGACTTTCTTCCCAACCACAATCAAAACTTTCAATTTTTTTTGTGATGTAGTCGATGTCACTTTCGTTATTAATTATTATTTGAATTGTACTATTTCCTGATTCATCTATGATATCGTCAAAAAATAATTCCCCATCATCATCTTCAACACTTATTAAATCATCATAAGCAATATTCGGAGCAAAGAAAGGAATATTTTTAATTCTGTATCCATTTTCCTCTTTTACAGCCCAAACACTTTCCATTGCTATTTGTCCTTCGAGATCATAGTAAACGAACATTACTTTATCATTTATTGCTTCTTTCATTATCCTTTTATTAAATTACATCCTCTACATAATACTTGGCCATTATCTGGTGTTCCATATTTTTCTTTTAGCATGGTCAACGTTCGTTTCACTTGCAGATGGAGTTAATCCTTTTTTAGATTGTCAAGTTGGAGTTTTATTTTTCCACTAACCTAATTTTATTACGTTATTATTTTGTGCCCATTCGGCAAGTTTTTTCTTAAATAAATTATTTATATCTTCTGTAAAAAACCAGTTTTCACTATATTCCGTTTTCTTCAAAAATTTTTTTTTAAAATCTTTTAAAAGGTTATTAGCTTCATTTACAAAATGATCACTTTTTAAAGTTTGTTTACCGTCTTCATAATATTTGGGAGTATAATATAGACGACCAGCTTCTATTTTATTATCTTCTGAAGGAGTACATAATAAAAATTCTATTGCATAAGATTTTTCAAGATTAAATAAATAATATCTTTGTTTTTCGATGAATTTATATTCAATTTGATTTGAATCATAGATAATTTCTATCTTACTTTGTTTATCCAGTTTTTCTTCCTGTTTTATTTCATCCAGATGATTTACTAAATAAGGATATAGCGCAAAACCTTTCTTTCTAAAGTAAGTAATAAATTTCTCAATATCATTATTAGAGTGAAAAAAATTAAGTTGTTTTGAAATCATAATTTAAAATTAATTATATGGAACAAATATTGTTCTGTTACTACCTTTAGCCTCACCTTTTGTTGCATTGTTTATCGTTTGAATAGCCCTAGGTTCTCTTTACAGAAGTTCCATTTTTATTTGATTTTCTATCTAAATATTTACCATCTTTTCCTAACGCTTTGACCATTGTTGTCCTCCATTATTCAATACAGCATTATTTAATTCTATCCACTTAATTGCAGACTCAGAACAGTAACAATTGTTAGAATATTTTTTTAAGAAAATCTTTTTAAATTTTCTAAAGATTTCATCACACCAGCTTGTGAAATCTTCAGACTTAGAAATAGAATCACCGTTCTCATCGTAGTATGCTTTAATATAATAAAAGCGGCCACTTTGCAACGAATTTTTATCATACGGAAAAAATCCTCCTAAACTAAATTCAAGCAATAAACTTGCGGTGATGTAATAATAAGAAATATCATCTATCGTTTTAATTATAACCTTATCTAAAAAGTCTTTTTTTGTTAAAAAAATCTGCTTAATATCTTCATTTAAATCATTTATCGAAATATTTATATTTTTTTGCTTTTCAGTATTATCATTAACCAAAATTAATGCACTACATTCTTTAAGAAAACTATCCATTGAATTATAGTCTTCCGATGTAATAAAAAAGTTTAACTGTTTTGAACTACTCATTATTTAAAATTTAAAAGAAATTAATAAAAGAAACAAATTCGAGCTTTTTAAATTACTGTCACTTTTCCAAATTCAATTCCAGTTAATTTGCCCTTTTGTATATCTTTTTTTAGCTTTTCAGAAATAATTATAAAAATATTTATTTGCCATAAATTATCTGATAATTCTTCATGAAATACATTATAAAAGTTGACTTTTAATAAAGAATAACATGGTTTTAAAATTCTATTTGAATTTGGAATATACTTTGTGTTTTCGATGTCGAGAACATCTAATTTTCTATTAAATCTCAGTATGTAATAAATTTTAAATGTTGCATTCGCCCAGACTTTACAATTTATCCAATCGATATCTTCTTGCCCTGTTAAATGTAGATCGACAATTGCTTTTAATCTATCTGACATTAATGCAAAACCAATATTATTAGGAAGATAATCCTCCCATATTATATTTAAATCGGATAAATCGTTACTTTCTTCTACACTGTCTTTTAATTGACTAACTTTTTTAATCATTAAGTCAAAAGGTAATTTATTACACCCGACTAATTCTTCTGTCAATTCAAAATTTAGTTTAGAGTTTTCTGGACCAAATGCAACTGGCCCCACTGGCTTGTCAATCCAACTTATCGAAAAATATTTACTCATTACTGCCAACCGGATTTGCGTACTAAACCTGGATTTTGATGAACAGGTTGTGTGAAAGATTCATTAAATAATTTTATAAGTTCCACTTCCGTCAAATTCATTTTCTTTATCTGCATTAGCTAAGACTAACCCAACTTCCGTGGAATTGAATTTTGAAACCAATTGTTCCCAATATTTTTCATCTATTAGTTCATTCTCTGAATCAACTAAATCTTCATAATTGAAATCCTTTAAGAACTCTACCAGTATATCTTCGAAAATAAAGACTATTAGTCCTGTATCTGACGAAAAAAAAGAGAAATCTTCTGAAACGACTTCATCGTAATCAACTTTAATAATTTGGTTTACAAAAAAAACAATTTCAATTGGTTTATACTGAGCAAAAGGAGTATCAGTATAAGGAAAAACTTCACGTCTGATATCTGTAGCTAAAATATTATTTTTTAGTAACTCATTTTTTATGTCAGTCAAATAAAGGGCATCAATAACATAATATTTTTTATTAATGCTTAATTCTAAAGGTTCATTATTAATAGATATATTTTTCATTTTTTGTTATAAGAAACGTAGCGAAAATGTTCTAGTACAGATAATTTCGAAAACGCATTATTTATGCATTACCAAATTCATTAGTCAAATTCCAATTGAATAGAGTTTTTATATCCAATTTGTAATCCTGTTATATTACAATCTAGCAAGAAATCAATTAGTCTTTCTGAATAAAAAGGTAATGAACTTGCTTGAGTTTGAATTATATCTCTTTCAGAATACTTCTTAGGTATGGTAAGTTTTTCAAAACCGCCAGTTGGAAATTGAGAATTGAATTCAATATATTCTATAGAATTCTTAATAATATGATACTTTACATTTTTCATTATTTTATGACCCGAAATTATTGTCGACTTATCATAAATTATTTCATCTAAAGTCACAGATTCAATAAACAATAAATAATACATTTCATTAATATCTTCGATCTTAAATTCAAAAGTTTTAAAATTTCCAAGATGAAATGTTTTAATAATATCAACATATTTTTTACTGTACATTTTAAAAAGATACTGATAAGTAGGACCATATCTCATAATGTCAGTAATTTTCGCGCCTTTTCTTAATTTACCTTTAAGTATAGGAGTATTTAAACTAAAAATATCTGATTGTTTGTGCCAAAAATCTTTTTTAAATCCATTAAAGTGTTTTTCGAAATCCAAATATTTGTCATTTTTTTCAATAGAGTTTTCATCTAGCTCTACTTGAGAGGTGCCATTTTTGATGCCGATGATTTTAGCCTCAGCAGTTCTATCGATTTGATAATAATTCATAATTAATCTACATTAAATTGTCTAAAATAATCATTTAAATTTTCCATTCCTCCAGTTGCTTTATAATTATCATAAGCTTCATTAATCATATTATTTAAATCCTTTTGTAAAACTTTGATTGAACCAGGAGTTATGCTCTGCAAATTCTCAAGTTGTTTTGTAACATAAGCATTAAATTGAGGATGATTCCCGTGAAATGGAGTGGGTAATTTTTTGAGATTAAAACCTCCATTTAATTCTATAACTTCTTGTATTGCTTTACTTGCATCTCTATAAACAGCTCTTGGTATAATATGATGTTTCTGTATTTTTATGACAGTAGCCAAAGAACCAGCTATTGGCACCATTGCAGCCATACTTAGAGCGGCTCTACTGTAATCTCCTCTAATTGTTGATACAGCAGCGTTAATAAAATCAACTGGCTCACCAAAACCAGGAACACTTCCTAATCCATCTAATCCATCTTGAAATTCATTCCATTTTTGTGCATCTTGCTTATTTCTCCAACCTTCATAGTACTTTCCGTGCAAATAAGCATTTCCTCTTATTCTATCCCAATTTCTACTTTCGCCAATTTTAGGAATAATGGTAACCTCAGGTAAAATTTCTCCATTACCAGGGCCTTCATGATATTCTCCTTCTGGGTTCACGTAACCATTACTTCCCTTTTTGTCAAAATTTCCAGCACCATCATTAACCCATTTTGTTGAAGAATTTTCAGCACTATTTTGCAACAATGAATTTACAAATGCCTGTGAGAGTAAACCTGTAGGGTCAGACCAGAAAATTGGATTATTATAGGAAAAGACGAACGATGAAATAGAGTAGTTCATTTCTGATAATGCATCAATAGAATTAAATCTACCTAGGACATTGTCATATTGACGAAAGTCCATTGCTGTCATGTTAAGCTCTAATTCAACTTGAAGTTCTTGACCGTTGTATTTGTACTTATAGGGTTCTGTAAACCTTTTTTATATAAAACACCCCCTTGCAAAAAATCTTCATATAAAGAACGTCCATTTACATTTTCCTATAATACGAAATTAGATTTAGTTCGGTTATTTTCCTAATAAAAACATAGCCAATTTATCCCACAAAAAAGCCCTCATTCCTGAGGGCTTTTTTTGTTATTGAAATAATATTTTATAAAGAACTAGCTTTAATTCTTACGATTTTACCGTCCTTCATGACAACTAAATCACTGTTAGTTTTCTTTTTAGACTCAATCAATTTTTCATAAACTTTATCCATTGCGTCTATAATCTTCTTCTGAGTCGGTGTTGTTGTGTGTTCTCCCATGATTCCTTATTTTTGAGTTTATCGAACTTGATTTTATGTATAACTTCAATATCGTTACCTAACGTTTTTTGTGCAATCAATTCAGCCTTGCCAGCTGTATTATCAAAAATCAATGCTTCATTAACTATCGGCAAATATATATCAAATAAATTTGTAATTCCATTTTTATACCGTCGCTTAATAACATCGGTTTCAATATTATGCCCACCATCCTGAACCCGGAGCTTAACCCTCTCAATAGCCAGGTCAACATTATTAAGCCAGAAAAACAAAAGCACTACTTTATATCCTTTTTCCTGAGCCGTAATTACTTTCTGTTTATAGCTTTTTGTTGCCAAAGTTGTTTCAAAAGCAAACACTTCGTTATTCGCTAGTAATTCATTTATTCTGTGAAGCATTATCCTTCCCGCTTCAAAAGCTACCTTTTCCGGTTGAAACGGCGAAAGTCCTTTGGCTATTTCATCAGCATTTACAAACTCCTTACAATTTAGTATTTCAGGAAGTATTGTAAAAGAAGCAGTTGTTTTACCTGCTCCATTGCAACCTGCAATTATATAAAGATTTTTACTCATTAGTACAAAGATAAGAAATTTCAAATTTAATAAATACTATTTTTAGATACTTGGAAAGTAACGATTAATCATTTCTCTCTGATGGGAACTGTTCACTTTAATATATTTTTCCGTCGTTCCTGGCCATTTATGTCCTGCCAGTTCCTGAGCTCTTTCCAAGGAAATATTTTTCTCATTGAGCCAGTTACAAATCACACTCATTCGAATCGTCTGCGGATTTAGTTTACGATCTGGAAATAATGCCCTGAGCGGATCAATCATCCCATGAATACCGCCTACGGTAATAGGCTTGCCAAGCTTGGTAATAATTAGTTTCTCTGTTTTACATCGAAGCATTTGGGATCGGGTTTCCTGCAGGTAATTGAAAAACAAGATCATCTGTCTGGGAACTAAATTCATTGTCCGCTTATTGAGATTGATGGAAGCTTTAATATAAATCGTCCCATTATCCAGATCAATATCTTTTACATTAAGTCTTATAAGCTCATCGCTTGTAAGTCCCTGATAAATTAATAGTGATAATAAAACATTATTTCTTACATCCAAATGCTTGTATCGATTTTCCCTTTCCAAGAGCAGTTGCAATTCTGAACTACTGAATAAATCCTGCACCTGTATCGCCTGATTGCTGTTCACTTTAATATTTAAACGTTTGCATGGATGGTCATTTCTGTAACCGCTCATGACCAGATAATCATAATATTTTTTGATTGCCGATAAAATGACAACACGATATTTACTGTTGGACTGCCTCTGGCTTATTTCGTCCATATACTTCACGATATTCACGTATTTGTATCGCTTGGCTTTTGGATTTAATTTTAAAAAATGATTGATCGCAAACAAATAGCTTGATACAGTCTGTCTGCTGTAATTTTGGAGCAGGAACTGCTCTAGTGTTTGTTTTGTCATAGCTGATTCCTTAAAAGGTTGTTACTGGTTTTCGTTTCTTATTTTTAATAGCATAGATATAGGTTGTATTGATATCGGAATGCCCTAGAAAACCTCTTATGAAATCAATTCCCGCATTATTCTCAGCCAGATGATTTGCAATGCTGTGTCTGAGGCAGTGAAGAGTAATATCTTTTTTTATCAGTTCAAAATCTTTAGTCTGCTCGATCATTTTCTTTAGGATATCATTCAGGTTTTCCCCTGTACTTCGTCTGCCTTTGGAATTGATAAAAAAAGCTTCTTCTATATGGCTTTTCCCTGAAAGCCTTTGACTACGCTCTTCCTCAATGTATTTCTTTAAGTACCCCATAACCGTATCGCTCATCGGAACCTCACGCCTTTTGCTGTTTTTTCCGCTTCTGACAACAACCATTCCGGTAGCCAGTTTCACATCCTTTAAGTCCAGCGCACTGATTTCAGAACGCCTAAGCCCGCATCCGTAAGCAACAGAGAGTAAAGCCCGTTCCAATTCATTCTCGGCATGTTTGTATACCGTTTTTATTTCTTCAACACTGAGCGTGTTTCTTGAATTTTGAGTGCCTCCCTCATAACTCGGAATGTAATAACCGTTTTCAATTTCCTTATTTTCCATGAGGTTTATTAGAAACAATCCCTGCACAAACAAATGAAACTTAATGCTTTTCTGTGACAGCGTGCCTTCGCCTCTGAGCTTTGGTCTTACAATTAAATACTCAAAATATTTAATGGATTCTTTAGTAGACAGCTCCTGAATGTTATTGATTCCGGATTCTTCCAGCCAGAGCAAGAATTCAATTAAGGTGTTTTGGTACATTCTGCTGTTGCCTGTTTTATAATTCCTAACTTTTATAAAACTGTCAAAGGCATCTAAGAGCCTTCGAAATTCTTTATTTTCTATCTTGTTTTTCATTGTTTTTTGAGGTTAAGTTGCGGATTCTGCAAAGTCGTCGCTTGCGCACTCCGTGGAACACGGAACACCAGTATCGTATGGTCAGTAAAAACTGATGCTCACGCGTTCCACTGGCGTTCCGTAGCGTTCCATTTTTGGTTATTTGTTTTGTTTTTTTACTTTTTTTATATTTTAAAGTTGTTCCAATTGGCTGTTCAGTTCTTTCTTGATCTTACTTTTTAGTTTTTCCATATTGTCCCAGTAACTTATTACATATTTAAACCCCTTGTTTACCGAGCCTTCAATTGCCTGTATGTATTCGAGTTCCTGTAATAACTGCATGTACCTGAAAGCCGAAGTTTTGCTGATATTGAGTTTCTGGCGTATTTCCCTATTGGTAAAACGGTGCGTTGTGCCATTCTTTTGGCTTTTTACATAGCCTTTGAGATTCTCAAAAAACTGTCTTGTACTTTTATCGAGTTCATCCACTTTGATAATAATCGAACTGAAGAAAATATCGACGGAAGATTTCACATCTTCTTTAGTAGCTATCAGCCTGCCTTTACTGTCCGTTTTTCTTTGGTACTGGTGCAGGATGGTAATTTGTGAAACAAAATTTTGAAACTGATTGTTGAGTCTTCTGAGCATCTTGGCTTCTAAGGGAAGCATCAGTTTATCTGCAAAAGGATTAATCACTTCATAGGATTTAAGCACACGCATGGCATTTCTAAGGAGTTGTGTTGCCTGAACCTCGTTTTCACTGTTGCCTTTCCCTGCTAGTTTCTTATTTTGTTTTTCTATGATTCGCATAGTCTGTGCTTGGCTTTCATCTACGCCCAAGATTACCGAACGGCTCATATTGTCATAATACACCTCAGCTTTGGTCGTTGTGGTCATACTGGCAAAGTGCGCCTGTACTTGTTTTATTCTTCCCCTATTGTTTCCGAAAATATCTTTGACCACTGTGGAGCTTGTCAGGAACTTTGCAGACTGCATTTCACGAAAAGCATACTGCGCTTCTTCGTCCAGTCCGTCAAAATCCTGAATCACTATTAATTTATTGATAAGTTCCTTATCTCTGTAGTGATATAAGGATTTGCTTGTAATACGGGTCATGTTCATCACATCTTCCTGAGGCATACATTGCGTAATCCCGTTAATCAAATGGCTTTTTCCCTCTCCGCTTGACCCTTGGACAATGGCATGCATCAAATAAGGCATTTTATAACTCGAAGCAAGTATGAAAAGAACCATTCTATTTTGTTCTTCCCCGACAATTCCATTCTGCTCCAAGAGTTTATTTATATTTTGTAGCAATTGGGGTTTTGAAAGAAATTCGACCGCTTTTTCATGTGCCTGTGGTGTAAGCTCTTTTTCAGAGTATCGATCCGTTACAGGGTTTATTTCCGCTTCAAAAAGTGCTTCCCGATGCTGTTCCAATAAATCTGTTAACTGTAAAAAGTCTGTTTCCAATTCCTGAAAGTCAAAGCCCTGCTTTTCGGAGAGTTCCCCGCACTGGCTCTGCACACTGCCAAAATCAAAAAGATCAACTTTCAGCCTGTGTTTCTTCTGTGTAGTATTTGCTACAATCTGAAGGGATACTCTGAGGTTTCCCAAATCCATAGGCAGGTTACCAACAACATAAAATGTACCTGCAATGCCTGTATAGCTTATTTTGTAGCCGTTTACAATTTGTAATTCGTTGCCCGTTTTTTCTGTTTTTGCATTTTTTAAAAGATTCAATATTCCGTCCGTTCCATAATTGACCCACATATCATTTAGACTATGCCCCTCGGGAAGTTCCACTATTGAGAGTGGCACATCGGGTCTGATCTCCTGCATTTGTAATCTGATCTTTTCCATTTTTCTCACCGCTTAAAGATTATTATTGCTTCCAATTCATATAATGATTTAATAACTTCCAAGTGTTGTTCAAGCAATTCCCCATCATGCAGGGCAATAACTGCTTCCCTTTGATCCAGTACCTTACTTTGTATTAAACTTGCACAGTCAATGACCGTAGGTGCTAAGTATAATTTCCTAGTAAGGGGATGTGGATAGGTGGGATAAATCCCTTCGCTGTTCAGGTATTCCTGTTTCTGCTCGTCCAGATCAAAACGCAGGGCATAATAATTAACTATGTTGTTTTCCTGATTAAGAAGAGGAAAAATGAGCCCATATCGTCCAAAGACAGTATAGGCTGTAAAGGAATCGTCCCGAACTCCCGCATCACTTTTAGAAATTACGCCCAGTTTTTCAAACTGGTCTTTGCATTTAAGAGTTTTGCGATGATGGAACTGTCCTGAATTAAAACCGATCCGAAGATCTGAATATTCCAGTCCGATACCCTTGAGGTATTCTCTAGGCTTTACAGCCTTGCTACTTCGAATACCGGTTTCAAAAGACCGGAATAGTGTTTCTAAACTTTCCATAATTATTTTCTCAATTACTATTTTTTAAACTTTTATATAATTTTAAGAATGACTACAGCCCCTTGGAGTTTAGCCAATAAAGAAATAAAAACAGGAGCAAAATGCAGTTACACTGACCTTGTGAAGCAGTCAAAGGCATTGTTTGACAACATCCGATAAAGTTTTTGAAAGACTTTTTACTAAAAATTATTTCTTTGATAGTATGAATAAACAAGAGTTTGGATATCTGTGTTTTACAAATGTATTCCTGCATATATACTTATTAGCTTTCCTAACTATGTTGTGACATACCTGCGTTCTTGTGTACGTACTTCCCCTTATGCTCACATACATAACTGTATGCGCTGAGTCCTACATATCTGCATTTTTACATACCTGTGTTCCTGCATATATCATCCTGAAATAAAAAGAACTTAATATCGTAGTGGTTAGTTTTTAACGATAGCCATTTAACAACAATGCTTTTATAATTCAGCTTTTTACGCTGTAAATGTTTTTTTTAAATGGTTTTATAATCAACAGAACTCTACAAATCCGGCAAAAAATAAAACAGCCTTAAAGCTGTTTTTCCCGTTACCTTTAATCCAACACTGAAAAGGCGGATTCTTGTGTTCACCAGAACACGGCAAGTTGTGTTTTGAGGCACTCGAAACTCGATTAGTGCCTCAAAACAACTTGCCCTGCCGGGAGCTGAAAATACCTTCCAAAGTCACGTCTTTTTTTGAAGAAGTTAGAAATTGATTTTCTAACAAATCACGGCATTTACTTATAGTTACTTTACAAAGATAGAATCTAAAACACTGATTATCATAAGTAAAATTTACCTATCAAAAAGGGTTTCGTTCCGTCTTTTACAAAGATAATATGCTTTTTTATTATAATGATGGTCATAATATGTCCATGAAAACAGGATCTAAATATGATTTTACGTGCTTTGTTTTTCAGAGGTATCTTTGGTGTTTTTTCCCTTGTCCTCAGAGTCTGATATTTTCAATTTATAAATCTCGTCCAGCAATTCTAATTCAGCACTCGGTATTAATTGCAGGGCAAGTTCGAGTACTGATCCGATGTATATATCCCTATTATCCAATTCATCAGTCTGGACAATATGAAGGCAGATTCTGATCAGATTTACCCCCAGACCAATCATATCGGAATATCCATCAAATTTTATCTCTCGGATATGACCTTCGTAAACACTTTGTGCTGGTCTAAGCATCTTAAAATGATAAGAAGCTAAATGTTTTAATTCTTCAAAGGTTTTAATTCTACTTTCTTCCATAATTAAAGATATTAATGTTATTAATCGTTGGGTAATTCTTCCTCGTTTTCAGTTTCATCAAGGTACATTTGATTTATTTCATCCAGAAACTCAATTTCATGCACAGGAAGCAATTGAGCAACAATTTCTAATATTAATGCAACGTCGATAGATGGGTTCTTGACTGTTCTTGAAACTTCAGGCGCATCCTGCTCTAATGCCAGAATACATAATTTAAGCATGCTCGACGTAATACAAGCAAGTTCACTGTAACCTAACACCCTGATTTCAGCAATGTGAATATCCGTTTTATTGTTTACAGGCTTTATTGTTTTGAAATATCTGGCAACTAATTTTCTAAAACCTCCCGAGTTTTTAAGTTCACTTATCATGATTTCTGTTTCTTAGGTTCTAAATTTTCTAAACGCTCCAATTCAGCTTCTACAATTGAACAGGCTCTTTCATGAAAAAGACTGCATCTTTTATCCAGAAGTTCGGTATCTATTAAACATGACTCTTTAATATTAGCCCAGCGAAGTGAGCTTGGGTTTGTTTTTAATAATTCAAACAGTCTTTTATCTTCGCTGGTAGTTCTTGGAAATACATCAGAGGTAAGGGGTGTGAATATTTCACAGATATCAAACAGATATGCCATTGAAAAATGATCTGGATAATATCCTAAAAACACATTAATAAGACCTAAACAAATTTGTTCTACCGCAATATGCATCATAGAATCCTGAACAAATCCCGTATCCATGTAGTCAATTTGATTTTCACTTCTTAAAAAAGTTTCTGCAACTTTATTTCTGTTTTTCCAATACGAACGTGTAGAATCAATGTTACGTTTGGGAGTTCCATCAAAGGAAATACTTAAGGGCATATTCTCACGTTCATAAACTTTATAGCCTTTAGTTAAAACCTGATGGTAAAAATAGATTTGATTTGGTGTGAGGTAATGACCATATTTTGCTTTAAAAAAGAAAAGCGTTACGGTATAACGACCTTCGGTTTTGGTCTTTATAATATCGCTGATATCGGCAACAGCATTAATTATATATTCATCTGTCAAAACCATTAGATAGTAATGAGTATGTTCTTTCTGTGCTGAAATAAACTCTTGAAATGGGTTCTGAACTACCTGAATATTATTCTTTTCTCCAAAACAGAAAATACTGCTGGTGCTGATACTTTCAACAATAATGTTACTAATTGTCTGTAATCCTGAGTTCTTAATTGCTTTCATAATTTTACATTATTTAGTTAATACTTGTCTGAAAAATTGTATTTTTGTTTAACACACAAGCAAGTAAGCAATTACTTGTACGGTACGGTATCAAATTTTACCGTACCGTACATGAGATTTTTTGTATCATACATGAATCCCGCTTTTTTATTCTTAATTATTATCTTTGAGCTATGAGTACATTAACAAAACCAAATCACATGGGGCGCAAAATCAGCCGTATCCGTGAACTGAAAGACATGAAACAGGAAGCACTGGCGCAGGCTATGGGAACAAACCAGCAGACTGTTTCGATATTAGAAAATAGTGAAGATATCGATGATGAAAAATTAGCAGAAGTAGCTAAAGCCTTAGGAGTAAGCGTGGAAGCAATTAAAAATTTTTCTGATGAAGGTGTAATTAATTATTTCAATACTTTTGGTGATAATAGCTTTACAAATGGGGCATTCAATGCAAGTCATTGTAATTTTAATCCTCTTGATAAACTAATAGAAGCCCACGAACAACAAATCAAATTATATGAGCGTTTAGTTCAAGCAGAAAAAGACAAAGTCGAATATTTGGAAAAATTACTAAAAGCCAAATAAGCTTTTATAAAAGATATATTAATTCACACAAAAAGAGACCTTCCTGTCTCTTTTTCTTTTTTTATCAATATTCCACGCTATAAGTTTATTGGCAATTAATTGTACAGCGAATTAACACAAACTTTACCAATCTCTATTTGAAATCAATTCTTCTATATCTGCATTAAAACCATACGATTTGGAAATAAAATCGAAATCCATTGCGATTGCTTCTCTAGCTCCTGTTTCAAGTTCGCTCCCGTTTTGATAGAAATCCTCTTGCAGGTTATTAATTTTTCCAGTAGCAATATGAGACAATTCGTACAATTGCTCAAGATTCTTAGGCTTGCTTTTCTCAATATTGAAACAAAATTCTAATAAGACTTCTTTCACCTTATCAACAGATTGTGGAGGGAAATAAGAATCATTATACATTCCTTCTAAAATCCTGTAATTTCTAACCTTTTCATTTTTTAGATCTTGTTGTTTAATGGTAGGAACTACTTGGTTTGAAGAATGATCTTTATTTACACAACTTGTAAAAACCAAAGTGACTAATAAAAATATAATGTGTCTCATATTTTAAAAAATTAAATGTATTATTCTCTCGCTACAGATGTTTTGGAGATTGAACCAAATGTTTCACCTTAACGAAAATAAGTTTTAAAACGTTAATTGACCTAACTCAGCAGATCTTTCATAACGGCTATAAGTGATTTTTTTACCACTTTAAATTTTCATAGTCAAAATCATCATCATTTAGTTCAAGTTCAGATATTTCACAGTTTAGCTTCTTAGCTTCTGTTTCTAAAAACGTTAGATAACTTTTATATTCTTCGGTATAAAACACACCTCTTTTTAACAAATCAGGTAGTTTTCTGAAAGCTCGCTTTCCACCGCCTAAAAGAAAGAAATCAAGGTTGACGCTTCTCATACATTGATATATATAATCGTTGCCTCCATATAGTCCATCTTCTATAAAACCAATTAAATTTTTTGCTCCAGTTTCGTCATACTCATTCATTGCTTTTTCAAGCCAAAATTCAATTAAAAGGATTTGTGAAATGTCAAGTTTGTTAGTCTCAATATACCTCATGTTAAATTTCAATGAAGTCAGTGAAAATAAAAAATGAACCCAAGATATTTGAGCACCATAATGAGTTTGTTGAGTATACGAAAAATGGCTGTTATCCCGTTTTAACCTATCTCCGTCCTTTGCTTTACGAATTTCATAAGAAAACCCGCTAATTAAATTATCTCTGTTCTTAAATCCTTTTTTGCCCAATTTGTTTTCATCATTCCAAAACTTGCTCATAACTTCATAAAAATTATTTAAATCTTCAGATGTTCCCCAAATTTCTACTCCTAAACCTCCTTTTGTTGGAATTATATATATCATTATTCTAATTTTTAAAATTGTTGCTTACTTCTTTCATAATAATATGAGCATTAAAGTAGCCTAACGGCACAATACTAAACAAAAAATATAGAAAAGTTGTACGGTTTCCCATAAAATTAAAAATGTTTTCTAAAGATCAAAATTAAGCGTGACGGTCACTTCTTTAAAATATATTCAAGCTATACCTTTTGTTATCTAAAACTATATAAAAGAAAAAAAAGCAAAGCAAGGTATTGGACACAGTCAGAGAAGTGCGCATAACATTTTTCTTCGTTCCTCAAAAAATGCCCTTCGGGACTTATAGCACTTCAACTGTCTGCTTGTCCAATTTCAGACTGCTTTCTTTTTTCCCTTTTTCTTTTTTTTAGATATTTATTTAACATAACCATCTACAGCCATCATGAGTAAATTATGTCCATGAAACTTTAGAATATTCTCTTTAAATTAGTTGCTTGCTTTTAAAAAGTCTCCAAAGACTGCCACGTTCCTGCAGTCCGCAAGATGAACGGTTGTTTAACAACCGCCTATCTTGCCACCCATTGCCTCGGAACTCGGCGGTGGAGAAACTTAAAAGATAAGAGTTTGATAACAATGAAAATGAAAGATGATGAAAAGAGAAAATTCAAACAGAACACGAATCGTGGGACTGCGATTCACTCCTTTGGAGTATGCCGAACTGGAAAAAAGATTCAGGGCAAGCACCTGCAGAAAATTAAGTGACCACATAAGAAGCCACTTATTCAACAAACCAATTGTAGCCACTTACAGAAACCAGTCTCTAGACGAACTGATGGAAGAGACAGCTGTACTTACTTCCGAATTACGTGCAATCGGCAATAATATCAATCAGATTGCCCGAAAGATAAACACGCTCAAAACAGTTCCCGAATTCAAAGGACATCTTTATCTGTTCGAAATCCAAAGAGAAAGGCTTTTTGATAAAATGGAAGAAGTCTCAGGCCACACCCAGAAAATCGCAGAAAAATGGTTGCAGTGATAAAAACAAGCTCGTCCATAAGAGGCATTCTGAATTACAACGAAAATAAAGTTGAGATCGGGAAAGCGGAATGCATAAGTGCTGTGAATTATCCGCTGAAACTGGAAAAACTGAGTTTCAGTTCAAAATTAAACCGCTTTCTGAAACTGGCAGAACTCAATACCAATGCGAAGCGAAACACAGTTCATATCTCTCTCAACTTTGATCCCTCGGAGAATCATTCGAAAGAAAAACTGGCTGAAATTGCAGACACCTATATGGAAAAACTGGGATTCGGCAGACAGCCTTATCTGGTGTATCAGCATTACGATGCAGGGCATCCGCACTGCCATATAGTGACAAACAACATTCAGAGAGACGGAAAAAGAATCGATCTGCATTTACTGGGAATCAGAAAATCAGAACCTGCCCGAAAAGAAATTGAAGAAATGTTCGGACTTGTAAAAGCCGAAGGGAGAAAACAGAAAGAAAACTTTTCATTAAATCCGATAGATGTCGGCAGAGTCCAATATGGAAAAGCAGAGTCAAGAAAGGCAATCAATTCAGTTTTAAATCAGGTGTTGTTTGACTATAAATATTCAAGCCTGCCTGAACTCAATGCTGTTCTAAACCTCTACAATGTCCACGCTGACAGAGGAAGTGAGGAATCAAGAATTTTTAAAAATAATGGACTGCTTTACAAGATACTTGACCAGAATTCAAAACCGATAGGCGTGCCGATAAAAGCCAGTGAATTCTACAACAAACCTACCCTAAAATTTCTGGAGGAAAAATTCAGAGTAAACGAAACAAAAAAAACAATACTGCAAAAGCCACGTTAAAAATGCTTTGAGACAGGCTTTTTTTGATGAAAGAATTACTTCTATCGAGAGATTATCCGAAAGGCTCAAAGATGAAGCCATTCATACTATTTTACGAAAAAGCAGTGAAGGAAAGCTTTATGGAATTACTTTTATAGACTTTAAAACACAGTCGGTTGTCAATGGAAGCAGTCTTGGAAAAGAATTCAGTGCAAAAGGAATTCAGGAAAGCTGTGCACTGAATATTCTTGCATTTGAAAGAAAGCATCAAAATTCTGTTTCAACATATTCTGAAAACTTTCAAGATCTTGAAGCAAAAGAATATGTAAAAGAAAATCTGGCAGATATACTGCTCCGTGGAGAAAAAATAAATGATTATGTTTCGAAACAGTTTAAACAAAAAAAGAAAAAGAGATTTTATAAGGGAATTTAAATAATTAAGGGTGCATTTTTGCACCCTTAACTTTGTCTACACTTTTTGTTAGCACATCCATATGTAACAAAACAATTTAAGCAAAAGAAGAAAAAAAGAATTCAAAGAAGGATTTAAAAAAATTGCGGGTCTATTTATAATGCACACTTAACTTTGTCTCCATTTTTTATTAGTACATCCATATTAACTAATATTATCAATTGCAATTATCGAGAAACAATTGTTTTGCATTTACCTGACCCAACATGGAAATTTCCAACCATACTTTACAGGCATTTTCCTTATCCCCAGATTCAAAATATACAGCCGCTTTATTGTATAAAGCATCAATATTTTTGCGATCAAAATTATATGATTCCGTAAAATACGTAATGGACTCTGAATATCTCTTTTGTTGGTAAGCGACTAGTGCTTTATTAAAGTAATCCGAAGATTTTCTTAGATCCTCCATTTTTCCTCCATTTTTCCTCCATAGATTCTCTCAAATTCCGTTAAATCCTTTGTAAAAAAAAGCACTGAAATTCCCCAATATCTTTTTGTGATTTCACTTTTCAGAACAAATGGAATTTCAACGGATTCATAATCTTGAAAGTCTTTTAGATTCCATTTTTCAAAGGAATGATCAATAACTTTTTTTACTGTTCTTATTCTTGATGAATCATTTTGCGTCGAAAATGTTATTTCTGTCTTTATTTTTTTTTGTGTCGGATAAATTTTTAAATTCCCCACCAATTCAAAATTTGAGTAATTATTTTTAAATGCTTTATTCAAATCTATTTCAATCGTCGCATTAGTTTTTGGCGTAAATAATTTTGAGGCGATTATATTTTTTTTGTTTTTATTCTTTTCTTTAAACTGTGCCAGTACAACTTCTTGTTTACTAAAATATAATCTTTTTAGCTTATCATCTGTTAAACCTTCAATTTTTTCACTTAATATTAGAGAATCATTACCTACTTTTTCAATGATAAATCCTGCATATTGAGATGTTTTCATTAAATCATTGATCAAGTTAAAATCTAAACAACTTTCATTAGTTCTATGAATTGGACTTGAATTAATGCATAGTCTATTTTGATCAATCCGATACTCTGCATAAGCAGAATCTTCTACAAATCTGTCAAAAAGATCACTTCCATCTTTCATTTCTACTTTGTATTTTATCCAATGCCCTTTTATTGCTGAAAGCCTAATCTGTCCATAATTATTAGTAAAAAAAAATATGGTTATGATAAAAAAAATGTTTTTCATTTTTATACTGATTAAGTATATTGTATATTTAATTTGAGAATATGTTTTTAAAGGATAAACTTACCATTTTATCAATCAAGTCCAAAAGTAAATCTTTAAAATAGCCATAAAAACTACTAAACTTTTACTGAAGCAAATAGTACGTCGGTTTAGTCTTTTGAGATGAGTTCTGAGAGTCAAATTTTTCCTTTCAATATGATTTGTACCAAAACGTTTTACAGAATGTAATTTCTCATCAATTAAATACCTGTAGTTTTTTAATCTGTCAGTAAATATCTTTTTCGGTTCCGAGAATTTTAACGTATTGAGGACACGGATCAATGTTTTATTTGTTCGTTTACCAACATTAAAACTCACAACGTTTTTAGAATTCTTTTCCAGAGCATAAACCAGCCAGATAAAATTTCGCTTATTCCTTATGTAAGTGCACATTTCATCAACTTCATACATTTTTCCTTTGCTGATAATGGGCTGATTAATACTTCTTGCAATTGAAACGATTCTTTTTAATAATGTTGTTGTTGAAATTTTTAATATTCTTGCAGTACTTCTTATTCCTAAACCTTCTTTTGTTAATTGAATGATATTTTGATTTATGCTTGCGTTGTAAGCTTGATAAGTATAATTTTTTATAAAACGGTAACAACAAATTTTACAATAGTACTGCTGTTTTTTATTTTTGGTTCGCCCATTTTTAACAACTTCTTTCTCTTTACATCTTGGACAATTTACGCCATCACTAACTCTGGAACACGAGGAAAAATTTTTACTCATTTTAGTTCTTTTAAGGCAATATTAAAACAAAAAAGATGAGCATTACTGCTCATCTTTAAATTATCTTTTGATAAAATTTACTCTATTTCAACATGGTAGAAATCTAAAGTCTCGTATCACTAACTCTGAAACACTACCAAATCTCATATCACTAACTTTGAAACATTACCTATTAATTTCATATTTAAGAAACAAATAAATTTGTTCGGTCAATAATCTTCCATAAATTATTAGTTCGTTTTAAAATAATTAAATCGGCTCTTTTACTGTGTCCTACCGATTTAATTAAAACAACCATAATTTTATCCTCATACAATTTAAAATTACAAAGTTCGACCTCTCCAACAAAATTTGGTTTATCAATCGAAGAATCATTATAAATTTTGTATTTGCCAATTGACTTAGGAAAATTAGAAGATATTTGAAAATTTTCATATTTGCCTTTTGAAATAAGGTCACCATACAACTTCTTAAATTTAGGATTTTTACTTACTAATTCATCAATATCTTTATGAACAATCTTGTCAAAAACTATTGAATCTACCAAGTTAACGCCAAATGCAGTATTTGGAATTATTTGCTTTTTATTAGAATCTAACTTCTCACTTTTTACGAATGGAACAGGAATGAATGTACCTGTTTTGTAAGCAAATGTATCTACTAATTGTATAAAATTATCTGCAATAACAGCTTCTTTATTTATACTTTCCTTTTTACAGGCAAGTACCAAACAGAAACATGGCATCATAAAAAATACAACAATCTTCTTAATCTTTAAAATTCCAACCTTTTCCATATTTCTCAAGTAATTTATATGCATTATCTTTATCTATTGTTTCCTTATTAAATATTGATTCTTCAAAACCATCTCCATATTCATAGATTCCTTCACTTAAATTATTTTTAATTCTACCATAGTGAACAAATTCGTGTAAAATTGTAATGGCTACAAGAAATGAGGTAGCTTGTAATCTTTCGTTATTTTTAACAATTTCTAAGCCATTCGCCCATTTTAAATTAACTTTCATTGTTCCATCAGGAGGTGTCTCACCAAATTCTGCTTTTGTAATTTCAGTCAATAAAGTTCCGCCTGCACCATATTCCAATTCTGATAATACTTCCATAGTAGTAAATCCAGAATATCGAGATAACCAATCAAGTATTTCAGGACTGTTCTTTACAAAATTATGAAGTTGTTTAACTGTTTTTGTAAAACGTGGTCGAGTCTTTTCATAATCTGAACCTTTTGGAAACTTTATATTAGGATTGTCACCGTTTATTATATCCGAATTATTCGTATCAGATACATTATTATTATTATTATTATTATTGCTACCATCACTATTTCCACCAGAATTAGCATACGAAATAGCTTCTTCAAATGAAACCGCATTACCATTTATTACATATTGCCCAGTTGTGCTATTATATATGGGGGATGCGCCGCTTGGGTCTGCAAAATATACAGGGTTATTATCAAACGCACTATAAGGCGAAGAATCAGAATGAACAATAGGGTCGTGCACTACCCATCTCGCTATTGCTGGGTCATATTGTCGCATATCCATATCGTACATGTTAAGCCCTAGCTCGTCCTGCAATTCCTTGCCGTTGTACTTATACTTATTATTTGATGAAACAATGGTATTATTATACCCTTTATGCTTCAACCCAAACGGATAGTAATTATCTTCCTCAATAATCTCAAGAACGTTTGTTACGGGGTTTTTAGTGTAACTTACTCTGGTATTTCCTAAGTGATCTTTGTACTGAAATACATACGAAAGCGTACCACTGGTACTTTTTACATACCCTTCTGCCATTGGAAAAAACTCTAGTACACTATCTTTGTACTGAAAACCTCCCAAATAATTGGTCGTTACAACAGGTTTTCCTGTCTCATTTACAATTTTCTCGAGTTTTTGCCCTGCCGAATTGTAAATATACTCAATACTGCCAGTTGTACCAAATGTAATTTTCTTTGGTAAATTGAGATAGTTGTATGTAATGGCTGTTATTTTTTTGTTCTTATCGACGATCAGATTGCCATTGGCATCATAGGTATAATCATCACCGGTTTTATTAAAATCATTAAAAGCACTTGTGTTGTTACTGTTGTCTACTACTTTAGAAAGTTGATTTGAATTGGGCGGATAGGTGTATACTAAGTTATCCGTTTGTATCGGCTGTAACTGAGGGTCTGTGTCTCCGTTTCGGGCCAATGTCATGATGTTTCCGTTTTTGTCGTACAATAAACTCTCATTGTAGGCATTGGTGGTTAACCCATTTTTTTCGTAGATGGCATTTTTTAAACGGTTCAGTTCATCGTACTGATAGCCATAGCCACGTTCAGTATTGTCAGAACCTGTTTTCCATAAAGTTTCGGCTACATTACCGTTAAATAACGAATTTACTCCCGCAATAGCTGCTTCTGTGGTATTGTAATTGATCTTAAAAGCAAATAAATCTTTAGGATCTGTATTTTGCTGCAGATTAGCTGTTTTATTAATTTGGGTAAGCCAGCCACGTATGTTATACGTAAAATCAACTTTCTGTAAAGGAGCAACAGTAGTGTTTCCTACCTTTTTATTTGTTAACTGCCCTAAGACATCATACGTATTTTCAGACATTAGCTGAACTGACCCTCCGTTAATCTGATGGGTGTTGGTCAGTAAACGATCCTCAGTAGAGTAGGTGAAATCCTCCCTAACGGTTAATTCTGTACTGCCCGAAGTACGTTTATGTTTACTAACAGTATAAATCGATTTTCCTATAAAGTCAAGTTTACTGTTAATTGACGTATGCCCTCCTAGATGATTTGAAAGATAAGAACGTATTGGGCGTGCTCTTTCATCATAAAAAGTCGTGTTTACTTCTGCCAGGGTAGCTAAAGCAGTCGTAGGAACTCTGGTCCAACTTCCGGTAGGAAGTGTTTTTACATTGGCTAAAACGGCCTGTTCTTCTATAGTAGTTGGTAGTACCGGAGCATTAGGATAAACATAATTGTCGTAATAATTGACGGTTAATAATTTAAACGTTTTTGGTTCTATAGTATTGCTGTAATTTACCGCTATTGCGTCTATGGTCCCCGAGGTTTGTTTGGTTTCAAATATAACCGTAGCGGTATTTTGAGCATCCTGCAATGTTTTTCTTACTGCAGATGTACAACTAACATTGTTCCACCCCGTATAAACTGGTCGCCCCATTACATCGTATTTGGTAATTAACCACCCAACTGCTGTATCATCTTTGAAAGGGGATAGGGCAGGACCAGTGGCAACTGGACGATCTAATTTGTCATAAACAATAAACTCCCATTGTTTGCCCGGTAGTTTCTTTTCAACTAATCGGTTTCTGTAGTCGTATTTGTATTGGTAACACAAGTCATTTAAAATAGTATTATCGATGCCGGCATCTGCTTTTGGCGGAATAACATAGGTTAGATTTCCATACAGATCGTATACATAATACGTATCATGTTTAACACCCGACTCGTAGGTTCTCTTTAAGATTACTTTGCCTTCCTTGTCCTTAAATTCTACCGTAGAACCGGCAGTTTCTATTGGAGTGGCTGTCGTGTTCTCATCGTAGGTTACATTTTTTATTAACTCGTTTGCCGAATAATTTCCGGCATTTATAAAAGTAGGGGCATACAAACCTGCAGTAGCATCCCAAGTAGCTGTTGCCTTATAGAGTTTTACTTCTGTAGCAGTGTTGGTCTGATACTCTATTTTAATCTCATGACCGCTGTTCATTGCCCACGGAGTTCCCGGAGCAGCTTGCTTTAAAACCCGGTTTAAAGGAGAAGATTCGAGTAGTTTTTCTGAAAAAGGATTTGTCGTACTCTCATATTGGGACGAATTGTAAAAAGCGATCGTGGCAGCTTCTGCATCACCTGCAAAAGACATATTAACAGAATTGGCTTCATAGGGTAAATACTCCTTAACCTGTCTCCCAAAGGCATCATAAACAATAGGAGTGATAATATCTTTTCCATTTGCTGATTGTTTATTTGCTATTTGTTGCACAGGACGCCCAAGTCCGTCAAAATAGGTAATACTGGTTTGAGTCTCACTGACTGTAGGAGATTTTATAACGGTAGAAGTACGTTCTTTATAGGTTTTGGTAATAATGTAATTTTCATTGGAAGGGGAAAGTATAGTAGAACAATTCGGACTTGTACCATCTAATAAAGGACAATTGTCGGTATTGTTTCGTACATAATTTCCTGTCGGAGTGGTACACTGGGTTACAAAAACAGCAGGATCACCTAAGCCATCGCGTTCTGCATCTGCGTACCATTTGGTGTTAGGGTTTATTGTGATATCGGCATCGTTACAATCTGTTTTATTGGTAACATAACCATTGGGTTTTACACTGTATAAAACACTTATGGCGGGATTACCAAAGGTATCATTATCTGCATCTCTGTAAAAAGTTTGCGGGGCAATGTTGGTTATGTTGCCGGTGCTATCGTTGTAATCGGAAGAATTTGAAACGTAACCAACGGGTTGTGTACATTGTACCAATGTTGGAGTGGTAGCACCAAATCCGTCTCCATCGCCATCTTTGTACCAGATAGTAGTAGGTTTTATGGAAAAACTATTATCGTTACAATCGGTATTGTTGTTTATGTAACCAATAGGCTTGACACAGCCTTGTATCGTAACCGTACCGGCACCAAATCCGTCTCCATCAACATCCTTGTACCATAATGTATTGGGGTGTATCAGTATTTGATTGTCATCGCAATCGTTATCATTGGAAACATAGCCAGTAGGCTTAGTAGTTCTCAAAATGCTATTATTGGGATCACCAAAGCCATCTCCATCCTCATCGTAATACCAGGTATAGAGTCTGTCATCTCCTCCACCGCCTGGTGGAGCTGCCATTGGAGTCGCTATTTGAGCATGTCCTACTGCAACGAGTAGAATCAATACAAAACTAAATATATATTTTTTCATCTTTTTCTTCGTCTAGTTTTTGTACTTGTATAGATTCTCTGTCACAACATTGCCTAAATTGTCTTTAACTACGTTGAGCCTGTTAAAACCATCATATTCGTAGGTTGTGGTGAATCCCTTAGGATCGGTAACAGTTCTTATTCCGACCAGAGATTTGTAAGTAAAAGTGGTAATCAAAGCACTGGGTAAATTGGTTCTAAAAGTATCATCGTTGGCATTGTATGCCGCAAATACCTGATCATAGGAGGTTATATTCTCTACTTTGGCAATGGGTTTGGTTTTGTCATAGCCCCAGATGATTGCTACAGATGTACCACCCTCGAGAGTATACTGAAGAATATTTCCTTTGTCATCGTACTTATCAAATGTGATTTTTTTCTCTAAAGAATTCGTCAGGTTGTTGGGAAATTTAGCAGCGTAAATAAACTTAGGGAGTAACAGATTACTGGTAGTAGCATCTTTGGCGTACACTGTTTTTTGTTCGGACAATTTTGTTCCGTTTTTATACATTTCTGTTTTTAGTTTAGTATCAATGCTATTCTGAACAATCATATTTGCAATTAAGGGCTCTGAAGCCATTGCGGCATCCTGAGGATAATAAAATTTGGTTTCCAGAGTCTCGGCTAAAGAAGATTTAGTGTTTTGTGAAGTCAACTGCAGGTGTACTGGATTACTATACACATAATTGGTTGTGGTTTGCATTGGATTGAGCCCGTTCAGGTCATAACTTTTCGAGACAGTAGACTCCAGATAAGACCAATACGATTTTGTTTTGTATTCCATTATGCTTATATTTTCCACTGTCTGAGTACTAGGACAAATTTCATTATAGTCTTTTCGAACAGAATACCCCTTTATTTCATTAGCATAGGAAGGATCCAGTTTATAGTTGTTTTCTGTTTCTGCAATTATTACATAAGGCTTACCTGTTATTTTTTTCTGAAATACCTGTGATCGTATCTCGAATCCGTTATCCCAACCAAAATTGGTAAAAGGAGCGCTTTTGACATTAGTACCTGTAAGAGATTGCCCAAAATTATCTCTGCGAATAGTGAACTCTTTCATTTCTCCACCGTTTTCAAAAGCATCTCCACCTTCACTGATAGTAACATATTTATAAAAACAATTGCTACTGCCGGTATCAAATAAGGAAATCATACTGCTGGAACTCAGTACCAGAGTAGTTAGATCTCTGTACGAACATGCTACACCCAGTTCACCATCTCCCGGTGGACAAGGATTTCTTTGCATGGCAAGATCGATGTAAAGAGGTGTTCTTCCTTTATTTCCTGAAGAACGGTTGATATCGTCTTTAGCACCATAATAATAACGTTTATATACAGGGACAGTTCCTGCAGCTGTAAAATCTTTGGTAGACTTAATTCGAACTCCACCAGTTTCAATATTCGTATTAATGGTTGTAGATGCAGTAGCATAGTAATTAATATTTACATTTGCAGAAGTATAAAAACCATCTTTATAAAGCCAAAAATTATAAGTCTGGCCTGCTTTAGCATCGAAAAAAAAGGTATTGGTTTGATTTGGTGTAAATCTATAATCTGTATAACCCATTCTTAAGCCCCGGTCACTAATGGTATAAATTTCAAGAAATTCGTTCGGCGAAGTACTATTACTTACTTGTGCGGAGGCTATATAATGTCCTGTATCGTCAGGATATGGGAGTTCTTCACCATTTGGACCGAGAGGTGGTGCAGGGCCTTTTGCATAGGAAACGTAGCCTGTAAATTCTACTCTTTGATCTATAGGGGAGGTAAAAATACCACCCTTTGATATTTCATCTTTATCATCTGGCCCTCTTTTAAATCGTATATTCGTTTTTGAAGGATAAATTGTTTTCTCTCCCCAAAAAGTATTACCCTCGTAGTCAAATTCGGTATATCCTTTTGTTGGGTAAAAAATCTTTTTTAATAATCCAATTTTAGCAAAATTGCTATCCGGTTCCTTATCCGCTCCCCCGTAATTGAGGTCATTTAAGTCATATTCATTAATATTTTTTGGTACTAAATTTGTATTTTCCTTTCCGTTATAGTACCCCCAATGATCCTGATTATACGATAATCTATTTGGAAATTCGGTTGGGCTTATATATTCGAATTTATAATTTTTAGTAGGATCACGAAAAGTAATATCCTGCAGAAAAACTCTTTGGTTTGCTGTCTTTAGATAATCAAACTTAATTTTTTCGATGGTGTCACTAGCAGTGGCAAATAAGGTTATGTTTTCTATTTTGTTATTTCCATCTATATCTGCGTACATTGTAGGAGCATAATAATCAAAAGTAATATATCCATCTACAGGATTATTACTGAATATTTTAGTGATTTTTTTTCCCTGTACAGACATATCCGTAGCAGTGATTCCGCTAAGAGTTGGTAGCGTAGAATAAGGCGAATTATTACAGCTAAATTGCATCAGAGGATACGACATAGCCATTGACTGAGAATTGGAAGCAACATATTCCATAAGGTAATTGCTATAGGTCAGATAAATTTCAGAACCATTGGGATGTACAATTTTGCTTAAATACCAAGCGGTTACAGCAGCGCTTATTACAGAATGACCACTTCCTGAACTTCTAAAAGTGGTTGTTTCTTTCTCGGTAAAATAGTACTTAATTCCATTGGTAGTAGTTAACAAAAAGTCGGCATTATTCTGCCCTTCTCTTTCAATTTTAATTTTTTGATGGTTGACTAAAACGGGCTGTTTGTTTTTATCGTAAACGAATTTTCCTGAGTTTCCATTGAAATTAAAAGAGTACAGATCGCTTTCTGTATCGGCACTTTCCTGACCCGCAGCCTTATAAAAAGCCACTCTTTGTGCTTCTGTAGCAGTAGCTAAATCATCAGGCGGATAAAGCCGGGGGGTGGTCTCATCATTTTTATCTCTGACAGTACGGGTGATAACCCCACCAAAGTTAAGATTCCATCCCAGTCCAACATTAGAGGAAACTTCATCTACTTTTATTCCGTTAGAGCCATAAAACAGCGATATAGGTAATTCTAAATCTTTGGTTTTGAAACTAAGTAAAGGAACAGAGAGGTTAGCGGCTCCAGTAAAAAGCCCAACTGGAACATTTCCAAATTTTCCTAATTCTCCAGCGGTAGGAGATGGAGGAACTATATTGGGTAAAAATTTACCACTATCAGATTGGGCGGCAGTTGGTAAAGAAACAAAAAGTAGCAGCAGGAAGAACAAGTAACGCTTCTGGTTGTTGGTGTATAATGAATTCATAATGTCTTAATTAGCTGATTTTATTATTTTGACAGATTCTGTTCTTGCGTCTGTTTTAATATTGATGATATAGATTCCTTCAGAGTATTTGCTTAAATCAATTGGTACGGTTCTATTGGTTATACTGATAGTTTGTAGTATGCGCCCCGAGATATCTACCACCGAGGCAGTTCCTTTTTTAAAATCATAACCAATAATTACATTGGTGTAAGTTGTTGCAGGATTAGGCATGGCTTCGATACTGGCTTTTGTTTTTTCTGCTTTGGTTTTGTCTTTTAGCTTAACCACCCAGAAATCATTTGCTCCAATATTTGAGTTTTTATCCTTTGAGGAATTGGAGTTTGAAGTCCCGGCCATTATGTATCCTCCATCACGGGTTTCGACTAATTTCCTTAAGATATCTTCGCCGCCACTGCCTACAGTCTTGCTCCAGAGTTCTTCTCCTTTCTGGTCAATCTTCAGGGCTATATAATCATTGATTCCGTCTTTTTCTTTATTTACTCCCACTTTACTTGCCAAAGAGGTAAGCAAAGATTGTTTGCTTTCGGTTGCCGCATAACCTCCTATTAAGTAGCTTTTGTCGTCATTTATGACTAGGGAAGTTAGAAAATCTGTTTTTCCAAAGTCATAGGTTCTACTCCAAAGTACATCTCCTTCTTTATCTAGTTTCAGAACCCAGTAATCAGTCCCGTTACTTACTATTCCTCCTAAGGGAGTAAGTGGATTACGGCTGTTGGAATTACCACCCAGAATATAACCTTCGTCACTGGTCTGATGTATTACATAAGGCTGATCATCTCCATCGGCACCATAAGTCTTCTGCCACTGAATTTCTCCGGTATCATCGATCTTAATAATCCAATAATCCCCAAGACCTTTTTCATTATCTGTTTTATCTCCTGAGATTGGAGAGTTGGAGTAACCGGCCAGAATGTAACCGTTATCAGAAGTCTGTTCCAAGCCTCGCAATAAATCAACATATTCTCCACCATAAGTTTTCTGCCACTGGATATCTCCATCTTTGTTGAGTTTTACAACCCAGTAATCCATATTACCCCTGCTTTTTTCGGATTTGCTATACAGATCGGCTTTTGTGGTTGCCAGCATTTTTCCCATTGGAGCTGTATTAGAAAGAGAAGGTGGATCAGAACTTGAAGAGCCTCCTAATATATAGCCACCATCTTTGGTCTGAAAAGCGCACAATAATTCATCGGAACCAGAACCACCTAAGGTTCTTTGCCACTGCTGGACACCTGCGGCTGTCAATTTTATAACCCAAAAATCAGTTATACCTTTGCAGTCTTCGCCTTTCTGAAACCCATTTCCCGAGCTTGAAGTACCCGCCAGAATAAATCCACCGTCTCTGGTAGACTTTATACTTTGAAGCAAATCAAATCCGGTTCCTCCAAAAGTTTTCTGCCACTCGAAATCTCCTTTTTCGTCCATTTTCCAGATCCAATAATCCAGATCACCGTGGTTATCGTCAGTTTTATTTCCGGTTTTATCCGAGAGGGAACTTCCCGCCAGTATAAAACCATAGTCGGCTGTGGGTTGGGCATCAAAAAGGTAATCGGCATGTTTTCCGCCATAGGATTTTTCCCAAAGTACGTCCTGAGAGTATATGAAAAGAGGTAAAATAAGTAATGGAATATAAAGTTTTTTCATTTGCATTTTTTAATCAGACTGCATTAAATTTTGTGTGCAAATGTAAATACCCCATTTTTCAAATCCTTACGGGTTTCCGTAATGCGTCTTAAATCTTTGGAAAATGTATATTATTAATGTTAAAAAAATAATATTAGTAATGTAAAATCTCCCGATTTACAAGGTCTGCGAGTGTTTTGTGGGTAAATAAAAAAAATCAATCATTTCAGTTTTTTTATATGGCTGGTTTTCATCAAAAATGTCTCTTCTAATCAACAGAAACTCTTTTTTTTATTTTTCCTCCCTTATTTTACTGGGGGTCCAGTGGGGTACAACTGGGGGCCAACAAAAAGTTGGACTTGTAGCATTTTATCTATCATCGTTTCTTTGCTCCGTAATGAGGAACATCCGGATTTTGAAAGACAGAATACTTTAAATATTTATTCAAAGCAGTGCGGAAGTTTTTTACTGAGGTAATTCCAAGATTATTAACTGATAAAAAAGCATCCTATGAATATTGACGGAATGGAATTTATAGCTTGGATGGAAAGAATCGAATAAAGGTTCGACATCCTAATGGAAGCAGTATCTAGACCAACAAATCTGCATACTAAAATTGATGGAGATGAACTTTTGGATAATCAGGACATTCTGCAAATTTTAAAGTTAGAGACCTTCGCCTTTTTCATAAGAACTCTTCGGAGAACGAGACAAAACCTTAACAAAAATAACAACGGACCTAATAATTTTATGCTTTTCCAATTTTTTACTCACTTGATGCAGGTCGTACTTTTTATAAAACTGCAGTTTGCATTAGTATAAACCCCACTCTAACGGTAGCCATTACAACCGTCTCTCCCAAAAAGCAGCTGTTTTCCACCTGGTTTCCGCTTGGTAAAAAATACTTTTGTGTTTTAGGTAATGGTGCCAAATACGCTCCGTTTGTTCGGTATGTATTTTTTGTAGTGTTTCAGTAAATCCATACTTTACTAATAAATTTTGCAATTGCATGGCACTAGCCATTGCATTGTACATGCCTTGCGAAGATAAGGGGTCAAAACTTAGTGCTGCATCACCTAAAGCTACCCATTGTTGCCCCGCTACTTGTTCTAATTTAGTAGAATTAGCGGCAACTGTACCTTTAAAAGCAATAGCATTTTCATGTTCGTTTAGTAAAGATAAAATAACCGGATTTTCTTTTGCCAATTCCAAAAATGAGGTAGTAGTTTTAAGTTCGTTTTTAGCCACCAAATCAGCATCGGTATGAAAAGCCACCACCCTTTTGTCATTAGGAACAACAGCACTATACCACCATCCGTTTTCACTAGCTGAAATGGTACTCATGGTATTTGTTCTGCTATTAGGTAAAGTAACCCAACAAGCAACCAATTTATCTTCCACTTGTCGTTTAATGCCCAAGCTCTTTGCAAAATGCGATTGACGACCACTGGCATCAATAACAAAAGAGGCTGAAATTGTAGAAGTTGATAAAGAGGTATCACCAGCTCTTAGTTGTACTTGCCAACGAGAATCTTCATAAGAACTACTATGCAGTTTGGAACCCCACAAGCAATGAACTCCGCGATCTTCTGCAGCTTTTCTTAAGTAGGTTTCAAAAGCTTGTCGATCCAAATTTTTAACAAAACCATCAGGATTTCTTAAATCATCTACAAGATATACTTGATTACTTCCCCAATAGGACTGCATTCCTACGTTTTTTTGATACAAAGTACCTACTTGGTTTTCCAAACCCTCCAATAAATTCAATTGTTTTAAAATGCGTTGCGAAGCAGGAGCTAAAGATTCTCCAATCCGTTCAGTAGGTTCATGAAGCTTATCAACTAATGTTACCTGATAAGTATCTATTAAAGAAATGGCGGCAATGCAACCTGCAATGCCACCACCTATAATTAATATATCTGTTTTTTCTGTCGCCAAATCTAGTGCTGTTTTGGAATAAAACGTTGGAAACGAACTGATTGTTCAGGTACACCCACTTCTTTTCGAGGTTGTCTGGAATGAGGAACGGTTCTTGTTTTGGTTAATTTATGAGCTTTAGAAGCTAATAAATCAACTAGTTTTTGAACTTCACTTGTTAAAGCTTCATCCTGAACCAATTCGTCTTGAATCAATTGTACTAGTTGCTCGCGAGTGCTTTCAATTACAATTTGTTCGGTAAACAAACCTTCGTTTGACAAATGTTCTAAAGTAATATGCAATAAAGATTCTTCTTTCTTATCCAAGTGTTTGTTGTCACTTAAGATTTTTCTCAATCGGGCTTCTGTCTCTTGCAACAACAGTTGGTTTTGTTCCTCATTTGGAACTACACCAATTTGCATTTCCGGCGGAAAATTAGCGTTATCAGGCACACCTGGACGCGGTTGCACAATCGCCAACTTGTCAAAATATTTCACCATAGCATTAATCTGATTGGTTTGTGTTGGATCTTCACCATCTAAAGGCAAATCATCTAACCAAAAATAACGATATGCAAAAGCCTCTCTACGGGTTTCTTCTGCTAAGTGTGTATCTAAAGTTTCTTTGTAGCGTTCTTCACTCAAAATATTATTAGGAACTCTGGCAGGCCAAAATGTTGGTAGATAAGGATCATATGCAGTAGTATAACCATCTCTGCAACTTGCCGTATCAGTTTGCCAAGGAATAGCCATCCATCTCGTTACACCACCGGGTACTTGACCACCTAATAATGGACCAGCTGGTAAAGTCAACACATCACTATTCATAGTAGAACCATAATAATGATAATCGGTTTTTGGTGTTTTAGGAGCGTGTTTCAATCGGAAAGGAGCCATATACATACCAGAAGTTCGCATAGGCCAAGTCATTTCACAACCCGGATGAAAAGCATCTGCCAAACAGAAATCCATAGCTGCTTTAGTTAACATATCGGGTTGTTCAGCAATAGGATAATCATCAATTTTTTTAACAGGTGGAATATATGGACAGCCTGTTGTATCTATAAAATCAGCATCAAAATCACCTTCGACCCATTGATCTAAAAACTCCAATTGCAAATGCGATAAGGTTGAATGTTGACGGACAGAACCTTGTGTAGGAATGGCAACTGCATCACCATATAACCAAGGCCATAGCTGTGGAGCTTGCGCACCGGATTGATCGAACCTACGGAAATTATTGGAAATAGTACGACGCATTTCTAAGTTGGCAGAAGTAGGGTCATTTAGTTTTTTTACCCATGCTGCACTAGTATAATTAAATTGGCCACCCCATCCAAAGGCAGCTGCAAATCCTGCATTTACCCATTGTAAATTGGTCATTCTTTCAAAAATAGGTAAGATGTCTTTAGAGAAAGAAGGTCTTGCAGGCCTTACTAACATTTCTGATTCTACAGCAACACTGCGCATTAAATCCCACATAGTACGAACCGATTTTTGCATAGGAGCATAATCAGGTGGAGCGCAAATCACCCAAGCAGGATCTACAGCAAGAGCTACTCCTTCATATTCTACCGTGGCTGTAACAGGGCCATCCGACATATCATCATACCAACCTTCATTGTTGGCAAAGGTAATAGCTCGATCACCATTGATGTTTTTCGATTTACCATGACCGCCCAGCATCACTAAGCGTCCTTTTTCATCTGTGTGCATTTCTCCTAAATAAACCGATTTCCCCATGAATTTTCCGGTGAATTCTTTCCCTTCAGTGACATTAGGTTTTGAAATACTTTCACTACCACAATCAATCAATAACTGACGACGGTCTTTTACATCAATATTTCTTAGTAAAGAAGGTGGAACATTAGGATCGGAGGCATCTGGAATATCTAAGGCAATTTGGAATTGGTACCAAGATGATTTTTGATTGGCCAAATGCGAATGCCAAGTAATTTTAGCATTATCCATTGTCAATTCTTTGATAGCTTTTCCAGCCGCATTGAAGCCATAAATTCGGAACTGAGCGGCCTGACGTTTTATCGCTCCTGTTTTATCACGATAAGCATACACATCCTCTTTTGCTTCCGGTTCGTCTACTAAAGGCCCTATGAAATATTCCTCTTCACTATTTCCCACGCGCATCACACCAATAGGAGGATAGATACCAGCTCTAACAATACAAGTACTATCCTCGTCTGTATTGCCTCTAAAATGCGGATTTATAATATTAGGCTCTTGTAATTGTTGTCCATTAGCTTGATGCCTGGCTTCAGCACTAGCAGCATAAACAGTTTTTCGAGCGTCTGCAATACTGCCCAATGGTTTATGAGCCTCTAAAGTTCTCCAAATATTGAATGAAAGATTACTTCCAAATTCAGACTGACCAATTGCTGTTACATCTTGTTGGGGTAAATGCAACTTAGCAATACAGATGTACGGACTTTCCTCAGTACTCCAAACTACCTGTGCATCATTAAGAGGCATGGTTGCTTCGTTGGTACGCAATTGGATTTCAAATCTAAAAGTAGCATCTCCATTGCGTAAACGTTTTTCTAAATCCAATCGTAAATAATTATCATCATCAAAGGGTGCGCCTTTATAGGTGTCATCTGGTACCAAACGATATTTAACAATTTGATTTTCTCCTAGTTGAAAAGGCAAAATAGCCCAGTAACCAGCACTTAAAACACTAGCCTCTTCTTTTTGCATAGCTTGCAAAATACTAGCCAATTCAGGATGCTTGTTGATATAAGTATCGTAATCCCTATCAATAGCACCAGCAGTTGTAAACGCACACATTTGCTGCGCATCACTAGCAAAAAAGCGATCAATATTTTGAAAAATGAAATCGGCAGTAGGACCTTCTCCAAAAAGTTTTGGCCCTTCCACTCCAAACAACTTCAAACCCACTCCAATAGTGGTGTGTAAGTCAGGTGAAGTAGTGCCTGTATCACTGGAGAAACGAACAGCACAGTCATAACGAGAGCCGGTAAAAATGCCTATTTTGAATTCTTCAGGGATATCCTCATTGATCACGAATTGCCCATAAGTGATACCATGTTGTTTTCTGAAAACAGCACGTTCTGCTGGATTTTGCCCTTTTTCAATTCGGGTTTTTTGACCCATTTCTACAAACATCTCTTTAAGACGCTGTGTTACCATTTCAGTACTACCACTACTGTCCCAACATTTTACGTTGTTTGCAGTAGGTTTTTCAACGATTCGTTTTTTGTTGTCCATATTTAGTAATTGTTTGTTTGTTACGCTAAGTAGGTAAATCGTATATATCATGGGATACTATGACAATCATAACAGCTCAATAGTTAGCCACTATGGGTAGTATATCTTGACAAATCTAAAATTTATCCTGCAAATGAGTATAGGTAGTTTTACTTGTTCTTCCGAAATTTCTTTAATTTTTGGACCCACTTTTCTATTACTTGCCGATTATGGAATTGAAATAGAATTTTTAGATTTAGTAAGTAATGAGAATTTCCTATCCGAAACAATTTGCCTTCGACTTTAAAAGGGTTTTGAACGCGATAGCATAGAATTGATATCCTGCTTAAATGGAATTGATGCATTGCTTTATTTGAATGAGGTTTTGTTTTTTTGTTTCTCTTTTTTCTCATCAAGGTGCTTAGTATAAATCCGTGTGGTCTTTAATATTTGGGAAGTATTTTTTGCAGTATTCGCAAATTCAGATAGCCTCAATTTTAGAACTTATAATGTGAGTGATTTTGTGTTCTATTGTATCTATGTGCGTCTCATTGTGTCCTAATTTTGCCAAGAAAAATTCAATATGGAAAATTCTTTTCGCGGTACAATTATGGTACAAAAAAGGACAAACTATCTGTAAATAAGAGTATATAAATAGAAAAATAAATCCCGGTTAAAATATTGTTTTGTAATATTTTAACCGGGATTCTTTGTTTTGATTTGTGGTGTTTTATGGAACCTATTTGCCGATACAATATCTAACTTCTCTTTGTTTATGAGGGTTTAGAAGTGAAGAGGTATACAAAAGATGTAGTTGTTTGGTAGAGAAAAGAGTAATTAATGACAGTAAAAATAATTTATACTTATTCCATTTTAAATCCAACTGGAGTTCGGTCCGCACCTTCCCATTGTGATTGTTTATTTAGAAATTTAATGACAAATTCAGAAATAAGTTCTTCTGTTACTAATTTAGGTTCTATTGTGTCAAATACTTCAACATTCATTTCTAAAATCCATTCTTCAATATATGGAAATTTCATAAAAATATTTATTTTACCATTGTATGATTGGCTAAATGCCAAATAACCACTATGCTTTAAATATGGTTTAAAACTTGTTATTTTACCAGTTTGAAAATCTTTAACAGTTTCAATCATTCCGCTGTTCTGTGAATTGAAAGAAATATTGATTGTTTGATAATTCTCAATATGCTCAATCTTTTGAATATGAAAATGAGGTTTGAATTCATTTTCGATTGTTTTCAAGGCTTCGTAAATTTTTTCTTTAGTTTCATTTTTCCACAGTAATCTACGTTCCTGGATTTGAATTAAACTATCAGAATATTTTTCAAATGCTTGTTTTAATTTTTCTTGATTTTTCATAGATTTCTGTTTAAATAGGTGCTAACGTTCTGGCAATAAAGCGGTTTTGGAATTAAATTAAACCCTGTTCTTGGATTTGTCAAATCATTCCAAATACAAAACCAACTTTCCATTAAGCCGATTGCCTAAATCCGTTGTAGCTGTTGCGCTTGTCTTTTTCGCATTCTTATATAATCGGTTCGGAATTGTCTAATTCAATTATCTTTTTTCTTTGTTTACTTATTATTGAATCAGCAATCTTAATAATTTGATATTGTTTTTTTGCGAAATCTTCAGTTTGTTTATTTCTAAAATCATTAAATATTTCTGCAAATAATTCTTCGAGTTTATCTCTTCTTTTGTCGGTAGGATCAAACATAAATCTTATCTCGTTCGACGCCATATTTAACTCCTTTAATAATACGTCCAATTCTTCCACACTACAATCTTTAATTATCAGATCAAATTGTTTTTGAAGAGTCAAAATTTGAGAAACTTGCTTTCTAAAAGAAGCAACCCATTCTTGTCTTTTGTCTGCAATATGAATTTTTCTGTTTTTCCTAGTAGAAACAATACTTACAATCCCTAAAACTGTTGCTAAAGCAAAAGTACCTATACCGACCGCAAGGTTTCCAAAATTAATCAATTCAGAAGATGGTATTTCCATTTAATTTCTATTAGTTTCAGTTTGGTAATTGCCAATAACGTCTTGGCGCCACAAGAGGTTTGAGATTAAAGAGGTGAGTTTTTCCCATTACGCACAAGTTTTCCAAGTACAGAAACATCTTTAAATTAAGCCTAATACCCAAATCTCTTGTAACGGCTTGTGGTGAGCATTAATTATTTAAACTTATTTAATTCTACGGAAATAAGCCTATTCTTTTTTTCTCTCTCTATTTGTTCAATTCTTTCGTCAAGGATTATTTCAATTGAAGTTTTTAGAACAGGGAAAAAGTCTCGACACTCTTGTTCTTCTAGTTCGTGAACACCTTTACTTAAAATGGAGTATATTTTTTTATTTTCAACCAAAAATGGCGGAAGTAATGTTTTTGCAATTTCGATTTTCTTTTTAAAATCAGCATTGTAAATTTCTTCTGCAGTATTTGTCCCTTCCTCTATTAATGTTTGAAGTTTCGGAGCAACAATATGCTTTTCAACAATTCTTCTTAAATAAACGAATGAACCAACTCCAATACCATGTGATGCAAGTCCTATTGCTCTATTAAACTCCTGATAAATACTTTCATCTAGGGCTCTATATTTATAAATGCTTCGATTCTCTAAATCAGCAATTGATGGAGTTTGTCCAACTTTAATTAACTCAGAATTTTTTATTCTAAAAAAAAAGATTTGGTCGTGACTTTCATCACTTAAAGGTCTAGGACATTTAAACACTCTTTCGAAAGTTCCAAATTTTTCTAATGAAGTTTTTAAATCTAATTTGCCTCCAATTATGGTTTCATTTATTTGCGATAGAGTTTCATAAAGTGCTTCTCTTTTGGATTCTTTAGAAATAAATGTTGTTTCTTTTTTACAAACTGAACAATAACTGTCTAAAGTTTTTAATTTATCAGTATAATCTGAATTTTCAAAATAAAAAATTATGCTTAAAAGTTCTTCATCACTTAATGATTCTAAATCATATTGGCTGTATAATGAATCTTTTAAAAATATGTTTTCAATTTGCATGATTTTGATGATTTTCGGGATTATTGCTCACAACGTCTTGGCACTACAAGAGGTTTAGGATTAAAAATGCGATTTTTTTACATTATGCACAAACTTTCCAAGTACAAAACCATTTTTAAATTCAGCCTAATGCCCAAATCTCTTGTACGACTATTAGGCACAGTTATAATTTATTCATATCAATTTCATAGCCTGAGTTTCTTAACTCTTTCGCAATTTTGACCTGCCAAGCTTCGTCATCGTCCATTTTTACATAAACAACACCAGAAATGTCATTAGGTGTTTCTATCTCATTTTTAACCAAAGCGCAAACATTTTCTCGACCAATTTTTCCAATTAGAAAACCGTGTTCAAAAACAACATTTTGTCTTGCACGATTTTTAAGATCTGGGTTTTCTTCATTTTTCGCTCCAATATCACAAGGTGTGTACAGTACAATACCAAAACCTACATTTGAGTAAGTCTCAATCTTTTCAATAACTGTCTTGCTTCCGCTTGCTTGTTCGTGAAGTATTATTGGAATTAAACCCAGTTTTTCAATAAATCTTGCTGTTTTTGATTTTGCGGCTTCATCGTGTCCGTGAACAATAAATACTTGTGATTTATCTAATTGGACAATTTTAGTTTTGGGTAAAGTATTATCTTGAACACTAGTTTTTAATAGTTCTGTCTTGGCTCGTAATTTTTTAAGATTACTTAATTTAGTTTCTATTCTGGATTTAAATTTTTGTAATTCTTGGGTAGGGGTTGGGTTTCGCCCAATTACACTAATAGAGATAGATCCTGCACTATCATAGCTTTTTTTGTACTCATTGTATTCTTTGTTAAAAGCTTGTTTTAAAAATTCAGAATTATAGTCTGACCAATTATTAAAGTCTTCTTTGTTTTTTGCTAAGTCAAGTTGTGTCTGAACTGGATATTTATATAAATCTTCTCCTAATTCAATTCTTTCCTCTAATGTATTGTTAAAATCAACTTTAGATAAAATTAATTCTGTTGGTGTATTGTCCAAGCTAATAGGTTGTACTTTTTTCGCCATATTTATATTCGTTTCGTTTTTTAAATAATTGTGCCTAACTTATTTATTGGAGTCATACAATGGTTCCAATAATACCAAATTTAATCAGCTTTATGTCATAAGTTAATATTTCTTAAAGGCGAATATAGGAAATATCTTTATTAATTTATTCCTGTTGTAGATATAAATTATACTAATTATTTATACAGTATATTTTTAAATTAAACTACCTTTTTTAGGGGCAAATCTAGGTAGAACCAATAGGGATAAATAAAAGAGATATTTTATAAAAAGTCCGAAAAAGAGTTACTTAAAAAGTAAGAATGTAAAAAATCCTGCCGGAGCAGGATTTAATATGTGAAAGTTTTATTTTAATAAAATGGCACCATATAAACCAAGTATCATTAATGAAAGGGTAATAAACACGCCTAACATCCATCTTGATTGTTTTTTAAATCCCTTTTTCTAAATCTTATCTAGTAGCTAATTGCCATGTGCTATGTTCTATTTCTTTATCTATTTTATAGTTGATTTAGATAGTTAGAATTTTATTTTTAATTCTACGAGTGCAAATGTGCAAGTTTTAATTTTTAGATGTTTTTTTAAGGTCAACAATAATCATATCAAAACTTATTGCAAACACAATTAGGCTAATTTGAAATATTTTTCTTCTTCAAAAAAAATACGCCCCCGCTCTCCAAAGTGCTCCTCAAAATCGCTGCGCAAATGTCTCTGACTTTGCGCTTTTTAAAAAAGTCTAAAAAAAAAACTAAACCTCTAAAAAGTCTCTGACTTTAAGCAAATTTAGTGAATGGTATATCAAAAAAAACGATTTTGAATCTACTAACATAATGTCTTATTTTTATTATTTAGAACACAATCGAAAAAGTCAGGAGACTTTTGAGAGCCTAACGTTTTTATAACAGATAAAAAAGTTGCGCAAAGTCAGAGACATTTGCGCAGCTTTTCATTAGAACTCTTCGGAGAGCAGGGGATTTCCTATCCGAAACAATTTGCCTTCGAGTTTAAAAGGGTTTTGAACGTGATAGCATAGAATTTATATCCTGTTTAAATGGAATTGATTATCCTCTTGAAAGAGTGGAACTTTACTTTTAAATTTTACCGCTATGAAAAAGAATAAAATATCCTTCGAAACAAGGTTTTGGGCTGGGTTCGTGGCAGGAAATCCATCTGAGGTATTTGATGCCATATTTGACTTTGCACATCTCGATTATTATAAACAGAATTTAACTAAATCGGTTCTCTAATGCTATAAGAGGAAAGCCTATAGTGAAATCCTATAATTTTCACTGTCTCCTGGGCCTAACAAGACTCGAACCTTAATGATGTATGTAGTAATTATATCAATTGATATTTAGAATACAATATGAATAGTAAAATCACAAAATACGATCTAACTTTTCCGATGATTTTATTTTATTTAAAAATTGGAACTATCATAAAAGCCCGTAATTTTTATATCAAAAGCCCGTAATTTTTAGATAGATGTTGTTGTTATTTTCGCGTAAAATCGATTATGCCTAAACGTTAAAAATTAATGTTTTTAAGGGAAATTTAGACTTTGTAGAAAATAGTTTAGAATAGAAATGAAGAGTCTTACATGATCTTTCAAAATGGTTACTAAATTAAGTTGTACAATAGAAAGTTGGTTGTGCCCGAAAAATATAAATGTTGAATTTGACGCCCAGTATATGAGATTAAAAGCTTAAATGTTTATAGTGTCTTTAATAATCAATGTGAATTTACTTCTATAATAAAAAAAGGCAAAATCATCCAAAAATGAATACTTACTGTTTAAAAAGAGATTACTCTCTAAATATCCCTCAGATGTTATATGGGAGAATGTCTGAGAATTGGCTTTTAAAAGAATTAGGGGATATTCATTGGGAAATGATATCAAAAGGGTTGGGAGCTCCTTCTGATGCTATCTTTGATAGTAATGGTGAACGTCTTTATGCCAGTTTTGTTAGAATACAATGGAGCTGCCAAAACGATATAGGATTAAAAAGATTTGTAGAGAACGATGAAACGATAATCGAGTCCTGTTTAGAACAGTTTAAAACTAAAATGTTTTTAAGCAATGGAACTGTAAAAAACAGAACAAGTGATAGTACTTTGCAAACCTCAATGATCTCAATTTTTTCAGCGAGAAAGAATGACGATAATCAAAATTTAGTCAAAGGGACACCTGTTCAAAAAGACGATTCCAAAGTACCATTATTAAAAATAATACCTAAATACGTTAAAGCTTTTTTTAATGTAAAGAATCACATAGCTTCTTTACCTACTGCCGAGGAAGAAACGTCTAACAAGCATTATTTTTATGATTCAGAGTTTACTATACTGGCAGAACCGCTGTTTACCAGAACTTATGAAGTAGAACCTTATGACGATATTAACGGCGTAGGGCTGTTATATTTTGCTTCTTACCCAAATATTAGTGATAAATGTGAACGCCATTTTTTTGAAGAGCATATTCTTGTAGATGGAGAAAAAATAAACTGGGCAATTCATGCTATTTGTACTGCGAGAGATATTCATTATTATGGAAATGCTAATCCTAATGAAAAATTAATATATCAACTTGATCAAGCCCTTTTGGTAGATGATTTAACCATACGATTAACATCGTCATTGTACAGGGAAAAAGACGGTCAAATTATTGCCAAGATTTTTACGGTAAAGAAGCTAAATCAAAAAGTAAGTATAGCAAGTGAAATTGTAGAAAGGGTAAAGAAAGAAAACGAAATTTTACAGAATGATAAAAAAAATGCGTCTGTTAAAAATGAAGTAACAGAAACTCCCAAGAAAGTTCACGAAGAAATCGCTGATAGTAATATAAAAATAGCGCCCGAAGAACTTTCGGATATTATCATCGGCTTTTTTAATTCAGTTTATGAAAGTAGTGAAGTCGATTTAAATACAGACTTACGCAAATTAGGTGTAGAATCAATCATTTATACCGAACTATCAGAGTATCTTAATCTGGAGTGTGGATTAAAAACAAATCCAAGTCGATTCTTCGGGTTGTATACAGTCAAACAAATTATATCGTATTGCTTAGGGAAATCTGTAAGTGAAGATCAGAAGATAGAAGAAAAAAATGAAAACCATAGTTCTGATATAGCTATAATAAGTACTTGTTGCAGATTACCTGATGCCGATACTCCCGAGTTATTTTGGAAGAATCTTAAAGATGGTATTTCATCAATAACAACTACACCGGAAGGTAGATGGATTTGGCCTGAAGGAATCGAGAATAAATATGAAGGAATAAATTATGGAGGCTATTTAAGCGACATAGACAGTTTTGATTCTTTATTTTTTGAAATTTCTCCCAGAGAAGCTCAATTAATGGACCCGCAACAGCGAATGCTTTTACAATTAACTTGGGAGTTGTTCGAAAATGCAAAACAAAAACCAAGTCACTATAAGAAGAGTAATACCGGTGTGTTTATTGGGGTAAGTGGTAGTGATTATGAACGTGTAGTGACAGAAAATGACGCAACACAAGAAGGAATTGTTACCGGTAATGCAATTGCTCTTTTAGCGAATCGTATTTCTTATTTTTATGATTTTGAAGGGCCAAGCATGAGTATTGATACAGCTTGTTCTTCATCTTTAGTAGCTATAGCTGAGGCAGTAAAAGCGTTGAAACAAAAACAATGTGATCAAGCAGTTGTGGGAGGAATTCATTTGATGTGCCATCCGACAAAAAGTATAGCGTACAGTAATGTAAATATGCTTAGTAAAGATGGAAAATGTCACACTTTTGATATACAAGCAAACGGTTATGTAAGGGGAGAAGGTGCTGTTGTAATGCTTTTAAAACCTTTAGATAAAGCTCAGGAAGATGGGGATGAAATCTTAGGAATAATTAAAAGTACAGAAGTTAATCATGGAGGTTATTCTGGAGGAATTACGGTACCTAATCCGTTTCAACAACAAAAATTAATAACTAATGCCTATAAGCAAGCTGCTGTTCCGATAGAAACGGTTAGTTATATAGAAGCACATGGAACAGGAACAAAACTGGGAGATCCTATTGAAATTAAAGCACTTAAAGATGCTTTTGAACAAATGCAGCATACTGATTCAGTAACAAAATGGTGTAGTTTAGGGTCTGTTAAAACCAATATTGGACATCTGGAAGCTGCTTCAGGAATTGCTGGATTATTAAAAGTGCTGTTGTCAATGCAAAACCAATATTTGCCTGCGACATTAAATTTTGAAACATTAAATCCACATATCGAATTAGAAAACAGTCCTTTTAGAATTCAAACTGAGGGACAAGTATGGAAATCATCTGCTAACGTGCCCCTTAGAGCAGGAGTTAGTAGTTTTGGGATAGGAGGAACTAATGCGCATGTAGTAGTCGAAGCATATGATCAGAATCCGAAATTAGATATGGACAAATACATTCAGCTACCGATGCAGGTGTTTGTATTATCAGCTTTAAACCAAGAAAGTTTAGAAAGATATGCTCATGAAATGTATAACTGGATCCAAAAGCAAGAAGTAATCCAATTAGCTTCTTTTGCCTATACATTACAAACAGCCAAAGAAGAATTTGTAGAGCGATTAGCATTTACATATAAAGATTATAATGACTTAATAAATAAGTTAGAAAGCTTCCTTTCGAAAGAAAAGAAAGAATCAGCATTGTACTATATAGAAAATATAAAACAATGCAAAGAGGTTCATAAAGAGGAGTCTATAGCAGAGCAGTATATAATCGAACAAAATTTTGAGGCACTAGCTATGTTTTGGAGTAAAGGAGGAATTGTAAAATGGGAACAATTATATGATAAGCTTCAAATTTCAAAGATCGCATTGCCAACATATCCATTTGCTAAGAAAAGATTTTGGATAGGAAAAAAAATTGAAAGAAAAGAAAGCCAAACCATTTCAATTATACATCAAGCAGAGCTTACAAAAGAAACGATTATACCTCCTCAAGAAAACGTAGTAGTCTCCATGGAATCAAAGAAGATTTTTACTGCAGCTAAAATTAAGCTTGTGCCTTTAAACCAAATACCTGCTGTTGCGAAGGAAGTTGTTTCCGTATCTCCTTATCTGGGAGAGAATTTAGAATTACTATTATCTCAAATATTAGGAGATTTATTGTATCTGGAACAGGAAGAAATTAAGGAAGATCAGACGTTTGCAGAGTTAGGTTTAGATTCTATTTTAAGTGTTGAATTTATAAAAAAGATAAATAAAGCTTTAGGGATTTCTGTAAGTACGGCAAAGCTGTATAGTTATCCTTCGGTAAAAGAGTTAGCCAATGCATTTAAGATACTAGTCCGACCAACTATTGCAAATAAAAAAGAAGACGTTGTTAAAATTAAGTTGCAAGCAATCGAAACTTTTGGTGATCCGCAAATTACTATTGAGAATGAAACGGAAGTACTATCGACTGAAACTCTAATGGAGGGGTATGAAGAAAAGCTAATTGAACTTCTATGTGATTTATTATATGTGACCCCGGAAGAATTAGGACCCGACCAGACTTTTGTTGAGCTGGGATTAGATTCTATTTTAGGAGTTGAATTCACGAAAAAAATCAGAAAACAATGGAATATTGATTTTGCTACAGCACAATTGTATAGCCATCCTACTGTAAAAGAATTAGCAGTATACTTACAGGTAATAAACAGCAATGACGAGGTTTTAATCACTCGCGAGAACAAAACATCTTTATCAAGTAAAGAAAGCGATAAAAATTATGCAGTACAAGATAATTATAGCGCTCAACATCCTACTATTCAAAAGGAGTTGTTGCTATTGGTATCAGAGTTATTGTATTTGGAAGAATCTGAAATAGACGACACACAAACTTTTGTAACATTAGGTTTAGATTCTATTTTGGGAGTAGAATTGGTGAAGAAAATCAATAAAAAATGGCAGCTTTCAATTCCTGCATCACAAATTTATAGCTATCCTAATGTAGAAGAATTAAGTAATTATATAATATCAAGTCTTGAATTAACAGCAACTAACGAAACAAAAGAGTCTTTTGTAGAAAGCATTGAACAGGAAATTATAAATGTATTTGAAGAAGAGGAGCTAAAAAATATTCTGGCAGAACTTTTATACTTAGAGAAAGAAGAAGTTTCGGGTACAGATACTTTTGTATCATTAGGTTTAGATTCTATTTTGGGTGTAGAATTTGTCAAGAAAATAAACAAAGAGTTTGGTACACAATGCCCAACATCCTTACTCTACAGTTATCCAACTTTATCTGAGTTGTATGCCTATTTGGCTTCAAATTATAGAATTAAAAGCAACAGACAAGAAGAAGGAAATGGTAGTATTAATTCTTTTTTTAAGCCAGTTGCTATCATTGGAAATATAGAAAAGGATAATGAATCTGATATTGAATATCACTTAAGTATCGCAAATACACCATGTTTAAGAGATCACAAAGTATTCGATGAATACATTTTACCAACAGATGCTTATGTTGAATTATTATATAGTTTTTTTAGAGAGCAATTAGGCAAAAAAAGCTTGACGTTAAAACAATTCCGCATCTCGGAAGTTTTAATTGCCCAAAAAGGAGAAACCGTTCCTATTGTACTGAATTTAAAAAAAGTTAGCGAAGGAATAATTCGCTTTATAATTAGTAACAAAGAATCACAGAAGGTTTATGTTAGGGGAACTATTGTAGAAGAAGTTGGTTTAATCGATGATTTCCTTTATACACCTAAAGCATCAGGAACTAAGCTAGACCTCGAAGCATTAACAGATTGGACTAAAGATATTTTGTCTGATAGTTATTTTCAAGTAAGAAAATCTCTGGAAATTGAAGGAGAATTTGCTAACGGTATCGTTGCAGTTACAAAACCACAGAATCGGGCTATTAGTTATGTGTCTCAGTGGTTAGATGGAGCACTATTATTTGCCATACAGTATGCAGCAATACAACAACGTCAAGGAAAAATAGATGGAGTCATGTATTTGCCTTACCGTATAGAAGCGATCAATATTCACGCAGCGGCACAGTCTGATGTAAATTATGATTGTCGTATGATTTGCCATGAAGCAGACGATGATAAATTTCTTTTTTCGATAGAAATAGCTTCGGATTATGGTAAGTTGATCACAATTAAAAACTTAGAAGTTGTAAAAATTGATCAGAAGCAATTAGCAGTACAACAAGAAAGAAAAGTAAGCGCAGAAGTGCAGGTAGAGGATATTGTAAATTCTAAGAAACCTATAGCATCTGATGTGGCTATTATCGGAATGTCATGCCGTTTTCCGGGAGCAGAAAATGTAGTAGCGTTTTGGGAAAATTTAAAGGAAGGTGTCGATTCTATTTCCGAAATAGATTTAGAACAATGGCAAGACATCGATTGGTATGATAAAGACCCCAAGCAGCAGAAAAAATCGTATAGTAAATGGGCTGGTTTTATAAAAGACAAAGATAAGTTTGACCCATTGTTTTTTGGAATATCACCTCGTGAGGCAGAAGTAATGGATCCTCAGCATCGTTTATTTTTACAAGAATGTTGGAGAACAATAGAAGACGCAGGTTATACATCAAAAGCAATTGATAAACAAAACATAGGAGTTTTTGTAGGAGCAAGTTCAGGTGATTATCAACAGCTATTGGCACAAAATCAAGCTGACAAAGAGGGCTTTGCTTTTATGGGAAATTCCCAAGCAATATTGGCGGGAAGAATTGCTTTTTTACTGAACTTAAAAGGACCAGCTTTAACGCTGGATACGGCATGTTCATCTTCGTTAGTCGCTATTGATAGAGCGTATCAAAGTATCGTATCCGGAGAATCAGATATGGCTTTAGCAGGAGGCGTAAAATTAATGTGTACACCGTTATTGCACATTTGGACAAGTCAAGTAGGAATGGCTTCTAAGGATGGAAAATGTAAAACCTTTGATAATAAAGGCGATGGTATTGTTTCATCAGAAGGGGTGGGTGTACTATTCCTAAAAAGGTTAGATGCCGCTATAAAAGACGGAGATCAAATACATGCTGTAATTAAAGCTAGTGGTATCAATCAAGATGGTAAAACCAATGGTATTACTGCGCCTAATGGGGCAGCACAAGCTTTACTCCAACAGCGCATTTATAACCAATATAATATAGATCCGGCAACCATTAAATATGTAGAGACGCACGGTACCGGAACTAAGTTGGGAGACCCTATAGAAATTGAAGCACTAAAAACGAGTTTCGGTACTAAATCAGCATTAGATAATAGCTGTGCACTAGGATCGGTAAAAACAAATATTGGTCATGCTGCTGAAGCTGCAGGGGTTTCGGGAGTCATTAAGACCATACTCATGCTTAAGAACAAGTACCTTGTACCTAGCTTGCATTTTGAGCAGCTCAATGATGAAATATCTTTAGAAAAGTCCCCATTTTATATTAATACTGCGCTCAACCCCTGGCAACTTAACAACGAAAATCTTAGACGTGCAGTTGTAAGTAGTTTTGGATTTAGCGGAACCAATGCCCATTTGGTTTTGGAAGAATGTCCGGAATTACAAGCGGATACAATGGCAGATGACGGTACGGAACAATTAATACTACTTTCTGCTAAGACAGAATATAGTCTTAAAACGCAAGTGCAGCAAATGTTGGATTACCTTAAAGAGTCTAAAGAATCTTTAAGAGCAATTGCGTACACGCTACAATTGGGAAGAGATGCTATGCAAGAACGATTAGCCGTCATAGGAAACTCTAAAGAAGAAATCATACAACATCTGTCTAAATTTCTTGATACATCTAATCATGTAGTATTAAGAGGAACAGTTGAAAAGCGAAAAAAGAGTACAACATCTATTAGTTCAGAGGAATTAGATACTGCTATCCTCAAAAAGAACTACAGAATTCTTGCGGAAACATGGATTTCGGGGATAGAGATAGATTGGGCACTTGTATATGATAAAGAACAGATAAGAAAAGTTCAATTGCCAACATATGCCTTCGAAAAAGACAGGTATTGGATAGAACCCGTAAAATCAAATATAATAACGGAATCGGCTTTAGAGCCTGTTCAGAATCAATTGCATCCATTAGTACATCGCAATGTTGTCACATCGGACGGGCACATGTATGTAAGCACGTATTCAGGACAAGAAACGGTTTATAAGGACCATGTAGTGGATGGTAACAAAGTTCTGGCAGGAGTTGCTTATATAGAACAAGCTAGTATTGCTTTAGCGGAAGCTACTTTGAAACGAATATGGGGACTGAAAGACATTTTTTGGCAACAACCTCTTTTGGTAAATACTCAAAAAGAAGTATTTACCAGAATATATGCAGACTCAAAAAATCATAACTATGAGATTTATACTAAAGAAAACGGAAGTATTTTAATTCATGGTAAAGGAACTGCTATTTTGGAAGAGCCATTGCAACCCGAAAAAATAGAGGTAAGAAGGTTGTTGAGTTTAAGTCAAAAAAAGATTTCAAGAGAAGAATTCTATGCTTTTCTGAAAACAGAAGGTTTTGATTTAGGAGTAAGTTTTAGGGGAATACAAGAGCAGTATTCAACCCCGGAATTTTCTATTTCGAGAATACAGTTGCCTTTACAAGAAGGTTACAAGATGCAACCGGGTGCTTTGGATAGTGCACTGCAAAATGCATTAGGTTGGATTATGATCGAGGGAGTATTAAGTCAGGCACTCCCGTTTAGTATGAAAACATGTTATCGATTTGTGGATCAATTGCCGGAAACATTTTGGTCGTATGCTCGCAAAAGTAAATCAAACCAAATAACGGATAAAGTTCAAGAATATGATATAGATATTTTAGACGAGCAAGGTAATGTTTTAGTGCAATTTCAACAATGTGTATTTCTTCCAGTAAAAGATAAAAGAAAAAAAGAGTCAGGTAACGCACTGGATATCCAAGAAGTTGTATGGCAAAAAGTGGCCTGTCTTAAAAATCAGGATTCGGTTCATAGCCATACAATTGTATATATGATTGGAGGTAATCCAATTTTGGAGGATGCTATCAGAAATTCTTATGAAGCAGAAATTCAATCGATAACTATTGAAAATGAGATTTCGACTTATATCCAAATTTTTGAAGATGTAAAACAAAGACTTCATACAAAAGAAAGAATACAATTAATTGTTCTAGGTTCAAACGAAGAATATGAACAGTTTGGATTCCTTTCGGGAATGCTGAAAACACTAACATTAGAACATCCTAATTTAGAAGGGAAAGTAATTGCTATTGAAGATTTTTCAATTCATAATATCCATGAGATACTTGAAATATTAAATAAAGAACAATTTAATAAAGCAGTTGAAGTACGATATACAGCTCTTGAAAGACTCGAAAAAAGAAACGCAGAATTTACGATTCATAAACAGCAAGATGACTTAGTTAAAACATCAGGAGTATATGTATTAGTAGGCGGTACCGGAGCGATAGGGCGTACCGTTTGCGACTCTATTCTTGAAACTTTTGACACTAAAGTGATTCTGTTAGGAAGAAGTGAACAACCTAACAAAAGAGTGCCTGAAGGGGCATATTATTATCAATGTGATAGTACGGATGCATCCTCTGTTTCCAGCGTTTTTAAAGAAATTAGGAAGCAATTTGGTACAATCAATGGTATATTTTATCTCGTTGGTAGTACTGCTGATGGTTATGCAAAAAATAAAACGGCAACAGAGGTTGCAAAAGTTTTAAAAGCAAAGATAGAGGGTATCAAGAATATTGATAGAGAAACGAAAGAGGATTCTTTAGATTTCATGGTTTTGTTCTCTTCTCTAGCCGCTATTCATGGCAATATAGGGCAGATAGATTACGCGGCAGCGAATACTTTTCTTGATGATTATGCAAGATATAGAGAAAATCAGCGTAGCAAAGGAAATCGCTACGGGATAACTAAAAGTATCAATTGGCCTTTTTGGAAAAATGGCGGAATGCAAATTAATGCCCAGACAGAAACATTTTTACTAAAAAAGTGGGGAATGCAGGCGATGCCTAATGAAGAAGGTATAAAAGCATTAAAACAAATTTTGAACTCAGATTGTGTTCAAGCTTCAGTTATCTATAAAGTTTCATCAGAAAAGGTTCCGGTGAAGGTAGAAAATACGACCAATTCTTATAGCATTTCGACCAAAACGTTGCTGGAAAAATTAACGCAACTAGCAGCTACATTGGTTAAAATGAATCCGCAGAAAATAATTTCGCATATAGAACTTGGAGATTACGGATTTGATTCGATTTTATATACACAGTTCTGCAATGAAATTAATGAGCTTTTTGGATTGGATATAACTCCAACATTGTTCTTTAATTACCCAACGTTAGAGGAATTAGCAGCACATTTAGAATCGAATTATGCCCTTTCGGTAGAGGAGGATCAAGCTCTCAATGATGAAAAGGAGAACATAGCGATTGCTACAGTTCGAGAAGAGACGGAAAAAGCAAGTTTTGATACCGATTCAAATAAAGTTGCGCGTAGAAAAGAAGTAGCCATAGTTGGTATGAGCGGGCGTTTTCCAGGTGCGGCAAATGTAGATGAGCTTTGGGAGCACTTAAAAAATAAAGAAGATTTAATTACAGAAGTTCCTGAAAGCAGATGGGATTGGAGAAAGTATTATGGAGATTCACAACAGGAAGAAAATACTACTTTATGCAAGTGGGGAGGTTTTCTGGACGGTATAGATGAATTTGATCCTTTGTTTTTTTATATTTCGCCCGTAGAAGCAGAATTGATGGATCCTCAGCAACGATTAGTATTGCAAGAAGTATATCATGCTTTAGAAGATGCGGCAATTTCAATCAATACAATTAAAGGAACAGACACAGGGGTTTTTATTGGAGTATCAAGTTCAGATTATTCAACTTTACTAAAAGAGCAGACAAATCAAGTTGGTATGGCACAATTTGCAACCGGTTCTGCGCATTCCGTTTTAGTAAATAGAATATCATATATTTTTGATTTGCATGGTCCAAGTGAGCCTATCGATACAGCATGTTCCAGCTCTTTGATAGCAATTCACAGAGCAGCAGAACATATAAGAAATGGTCATGGTACATTGGCAATTGCGGGAGGTGTAAATGCTATTTTATCACCTGAGTTAACATTGTCATTTAGTCAAGCAGGCATGCTAAGTAAAGATGGTCGTTGTAAAACATTTGATCAGGCTGCAAATGGTTATGTAAGAGGAGAAGGCGTTGGAATTTTAATATTAAAAGATTTAGATCAAGCCATTAAAGATAAAAATCCTATTTATGGAATTTTAAAAGGAAGCGCGGAAAATCATGGAGGAAAAGCTAATACTTTAACGTCTCCCAATCCAAAAGCCCAACAAAGTTTACTAATAAAAGCCTATAAAACAGCAGGAATAGATCCTGGATTAGTAAGTTATATTGAAGCTCACGGAACAGGAACACCACTAGGCGACCCGATTGAAACGGAAGGCTTAAAGTTAGCTTTTGAAACATTATACAAAGACACTGAGTCTTCTTATGGACAAGAAGCTCATTGTGCTATTGGTAGTATCAAAACAAATATTGGACATCTGGAAGCTGCCGCAGGAGTAGCAGGAGCAATCAAGGTTTTGATGGCAATGAAAAACAATAAAATCCCTGGAAATCCATTATTACATCAACCGAATAATTACTTGAAGTTAGAGAATACTCCTTTTTATCTTCAAAAAGATACAACAGATTGGAAGGTGAAGGAAGGGCAACATAAAATTGCCGGTGTAAGTAGTTTTGGTTTTGGAGGTGCAAATGCGCATATAATTATTGAAGAATATATAGAAGATCAGTTAACAAATCATTCTCCAGAAGCATTACCTGTTTTTGTATTATCAGCCAAAGATTCTGATGGTTTAAATCGTCTGGTTAAATCGATGATTGAGTATTTATCATGTAGTAATGACACTGGTTTTCAGGATGTATTATATACGCTGCAGTCCGGAAGAGAAGTGCTGGAATGTCGATTGGCATTTGTTGTAAATAATCGAAAAGAATGTATCAATCGATTAAATGAATTTGTTGAAACTAATTATGTATCAAGCGATATGTATATTGGTAATAATGAAGATACTATTCATAGTCCTGATAAAGAAGATATTCAGGATATTATGAACAATTTGATTAGAGATAAAGAGGCAGATACAATTGCCAGATTATGGAGTCAGGGTGTAGAAATGGATTGGGAACTTTTATATGGAAATAAAACACCTCAAAAAGATCATTTGCCTACCTATCCTTTTAAGAAAGATCGCTATTGGTTTGTTTCTACAAAAAACACTAAAGAAACGATAGCAAAGACTTATCAAAAGGCGCATCCATTAGTACAAACAATTGTAAATGATTCAACTTACGAAAGTGTTTTTTCCGGTCTGGAACCCATTTTTGCTTCACATAAAGTAAATGGAATAAATGTCTTACCGGGTGCAGCGCAAATAGAATGGATTCGCGAAGTAGGAAATCAGTACAAGAAACAAGCTGTGACCAGGATTACTGATGTAGTCTTTAGAGAACCTATTCAAGAAAATGACAACGAACGAGTTGAGGTTGTTGTTGTATTAGAAGAAACTGAAAAAGGGTTGAGTTATGATTTTAGAAAGAAATCAGATCCAACATCTATTTACAGTAATGGTAGTATTCAATACGATTCACTGCCAGCAATAAAATCAGTAGCGATAGATAATATAGCCTTGCGATTGCCTAATAGTTTAAGTCAGGAAGAGTACTATAAACTGCTAAAGGATAAAGGAATCACTTACGGAAAGCATTTTCAGGGTATCCAGGATATTATGTATTCAGACACGGAAGTCCTGACTCAGATTTATTTGACAGAAACGCAAGAGAACTATATGCTTTCACCGTTTTTACTGGATAGTGCAGTACAAACCGTGATGGGGCTTAGTTTTGGGTTTGATAAAAAGAATGCGACAAAACTTCCTTTTCGCGTCAAAGAGGTCAGGATTTATAAAGAATTACCACAACAATTTTGGTCATATGCTAAAAAAATAGAGCCAAAAAACGGAGAAGCACTTCCAACTTATGATGTAGATTTAATTGGTGAAGATGGTGAAATCTTAGTTCAATTTGAAGGTTTTGTTGCTTTAGATATAAAAACAGCACCTACACAAGAACCCTATTCGATAGACGATTTGATGTATGTGTCTGAATGGAAAAGAGAAACATTATCTAAACAGGAAGAGAGCCATAACGGAAATGCCTTAATTATTTCTTATAAAAATAAAAGAAGTAAGATGGTAAATGAATTGAGAGAATATTTAATCCATAAAAACGTAGCCATTTTTAATTCTGATGAATTGTCTGTAATACCAGAAAAAATTACAGCTGTCTATATTGTTCATGATGCACCTGAGGAAAACACCTCTACAACATTAGAAAGATTTTGGGAGAGAAATGAATTAGAAGTCTTTAAACAGCTCAAAAAACTATTGTCTTCTCCTTACATACATAAAGAATTAAACATTACTGTTTTATCAGATCGTACACAAAAAGTATTGATCAGTGATAAAGTACAGTATCAAGGCAGTGGGATTTTGGGATTAATGAGTTCATTAGCCAAAGAACAGGGCAATTGGAATGTTCGTATTATCGACGTAGATACATCAGATAAAATAACATCTCAGGATATTATGCGGTTATTAAGAATACCGTATGACGCTAATGGAGAAATAATAGCGTATCGTCATCAAAATACCTATACAAGAAATCTATATCCTTTAGAAGCACAAACGATTACAACCAAATTTAAAAAAGGAGGTGTGTATGTAATTCTGGGCGGTGCAGGTGGTATCGGAAAAGTTACTTCGGCCTATTTGGTTAAAAAATACCAAGCCCAAATAATTTGGTTAGGACGTAGTCCGGAAAACCAAACCATCCTAAAAGCACAAGAAGAAATAGCAGAATGGGGACCAAAACCGATTTATATCCAATGTAATGCAATTTTAGAAAAAGAAGTAAAAGCGGCTTATCATAAAATTAAGCAAACCTATCAAAATATTAATGGTGTATTTCACTCCGCATTAGTACTTAGGGATTGTTTAATTCACCAAATGGACGAAAGTACTTTTGTCGAAGTTTTTGAATCCAAAGCAACCGCCAGCCATTATTTGATAGATGTATTTGCCAAAGAATCATTAGACTTTATATGTTTTTATTCCTCAATGCAATCTCAGGTAAATGCTTTGGGACAAGCAAATTATGCAGCTGCCTGTATGTATAAAGATAGTTTTGCTTATACGGTTCAACAAAAATACAATATCCCGGTACAGATCATTAACTGGGGCTATTGGGGATCTGTAGGTGTAGTAGCCTCAGATGGATACAGAAATAAGATGAAACAATTAGGCATTGGCAGCATAGAAGCAGAGGAAGGAATGGCAATTTTAGAAGAAGTCATTGCGCAAGAATACCAACAAGTTATTGCTGCAAAATTTTTATAAGAGCCTAAGATCACACTAATCGAAACAAATAATTATGATTAAGATTAATAAAAATAAAAAAGTGACTTTGGTGCAGGAAAGTACACTTTTAACGCCTCAAATTCCAAATTTAACTTTATATAAAAAGGATCTGGTTGCCGAGAATGATTTTAAAGAAGATTGTGCTCTGGCCGTATTGCAAATAGTAATGCGAATGGGAATTGAATCCTTGCGTGCAAATACAATTGAAGAATGGCGAAAAGAATTAAATATCATTCCTCAATATGATTCTTTATTTCAAACGATTATTAAAGAACTCGAGAAAATATCCTATATCCAAATTACGAATCAAAGCGTAATTGTACCAAAAGATATTGAAGAAAGAGCGGCCTCCTTTTCTCTGCACAATAAGTTATTAAAAGCAAAAAAAGAGGCAAATAGTCATCATAGTTATTACGCATTATTGAATCAAACGATTGGTGCTTTTGAGGAAATTTTGATTGGAAAGACGAAGGCTACTGATGTATTGTTTCCAGAAGGAAATTCCAGATTGGTAAGCGCTATCTATAATGGCGATTACAGATCTAATTATTTCAATTCAATAGTGGCATCAATTGTAGAAAATACAGTCAGAAACTATGAAGGAACTAATCAAAAAATAAACATCTTAGAAGTAGGAGGAGGCACAGGAGGAACAACGGTGCGTATTCTGGAAAAGTTAAAAAAATATGGCAATCAGGTAAAATATACTTTTACAGATGTTTCTCAAAGTTTTTTAATTGAAGCAGTAGAAAAATTTGAAGACATCATACCTTATTTTGAAACTAAGAGATTTGATATTACCCAATCTGCAGCAATGCAGGATATCGCAATGGGCAAATATGATATTGTGATAGGAGCCAATGTTGTTCATGCTACCGCCAATATTGCTGAAACACTTAAGAATATAAAACCAATTCTTAAGAAAGACGGGATTCTGATTATGAATGAGTTGAATGCATTGGAAATGTTTACGACATTAACATTCGGTTTGCTTTTTGACTGGTGGAATCATGAAGATAAAGAATTACGAATTTCAGGTAGTCCGGCATTAACTTTCGATAAATGGAAACAAGTATTGTCTGAAGTTGGTTTTGTTGATTGTGATGTATATCCCAAACAAGAAGATATTCCACAACAAATAATAATTGCCAGGAGTAATGGCAGAGTATTAATTGATAAACAACAACCGGAAGAATTCTCTAAAACGGCAACAGATGAAATAGTAAAAGAGGTTATACCAAGCTCCTTAAATACGGCAATAGATTTAAATGATTTTCAACAGAAATTAATTACTATTGCGGCAGGCACTATCAAACTTCCGGTAACCGCTTTTAAGAAAGAAAAGCCATTTTCAGATTATGGTTTTGATTCCATTTTAGGGCTTACACTGATCAAAAACATTAATAAAACCCTCGAGATAACGCTGGATGTTACGGCTATATTCAATTATCCAACTATTCCGCTATTGGCTCTGCATATACTAGATATACGACCGGAGTTACTGGATGAAAAAAAGAAAATAGCAGCACAAGTACTTGAACCGATTACTGAAAAAGAGGTCGAAGAACCAAGTTTCTCGAAAATTGACAATAAGCAAGAAAAGGATAAAATTGCTATCATCGGAATGAGTGGGCAATTTGGGAAAGCAAATGATCTTGAGGAGTTTTGGGAAGTTCTAAAAAATGGAAAAAGTCTTGTAGAGGAAGTTCCTGAAGATAGATGGGATGTTGGATTACATTTTGACGAAAATCCAAAAGCCAAACAGAAAACCTATAGCAAATGGGGAAGTTTTTTAAGAGACATAGATAAGTTTGACCCGGAGTTTTTTAAGATATCCGGTAAAGAAGCAGAAAACATGGATCCGCAACAGCGCCTATTTTTGCAACATTGTTGGAAAGCGTTGGAAGACGCAGCAATTGATCCAAATACTTTGCACGATTCTAGGTGTGGTGTCTATGTTGGTGCAACAGATGGTGATTATTACAAAACCTATTTAGAAGAAGCAAATGAAGCTTCTGCATTTTGGGGAATTTCGGGTTCTATATTGGCAGCGCGTATTTCATATTTTCTTAATTTGAAAGGAGCTGCTGTAGCAATAGACACAGCATGTTCCAGTTCATTGGTAGCAATGGATATGGGATGTAAAAGTTTATTGACAAAAGAAACAGATCTTATTATAACCGGAGGAATTTCATTATCTGTAACGCCAGAGTTTTACAAACTAAGCAGTATGGCAGGAATGTTATCTCCCGATGGTCAGTGTTATACTTTTGATGAAAGAGCAAATGGATTTGTACCCGGTGAAGGTGTAGGCGTACTTATTATGAAACGTTTGGAAGATGCTATAAGAGATGGTGATCCCATTTATGCTGTAGTACAAGGAATTCTTACCAATCAGGATGGAGCAACCAACGGAATTACGGCTCCAAGTGTGCTATCTCAACAAGACATTCAAAAGGAAGTTTTTAATAGATATGAAATTAATCCTGAGACAATTACTTATGTAGAAGCTCATGGAACAGGAACAAAACTGGGCGATCCTATAGAATTGCAAGCTCTTAAAACATCTTTCAGGGCACATACATCCAAAGTAAATTATTGCGGGATTGGTAGTGTAAAAACAAATCTGGGACATACACTCAGAGCGGCAGGAATGGCAGGTATTATTAAAGTATTGTTGGCCATGAAAAACAAGCAATTACCTCCATCAATTAATTATGAAAACCTTAACCAACACATTCAATTAAAAGATAGCCCTTTCATTATTCAGGAGAAATTAACTTCTTGGGATAGCAAAACACCCAAACGAGCTTCGGTAAGTAGTTTTGGAATTAGTGGTACAAATGCATTTGTTGTTTTAGAAGAGTATGTACAAAAAAATAGCCTTTCAGGAGCAAGTGATGAACCAATACTAATAGTTTTATCTGCACTAAATGAAGAAAGTTTAAAGAAAAAAGTAACGCAACTGGTTCATTTTATTAAAAAAGAAGAGAACTTAAACCTTCATGATATAGCCTATACATTGCAGATAGGCAGAAAAGTAATGGAGTGCCGTAAAGCTTTTGTTGTAAGTCATATAGAAGAATTAACAGATCAATTGCAACAGTTTGCTCAAGAGGAAACGGTTAGTTCTTACAGAAAGGATAATGAAGTTAATGAAGCTGAAATTCAACGAGCCATTCATAAGAAGCAATATACTGAACTGGCAAAATACTGGGAACAAGGAAACACTATAGATTGGTTGCGTTTGTACACTGTACAGCAACCTAGAAAGATTCATTTGCCTACCTATATTTTTGCAAAAGAGTCCTATTGGATAACTCCCAAAACAGAAATAGTATCATCTAATGTAAAAACATTACATCCATTAGTACATGAAAATATATCAGATTTTGAATCACAAAAATTTTCATCTTGTTTAACAGGAAGAGAATCGATCCTATCAGATCATATAGTGCAAGGAAAAAAGGTACTTCCGGGAGTTGCCTATGTAGAGATGGCAAGGGAAGCATTACAACGAAGTGGATTAAATGTAGTACCTGGTTTCTCGGATATAAAATGGTTGCAACCCATAGAGATAAATAAAGAGTCAGTCCGGATTGAAACTGAAGTTTATGCAAATGCAGAAGGCACTTTTATCGAATTAAGGAGTATAAAAAATGAGGAAGCCACCATTCATTTTCAAGCCAGTTTAGAAGAAAATCAAAAAACAACAGCGCCTGGTTATAGAGATATATCCGCTATAAAAGAGCAAAGTAGTACATCATATACAAGTGATCAATGTTATCAAATTTTTGGAACAAAAGGAATTAATTATGGAGATAGTTTACAACTCATAAATTCTGTTCATGTTCTAAAAGAAGAAGTACTTACAAGTATTTCAGTTTTTGATAAAAGTGAATTTAAACTTCCAGTTGAAAAATTAGATAATGCACTTCAGACAGCTGCATTATTATGGTTGCAAGATTCTGATGCGCTGGCGTTACCTTATTCTATTGAAAAAATTTCATGGTATAATTTAGAAGAAGAAATTAAATACTGCTATGCCTATTATTCGGATAAGGAAAAAAAGAAAAGTTTTGAAGTTGAACTATTAAGTGCATCAGGAGAAATTGTTATAGCACTATCAGGATATAAAATGATACCAGTCTTAAAAATTAAGCCTAGTATTGCGCAAACCTATTTATATGAATCGATATGGCAGCCAAAGATAAGCACACGTAACAGAGCAGATCTTTCTATTTTATCTACCGAGTTTATAGTTGTAGGTGATTTTCCTAAAGTCGAATTAGCGGGCACTATAACAAGAATTACGGATCGTGAAGAAAGCATCTTATTTTCTGTTGTTTTTGATAAAGTTAAGCAAGCTATGACGTCCAGAACTCCGGTACGTTTTGTCATTATTTATGATGATAAGACCGAACATGAGGTACAGTTTTTATCAGGATTATTAAGAACCGCTGCAATTGAAAACCCTAAGGTTTTATGGAAATGTATAGGTATTGATTTAGATAAAAACAGCAATGCAGAACAACTATCGAAAATTATTACGGAGGAATTAAATGAAAGAGAAACAATAGTCCGATATCAGGATTTAAAACGAGAAGTAAAAGCAATCGTACCAATTGCACCAACACTAACCGAGTCAAATGAAAATATCAAGTTCATTCCAGGTGGAGTTTATATCATTACAGGTGGTATTGGTGGCATTGGAAAAACGCTGATAGAATACCTTTTTGATACCTATAATGATATTAAAATTATGGCTTGCGGGAGGTCTGTTTTAAATTCAAATAATCAGGAATATGTAAAATCGTTCAAGAACCTGACCTATTACCGTTGCGACATTACGGATAAGTTAGCCACTCAACAATTAATTGATGAGGTACAAAACCAATACGGTAAACTAAACGCAATTATTCATGCAGCAGGTAGTATTAATGACAATTTTATTCAGCAAAAAAATAGTGGTGAAGCATTAGAAGTTTTAGAAGTAAAAACGAAAGGGATACATAATCTTCATGAAGCTACACAGCATATTTCGTTAGATTTCATGATGGTATTTTCATCATTAGCTGCGGTTTTAGGAAATTCAGGACAAGCAGATTATGCTGCAGCAAATGAATATTTAAGAGATTTTGCAAAATTCAGAAATAAAGAAGTAGCACAACAAAGAGCTTTTGGTAAAACAATAAGTATAGCATGGCCATTATGGGATAGTAGTGGAATGCAAATAAATGATGAAAGCAGGAAATCGCTGGAAAAGAAACTAAACATCGTTCCTCTACCGAAAGAGGAAGGAATATATTGGTTAGAAAAATTATTGGGCAGCACGACAGAATCAGTAGTCTTGCATTATGGAAAAGCACCTTTACCCGAAATATTTTTATCGGATTTAAAAGAAGTACCGGAAAGTAGTGTAGGTATAAAAAATGAAAATGTAACGGAAGAATTAACGGAAGAAAATTTAAAAGAAGTGACTTACGAATATCTCGTGGGGATTTTGGCTGAAGAACTGCGTTTTCCGGTTAGTAAATTTAAAATTACAGATACTTTTGAAAAATACGGTTTAGATTCTATAATGATGACGAGTCTCACTAGTCGTTTAGAAGAAACGTTTCCTAACATTCCGAAGACTTTATTTTTTGAGTTCTTAACCATAGAAGAATTGGTTATGTTCTTTGTCGAAGAATATTCAAATGAGCTAAATGCAATAGACAGCAGTAAAAAAATACCGGTTGACATAAAAGAACAAATTAGTATTCCATCAGAAATAAAGGCGACTTTTAAAAAAGCAGTACCGCATAAGTTTGTGCAACTTTCAGAAACGAGACAAGACGATACAATAAAGCGTACCGATGTGGCTATTGTAGGATTAAGTGGTAGATATCCACAAGCAGATTCGATAGAAGAATTCTGGGAAAATCTTAAAATAGGGAAAGATTGTATCACAGAGATTCCTGAAGACAGATGGAATATGGAGGGATTTTTTGATACCGAAAAAGGAAAATCAGGACGTAGCTATAGTAAGTGGGGAGGTTTTGTAAATGATATGGATAAGTTTGATCCATTATTTTTTAATATAACACCTTTAGAGGCTGAGCAAATAGATCCGCAAGAACGTTTGTTTTTGCAAATAGCTTGGGAAACAGTAGAAGATGCAGGATATACTAATGAAACTTTAAAAAGGAATCCTTATACAGGAGAACAAGACGGAAAAGTAGGGGTATATGTTGGAGTTATGTACCAAGAGTACCAGTTATACGGAGTAGAAGAAACAGTAAAAGGAAACCCGACAACACTTAGAGGAAGTTCAAGTAGTATAGCCAATAGAGTTTCGTACGTTTTTGATCTTCATGGACCTAGTTTGTCTCTGGACACGATGTGTTCTTCGTCAAGTACAGCTATTCATTTAGCATGCAAAGCCATACAAGAAGGAGAAATCAGTATGGCTATTGCAGGAGGAGTAAACTTGAGTGTACATCCTAATAAATATTTGATGCTTAGCGATGGTGGTTTTGCCAGTAGCAAAGGAAAATGTGAGAGTTTTGGACAAGGTGGAGATGGTTATGTTCCCGGAGAAGGTGTTGGTGCTATTTTGTTAAAATCTCTTGAGCAAGCCGAAAAAGATGGAGATCATATTTATGGAGTAATTAAAGGATCTGCATTAAATCATGGAGGAAGAACGACAGGATATACGGTTCCAAATCCTAAGGCGCAAACAGCAGTAATTAGGGAAGCTATTAAAAAAGCGAATATCAAACCGGAGTCTATTTCTTATATCGAAGCACATGGTACAGGAACTAGTTTAGGAGACCCGATAGAAATTGTAGGGCTAAAAAATGCATTAGAAAGAACAGCTGCAAATAAATGCCGTATAGGTTCTGTAAAATCTAATATTGGACATTGCGAATCGGCAGCAGGTATTTCTGGAATTACTAAAGTATTGTTGCAACTTAAATACAAACAGTTAGTTCCATCCATTCATTCGTCTCTATTAAACCCTAATATACAGTTTGATCAAACTGCCTTTTTAGTTCAGCAAGAATTAGAACCTTGGTCCGATCAAGACGAAACATTGTTAACTGCAGGTATTAGCAGTTTTGGTGCAGGAGGAAGCAATGCACATATCCTTATACAAGAGTATCCGAAAACGGAGAGAACTACTGATTTTGGTAAAGAACCGGTTATAATAGTTTTGTCGGCCAAAAACAAAAATCGATTAAAAGCTTATGCCGGTCGATTATTAAGTTATATAGAAAAAACTCCGGAAGCTTTACAAAATATAGCGTATACTTTGCAGATTGGTAGAGAAGCTATGTCAGAAAGATTGGCAATAGTGACCAGTTCTAAAGAAGAGCTGGTGCAACAATTAGAGAATTTTGTTAAAAATGATGTGCGTTTAGCAGAAGATATTTTTACGGCTAATAGTAAAGATGAAAGCAATGATTTTCTCCTAAAAGGTAAAGCTGGCGCCGCATATATTAAAGAAGCTATTCAAGAAAAAGAAATAGCATCTATAGCGCAACTATGGACAAAAGGAGTTGAAATAAAATGGGAATTACTAAATTCGGGTAATAGTCCTTTACAAAGAATAAGTGTGCCTACCTATCCTTTTGCTAAAGAAAGGTATTGGGTACAAACAACAAATACTGCTGTAAAAAACGAATCAGTTTCTAAACTGCATCAATTACTTCATACGAATGAATCAGATTTTGAAGCTCAGAAATTTGCGAGTGTTTTTAAAGGAACTGAATGGTTTTTAGAAGATCATCTTGTTCAAAACGAAAAAGTAATTGCAGGTGTAGCCTATCTGGAAATGGCCAGGGAAGCGATAGAAAGAAGTACACATCAAAAAGTAACACAATTTCAGGACGTAACATGGTTGCATCCTATAAAAGTATTAGAACAACCCAAAAAAGTTGTTATTAGACTGGAACCTTCCGGTGAGCAGATTAGATATGTGGTATATTCTAAAGACCAAGAAGAAGAATATATTCATGGTCAGGGAATTGTAACTACAAGGGCTCAAGAAGAACCTAAACCCTATGATTTGATAACGATCAAATCCCGTACTAATCAGACAGCCTCTGAGTCAGAATGTTATAAAATGTTTAGCGCCCTTGGATTTGGATATGGAGAAAGGTTTCAAGGTATAAAAGAGTTATACTATAATGATACAGAAGCACTAGCCAAAATTACATTGCCACAACATGGGGACATGACCTTAGATCCCGGAGTATTAGATAGTACGCTTCAGGCATGTTTAGCCTGGCTACTGTTAAAAGATGAAGGTAAAATGCCATTGTCTATCCCATTTAGCGTAGGTAAAGTAACGGTTTATAAAGAGATTACATTTCCGGTATGGTCATATGCAAGGTTTAGCCCGAATGCTAACCCAAAAGCAACTATACCTAAATGTGATATGGATTTATTAAACGACAAAGGTGAGGTTGTGGTAAGTTTTAAAGATTTTGTCATTTTACCATATGATGGAGGATTTCTAAATAAAAATTCAAGAAAAGAATCCGTAGCGACAGAAATTTATGATTACCAATGGGAAGCAACTGAACTGGAAAAAACGTATGCACATACTACAGATTACAATGATGTGATTTTAGCTGGGGCTACTCAAAATTTGGTACAACAATTTAGCCGGGAATTTGATGGAAATGTATATAGTGTAGACGAAGAAATAGAAGAATCCTATTTTCTGAAAATACTGGAGCTTCTCAGAAACAGAATGTCACAAAAACAACGAGGGCAATTTTCGGTGCTTATAAATGAGACAGATTATGATAAGTATGGATTTATTATAGGCATGTTGAAATCGGCTTCAAAAGAAAACCCAAGAGTTAAGACTAAATTTATTTCTATAGCATCTATGAATGTTAAGACAGGAAATGAATTAGTGCAAATTTTGAAAAACGAAAATCTTGATGAACAGGCAGAAGTACGTTATCTAAACGGAACCAGAGCAGTAAAGAGCGCTAGCTCAGTACCTCAAAATCAAATTTCTGATCTTAGGATTAAAGAAGGAGGTGTTTATTTGATTACTGGTGGTGCAGGAGGAATCGGAAGTGTTTTTGCAGAACATATTGCCAAAACCCAAGGAACGCAACTTATACTTACAGGTAGAAGAACTAATAATGATACAATTCGGAAGTATACAGAAAGCTTACCAAATGCGCAATATTACGCATGTGATGTTACTAAGTACGAAGACGTAGAAAACGTAATACAAACTATTTTAACAGATTACAAAAAAATAGATGGGATTATTCACTGTGCAGGTATAGGTCTGGCCAGTACAATTATAGAGAAAACAGAAACAGAAATCTATAAGGTATTGCCACCAAAAATTGCAGGAGTAAAAAATTTAGACAAGGCATTACAAAATGAAACAATAGATTTTATGATGTATAGCTCCTCTATTTCGTCAGTATTAGGTGATATAGGACTGTCAGACTATGCTGCCGCTAATGCCTATATGGACCATTTTGCAAAAAAACGAAATCGTTTAGTTAAAGACGGTAAACGTAAAGGAACTACGATTTCTGTGAATTGGGGATTATGGGAAACTGGCGGGATGCAGGCAAATGCTGAGAGTATAGAATTTTTATCCAAACAATGGGGCATGTTTCCTTTACCGGAAGCAGAAGGAGCAAAAGCATTGGATAAAGTACTGCAACTGGCAAATGAACAAACAATTATTGTTTATGGTTCTAAAAATAAACTGGACAAAACCTTTGGAGTTAAAGCGAACAGTGTAGTCGCTATAGATAAAAAAGAGACTTTAGGAGAATCGGCAGTAGACTTAAGCGCAATTGCTTATGAGAAAATAGTCGAAATATTTAAGAAAGAACTAAAATTAAAAGAAGAGCACATTCAAACTGAATTGCCTTTTGAAGAATATGGAATCGATTCTATGTTAGTGGTAAAGCTAACCAATAGATTGAGCGATATTTTTGATAATGTTTCGGTATCCTTACTGTTTGAATATCAGACAATAGATCAGCTTGTATCCTATTTTGTTAAAGAACATTCAGATACTTTGCAAACATTAAATACGGCAAAAGGTACTCATAAAGTTCCTGTTCAGATGGATAAAGTAATTAGAGATGAAACGTTTTCTATACTTGAAGCAAAGGAATACAAGCGTTTTATGCAACCTAAATTAGTTCCGGTTATCAAAAAGGAAGAAATAAAAAGTGATGATATAGCCATAATCGGATTGAGTGGAATCTATCCCGGAGCAAATGATATTGCTGAGTTTTGGGAGAATCTTAAAGCTGGTAAAGACAGTATTACAGAGATACCGGAAGAACGATGGAATATTCAGGAGTTTTATAATGAACAGAAAGGAAAAAAAGGAACAAGTTATAGTAAATGGGGTGGTTTTATTAATGATATAGATAAGTTCGACCCCTTGTTTTTTAATATTTCGCCACGCGAAGCTTCAATGATGGATCCGCAAGAACGGTTGTTTTTGCAAACGGCCTGGCATGCGATTGAAGATGCAGGTTATACCAAAAAGAAATTACAAAATATAGGAAAAAAATCAGCTACAGATACAGGTGGTAATGTAGGTGTTTTTGTTGGAGTTATGTATGAAGAATATCAATTGTTCGGAATAGAAGAAAGACTCAAAGGTAATTTTATTGCTCCAACCGGAAATGCCAGTAGTATAGCCAATAGAGTTTCTTATTTTTTAGACCTTCACGGGCCGAGTATGGCGGTAGCAACAATGTGTTCTTCATCGTTAATAGCAATTCAGATGGCTTGCGAAAATATACATTTAGGGAACTGTGAAGCAGCTATAGCCGGAGGTGTTAATTTAAGTATACATCCCGGTAAATATTTAATGTTGAGTGATTTACATCTGGTTTCAGAAAAAGGGAAATGTGAAACTTTTGGAGAAGGAGGAGATGGTTATGTGCCTTCAGAAGGAGTTGGCGCAATCATGTTAAAATCATTGGCAAAAGCAAAACAAGACGGAGATCAAATTTATGGAGTCATTAAAGGTGGCGCTATAAACCACGGCGGAAAAGTGAACGGATATACCGTACCTAATCCTAATGCTCAGGCAGCGGTAATTCTGCAAGCAATGGATAGGGCCGGAGTTTCGCCTGAAGCCTATAGTTATATTGAGGCCCATGGTACAGGAACCAAATTAGGAGACCCTATTGAGATTGCCGGACTCAAAAAAGCATTTACAGGTACAATAAATCAATTTTGCAAAATAGGTTCTGTAAAATCGAATATTGGACATAGTGAGGCAGCAGCAGGGATATCCGGGGTTACCAAGGTGCTTTTGCAGCTTAGGAATAAACAACTCGTTCCGTCATTACATTCTAAGAAGTTAAATACCAATATCGATTTTGAAAATAGCCCTTTTCAAGTACAGCAAGAATTAGAAGACTGGATTACTTTAGATGGCAGACCAAGACTAGCCGGAATAAGTAGTTTTGGAGCGGGAGGCACCAATGTACATCTTGTGATTGAAGAATATAAAAAAGATTCGCAGAATTTTCTCGACTCACAAGAACCTGTTATCATTCCACTATCGGCTAAAAACAGTGTTCAATTAAAAGAACATGTTCAAAAAATAAGTCAATTTCTGGAAGAGAATATGGAGGTCCTAACGATTAATGATGTCGCTTATACCTTGCAAATCGGTAGAGAAGCCATGGAGAGCAGAGTAGCTTTTATTGTTGCAAATACAGAACAATTAGTTACAAAACTAAAGCAATATTTAGAAGATCCTGTAACAGGAATAGTGGGCGAAATAGAGACAAATAAGTTGATGGCTTATTCAAAAATAAGCAATGCAGTTGAAGAAGCTTTAATACAAAAAGATCAAACAGCTTTAGCCACTTTATGGGCTCAGGGAGAACGCATTGATTGGAATCAATTATACGATAAAATGCCGACTGTTATTAGCCTCCCTAATTATCCGTTTGCCAAAGATTATTGTTGGTTTAAGCCAAAAGATGCGACTGAGGTTACAGCAATAAAAAAGGAACATCCGCTGGTACATCAACAAGCCAATAAAGCAGATAGTTCTCGATTTATAAGTAAATATTCCGGTACCGAACAATTTCTGTCAGAACATATACTGCATACAGAAAAAATCTTACCGGGTGTAGCGTATCTGGAGATAGCAAGAGTGTCGGGCGGACGCTATACAGACCAAAAAATAGCTCAATTAAGAGATGTATTCTGGATGTCACCGCTACAAGTTAATGGACACTCTAAATCAATAGTTACAGAATTACAAACAGTAAATAAAGAAATTACGTTTACAGTTAAAGATCAGGAACAAGAAAATATCATCTTAAGCCAAGGTAAGATTAGTTCCGTATTTACAGAGGAAATAGAGAAATTGGATATACGATTAATTGGTAATCGATTAGGAGATGTCCTGGATAAAGAGGCCTATTATAGCCTATTCAAAGAACTCGGATTTCATTATGGAACGAGTTTTCAAGGGATAGAATATATCCGATATTCCGGAAACGAAGCCTTAGCAAAAATTAGCATCAATCAAGATCTTTCAGACAATTACTGGACTGTTCAAGCAATGGATAGTGCCTTGCAAACTTGTTTAGGAATTCATCTTAAAGGAAATACAAGAGAATTACCATTATCAATCCCATTTAGCGTTAAAGAGGTAAATATTTACAAAGAATTACCTTCAGAGTTTTGGTCTTATGTAACGATAAGAGAACAAAGTGAAGAAAAAAATACACCGATACACTATGATGTAAAATTAATAGATGGTAGTGGTGAAGTGATCATGAGTTTTATCGATTTTGTAACGCTACCTTTTGTTAGCCAAGAACAAGCTGCATCGAATAAAATAGAGGGGTATACGCAATTATATTCTTATGACTGGAAATCAAAACCAATCACAGAGAAGGTAATAAGCAATGCGAACAGAAATTATGAAGTTATTTTGGCCGGTGCAACATCAGAAATGGCCGAACGATTAACAGATGAGTTAGAAATCGAGGTAACAAGCATACAAAGTCAGAACGAAGAAGAGTTCTTTAGAATTATTCTAGATCGTGTTAAACAGCATTTAGTCAATAAAAAAGAACAGCATTTCTTAATACTATTTGAAGAGCAAGAAGCTTTGTCCTATAGTTTTGTTTCGGGAATATTGAAATCGGCAAACAAAGAAAACCCAATAATCTCAGGAAAGACAATAGCCGTAGACCAAATTTCTGTAGCGAATATAGACCTTCTTTGCAAGATTATAAACGAAGAAAGAACCACAGAAGAGGCTGAAGTTCAGTATGTAAATAACAATCGGGAAGTCAGAGAAATAGGAATCTATAACAAAGTATCCGATCAGAATGCAATTGTTATTAAACCCAATGGGGTCTATATCATAACAGGAGGAGCTGGAGGATTGGGGATGATTTTTGCAAACTATTTGAATCAATTCAAAAACACGAAGCTCTTTTTAATCGGAAGGAGCGAATTATCTCCGGAAAAGAAAAGTAAGATCAAGCTATTAAACAAGGCAAAGTATATTCGTTGTGATGTTACCGACCGAGCAGCTATTTCAGTAGTGATCAATGAAATTCTTAGGGAAGAAGGACAAATTAATGGAATTATTCATAATGCAGGAATAGGAACAGCCAGTCAGATAATAAAAAAGACTCCCGAAGAAATACATAAAGTATTGGCGCCAAAAATTGATGCAACCAGAATTCTGGATGAAGTAACGCAACAATTATCGTTAGATTTTATGATGTATATATCTTCTATTTCTGCCATTATGGGAGATATAGGATTAGCGGACTATGCCTCTGCCAATGCTTATATGGATGCTTATGCAGTACACAGAAATCAATTGGTAAAAGAAGGAAAACGCTCAGGAAAATCTATTACGATTAATTGGGGATTATGGCAAGAGGGCGGACTGCAAATAAATGAAGAAAGCCGGAAATATTTAGAGCATTATTGGGCAATGCTGCCGTTGCCTACAGCCGAGGGACTCAAGGCATTATCTTATATATTTAAAGAAGCACCTTCGCAAGTAATGGTTGTATATGAGAAAGCATCTAAGCTTTTAGAAAAGAAAGAGCATAAAAAGACAGCACCCGTTGCGAATACTTTTGGTATTACAAAGGAGGCTTGTGTAAGATATTTTAGAAATCTGATTGGCGAAGAGTTACAAATAGAACCGGAAAGAATTGGTTTAACAACACCATTTGAAACGTATGGAATGGATTCTATTCGTATCGTGAAACTGACGAATAAATTAAATGAAGATTTTGAAGACGTCTCGAATACCTTGTTTTTTGAGAACCCGACTCTAGATGATTTAGCCCTATACTTTATGAAGAATTATTCTGATTCGATGCTGAAACTCACAGAAAATCTGGAAGAAAATCAAGTAATTGCAGAAGATAAAATAGAAGCTTTTTACACTAATAAAGAAGAAAAACAGCAACAAGAAACTAATTACAGCCTTATTGAGGAACCAATTGCAATTATTGGTGTAGCAGGAAAATACCCCGGAGCCAATACGTTGGAAGAATTTTGGGAGAACTTAAAAACAGGTAGAGATAGTATTACGGAAATTCCAGAAGACAGGTGGAATACCGAATTATTTTTTGATCGAGAAAAAGGCAAAGAAGGAAAGACGTATAGTAAGTGGGGTGGTTTTGTAGAAGATGTAGACAAATTTGACCCTATTTTTTTTAATATATCACCCAAAGAAGCTGAGTTAATGGATCCGCAAGAGCGTTTGTTTTTGCAAACGGCCTGGAATACAGTAGAAGATGCAGGATATACTCCGGAAGACCTGAATCAAAAAGTAGGTGTTTTTGTTGGCGTAATGTATAGTGAGTATGCTATGTTTGGTATAGATACGATGCACGAGGGGCAGTTTGCGACACCAAAAGGAATTCATAGCAGTATTGCAAACAGGGTTTCTTATGTAATGAATTTTGAGGGACCAAGTATGGCTATCGACACCATGTGTTCTTCTTCTGTCACCGCGATACATTTAGCTTGTGAGAGTCTCCGAAAAGGCGAATGTACAAACGCAATTGCTGGTGGAGTTAATCTTAATTTGCATCCGTACAAATATCTCTCGCTCAGTAGTGCAGGTTTTGTATCCAGCGAAGGAAAATGCGCTGCTTTTGGCGAAGGAGCAGACGGGTATGTTCCAGGTGAAGGTGTTGGAGCGGTACTTTTAAAACCGCTATCGGAAGCGATAAAAGATAAGGATCAAATTTATGGAGTAATCCGATCGACAACGATTAATCATGGCGGAAGATCTAATGGGTTTCATGTGCCTAATCCTAATGCGCAAGCCAAAGTTATTCAAAAAGCAATTCAAAAAGCAGGAATACAATCCTCGTCGTTACAGTATATAGAAGCTCATGGTACAGGTACAAGTTTAGGAGACCCGATAGAAATTGCAGGCTTGACTCAGGCTTTAAACTTAGACCATAATGTCACTTGCAAAATAGGATCTGTAAAATCGAATATTGGGCATTGCGAGTCTGCAGCCGGAATTTCGGGATTAACAAAAATTTTACTTCAATTTAAGTATAAACAAATTGCCCCTTCGATTCATAGCAATATCCTGAACAAGAATATTCAATTTAACGAAAGTCCATTTGAAGTTCAGCAAGAATTAACAGATTGGACCATTACAGATGCAGAAAAAAGAAGAGCAGGTTTAAGCAGCTTTGGAGCAGGAGGAAGTAACGCACATGTTATACTCGAAGAATACCAAAGAAATGATGATAGAGATAGAGCTGAGACGGCGTCGGTACTCATTGTTTTATCGGCTAAGAATACAGAACGTTTAAAACAGAAAGCAGAAGAGCTTATTAAATTTCTAGACGAAGTGGAAACTATTTCTTTAACTGATTTAGCCTATACACTACAAGTAGGAAGAGTTGCTATGGAAACCAGATTAAGTATAGAAGTTGCCTCTGTAAAATCACTCTGGAAGGAACTTCATAACTACCTGCAAGATCAATTTTCGGGGCATCAAAAAAGCTTGAAAAGTTACGAGTTAAATACAACAAACAATATAAGCATTTTGTATAAAAGAGCTTTAGAGAATAAGGATCTGAATGAACTGGCAAAATTATGGATTCAAGGAGAATATATTGCCTGGGAAAAGTTATATGACGACAATACACAGCCTAAGCGAATAAGTCTCCCAACCTATCCATTTGTAAAGAAGAGGTATTGGATACCGGAAATCTCTGAGAAATTTGAGAAAAGAGAAAAGGTATCAAAAGTAATACATCCATTATTTCAAAATTAAGCAGCATGAAATTCAAGATTATATATACAGGAAAAGAATCATTCTTTCAATATTTTAAAGTCAACGGAAAGAAAACATTACCATTATCAGCTTATATCGAAATGATAAGAGTAGCAGGGAGTAAAGTAAATAATGGAGAAATTAATGCCATACGAAACTTTAAATGGAATCAGCCTATTGTAATAGAAAATGAACCACTAGTACTTCATATTGAATTTAAGGAACAAAATGAAGGATTTTCGTTTGAATTCTATCAGGATAATGACGACTTTCATAAAACAATATATGCACAAGGAGATTTATTAAAGGTATCTGAAAAAATACCTGCAAAGATTGAATTAGAGCACTTAATAGGCATAACACCAGAGTTATACAAAGAAGCGTTCTACAAAAAGTTAGTAAAGAATTTAGCAGAATATACAAATGAATTGCAGAGTATTCATTCTGTATTTCAAATGCAAAATCAGGTTTGGTCCAGAGTTATTCCTAAAAAGGAAGAAGAGCCGTATGTGTTGCCCTTAAATATAGTAGAAAGTGCTTTTCAGACCTTAAATGGACAAAAAGAGAATACTTCAAGGATAGAAAGCATTGAGGCAATGTATATATATGGCGATATTACGAATACGCATTGGTGCCAGGCAATTAAAGAAGAAAGTAAAGAGGATTCTTTTACGGTTAATTTACTTAGTGCTGAAGGGGAGATTCTTTTTGTATTTGAAGGAGTGAAATTGCTTCAGGATGATAGTGCTTTAGAATTGCAATATTTTGAAGAAAAATGGGAAGAGACTAAAGGGATAACTCAGGAAAAAAATCCTTTTCAGAAAAAGAAAATTTTATGTTTGGGTGATGATACGGATTTGCTTTTTGACTTTAAAAAGGCCTTAACAAAACAAAATGCAGAAGTTATTCATGTTTCAGCTATGGATGATATCGATGAATCTTTTGATTACGTCTTTATATTTCCAAACCGTTCTTTGGTAGCCCAGGACAGTGAAAATGGATCTTATGGAAAAGAAGAAGAATTTGTTTTTATCTGTTTAAAAAAACTAGTAGAACTAAAAAATAATAATTTTCAGATTCACATTATTCTAAACCAAACACAGCAGGTTTTCTCTACCGATACAGTTCAGGAAAAAGGAGCCGGAATCTTCGGTTTAGTCGGTACAGTAGCTGCAGAAATGCCTACCTGGAATTTTAGAGTAGTTGATATCAATGAGAATGAACCCATAGATTTTGAAGAATTAGCTACTAAAATAGTACAAACGAGTGAGACTTTAGTGGCTTATAGAAACGGAAGTTTTTATAAAAAATTATTAAGTCCAATAGCCACATTACCAACAGTATCTTATTCTAACAGAATTAGAAAAAATGGAACTTATGTAATTCTTGGAGGAGCTGGTGGTTTAGGTAAAATCACTACAGAGTACCTGATTAATAAATATAATGCCAAAGTATACTGGTTAGGAAGAAGAGCATCAGACCAAACAGTAGAAGCTGGTATAGAGCAGTTTTCAGGCTATGAAAGGAAACCCGTTTATATACAATGCGATGCAAATAAAGTAGAAGATATAAGAGCGGCTTTTGAGCAAATAAAATCTGGTGGAGAAGTTATAAATGGTGTCATTCATTCAGCTTTAGTGTTAGAAGATAAACCATTTTATGCGATGAGTTTTTCTGACTTTACCAAAGCCTTTGCTCCAAAATCAACAGCAGTTCAAAATTTGGTTCAGGTATGCGGGAATGAGTTGTTGGATTTTATGTGTTTCTATTCCTCTATTCAAGGTTTTTTTAATGGTCCCGGACAAGCCAATTATGCAGCAGGTTGTACTTATAAAAATACCTTAGCAAAAGTAGTTGAGCAAAAATATAAGATACCTGCATATACAATTAATTGGGGGTATTGGGGGCATATTGGTGTGGCTTCAGACTCCAAATATGCAGATCGAATGGATCAAATGGGGATAGGGAGCATTGAAGCAAAAGAGGGAATGGCCGCCTTAGAGAAAATTCTGGATGGTGAACTAAAGGAAATATATGCAGTTAAGTTTTCTAAAAAACCGATTGCAAAAAGTTTAGCCTCGAGAATAAAAAAAGCCTGTTCAGTAAATAAAATTACCGAAGAGAAAACCCTGACAAATCAATTTGAGTTAGGGACTGCAGATACAGAAGAACATCAAAATATTGTATTAGACAAAGTACAAAAAATTGCAGCGTCTTTAATCAAGCTTCCTCAGGAAGAGTTTGATTTAGACGAACCATTCGCGGCAATGGGTTATGATTCTATTCTGAGTAATCAACTTAGTGAATACATAAATAAAGAACTGAGTATCGATATTCAACCAACGGATTTATTTAATTATCCTAGTATTCGATCTTTAGTACAATATATTATCGAAAATAAAGAGGGTTGGAAACACAAGATTATAAAAGACAAGAATGTAAATACACCTGTCCTTAAAGAGGAAGAGAATATAAAATATCTATCACAAGAGGAACAAAAAGATACAGACGATATAGCAATTGTTGGTATGAGTGGAGCTTATGCAGGAACATCAAATCTGGAAGAATATTGGGAAGCTCTAAAAGGAGGAGAAAATTTGATAAGAGAAACTCCAATAGAAAGATGGGATAGCACACTTCATTACAGCCCTATTAAAGGTGAAGAAGATAAAACCTATAGTAAATGGGGTGGTTTTATGGATAATATAGACAAGTTTGATGCTGGGTTTTTTAAGATATCAGGTATAGAAGCTGAAAATATGGATCCGCAACAGCGCTTGTTCTTAGAACATTGTTGGCATGCATTAGAAGACGCAAATTTAACTCAAGACCATTTAGACGGTAAGCAAGTAGGAGTTTATGCTGGAGTAGGTAATAGCGATTATATTCAGAATCCTAAAAACAAGCACGTGTCTGTTTTTTGGGGTATGGATAATTCAATTCTTGCAGCCAGAATTTCTTATTATCTAAATCTAAGAGGACCTGCCTTAGCAATTGATTCAGCGTGTTCGTCATCATTAGTAGCATTAGAAGCAGCTTGTAGAAACCTGCAAACCGGCCATATTGATATGGGGATTTGTGGAGGCGTAAGTCTCGCAGCCACGCCACTATTTCATAAAATGGCAAGTAAAGCTTCAATGTTAAGCGAGAATGGGCAGTGTTTTACATTTGATCATAGAGCAAATGGATTTGTACCGGGTGAAGGTGTAGGCATAGTGGTGGTTAAACGCTTAAAAGACGCGCTAAGAGATGGAGATAGTATTCATGCAGTGATTAAGGGAATTCTAACGAATCAAGATGGAGCAACCAACGGCATTTTGGCACCAAGTGCACCATCACAAGAAGCTTTAGAAAAACAAGTGTATGAAAAATTTCAGATAAATCCGGAAACGATAAGTTATGTAGAAGCACATGGTACAGGAACTAAATTAGGAGATCCCATAGAGGTTGAAGCTCTTACTAAAGCTTTTAGATCCAAAACACAAAAAAGAAATTACTGTGGTATTGGGAGCGTAAAGACCAATATTGGGCATACACTCCATGCAGCAGGATTAGCAGGATTGCAAAAAGTGATTTTGTCAATGCAACATAAACAAATTCCGCCTTCTTTGAATTATCAAAGAAATAATGAATTTATCGATTTTGAGAACAGCCCTTTTTATGTAAATACAGCCCTTAAATCTTGGGATAACTACATAGGTGGTAAAAGAAGAGCGGCTATTAGCAGTTTTGGATTTAGTGGCACTAATGCACACGCAATTATTGAAGAATACATTCCTGCCGTTTCAGAAAAAGAACAAGAAATAAATGGTAAAGTAATCCTTGTACTATCTGCAAAAGACAGAAATAGTCTGGAGAGATATTGTAAAAAAGTAGTATTGTTTGTTCAGGATAACTCCAATGTATCATTAAATTCTTTAGCATTTACATTTCAGGTTGGACGTACAGCAATGGAAGAACGCTTTGCATGTGTTGCGCGGGATCATGATGAATTAATAATGAAGTTGAAAAACTTTTTAAATCCAGAGAGTGAGAAATCCGGAGCCTTAAATTATTATACAAATAATATAAGAGTTCAGGAGAATACGACTATAAAAGGTATTTCGGGGAAAGCATTTGTAGAAAGTGCAATTAAACACGCTGAATTAGAAACTGTAGCTGAATTATGGACACAAGGAGTAAGAATTGATTGGGAGTTATTTTACAATCAAAAAATAAAGAAAATTAAAATCCCATCATATCCATTCGAGAGAGATCGTTACTGGATTGAAGAAATAGAAAAACAGACAGAAAAAACTTCAAAAATACATCCCTTACTTCATCAAAATAGTTCCACTATTAAGGAACAGAAATTTGAAAGTAATTTTAGTGGTGATGAGTATTTTATAAAAGAGCACATCGTTAACGGTTCTGGTTTATTTCCCGGAGCTGCCTATATAGAAATGGCACTGCAAGCCGGAAAAATCAGTGCGAATGATATGATAAATGAATTATATGATATTACGTGGCAAGAACCTTTAAGAAATAAAGATAAAGGGATGGAGCTTAATACGGTGATCTCAGAAATTACAAGTTCAGAATATCAATATCAAATATATTCAATTCATAAAGAGAAAAAAAGCATACATAGCTCAGGTAAATTGCGAAAACAATCTGCTAATACTACACCTTCAAAGCAATTAGATGTAGCTGAAATAATAGCCGGTTTGCCACAAATTAAAAGCAAAAAAGAAGTTTACGAACATTTTAGTGATCTAGGATTTGATTATGGAAGAAACTTTCAAGGAATTGAAAATATCAGCTATTCTCAGGATAAAGCAGTTGTTGAATTGACATTCAAAAAGCAGGATCAATTTGTTTTAGAACCGGGCCTATTAGATAGTATATTTCAATGTACGATAGGGCTTTCATTAGAAGGAAAAACAAATACAGTTTATGTTCCATATAGCATACAGAGGGTTAGTATCTATAAAGAAATACCTCTTAAAGCTTGGTGTTTAGTGGAGCTGGTTGCAACAAAATCCAGCACATCCGGTATTCGAAAATACAATATGATTTTAGTGAATAGCGTGGGAGAAATTATCTTAAAGTTAGACGAATTTACGCTATTGCCATTAGAAAATATTCTTGCAGATAAAAAGGAAAGTGAAGAAGATAAGAAAGAAGGAATTCGATATTTTAATGCGGTATGGAAAAATGTTGCCCCGCAAATAAGTAAGCGTAAAGAAAATAAACAATTGGTTTATTTGGCAGGATTTGAGCGTACAATAAAAGAAAAAATAAAGAACAATAGTCCGGAGGTTAGGTTACTGGAAGATAGTGAAGATCCAAAAGATGGGTTTCAGGTTATCTTTAAGAAACTCAAACAAATTGTAGAAGCAAAGGAAGAAGTTGAGCTTACTATCGTCATAGAAAACAATAGCTATAAGCAATACGGTCATTTGGCAGCATTACTTCAATCTGCTCAATTAGAGTATTCTAAAATATTGGGAAAAGTAATAGTTCTGGATAATGCATCTAAAAAGAGTATAGAAGAAATTCTTGAAATTGTAGCATCAGAAAGTAAGTTAGAAGCCCAGGAGGTTCGGTATATAAACGGACAGCGAGAAGAAAGAATTCTAGAGGTTTTAACGCCACAAAAACAAACTCCGGAGATAAAAATCAAGGAGGGAGGAGTGTATTGGATAACTGGAGGAATGGGCGGTTTAGGACAAATATTCTTGGAGCATATTTTAAAAACTAAGGATACGAAAGTAATTCTTACCGGCAGAAGTAGTAGTAACGATGCTTATAATAAAATTGTAAACTCCTATTCTAATGTGCTATATAATTCTTGTGATATCGCTGATAAAGAAGCTGTAACACTGCAGTTTCAAAGAATAAAACAACAATTTGGTACTATAGATGGAATTATACATAGTGCGGGAATCATTAAAGATAGTTTGATAATTCATAAGAGTGCAGAAGAGGCAGAGGAAGTATTAAAACCTAAAATCGATGGGATCTTATTTTTAGATGAAGTTACTAAAAATGAAAAGTTAGATTTTTTTGTAAGTTTTTCTGCTGTAGCGGCAGTAAAGGGAAATCAGGGGCAAAGTGATTACGCTTCTGCCAATGCTTTTATGGACAATTTTATGGCTCATAGAAGAACAAAATATGAGCAAAAGACAAGATTTGGTAAAAGTATAAGTATCAATTGGCCGCTATGGGAAAATGGAGGAATGAAAATGTCCGAAGAACAAAAACAATATATAAAAAATCAGACAGGTATGCTACCAATGCCTAATGAGGCAGGTACAAATAGTTTTGATTTTATACTATCTGGTGAACAGAGCCAGGTAATACCGGTATATGGTTTATTAGAAAGAATTGAAATACAAAAACAGGGTAATAAGGAGGTTGTAAAGGAAGTTAATGAGAAGAAAATCAAAGAATACAAGCAAGAGGAGTTAAAAGTATTTATTACATCTTATCTAATAGATCTTTTATCAACAGAATTTAAGTTGCCCAAAGAGCGATTTGAAGCCCATAAATATTTTGAAGATTTCGGAATAGATTCCATTAGTATCACGAAGTTAACAAACACATTTGATGCGGTTTTTAATGATATTCCAAGAACCTTATTTTTTGAATACCAATCACTTCAAGAATTGATTGGCTATTTTCTGGAAAATCAACAAGAAGCGATACAAGAATTGTTGTTAAAAAATGAAGATCCAGTATCTCCTGAAGAAGCACATAATGAAACATTTGTAAGTGAAGGTATTGAAGAGAGAAATCAAGATTCAGATCAATCTGTAATAGAAGATAATCCAAAATCTCAAGATGACTTTTCAGCGGTTAGAAATGCGGACAGTGAAGATAAAATAGCGATTATAGGTTTAGCAGGAAAGTATCCTGGTGCAAATAATGTACAAGAGTTTTGGGAAAATCTAAAACAAGGAAAAGACAGTATTACCGAAATTCCAAGTGACCGATGGGATATGACCAGTTTTTATGATGAAGAAAAAGGTAAATCAGGTACAAGTTATAGTAAATGGGGAGGTTTTATAGAAGACGTAAACAAGTTTGACCCGTTATTTTTTAAGATATCCCCTCGTGAAGCTGAAATAATGGAGCCTCAAGAACGATTGTTTTTACAAACGGCATGGGAAGCCATAGAAGATGCTGGTTATACTAGAGAACAATTAGGACGGTCCACCCAAACAAATGAAATGACTGGCAATGTAGGTGTTTTTGTGGGAGTTATGTATGAAGAATATCAATTATATGGTATAGAAGAACAGCATAAAGGCAATCAGATTCATCTTGTGGGTAACCCAAGTAGTATAGCAAATCGAGTTTCCTATTTCTTTAATTTTCATGGGCCAAGTATGGCTTTAGATACGATGTGCTCGTCCTCAATAACTGCAGTAGAACTTGCATGCCAAAGCATTATGAATGGTGATTGTAAGGCAGCAATTGCAGGGGGAGTAAACGTAAGCATTCATCCTAATAAATATTTGCTTTTAAGTAAAGCAGGATTTGCATCAAGTACAGGGCGTTGTAAAAGTTTTGGAGAAGGAGGAGACGGATATGTTCCGTCTGAAGGAGTTGGAGCTGTCTTGCTAAAGAAATTATCGGATGCGGAACGTGATGGAGATCACATTTATGGAGTTATCAGAGGAGCATCTTTAAATCATGGAGGGAAAACGAATGGATATACAGTACCGAATCCTAAAGCTCAAACTTCGGTAATTAAAAGAGCCATGGAAAAAGCAAACCTCAAAGCAGATCAAATCTCCTATATAGAAGCACATGGTACAGGAACAAGTTTGGGAGATCCGATAGAAGTTGCGAGTCTGAAAAAAGCATTTCAGGTAGAAGAGGAAGATTATATCTGTAAGATAGGTTCTGTAAAATCTAATATAGGACACTGTGAATCTGCAGCGGGAATATCCGGAATAACAAAAGTGCTGTTGCAATTGAAGAATCAGCAATTAGTGCCCTCTATTCATGCCGAGAAACAAAACCCTAATATTAATTTTAATGATACTCCATTTAGAGTACAAAAAACATTAGAACCATGGAACACAGACGGAAAAGCAAGAATAGCAGGTATTAGTAGTTTTGGTGCAGGTGGTAGTAATGCTCATTTGATTATTGAAGAATATAATAAGCAAGAGAAGCAACAAAATTATGACCAACCAATACCCATATGGGTCCTATCTGCAAAATCAGAAAAACAGCTCAGGGAATATGCAGAGAAGCTATTGCATTTTATAAAAAATCAAGAAAAACTTTTGCCGGAAGAAGTGGCATATACCTTACAAGTAGGAAGAGAAGCAATGTCACACCGACTCGCTTTTTATGCTACAACTACAGAGGAAGCTACAGCTCAGTTAAACGCCTATCTGGACGGAGTTTTATTAGATTATTATTGCAGGATTACAGACCCGGAAGCTTCAACAATGGAAGATGTAACAACTACAGAGATCAAAAATTTATGGAAAAACAGAGATGCAAGAGTATTAGAATTATGGTCTTTGGGAAGGAATATAGAATGGTCTGCCTACTATAATAAAAAGCAATTACCACAAAAGGTAAGTTTGCCTACCTATCCTTTTGAAAAAAAATATTGTTGGTTCTCTAAAACTGATAAAACAAATGAAAATGGAGTAACATTAAATGGAGTGAATGATTTACATCCGATGCTTCATATAAACAAATCTGATTTGGACGGAATTAAATTTCATAGTGATTTTTCAGGAAATGAAACCTTCTTAAAAGACCATTTAGTAAATTCTGAAAAACTATTTCCGGGAGTTGCTTATATAGAACTGGCCAGAAAAGCTTTAGAAGAAGTAACACATCAAGAGGTATTACAGCTCAAAGAGATTACTTGGTTGAAGCCGTTAAAAGTGGAGGATAAAAGTACAGAAGTAACCACTCTTGTAACAAAAGATAAAAACGAGATTTTAGTTCAAATATCGAGTAAAGAAGAAGGAAAAAGTATAACGCATGCGGAGATAAAATTAGGCAAAGAAGATTTAAAACAAGGCTCGCGATATGATATTTCGGTTTTAAAAGAGCGTATGCAAGGCGAGAAAGAAGGCGAAGCATGTTATGAAGCTTTTAAAACGGTAGGCTTAGAATATGGTGATAGTTTTCAAGGGATCAAAAAAATGTATTTCAATGAAAATGAATCATTAGTTAGTATTCATTTACCGGCATGGGAAGGAGTTATCTTAAATCCGGGTGTTATGGATGCAGCATTACAAGCAACCATAGGAGTAGATTTTAATAACAAACAAGGAGACTTACAATTGCCGTACAGACTTCAGGCGGTAGATATTTATTCTAAAGATTTATCAAGAGCTTCTTGGTGTTATGTACAAAAAAATAAAGAAAAAAGTAGAGTACACAAATATTCCATGCAAATACTGGATCAAGATGGGAATGTATTGATCGGAATGAGAGATTTTGTATCGATTCCATTAAGTTCAGAAACAATAGCAACTCAAGAAAATAAAGAGGAGTCTATCGGGATTTATTATGAATCGATATGGGAGGAAATATCTTTTGAAAAATCGGCGATAGTTCCGCATAAAAAGAATGCTTTTATAGGAGCCAAAAACGAATATACGGCAGCATTAGAAAAAGAAATACAAACCAATGGCGGAAGTGTAAATTGGTATAAAAATGCAACTGATGTTCCGCAAGACATTAAATCTATTTATTTCCTGCAAGGGATATGGGATGCCGATGATAAAAATGAGGTGCTTGAACAGATTGATAAAATAGAAGTAAACGTCTTCAAGAATATTAAGGCATTACAAAAAAGAAGTGCTGAAAAGCTAGAGGTTGTATTTGTAACTAAGCAAACACAAAAAGTAACCTTTTCTGATATTGTTGCAGAAAAAGGTGCCGGTATTCTTGGATTAGTTGGTTCTTTAGTAAAGGAAGAAATGAATTGGAGTTTTAAAAGTGTAGATGTTTCGCATCCTAATGATATGAAGCGCATTCTGGATACGCCCCATTCTAAAATGGGAGAATCCTTAGCAATCAGAAATCTCGATTTATATCAAAATATACTCATACCAGTAGAAGATAAGATAGAAAAACAATATTCTAAACTTAGAAAAGGCGGCGTATATGTGATTTTAGGAGGAGCCGGTGGTTTAGGAAAAGTAACCACTTCATACCTGGTAAAAGAGTACCAAGCCAAAGTGTATTGGTTAGGAAGAAGAGAACAAGATGCTGCTATTACAGCAGCAATTGAGGAAATAGGGCAATATGGAGTATACCCAACTTATATTCAATGCGATGCAGACAATAGGTTAAGTATGCAATCGGCCTATACGCAAATCAAACTTACATCCGAAGAAATCAATGGAATTTTTCACTCCGCTATTGTACTTAATGATAAGATAGTAGCCAATATGAGTGAAGAAGATTTTACAAAATCATTCTATCCAAAATCAGTTGGAAGTCAATATTTGATAGAAACTTTTAGTCAGGAAGAACTGGACTTTATTTGTTTTTATTCTTCAGCTCAAAGTTTCTTCAGAGCTGCCGGTCAATCTAATTACTCGGCAGGATGTACTTATAAAGATAGTTTAGCAAAACAAGTACAGCAAAAATCAGGAATTCCAACCTATGTAATCCATTGGGGATATTGGGGGAATACAGGTATTGTTTCTTCTAAAGACTATGAACAACGCATGCAGCAAATGGGGATAGGAAGTATTACTGAAGAGGAGGGAATGCAATCGTTAGAAAAAGTTTTTGCACAAAAAAAAGGCCAACTTTTCGTAATGAAATTTTTAAATGATGCTGTAATTAAGAGAATGAACATTTTTCAATTAAAAAAGAGAAAAATTCTACCTCCAAAAGAGGCGACAATAGAACTTAAAAGAATAAAAATAACTTCTCCAAAACAAATCTTAAATTAAATGACTACCATAAAAAATAATGCCATAGAGATGCAAAGAATATGTCATAACTCATTACTCAGTATTTTGATAAATATGGGGTTTAGAAGTGGCATAGCTAATGATATAGATCTGTTAAAAATAGAATTAAAAATTGTTGACAAACATACCCGTTTGCTGGAAGAATGTATTCGTAGTTTAAAAAGCTGTGATTATCTTCAGGAAAATGAAGCGGTATTTACCCTTACTACAAGAGCTCAGGAGGAATTAAAAGATTTTGACAGACAAGTAACATTGCAAAATATCTTTGCAGAAATGCCGGAGATGGCAGGTCATGCTAAATTATTACAAGGATGTTTAGATGGGTTACAGTCTATATTTCAAGGAAAAATAAATGCAACAGATGTAATGTTTCCAGATGGAAGTATGGAGCTGGTTTCTGGAGTTTATAAGGGCAATGAACAAGCAGATTATTTCAATGATATATTGTGCCAGGTAGTAGAAAATATTGTAGCAGATAATATCGAAAACTTAGGAGAAGGAGAAAAGTTTACCATTCTGGAAGTTGGAGCAGGTACAGGAGGAACAAGTAACTTATTGTTTCAGGTATTAAGTGCATACAAAGACAAGATAAGCTATGTATATACAGATTTGTCTAAAAGTTTTCTGTTTCATGCAGAGAAGCATTACAAGGCAATTGCACCTTATTTAGAAACGAAACTTTTTAATATCGAAAGGTCACCGGAAAATCAGGAATTAGCCTTGGGAAGTTTTGATATGGTAATTGGGGCAAATGTAGTACATGCAACAAAAAATATTAGAAAGAGTCTTCAAAATATCAAAGGAGTACTCAAGAGAAACGGAGTGTTGGTATTAAACGAAATAGCACAAAACGATATATATGCTACCCTCACATTTGGATTACTCGATGGCTGGTGGTTATATGAAGATGCAGAAGTTAGGTTGGGAGGAAGTCCCGGTCTATCTCCAAAAGGATGGCAAAAAGTATTAACCGATACAGGATTTGTCAATACAATGAGCTACCCGGAAGACGAAGAATTGTTTCAGCAAATTATAATATCTCAAAGTGATGGAGAAATTATTTTGGCTGCCGAAGATGCTAAAGTCGAGCAAAGTTTAAAAGAAACTAAACCCGATAAGAAAGAAATAGTATCTCAAAAAGCGGTGGGGATCGCACAAGCTGTAGACAGTAAGGAGATCGCAAATTTTATAAAGAATAAATTAGCCTTAGTGCTAAAAATGGAGATTTCGGAGTTTGACGAGATAACACCAATGTCCGATTATGGAGTAGATTCAATTATAGGTTTAGAATTAATAAAGGAAATAAATGAGACATTAACAAATGCAATTCCAACTACGATTTTATTTGATTATCCTACCATAAAAGAATTCTCTAAATACCTGGCAGAAGAACATAGTTCGGCTTTTACGATACAGCCAACAGTATCAGAAAACGAAATTAAAGCAGAAAAGGAAGTTCTAAGCCAACAATTAGAAACGGTAAAAAAGGAAGAGACACCATTTTTTGCCAATAAAGAAAAAGGTCAAGCACAGCGATTATGGCTGGAAAAACCTGCCACAATAGACGATATTAGCATTGTGAATTTTGATTTACCTGCAATACAACAAGAGGAGGTTTTGGTTGAGATTTCTCATTTTTCGCTCAATTTTGGGGATTTACTTTGTGTGAAAGGATTATATCCTACAATGCCTCCATATCCTTTTTCTCCGGGGTTTGAGGCTTCGGGAATTATCATAGAAAGAGGAGATAAAGTAACCAAATTCAGCATTGGAGATAGAGTAATAGTAATGACAGATGGCAGCTATGGATTGCATAGTACGCATTGTGTTGCTAATGAATTACAGTTGCTACCTATACCGGAAAATCAATCCTTTGAAGAAGCATGTGCTATTCCTACAGTAGCAATGACAATGGTTGAAGCTTTTAGGAGAGTACACGTTAAAAAAGGAGATTATATTTTGGTTCAAACCGCCACTGGTGGTATTGGGCATATTGCTATACAACTAGCCAAACATTTAGAATTAAAGGTTATTGCTACGGCGGGGAGTACTCATAAAATTGAGTATTTAAAGGAAATAGGCGTAACGCATGCGATCAATTATCGAGAACAAGATTTTGAAGAAGCCGTAAATAGAATAACGAATGGGCAAGGAGTTACAGTCGTTGTAAATACCCTTTCGGGAGAAAATATTCAAAAAGGAATCAACTGTTTAGGAAAAAGAGGGCAATATATTGAGTTATCAATGACGGCTTTAAAATCGGCAAATCATATTGATTTGAGTAAATTTTCAAACAATCAAACCTTTATAGCCGTTGATCTAAGAAAACTTATAGGCGAAGATCGGGAATACATTGAAGGTTTATGGGCAGAATGTAAACAATATATAGAAAAAGGGGTTTTAAAATCAGTGATCAGTACAGAAGTTCCTTTTGAAGACTATAAAAAAGCCTATAAAATACTTGAGGACAGAGATAATATTGGGAAAGTGATTGTCAAAGCCAATTCAGCAAGAACGACGCAGACAGAAATTCCATCAAGTCGTTTTAAAGAAATTAAACAATCCAGTCAAAACCCCAAAGCATTGGATATTGCCATAGTAGGAATGAGTGGGCAATATGGTAGTGCAAAGGATTTAAATGATTTTTGGAAAAAAATAAAAGGAGGAGAAAGTCTGATCGAAGAAGTGCCAAATGAGCGATGGAATATTGACGAACACTTCTCTGCAGATCAAGAAGTAGCAAATAAAACCTATAGTAAATGGGGAAGTTTTTTAAGAGACATAGATAAATTTGATCCCTTGTTTTTTAGAATATCAGGTAAAGAAGCCGAAGGAATGGATCCGCAACAACGGTTGTTTTTGGAACATTGCTGGAAAGCTTTTGAAGATGCCGCTATTGTAACAGATAAGCTAAATGGAGCAAAATGCGGAATATATGTAGGAGCCGGACAAGGAGATTATGTACAAACAACTAACCTGGAAAATGCAGCAATTTATTGGGGAAACAGCAGCGCAATCTTAGCTTCAAGAATATCCTATTTTCTTAATCTTAAAGGACCGGCAATTGCTATAGATACAGCATGTTCATCATCGTTGGTAGCAATAGAGATGGCCTGTAAAAGTTTGTATTATAAAGAAGTTGATATAGCACTAAGCGGTGGAGTATTTATTAATACAACACCCAGATTTTACAAATTGTCAAGCAAGGCAGGTATGCTAAGCAAAGACGGTCAATGTTATGCTTTTGATCATCGTGCCAACGGATTTGTACCAGGAGAAGGAGTAGGCGTTTTAGTACTCAAAAGATTAGAAGATGCAAAAAGAGATGGTGATTATATTCATGGTATAATCAAGGGAGTAGAAACCAATCAGGATGGAACTACAAATGGAATTTTGGCACCAAGTATGAAATCTCAGGAAGAGTTAGAAAATGAAGTATACCAAAAATATGATATTCATCCGGAGAGCATCACTTATGTAGAGGCACATGGCACAGGAACTGCCCTTGGCGATCCTATAGAATTTGAAGGATTAACACGTGCTTTTAAAAAGCAAACCACTAATACAAATTATTGTGGATTAGGAAGTGTTAAAACGAATATAGGGCATACAGTTTATGCCGCAGGAGTAGCAGGAGTACAAAAAGTACTATTGGCATTACAGGAAAAAATAATACCACCAACTTTAAATTATGAAGCAAAAAATAGTTTAATCAATTTAGAAAATAGCCCTTTTTATATAACAGATAAGATACAAGATTGGACTTCTTCTGCAGGAACACCAAGGAGGGCAGCTGTAAGTAGTTTTGGATTTAGCGGAACAAATGCGCATTTAGTTGTAGAAGAGTATGAAAACAAACATCAAAAAAATAGTTCCAGTAAAGAGTTTGTTATACCAATATCTGCAAAAAGCGAGAAAGCGCTAGAACGTCAAATAATAAATCTGATTGATTACCTGGAACAGAAACAAGGGATTTCTATTTCTGATGTAGCTTATACATGGCAAGTAGGACGCCAACCAATGGAATTTCGTAGCGTATTTATAGCAGATTCTATAGCAGATTTTGTAAGTAAGTTAAAAAATAATAAAGGCTTAGTGAGCTCCAATGCAATTTCTGCAAAAGAAAAAGAGCAATTCAAAACTTTTTTGTCAAACGGCGCAGGAGAAGCCTATATAAAGTATGCAACAGAACATAATGAATACCAGTCTTTAGCAAATTTATGGGCAATGGGGGTAACTGTCGATTGGAATAAATTATACAGAAATAATAAAGAGCGGCCTCAAAGAATAAGTTTACCTACATATGCTTTTGAAAAAGAAAGATATTGGTTAAAATCTAATACGATAATCGAATCGAATTCTGCAGTACAGAAGCTACATCCGTTGCTACACCAAAGGATAAACGTTGCTGAAGGAAATCAAAAATTTAATAGTATTTATTTAGGAAAGGAACATTTTTTCAGAGATCATATTTTTAGGAATGAAAAAATATTGCCGGGAGTAGCCTATCTGGAGATAGCCAAAACAGCTGGAGAGAAGTGTATAGAAAAAAGCATTACGCAATTCAAAAATGTGTTATGGCTTCAACCTATATGGCATCGAGATAAGGCGATAGAAATTGAAACAGAAATTATAAAACAAGGAGATAGCCTTCAGTATGTTATATATAGTACTATAGCAACAGCAGGAGTTTCAGGTCATGAAAAGCAAATTCATGGGCAAGGAGAGTTAACTTCAACCGAAACCTCGGCACCTGTAAAACACGATATAGAAAAGATTAAAAAATCCCTTAGCAAGAATATTTCGAGAGATACTTTTTATGAAAAATACCAAGAAATAGGATTAGAACTAGGAGCCTCTTTTCGAGGAGTACAACACTTGTGGTTCAGTTCTTCGGAAGCAATTTCTAAGATTGAACTTCCAAAAGGAGAAGGATATGCTTTGACTCCTGGAATAATGGATAGTGCTTTACAAACTTGTATAGGAATTAACCTGGAGAAAGAAGTAACAGGTTTACTATTCCCTTTTAGCGTAGAGCAAATAGACATTTACCAGCCATTGGAAGAGAATATATGGTCTTATGTACGAAAAAGTAAGAACAACAAATCAGACGAAGTCATTAATTATGATGTAGATATTTGCAATCAGAATGGAGAAGTATTAATTGCATTTCAGAATGTATTATTTCTACCGGAAAGAAAAACGGCACCTCAAACAATACCTACTGAAGAAATACAACTTTATAAAGCTGTTTGGAAAGAAACCCCGATAAGCAGTAAAAGGAATGTTGAAGTAAAGCGTAAAATAATAATCTGCGAAGCAGTACCGGAAATGGTACCACATTTTAATGAATTTTTGAATGCGGATATAGAAATGATTGAGGCTGCGTCTCCCGAAGTTTATTTTGAAAAGACTATAGCAATAATCAAGCAAGTAATAACAAGCAAAGAAAATGTCGAAGTTATCCTTGTATACCCGATTAATAAGCAGTTAGAAATAGAGTTTTTAAGTGCTTTATTAAAAACAGCATCATTAGAAAACTCAAAAATCATTACAAAAATGATTGGAGTTGCTATTGCGTTTACTGCATCAAATAGTGAAGCCCTTTATAAAATAATTGGAAATGAACTGGAAACAACTGATCAGGAAATTAAATACGCTAAAGGAAACAGAAACTGTAAACAACTGGAATTAGTCAGACTTTCAAATTCTAAAGAAAAAACAGCTATTAAAAGCAATGGACTTTATGTGATTACTGGCGGAATGGGAAGCTTGGGACGCATTTTTGCAACATACATCACCAATAAAAAAGCTAAAGTCATTCTTTTAGGACGTAAAAAGCTAAATAAAAGTCAAACAGATTTTGTTGAGAGTTTACCTAATGCTACCTATATGATTTGCGATATAACAAACAGGCAAAAAGTACAAAATGCAGTTTCTAAAATTAAAAAAGAGTATGGTCAGATAAACGGAATCATTCACACAGCTGGAATTACAAGAGATAGTTTAATCCAATTAAAAACAGCAGAAGAAGCAAAAAGTGTTTTTGCTCCAAAAATGGAAGGGGTAAAAAACTTAGACGAAGTATGTAAAAATGAACCGTTAGATTTTATGATGTTATTCTCTTCTATTGTTAGCGAACTAGGCAATATTGGGCAGTCAGATTATACTGCGGCCAATGCCTATCTTAATAATTATGCACTATACAGGGAACAAGAACGATTACTAGGCAATAGAAAAGGTAAAACGTATAGTATTGGATGGGGGTTCTGGCAAGATGGAGGTATGAGATTGCAAGAGGAGCAAATAGGGTATTTGGATACACAATGGGGAATGAAGCCAATTCCAACTGATTCAGGATTAGAGCTGTTTGAAACCATTTTAGCTACAGCTTCACAAAATCTATTAGTGGCTTATGGAGATTCAAAAAGAATGAGTACCATCATTACAAACCGATTGGTCGAAAAGAAAAAGGTGGAGAATTTGGTAGAACAAAACAGTAAAAACATTAAAGAAAAGCTTCTGGATAAGTTGCACCTATTGATTGCAGATTTATTAAAATTAGATAAAGATAGAATAGATCGAGACAAAGACTTAGCGGCATATGGAGTAGATTCAATTTTATTAACAGAATTAAATTCGGAGTTGAATGCCTATTATGAAATTGCATTATTGCCATCAGTATTCTACAATAATACGACCATAGAAAGTTTAGCTGAACATCTATTAGAAGAATACAATTTAGAGGTTCATACTAAACATCAAGATAGTAAGGAAGAATTTTTAGAAAAAGATTCGGCTAATAAAAACAATTTGTCTAATGCAAAAAGTAAGGAGCATAGTTTAAGTCAGCTGGATGTTAGCAAATTACAAAGTACTATAGAAGGATCCTCTTATTTAATTCAGTTTCATAAGATAGCACCCGAGAAGACTTCTATTTTTATCATACCGGGCGTACCGGGAATTGCCTATGGATATTATGAAGTAGCAGAGCAGTTCTCTACCTACGGGAATTGTTACGGAATCACCATGCAGGGTATTTTCGATAATAAAAAACCACTTGACAGTATAGCAAAAATGGCTGCTCACAATGTAGCGGAGATTGCCAAAATAACCCCGCCAAATTCAGAGATACATCTTGTTACTCATAGTTTTGGTGGATTAATTAGTTATGAAATGGTCAAACAGTTGCAGCTATTAGATATAGAAGTGAAACAAATATTCATGTTAGATTGTTTTCCTAATACATTATCGAGTAACGAGATGGAGAAAACGGTTTTGTTTCTTAATCTATTCCCGGAAATATTTGATAAAGTAGAAATAGAAGCATTAAAAAGTAAAGTATACAGTATACTGCAAGAAAAAAATGCTGATAGAAAAGAATTGCTATACAACTTCATTACAACAAATGGTGTGACTGTAAATCAAAACATGTTCGACAAATTATGGGATGTTTTTGATGTATCTATGAGTTGCAGCTACGAAATGGATATTCAGCACCAAGTTCCTATTACTCTGGCCAAAGTAAAAGATAAAGTAATTACAAATGAAGTATACGATTTAGGGTGGAGCCAATATTTTGAAGAGGTAGAAGTAATTGAGGTAGAAGGAGATCACTTTTCTATAATACGAGAACCTCATTGTTCTAAATGGGTTAAAGAAATAACATTTTATAAAGAAAAAAACGAACAGGCATCCTTAACCAGATAGCATAAAATAACATAAAAAAAACGTAACAATGCTAGTATCTATAACTAAAATTAAAAGCACATCACTATTAAAATCAATGTCTCTATTCTCTGTAGAATACAGACTGAAAAAACAAATGAAAGAAGTAAAGTGTTTAAAATATAGAAGTCTAAAGCTTTTCAGGATAGTCTACACAATGACATTATGGAGAGACCATGAACATATGTTAGAATTCAGAAACAATGGAGAACATAGAAATGTGATGAAAGATATAGGTAAAATAGCAGTATATGGCGCCTATGTTTCCTATGAAACAGAAAAAAGTCCTTCATGGAAATCTGCTATAAAGGTGTTAAACGAAAAAGGAAAGAAAGTAAACTATTAACCGATTTATTAAATTATAGAATATGGAAATTGAAAAACAATTTTATCCAATTAGGCTAATAAACATTAGTGAATTAAAGGATAATAAAATGATTGGTGTTAATAAAGAAAATGTAGAACTTGTAGTGGTTAATAATCACGACGGGATTAAAATATTTCAAGGACTATGTCCACACGAAAAAGAACTTCTAAGTTTCGGAGAAATTGACGAAGAGCTAAACATTGTATGTCCAGCACATCAATGGAAATTTAATTCCCTGTCAGGAGAAAATAAATGTAATCCAAAAGGCAGCCTAAAAACGTTCTATTATGAAATCGTTAATGGGGATATTTTTATTGATAAAAACGAACTTTTAGATCATAAAAGGGAGATGGAAAATGCGCCTGCGCAAAGACAAATTCGTATAAAAACATTAAAAGATTTACCGGGTCCAAAAGCAATACCTGTTTTCGGAAACTCATTAAGCTTTCTTTCCAAAATGACAAAAGTGCATTTACAATACGAAGAATGGGCAAAGCAATATGGGTCTTTTTATAAGATTAATGTTAATGGAGAAGACGGAGTAGTAATTTCGGAAGCGTCTTTTATCAAGGAAATTCTAAATCAGCGGCCTTATAAATACAGGCGTTTCAAAAATATCAGACCAGTATTAGAAGAGATGGATGTTCATAACCTTTTCTCAACAGAAGGAGATGAGTGGAAAAGAAGTAGAAAATATGTAACCCAGGCATTATCAAATAAAGTACTCCGATCGTTTTATCCATCGATAAAAGAAACTACCGAAGATCTCTATAATCACTGGGAGAGAACATTAGAAAAAACTTCAGAGATAGATGTGCACAAAGACATTTTTAATTACTCCTTTGATATTATATCTTATTTAGCATTTGGACAGAAAATAGGAACTGTCGGAAATGAAGAAAGCAAGATTCAGAACAATTACAAAAGAGTAATGAACATGATTCAATTTCGAATTGTGGTTCCTTTTCAATATTGGAAATTTTTTAAACTACCTAAAGATCATAAGTTAGATAATGATCTAAAAGAAATAAAGGAAGGTATTTGGAAGTATATAAATGAAGCAAAAGAAAGGATCAGATTAAATCCTGAATTAAAAGAAAACCCAACAAACTATATTGAGGCATTACTACAAGCAACAGATGATCAAGGCGTATACCTGACAGATGAAGAGATTTATCCGAGCATATTTGGTACGCTCGTAGCAGGAGAAGATACTACTGCTAATACCATATTATGGGTACTTCATTACATCACAGATTATCCGGAAGTCCAAAAAAAAATGAGGAAAGAAATATCACTTGTTTTAGGAGATGAGAAGTTTTTGCAAGTAATGGATGATTCCAATGAGTTGGAATATGTAAATGCAGTTATTTATGAGGTGATGAGGTTAAAACCAGTAATTCCTGTTATAGCCTTAACTACAAATGAAGACTGTATTATTGGAGAATATGAAATACAAAAAGATACAGACGTATTTCTGTTATCGCACTACAGAGATCAGGAAAGTTGCCCTTTTTTAAAGAGAGAAGCATTTGACCCGGAGCGCTGGGTAGAAAGTAAGAGTATTACATTTCATACCAATCAAAGTAATCTTATTCCTTTTGGACTTGGAAAAAGGATATGTCCGGGAAAATCATTGGCAATGGTAGAAATGAAAACCATTTTGTGTATGATTTTAAAAAATTATGAAATAAGTAAATCAGACAAAGAAAATAAGGTAGAAGACCATTTTAATACAACGCTGGGACCGAGTAAATTCAGTATAAAAATAGGGCGTATAAATGCGCCAGTTGCGGTGGTATAAAAGCGAATCATTTGAATTATAAACTAAAGCCTTAGATTTTTTAAAAACTATAAAATGGATAATAAAACGGCAATTATATTAGGAGGAGGTATTTCTGGATTATTGGTTTCAAAAGTACTCAGCAAAAAGTATGAAAAAGTAATCATCATCGAAAAAGACAAATTGGAAGATAAACCAGAAGTACGACAAGGACAATCTCATGCAGGACAGTTTCATGTGTTGCTGCTTAGAGGCTTAAATACCTTAGAGCACTATTTTAAGGGGATTACAGGAGAGCTAAAAGATAGTGGCGCGGTAGAGTTAGATCTGGGAAATGGTGCCTACTGGTATTCTTATGGAGGAGTAAAACAAAACAAGATTACAGGTATAAACACCTTATTATCTAGCAGAAAAATAATTGACTATACACTTCGAAAAAGGGTAGAGAAAATACCTAATGTTCAAATAGTAGATAAAACCAAATATATTGATCTTATTGAAGAAAACGGAACAATTAAAGGCGTGAAAGTTAAAGGGATAGATACTGACGAATATGAAATAAAATCAGATTTGGTTATTGATGCAACCGGAAGAGGTTCCTTAACGCCTAAGTGGTTAGAGAATAACAATTTCTCAAAAGTAGAAGAGGAGAGAACCGTTGTTAATATTACCTACAAAACAGCTATATACAACAGCCCCAAAGGAGGACTTCAGGACGGAAAGATGCTGATGTACTCGCCAACATCTCCCGAAAAAATAGGAGTAGTGATACAACCTATTGAAAATAATCAAAACTTGGTTTGTGTAGCGGGTTGGCATAAAGAAGATCCTCCGACTGATGAAGATTTACTTGAATTCCTTAAACAATTACCGGATGAAAGATTTTATAAGGTATTATCTGCATGCAAAAAAGAGAGTGATTTTGTAACCTACAAGGTTCCTTATTGTTTAAGGAGATATTTTGAAAAATTAGCTGATTTCCCTAAAGGATTCCTTCCGATAGGTGATGTGTTTTGTAATTTGAATCCGGCACATGGACAAGGTATAACCTCAGCTTGTTTGCAAGTAGAAATTTTAGAGAAGCTAATACAGAAACATGATCCGGCAAATATGTCTGCAATCTATTTTAAAAAAATAGTTAAGGTTTTAGATGAGTGTTGGAGTGCCTCAGCCTATGAAAATTTCAGATACGAGGAAACTATAGGTATAAAACCTAAAGCACTAAACCTTGTTAATAAATATATGGTAGCAATTCATAAAGCAGCCAATAAGGATGCATCAGTATATGCTGAGCTGGTAAAGGTTTCTGTTATGATAAAACCTGCAATGAATTTATTTTCTCCTCCTTTTATGTGGAAAGTATTCGCGGCTAATATGCGTAAATAGTTTTTTTATTAATTAAAACCAAGGAAGAACCAATGAAAGCAATAATGTTTCCAGGACAAGGAGCCCAATACAAAGGAATGGGGAAGGACCTTTTTGAGAAGTATAAAGATAAAACGGAAATAGCCTCAAATATCCTCGGATATGACCTAGAAGAATTATGTCTCAAAGATCCAAAAAAAGAACTTAACAAAACAGAATTTACCCAACCTGCTTTGTTTGTTGTTAACGCATTAAAGTACGAGGAACAATTTGCTTCAACCCAAGCAAATTATTTTATCGGTCATAGTTTAGGCGAATATAATGCTTTATTGGCAGCAGGAGCATTTGATTTTGAAACAGGAGTACGAATTGTACAAAAGAGAGGAGCTTTGATGGGAGAAGCTTCCGGGGGAGCTATGGCAGCTGTTTTAGGATTAGATGAAATTGCTTTAAAAGAAAAATTGGAAGAAGGAGGACATCATGCTATAGATATTGCTAATTTCAATACCCCAGCACAAGTAGTAGTATCTGGTCCTGAAGCTGCAATCAATCAGTTGGTAAAAGATTTTGATCAGCAAAATATAAAAATTATTCAATTGCTGGTTACAGCACCATTTCACTCCAGATATATGCAAAGCGCAGTAGAAGAGTTTAATAATTTTATTCATAAGCTAGAATTCAATAAGCTCAAAGTTCCGGTAGTTTCTAATGTTACGGCTAGAAGTTATAACCAGCATCAAATTAAAGATTTACTGAGTAAGCAAATTGCAAGTTCGGTGCAATGGGTAGATTCTATCCGTTATCTGATGGGGAAGAATGTTAAAGAATTCGAAGAAGTAGGAGGAGATAGATTAACCAAAATGGTTGAGCAAATTCAGAGCAATTGTACGCCCATCTATGAAGAAATAAAGATAGGAAAGGGAATCTTTAATAGCGAAAAGCAAGTAGAGAAAGCAGCAACAGAAACAACCATCAGCCATAGAATAAATACATTAGGAAGTAGCACATTTTGTAAAAGATACGACACCTCTTATGCCTATGTAGCAGGAGGTCTCCATATGGGAATAGCTTCTGTAGAGATGGTAAAAAAAATGGCGAATTCTCAGATGTTAGGTTTTTTGGGAACCAAAGGGCGCACCATAAAAGAAATTAATAACGATATAGAAAAGCTTCAGGAACAAGTAACAAAAGAAAGACCTTTTGGAGTTAATTTATATCACAATATTCTTGAACCCAATAAAGAAATTGAATTAGTTAATAAGTTGTTAGATAATGGGATTACAATAATTGAAGCAGGAGGATTTAGCCAAATCACCCTGGCATTGGCCTATTTTAGGACGGTTGGATTAGTAAGGAAAAAGGATCAGAGTATAAAATGTAATAACCAAATCATAGCCAAAATATCGCGACCAGAAGTAGCAGAAGGTTTTATGAAACCAGTTCCTGAAAGACTTATTAAAAGGTTGTTGGACAAAGAATGGATTACACAAGATCAAGCAGAAATGGCAAGAGAAATTCCTTTAAGTGGTGATATCTGTATTGAAGCAGACCCTGGAGGCGTTACGCATAGAAGCGCTGCATTTGTTTTGTTTCCTTCTATAAAAAGTTTACGCAACCAAATACAACAGCAATATGAGTATAAAGAACCCATACATCTTGGAATTTCCGGAGGAATAGGAACACCGGAAGCGGCTGTTAGCGCTTTTGTCATGGAAGCCGATTTTGTACTTACAGGTTCAATTAATCAGTGTACTGTAGAATCTTGTTTAAGTGCTATAGCCAAAGAGTTATTGCAAAATAGTGATGTACAAGATACAGCCTACATCCCGGACGAAGAACTATTTGAGATCGGTATACAAGCTCAGGTATTAAAGAAGGGAGTTCTCTTCGCAACACGTGCCAAAAAACTATACGAGTTGTACCAACGATATGATAGTTTAGAGGCAATACCTGATGATGTAAGGGAGCAATTAGAGCTTAAATACTTCAAGAAAACTTTGCCTGAAGTATGGAAAACGATCAAGCAAGAGTTTATACAAAGAGGTGAAATATCACAAATAGAGAGTATAGAAGAAAGACCTAAGAAAAAGATGGCGACCCTATTTAAGTATTATCTAAGGCTGGCAAGTCAATATGCATTGGATGGAATTACAGAGGAACAAGGTAATTTTCAAATACAAAGCGGAGCAGCTTTAGGAGCATTTAATCAATGGGTAAAAGGAACTCCATTAGAAGCATGGCAAAATAGACATGTAGATGAAATAGGCATAAAAATTATGGAAGCTGCAGAAAAACTAATGAAGAATAAATTCACGTTGGCCGAAGTATAATTACGAAGTAAAAATAGTAAAATAGTAAGAGTATGAATACCAAAAGAGAACATGCAGTAGTAATCGGAGGGAGTATGGCCGGTTTAGTTACAGCAAGAGTACTAAGCAAACATTTTAGAAATGTAACCATTATAGAAAAAGATAAAGTAAATGATAAACCAGAGACGAGAAAAGGACAACCTCAAACCAGGCACATTCATTTGGTATTAGCCCAGGCAATGAATATACTCTTGGGGTATTTTCCTTTGCTAAAAAAAGAATTAATAGAAGCCGGGGCATTAGAACTGGATGTATGTAATGATTATAATTGGTATTCTTACGGAGGATATAAGAAAAAAGGAGTTACAGGAATTACAGCCCTTACTATGACAAGGGAACTTCTGGAATATCATGTAAAAAAGCATGTTTTGAGCATCGGGAATATTACGATTCTAGATGAAACCAAAGCGTTAGAAATGAAAATGAAAGATGAAAATGTCTACGCCTTAGTATTAGAAAAAGCAGGAGAAAAACAGCTTATAAATACCGATTTTGTAGTAGACGCATCAGGAAGAGGAACCAGAGCTTATAAATGGTTAGAGCAGCATGGATATGCGACACCAGAAGAAACTAAGATCAAGATTGATATAATGTACGTAACAATATTATTGGAGCGTAAAGAAATACCTCAAGGAAAAAAAGCAGAAGTAATTAGCTACACTCCTGATGCACCAAACGAAAAATTAGGAGCTGTACTTATGCCTATTGAAGAGAATAGATGGGTACTTACGCTAATAGGAATGAGAGGAGTTGAACCACCCCAAAATGATGAGGAATTATTAAAATTCTTAAAAGGACTTCCTATTTCAGGATTATATGATACTGTATCAGAAGCTAAGAGACTTACCGATTTTCTAGTATTTAAATGCCCACATAGTATAAGAAGACATTATGAAAAACTAAAAAAATTCCCGGGCTCTTATGTTGTTTTAGGAGATGCAGTTTCAAACTTCAACCCTATGTATGCGCAAGGAATGGCATCCTCTATATGCCAGGCCAAAGTTTTAGACGAAGTACTTACAATTATTCCAGCAAATGATAAAGTATTTAAGCCTCATATAAAAAAAGTAAATGCCGTAATAGAAGATTTTTGGACTGCGGGCTCTTATGAAGATTTTAAATATCCTGAAACAGAAGGAGAAAAACCTGTTGGACTAAAAATGGTTAATGGATACATGAAAGCTTTGCAAAAAGCAGCCAATAAAGACACAGAATTATTTAAAGAAATATTAGAAGTAGCGGGATATCTTAAATCAGGAAAAACACTATTTAGACCCAAAATTATGTGGAAAGTATTTAAAACAAATTTATAATTAAAATAAAAAACAAGAATATGAAAAATCAAATAATAGAGCAAATCAGAGAAAATTTACTTGAGATTATTCCAGAACTAGAAGGAAAAATAATATCTAATGATGAGAAACTATCAGATATTGGAGCAAATTCTATCGATAGAGCAGAATTAATCGCATTAACATTAGAACAATTAGAGAAAGAAATTCCTAGAATAGAATTAGCAGGAGCACAAACCATAAATGAATTAGCAGAATTGATTGCTGAAAAATAAAAACACCTGCGTTGCTATGAGTACAGATCAAATACATAAAGCTTGTGTAACAGGAATGGGAGTCGTTACTCCAGTAGGAATAGGAATTCCCGCTTTTACAGAGGCTTTAAAAAACGGAAAATCGAATTTTGCTATAAAAGAGTATGTTATAGAAGATAGAACCTTTAAATACGTATATGGGAAAGTAGAAGATTTTGATCTAAAAAAAAACATATCAGATAGTGAGTTTGAGGAGCATTGGAAACTAAAAGTTAAACGTTTACGGGATATTTCATTAAGTACTGCTTATGGAACATTTTGTGCTCTGGAAGCTTGGCATCAAGCCAAGCTTCCGTCAACGATAGATAAAAGTAAAATAGCTATAGTTGTAGCAGGCAGCAATACACAACAGCAGCATTGTCAGGATATCAGAGAAACGTACAAAAATAAAATGCAATTCATGAAACCTTCCTATGGATTCAATTTTTTGGATAGTGATATGATTGGTGTAGCATCAGAATTATTTGAGATTACAGGAGAAGGATTTACAGTTGGAGCAGCCAGTGCCAGTGGAAACATGGGAATCATTCAAGCTTGCAGACTTATAGAAACTCAAGCATATGATGTCGTTATGGTAATTGCTCCTATGATGGATTTATCCGTTTATGAATACCAAGGATTTTCGGCTTTGGGAGCTATGCAGCCAGTAGCATCAGAGACAGCGGAAATTCCCCTGTACAAACCTTTTGATATCAATCATTCAGGATTTGTATACGGACAAAATGCTGGAGCAATTATTTTAGAATCAATGCAGCATGCGGAGCAAAGAAAAGCAAAAGTGTTTGGAACGATATCAGGCTATGGAGTGACACTAGATGCCAATAGAAACCCAAATCCTTCAGTAGATGGAGAACAAAAGGCTATAGCTAAAGCGATACAAAAAGCAGGTATTCTGGCAGAACAAATTGATTACATTAATGCGCATGGTACAGGGGCAAAACTGGGAGATCATACAGAGATTGAAGCTTTGATTAATCTGGAACTCAGAAACAAACCGATAAACAGCACAAAATCACTAATTGGTCATGGTATCACAGCAGCAGGAACTGTTGAAGCTATTGCGAGTCTGATACAAATGAATGGAAATTTTGTGCACGAAAATCTTAATTTAGAAACACCGATAGATTACCCTATGGACTGGATACAAAGTTATAGAGAGGCCCATTCAATACAATACGCATTAAGTAATAGTTTTGGTTTTGGAGGTATCAATACAGCTATTATTCTAGAAGCATAACCAAAATAGAATCAGAAAAAAATATGAGAGCAGGAATAGAAGCTATAAATATATATTGTGGATCAGCAGTCATAGACGTTGCTGAATTAGCAAAACATCGACAATTAAACACCGAGCGATTTGAGAATTTGTTAATGAAAGAGAAAACAGTGCCAATGCCCTATGAAGATCCGATCTCTAATGGGGTTAATGCAGCAAAACCCTTATTGGATGCATTGACAGATGAAGAAATAGAAAGCATAGATATGTTGATCACTTGTTCAGAATCAGGTATTGATTTTGGAAAGTCGATGAGTACGTACATACATGATTATTTAAAATTGAGTCGAAATTGCAGGTTGTTCGAACTCAAAAATGCCTGTTATTCCGGAACGGCTGGTCTTCAGATGGCTATTAATTTTATCCTTTCGGGTACCGCTGTGGGTAGAAAAGTTTTAGTCATCGCTACAGATATTATGAGGATGAGTACAGTAGAAGGAGGAGCCATGGAAATGTCTTTTGTAGAGCCTTCATCCGGATCCGGGGCTGTAGCCATGCTGATTAGTGATCAACCAAAAATATTTGAAATAGACAAAGGAGCCAGCGGTTATTACGGTTATGAGGTTATGGATACTTGCAGACCCGTTGCAGACAAAGAAGCGGGAGACTCAGATTTATCTTTATTATCTTATCTGGATTGCTGCGAAAACAGCTTTAAAGAATACCAAAAGAGAGTTGATGATACAGATTATCAGGATAGTTTTCAATACTTAGTCTTTCATACACCATTTGGAGGAATGGTAAAAGGTGCACACCGAACCAATATGCGAAAATTCAAAAAGGCAAAACCGGATCAGATCGAAGAAGATTTCCAAGGGCGTGTAGCTCCTTCTTTAGAATATTGTCAGAGAGTTGGAAACATTATGGGAGCAACAACTTATTTGGCATTAGTAAGCATGATTGAAAAAGGAAATTTTGAAACCCCAAAAAGAGTTGGCATATTTTCATATGGATCAGGATGCTGTTCCGAGTTTTTTAGTGGAGTGATACATCCTCAAAGTCAAATGTTAATTTCACCTTTGGCTATAGAAGAACATTTAGACGAACGAGTGGTATTATCTATGGAAGAATACGAAAGTACTTTTGCTGTTAACTCACAAATCAAATTCGGAACCAGAGATTACAAAATAGACACCACATTATATCCGGAACCCTTCAGTAAAGTAAAAGGAAAAAAGAAACTGATCTTTTCAGAAATTAAAAATTATCACAGAATTTACGAATGGGTATGATAGAGGTCAATAATAAATACAGCACCATTCTGGTAAGGCAACAACGAGAGGTTCTCCATATTCAGCTCAATAGACCCGAACAGTATAACAGTATTAATACCTTGATGGCAAATGAACTTTTGGAGGTTTTGAAAGAGGTTAAACAAAACACAAAAGTAAAAATCATAGTATTATCCGGTAATGAAAATCAATTCTGTACAGGAATGGATTTTGAAGCGGTGGCAAATCAGCAGAAGGAAGCTTTAATGAATCAACAACCGGATCAATATTACAATGTTTTGAAAGCGATTAGCGAAATTGATAAGGTGGTAATAGCAAAAGTTGAAGGGAAAGTAAATGCAGGAGGAATAGGATTAGTTGCAGCTAGTGATATAGTACTGGCAAATAGTCAGGCAACTTTTGGTCTATCTGAAGCCTTATTTGGATTGTTACCCGCTTGTGTAATGCCTTTTTTGATGCAAAGAACTGGTCCGCAGAAAGCCAAATGGCTCACATTAATTACACTTGGAATATCGGCAGAACGAGCTTATGAAATAGGTCTGGTAGATGAAGTGACAGATGAAATTGATAATCTGCTAAGGAAAAATATACTAAGGCTTAGTCGATTAGAAACGAATACAATTCAGGAAATTAAATCTTATACGGCAAAACTCTGGATTATAAAGGAGGATACCAAAACAATAGCAGTTAATAAATTACAGACACTAATGGAGTCTGAAACGGTACAGAAGAATATAAAGAACTTTATTGAGAAAGGAGAATATCCATGGGAGAGGTAGTAAGCATTACAGAAATCACAGAAGAAATTGTACAAATTACGATGCAAGATAAAGTGTCAAGAAATACATTTTCTAAAGAACTAATGCAAGGGTTAAAACAGACTTTTGCAATTGTAAACCAAAATAAAGCGTATAAAGTAGTAATTCTAATAGGTTACGATAGCTATTTTTCTTGCGGAGGAACCCCGGATGAGTTACAACAAATATATGATGGAAAGTTGAAATTTACGGAATTAGATTTTTTTACAGCACCAATTGATTGCGAAATTCCTGTAATTGCTGCCATGCAAGGACACGCAATTGGAGGAGGACTTGTTTTTGGATGTTATGCAGATTTTCAAATTTTAGGAAAGGAAAATATATATACTGCAAATTTCATGAAATACGGATTCACTCCGGGTATGGGAGCAACTTACATGGTGCCACTGCGTTTTGGTTCCTCTTTAGGCAGCGAAATGCTTTTTACAGCCGAAAGTTATAGGGGAGGAGAATTGCAGGAACGAGGAGTCCCTTTACACGTAGTTCCAAAAAAAGAAGTTCGTACAGAGGCAATAGCATTAGCAAAGAAATTAGCTGAGAAGCCAAGACTTTCATTAGTGACGCTAAAAAAACATATGACATCAAAAATCAAGAGGAGTTTAAAGGATATATTTGAGCAAGAATTAGAAATGCATAAAATAACTTTTCATCAACCACAGGTTAAAGAAAATATAAAAGCTTTGTTCGAGAGGTAAACATTAGTAATCTTACACAAGATATGAAAAAGTATAAAGTTGTCTTTTTATTTTCTGGCCAGGGTAGTCAGTATCGTAATATGGGAAAAAGTCTATTCATGGACCATGCTGTTTTTAGATCAAGCATGGAGGAAAGTGATCTGATTTTTCAGAAATATTTGAATAGATCTCTTGTGCATGAACTATATGGTAAAGATGACTCAGATTTTGATGAGCTGCTAATCACCCATCCTGCTATCGTGGCAATTGAGATTGCTATGATAGAGGTAATGAAGTCTTACAATATTTTTCCGGATTATGTTTTCGGCCAAAGTCTTGGTGAGTTTGCTGCTGGTGTTGCCAGTGGTATTTGGTCTGCATCAACAGCTATAAAAGCTGCTATGGAACAGGCCAAATCTTTAACAAGGAGTAATCTGGAAGGAGGTATGCTTACTGTTATAAACGCAGAGACACATCATCAACTTAAAATATATGAACAATACAACTTGTACCTGGCCATCGATAATTTTAAGGGAAGTTATACGGTCTCCGGGACAACATCAAATTTGGATCAATATCAAAAAATCTTAAAGGAAGAAGAGATAATACATAAACGTATTCCGGTAACTGTTCCTTTTCATTCTCCTCTCCTTAAGGAAGGTTTACATGATTTTTCGTATTATATGCAACAAGGTATTGATTTGGTTCGACCTAAGACACATTATTTGTCTGGCGTGACATCAGATCTTTTAAAAGAAATTGATGCCGAGTATTATAGTCAAGTGGTAAGTTCTTATTCCAGTCATTGTAAAACAATTGACTTTTTGGAACAACTCGGACCGTGTTTCTATATTGATCTGGGACCTTCGGGAACTAGTGCTACTTTTACTAAATATTCCATACTAAAAACATCTGAGTCCAGCATACAGCCTATTTTATCCCCTTTTGGAAATGAGCTTAAGCAATTAGAAAAAGTAAAAAGTTTAATTTCTAATCACTCTTCCTATGTTATATGAAGGTATTATAAGATTGGTAAGAGAAAACTCGGAACATATAGCGGGATATACCATTGTAAAAAAAGAATTAACCGATTTAAATGGATATTTAGAAGTTTTACATCCGGATGAGATCACCTATTTAAATGCTCTAAAATTCAATAGACGAAAATCTAGTTATTTGTTAGGTCGTATTAGTGCGAAGAGTGCTTTAGGCAAAATTATTCCGACAAATACCGTTATGAGTTCTTTTAAAGTAGGTTTCGGTGTTTTTCAATTCCCGGTCATAGAGCAACTGTCTTGTTCTGGTTTTCAGGTATCTATTACGCACTGTGATGCTATTGGTATTTCCGTAGCTTACCCGGAAGCTCATCCTATAGGGGTGGATATTGAAAAAATTAATCCGGAAAAAGTTGATTCTATGATGAATATGTTTACTCAGCAAGAAATAACTTTAGCAAATTCGTATCTGAATGATAAGGCTTCAGCCTATACATTGCTTTGGACTGTAAAAGAAGGCCTATCTAAAATCTTAAAGACAGGAATGATGATTGATTTCAACTATTTGGAATTAGATTCCCTTGATTACAAAAATGGATTATATAGTGCAAGTTTTAAGAATTTTAGGCAATACAAATCATTTTCTATAGTTCTGGACTCTTATATTGTCTCCATTACTTGTCCCAAACGTACCGATATAGATTTAACTAATTTTGCTAAACATTTAACGCATCTAAATTTACAGTCCTGATGATTTATGTGCAACTTTTTGAGGTTACTAATGGTGTTTTTAAGAATCAATGCTATCTGGTCCATAATCAATACGAAGGTGTTTTGATTGATCCGGCTTGGGATTACGAGCTGATCACTAGTTATATAGAAGAAAATGGAATTTTATTAAAGGGTGTATTGCTTACTCATGGCCACTTGGATCATATAGATCTGGCAGGAAAATTTTCTAAAGAAAAAAATGTTCCTGTGTGGAGCTCCGATATAGATGCAATTACTTTTCGATTAACATATTCTAAATTGCAATTGGTTTCTCACTTGAAAAACTTTAAAATAGGTACAATCGAAATAACTCCAATTCTTACTCCTGGGCATACTTCAGGCAGTGTCTGTTATTTAATTGATAATCATGTGTTTTCTGGAGATACTGTTTTCATTGAAGGTGTTGGAGTTTGTTCTAAAGATGGTGCGGCATCTTTATATGATTCCGTTCAATTCTTGAAAAATTATCTGCCTGAGCACTCCCTGTTTTGGCCTGGTCATTCATACGGTGAAGCACCGGGAAAATCAATTTCTTATCTAATGATATACAATATTTACTTTCAGTTCATTTCGAAAAAATCTTTCATTGCTTTTCGGACTCGAAAAAATCAACATAAAATATTGGAGTGGACTTTTAATAAGAAAATAAATGATCGCTTCTCTAGATGATATTGTATAAAATGCTTTCTTGTAGCGTTTTAGTTAGGGTTGTTTTGTGATTTTTTATGAAACCTACTTCCCGATACAAAAATTAGTAGCCAGTATTTACTGGGGTTTCCAGATTATATGGTACAAAAATGGTACAAATCTGGCCGAAATATCACAAAATAAAACAAAGTATCCTTATTGAGATAACATAAATCATGGGAGTTGTTTCATACAAAAATAATATAAATTTTGAATGTTGATTATATCAATAGCATAAAAAAAACTAAGTCATGGATGATTAAAATATTCAGAGATGAAAGTTAAAAAGAAAAGTTCGAAAATCTAAAGTAATACTAGATTTCTGAACTTTTTTTAAATATCATTTTGGACTTCTAAATGAGTTTTTACTCGACCCGATTTAACCATTTCATTAACTCATGTTTGTAAAAATAAGTACGCTTGCCTTGTTTGTTAAATGGAATTTCCCTTTTATATACTTTACTATAGATCGTTGATACCTATAGATTTAAAAGTTTTGATTTTTCTTGAATGCTCAGTAGTTCATCTTGATTTTCTTCTATTGGGGAAATTCTTTCAATAAGTTTTTCCAAATGCTCTAATTTCTCATAAAGCTTTTTCATCATTATTGGTATCTGGTCAAAAGTAAATGGCTTCACGGTAATTTGTTATTTAGATCCATGTAAAAGTATGTATTACCATTAGAATAGTTTAATAAATAAACAGGTATAAATACGTACTAGGTGATGTTTTTTAATGAATATATTTGAAATTGTTTGTTAATACGGTTTTCCATAAATAATAAATAAATTAAAAGATAATATTTGTCGATGGAGGCTATAAAAAGTAGTATAAGAACTTGAACTGAAGATTAAAAAGACTTTCTACTTTTATTTGACGGTGAAATTGATGTGTAAATATCTGATAAAGTGATTGATAGATTTAGGTCGTACTTAAGTTGCTTTAAATTGCTTTTCGTATCATTGTTAGGTAATGATAAATATCTTGAAAATTAAATGTCTACAAATAAGCACGCTATAATTAGGTACCAAACTTTAGATAAATGTTTCCGTAACTCAGGAAGAAACTATGCTATTGAAGATCTTGTAGAGGAATGTAATAAAGCAATTTATGAATATACAGGTAAAGAAGAAGGAATAAAAAAAAGACAACTTTATGATGATATCAGATTCATGGAGAGTGAACAAGGTTGGAATATAGAATTAAAGAAAGAAAAAGATGGTAGGAGAGTTTTTTATAAATATGAAGACTCAAAGTTTTCTATTTCAAACCAACCGTTAAATGAAATAGAAGCAAACCAACTTAGAGAAGCTTTACTGACATTAGAAAGGTTCAAAGGATTACCGCAATACAATTGGATTAATGCGTTGAATACGAGATTAGAAGCGTCCTTTAGTTTAAAGCAAAAAAGTGATGTCATAATTAGTTTTGAAGAAAACGAATTCCTTAAAGGGTTAGAATTTATACCTGAACTTTACAGTTCTATTCTTTATAAAAAAGTATTAAACGTTTGTTATAAGAACTTTAAAATCGAAAATTCAACTAGTATCATAATTTATCCCTATTACCTCAAGCAGTTCAATATGCGTTGGTTTTTATTTGGAAAGTCAGATGACTATGAAACAATCACAAATTTAGCGCTAGATAGAATTGAAAGTATAGAACCAGTAAATAAAAACTACATTAATTCTGATATTGATTTTAAAGAGTATTTTGAGGATGTTATTGGTGTTACCGTCCCTAACGATAAAGTTGAAATAATTGTTCTTGAGATTAGTGAATCTTTGATGCCTTATGTGAAAACTAAACCTATTCACGGTTCACAAATAATAAAAGAAGTAGACGGTAGAAATTGTTTGCAAATAAAAGTAATTCCTAATTATGAATTAGAAATGCTGATTTTGTCTCATGGAGAAAAAATAAAAGTGCTAGAGCCATTATTTTTAGTGGAAAAACTTCTAGATAGGGTTAACAAAATGAAAAATAATTATTAGTGCAGATACAATGCATTAATGCATTTTATTTTTGATAAAAATTTGTGATATGAGTGAGTTTTACAAAATCTTAAAAAACCGTAGACTTGATTTTCATTCAGGTCAGCCAGTTTGGAAATATACAATTTCTGATTTAGAGTTTAATCAATTAAAGGAGAGTTTTAAAATTGTTCAACGACTTTCTCAGCTTAATCCTAAAGATTGTGCAATCTATTATGCAGAGTGGTGGAAAAGAATTTTCAATGGAGGATATCCTTCAAAAGATGAAATTTATAATTCATTGTGTTCTGATAAATTATGTTTTGATGCCAATGATTTTTATGAATCAGCCAAAACGGGAGGTAGTCTTTTAAACTATAAATGGATTAAAATTCAAAATACCCATTATCTAAAAACTTTATTATTACAAGGAGGCCTTCCATTAAAACATATAAAGAATTATAGTGGTAAGTATAGATATTTTCTTTTGAAAATTATCCATTTAAATCCTAGTTCAATTGAAGATTTTTCCACTAATACTGAATTAACTGGTCTATTACCAAAATCTAGTCAAAATGAAATTATTTATAGTAGTTGTCTAGAAATTGTTCGTGCCGTTTTAGATAATGATGAAAATGAACTGTTAAGTTTTAGAGCAAATGCAGATTTAAAGCAAATTACCGAAGAGTTAATTATTGAAAGAGATAAGGTCAGAAAAAAGAATAATGCTATTAAATTCAAATGGAATTTTAATTCTAAAAGCAACACTTTTTTTCTCAATACTGCCATTACTTCAAAAATTGGATTTGAAGAACTGAATTATATTTTAGATGATCAAATTGTTGATTATCAAAATGAATATAAATTATTCGTTGGTATAGATTTAATTGCTAAACTCACAAAAAGAAATAATGAGACATACAAAATAATCCAATTTAAAGATTTTGTCATTTTTAAAGAAAATTTTGATACTGAAATTTATGTAATTGATAGTTATGACAAAATTTATTGTGCTAATCATTTACTCTATTCCAGATTAAACTTGAATTTTCCAACACTATGGGTGTCAGGTAATAATGAAAATTTTGTTTTAGAAAAATCTAGACACACAAATAATAATTATGGTTATGTATTATCAAATGATGTTTTTTCAATAGATGGTAATTTTGAAGAAAAAACTGTAATAGAGATAAATAGTAAAGCTTTCTCTATTATAAAATTTCAAGAGGAAATTAAGTTAAATAAACCTGATAGTAGTACGATTAAGTTTAAAACAAACACTGAGAATATATTTGACTGGAGTATAGTAAGTGAAAAACCAAAATGGCTAGTTGGAAGCAATTTAAATATTGTAAAGAATGATTTGAGAATAATTGTTTATGACAATAATGGACAAAGGATTAATAATCCAAAATTAGAATGGAAACAAGTAAATAAAAGCATTTGGAATTCAAAACACACTACATTAGAATTAGGAGCCTTAGATGTCAAAATCTCGCATGCTGGTATTAATGAGTATGAAAGAGTTTTTAATATTGGTGATTTGTGTTTGTCAACAAGTTCAGATTACAACAACCCACAAATTGTAGTAAATAGCAATTATTTTGTTTTAGAGATATACAAGTCAGACCATTATGATTGTAGTGTCAATCAAAATAAAGTAACTTTTAAAATAACAAATCCTTCAAAATTCCCATCTTCGATCAAAACTAGAATTAGAGTAAATAATCAAAGTTTTGGAATACTTGCGGAAGTAATTTCACCTTTTCAAGGAGTTATATTGGTTGATCAGAATGAAAATGTAATAAATGACGATAAAATATTTTTAGATAAAATAAAAGGTTGGCGATTAATTGTAAATTGTTATGGAAAAGAATACGAAGTAAGGGTTTTTAATAATAAGAACCCGGAAATTGTTATATCAAAAAAGATAGAAAGAAAAGTAAAACCACTACTTGAGTTTCATGATACTTTTAAATCACTTTTTCAGCTTTATAATATTATCGATGCTGACAATTTTTTAAAAATGGAAATTTTTGAACTATTACCACATAATAGAAATAAAAAAATTAAAAGCTATAGTATAAAACAATTTTCAGAGACAATAAAATGGAAAGTAAATGATGAAAACATAATAAAATTTGATAAAATCGAAAGTATTGATATTTCAAATAGCGTGTATGCTTTACCATTAGATTGTGACTTGGAGTATATCGGTAAAATTGAAATAAAAAAAGATTTAGATTTTTACTCAATTAATACAATTAATGCCAATAAATTTATTCTATTTTCGGACAAAAATTCGAAACTCAAAATTAAACCTGAGTTTATTTCTGTGAATCCGGAAAATGAATTAACTACAATTGAGGATAGAAATAATAGAATTATTAATTATTCTAAGCAACTTTTAGAAGAAGATTTTACTGGTGTCATATGGAACAAGTTTTGGGTTTATTATTATTTATGCAAAGAAAACGATTTGCCTTTTGCAACATTTGATATTATAAAAGCCATTACATCATCATCTGAATTGGCAGCAAAAGCTTTTGCTTTTTTATCGTTAAGATTTGATATAGGAGAATATAAGTTTTCAGGAAATGATTTTGTTGAATTAGAAAATGATTTAGGATTATCTTTTCATTGGGTTGAGCAGTCAGATTGGGAAAACATTTGTCAAATTAATCCAAAAATATTTGAAGCACTTGCTGTTATGCTAAATTTTAAATGGAATAAACTAAGCTTGTGTTTACTTCAAAAGACTAAGAATTCCAATTTTGTTTTTAATGCAGAGCTTAACAATGTTAGAGAGCGTTTAGGTGAAAGGGTATTAAGTCAGCTACCTTTTTATGACATTGAAAATGACAGAAATAAATATGTTAAGCCAATACCACAGAAGCAATGGAATGAACAAGTTAATATTCTTGTAATTGCACCACTTACAGTAGCATCATCCATTTCAGGTAGAAACAAAGGTCTATGGCATATAAATGGGGACAATTTTAGACGAAGAATTAAGTATGTAGAAGATCTTGATAAAAAATGGTATGAAGAATCATTAATTTATTATCTAAACTAAAAAAACAGTATGAATCACGAAATAAAATTCAAAAAAATATATAGTGAGATTCAAGATAGATTAAAAGATTCTATTTTATCTCTTTGGGTAACAGGTGATGCTCAATTTCAAAATTATTTGTCAGATCTATTCGAAGAAGAAAAATTATTAGCTGAGCCAGTGTTCCAAAACACTTTTCCATGGACACCAGCTAAAAAAACATTTGGCGATTTAACTAATTTGTTTGATAACAATTTCATCAACAAGCTTGATAAAATAAAAGGTGAATATGAATTTCCTAAAAATAGAAATCCTTATGTACATCAGATAAAAAGTTGGGAAGTACTTTTAAATGATAAGAAGTCTATTGCTGTTACTACTGGTACTGGCTCTGGTAAAACAGAATGTTTTATGTTGCCCGTTCTACATGACTTATACAAGAATTGTCAAAATGATATTGGTGTAAGGGCCATTTTTTTATATCCACTAAATGCTTTAATTGGCAGCCAGAAAAAAAGAATGGATGCTTGGGTAAAAGCTTTAGATGGTTTAACTTATGCTGTTTATAATGGAAATACTGAGGAGGATTCAACCGCAAAAAACAGAAGTAAATATAAGCCAGAACTAATATCAAGAAAACAGATACGTGAAACTCCACCACAAATTCTTTTCACAAATCCTTCAATGTTGGAATACATTTTAGTTCGTGATAAAGATGTACCATTATTAGATAATTCTAAAGGCAAATTACGTTGGATTTTGTTAGACGAGGCACACACATTAGTAGGTTCGGCAGCATTAGAAATGGCTTTGTTAATTAGAAGGGTAGTCGACGCTTTTGCAGTTGATATAAAAGATTTAAGATTTGCGATTACTTCTGCAACAGTAGGGAGTGGTGTAGAAAGCGAAACAAACTTAAAGGATTTTATGGCTAATCTTTGCGGTATAGAAAAGCATCAGATAGAAGTAATTACAGGTGAAAGAGAATTCAAAGAGTTACCGGATAGTTTTCAAATCAACAATAAAAAGGAAATCGAAATTCTAAGAAAAAAAGTTTATGATTCGAAGGCCATTACTTTAACTGAAATAACAGAAAGTCTAACAGCAAAGAAAGTTTCTTTCTATGAAAAATTGGAAATGGTTGATGCTATTGTCGAAAGTAAAAACAATGATATTTCAATTTTACCATTAAGAGCTCATTTATTTTCTCGTGGTATAGGAGGTGTTTATGTTTGTTCAAATCCAAATTGTGACAAACATAAAAATTTCGATTCAAAAAGTTCATTGGGTACCATGACCACTTATGCCGAGAAAAACTGTGAGTGTACTTTTCCAATGTTCGAACTGGTCGCTTGTCGTTCTTGTGGTAATGAACTATTGAAAGCAGAAAGGCAACTTGAAAGAAACGGTAATGAAATTTTGACATTGGCCACATCAATTAATCAGGATAATTTTATTGTTGATGATTTTGAAAATGACGAAAATGATGATGTTAACCCAATTACTCGATCATTTTTCTTTACAAAAAGGAATATTAATAAACGACATGTTCCCAATACATTAGAATTCGGAATTGATAATAGCGGTAAAATAAATCGTAATCAGAGTGTTTTTATTGAAGCTGATCGTGATGGTGAATGTGTTTGTCCTTATTGTTCTAGTAATCTAGATAATCCATTACATTTTAGAATTTCTTCTTCATTTATGAACAGAATTTTATCAGATATTTTTTTAGATAACACTCCAGGTGCCGATGAAATTCGTTCAGAAATGCTTTGGGAAGGACATAAATACATTTCATTTACAGATAGCCGTCAAGGAACTGCGAAAATATCAGCTTTAATTAATATTGATAACGAGAACAATTGGATACGTTCTCAGGTATTTCATTTGCTTTGGAAAGAACAATTATCAGTTAGTCAAAATAATCCAAACGAGGCTTTATTGAAAGTTTTAAAACAATCTTTGGAAAGTGCACCGGTGCCAGTCCAAAAAAGCATTCAAGAGCAGATAAACCGTTTGGAACAACCGACAATTGTAAACGTAAAGTTGTCATGGAAACAAATATATGATTATCTTAATCCTAAATCTGAGTTAAAAACTCTTTTTAAGAATAACAATCCAAGAGAAGATAATTTCATAAATCTTGAAAAATATTCAAGAGCTTTACTTTTTGATAATTTCGCAAGAAGATTACCTAGAGAACGATCTCTAGAAAATTTAGGAATGGTGAGCATGGTTTATCCAGATTTAGATAATATTCAATTATCAAAAATTGCAGAACAATATAACATTACAATTGAAGAGTGGAAAAGTTTGTTAAAAATTGGTCTTGACTATGTTATTAGAAATCAATTTTATTTCGTTTTGGATAATTCAATTTATCCATATTCGACATCATTTCTAAAAAGTTTCCAAATTCACAATTCTGATTCAAATATAACAAATGCTAAAAAATGGCCTACGTTCAGAGCAAATGAAGCCAGACCGAATAGGATAGCATTATTATTATGCGCTGGGTTAGGCTATTTTAGTCGCAGTGAAATCACAAATGAAATTGAACAAGATATTAATGAACTACTTCTTGAAATTTGGAAAGCTATAAGAGCAAATGTTTTAGATGTTGATGATACAGGGTATAAATTGAACTTAGAGCAAAAAACAAGACTTCAAATTCCAGAAAAACTTTGGTTATGTCCGGTAAAAAAACGTCTGATTGACGCACAATTTAAAGGATTTTCTCCTTGGATTACAGGTTCTTTTACAGAAGATAATATTAGACATTTTGAGATAAAGCAATCGCAACCATATACATTTCCAAAATTCCTATTCCCATTTAACAGGAATGAGCAAAATGAATTAGCTCTCGCAGCAACAAAAGATTGGATTAGTAATAACTCAGCTGAATGGAAGCAAAATGGCTTATGGAATAATATTCACGAAAAAATAATTTTAAATAGACCTTTATATTTATCTGGAGAACATTCTGCACAACAAAGCGAAAAAAGATTAAAACAATTAGAAGATAAATTTGAAAAAGCAGAGATAAACATCCTCAACTGCTCAACAACAATGGAGATGGGAGTTGATATTGGTGGTATCTCAACAGTTGTTATGAACAATGTGCCACCTGGCCCGGCAAATTATTTACAAAGAGCTGGTCGAGCTGGTCGGAGAAAAGAGAGCAAGTCAATAGCTTTTACGGTTTGTGCTCCAAATCCAGTTGGATTGAATGCTTTTAATACTCCTACTTGGGCATTAACACATAAAATTGCTCCTCCATTTATGTCTTTCAATAGTACGCAGGTTATAGAGCGCCATATAAATGCTTTCTTTCTAGGAAAGTTTGTTCAAACTGATGCAGTTAGAGGTATAAGAGTTACTGATAAAATAGAAAGTTTCTTTTTTGATGAATTAGAACCAATAGCTGTGAAATTCGTCACATGGTTAATGGGTAATGAAGTAAGATTATTTTCAAACCAAGTAGCTGAAATTGTTAGAAATACTAGTTATGAAGATAAAAACTTTACATATATTTTGAATAAAGTATTTTCAAATTTTAATCAATTATTAAATAAATCTAAAAGCAAAAAAGAAGGTTTCGAAAGTAAATTAAAAGAAATTGAAGAAGAATTTAGAAATACCTCTACCGCTTTTAAAGCTGTTAATATTCAATACATTCAGTTTTTAAAGAAAAATGCATTGACCTTTTTAGCTCAAGAAGGTTTTTTACCAACGGCTGGCTTACCAACAGGTATTGTTGAATTTGACATAACTAACATCGACAGTCTAAATAATAAGAATAGTGAAAAAAAGGAAAATCCGTCTTATTTTATTACAAGAGCATTAACTGAATTTGTACCCGGCAATAATGTTGTTATTGATGGGATGAATTATTCTTCTTCAGGCATTATTTTAGAGGATAACCGTGGAAATCAATCATATAAAGAAATAATTCAATTATGCAATTCTTGTGGCTACCAAAGAATCGTTGAAGTTTCAGAAGGTCAAACTATAGAAACAGAATGTCCACATTGTCACAATCACAATTTTAGAGGGTTAGTTTATGATAATGATGGTAATAGAGGCATTTTTACAGAAATGATTCAACCAGCTGGTTTTGCGGTAGATATGTATCAAACTCCAAATCGAAAAATATCAGAATCATCAAGAATTCACTATATAGATCCTTTATTAATTAATGTCAAACCTTGGGAACAGAATAGCAATACCATTTACGATATAAGGGAAAGTGAAGAAAATGGAGAGATTTTATACTACAATGTGGGTAATGGGAATGGCTTTCACGTTTGTTTGCATTGTGGCAAAACCGGTTTATCACTAGAGCAACTAAATGACCATAGAAGGTTAAGAGGAGGAAAAGATGATAATGGAGGTTCAGCATGCTTAGGAAATTTTTCTGCAACTGCCATAAGACCAAATGTAATTTTAGGAGGGAGATTTAAAACTGATTTTTGCGAAATTAGAATTAGAGAAAATGGAACATATTCAAGAAATGAAATATTATTGTATTCATTAGGCTCAATTTTCGTCAAAGAGCTTGCAAGCTATCTTGCTATTGAGCATGGTGAACTTGATTTTGGAATTAAAAGATACGATACTTACTCAACAATTTTTATTTTTGATACCACCAAAGGTGGAGCAGGATATGCAAATCAATTCTTTTTATATGCAGATGAAATATTCAAACATTCTAAAGTTAAGTTAGAATGCAATTGCCAAAATGCTTGTACAAAATGTTTAATTGATAGAAAGACACAATGGCATTTGAATCTTTTAGATAGAAATATAGCATTAGATTGGTTAAGTAGAATAAATGATCTTACAATTTCTAATGATATAATAAATAGCTATCCTTCCGCAAAGAGAATATTAAGTGGTATAAAACAAGAGCTCGTTAAGTTAAATTATACATCTAAAATCAAAGAGGTTTGGTTGATTGTTAATTCTAATGTGCAAAATTGGGATTTAGATAGTATTTTATTTTTAGAAAATTTAAAAAGTAAAGCAGTTGTTAATATAGTCCTTAAAAATTCTCCAATTATTACTAATAATCAAGATGTAATGACATTAATTCAGTTATCTGCTTGGTCAAAATTATGGATTCATAACAATATTGTGAACGAAGTGTTAACTACAATTTCATTTGTTCAATTGCAGGATGGAACTAATCAACAATATTTTGTAAACGACAATGTTAGCCTTGATTTAGATAAGAACTGGGGGGAATCAAGTAATGGAGAACTTTATAAAGTTAACAGTGCGACAATTCCAATTTTAGAAACATTTGAAACCGATAACTTATTAAATACAACTACTGTTTTCGAAGCAGTCGTTAATACGAATTCAATTGTAAGTTCAGTAAATCTTGCAGACGAAGTACTCAATAAACTAGAAAATAAAATAGATTTATGTTCAAAAATGAAGGATAAAAAATTCAATGTTTCTTATTCAGACCGTTATTTAAAAACTCCTTTTGGTTGTTTGTTGATGCTGCAATTCATTAATAAACTTCAAACAAAGTTAAATTTTGAAATAGACAATTTTACTTTTTTTGGTCAAGAATTCTATAACGAAAGAATTCCTCAAAAGCTTTTTCACGAATTCAGAGATAGTGAATCACGAGATAGTTACTTAAAATTATTTCGTTATGAATTAGATGCTAGTAATGTAAATGTAGTATCTGGTTCAATTCCACATTACAGATATTTTGAATTTAGTAATGATGAAATTAAAATAATAATTCGACCTGATGCAGGTGTCGAGCATGGTTGGAGATTGAAGAATAGTAATATTAATTTTGATGACAATATTTCTTTTGATAGATCTTTAGAAATATTAAAAATCAACAATCACCCAATTTTATATACAATTAGTATTGAGAATAGTTAATACAAATAGAACTTATATATGTTAGACAGAAACATCCGTTTAAATAAGGTTTTAAGAGAATTAAATATTTCTCTTGAAAGAGCTGTGGATTTTTTAAAAGAGAAGGGTGTTTTAATTGAAAGTAATCCAAATTCAAAAATAAATCAAAATGAATATGAAATTTTAACAGATCAATTTTCTTCTTTAAAAAGAGTTAGTGACTATACAATAAATAGAGAAAATCATCTTAGTGTTGATAATAGAAAAAAAATACTTTCTACTAAACTTATGATTCATAACCCAAAAACAAAGGAAATTAAAAATAATATAAATCTTTTTACACGTGGTAGTATTGTAAAGGCTACAATTTCTAAAATTATTGCTCCATCTCAAATCATAATTGAATATGTTGATGGATATATAGGAAGACTTTCCTTAATTGATATTTCCTGGTCACTTCCTCAAAGTGAACAAGAATTTAAAATGTATAAAGTCGGAGATCAAATCGAATGTGTTGTTTTTGAAGTAAATGAAGTTAATAAGCAAGTTGTTTTAACTCAAAAGCATCTCGTTAATCCTATTAATCAAACAATCAAATGGGAAAGACTAGAACGAGGAGAAGAGTTTGATGTTGAAATCATTCAGGATTTGAATAGTACTTATATTGTTCAAACCAAGGATAAATTATTTGGGATTGTTAGAAAATCACTTCTTAATAATCAAACACAAGATTTACGTTTAAAAATCAACAACAAATTTGAAGATTCAAGTTTGCTAGATTTCGTTCCATCCGATCAGGAACAATTCGATGATTTTGAAATTGAAGAACCATTAAAATATCATTTGAATTTTATTGAAGAAGACTTACAGTCATTTGCTAAATTCAAAAAAACACTTCTTGGACAAAGTGCTACTGATAAAGAAATTCAAATAATAAAAAAAGGATTTGATTTAGATGCTAATATTTTTAGCAAAGAGATTGACACAGGTATAACTTTATATATTCAATTTTTACTTAATAGCTCAGCATTTGAAACTGATTTTAAACAAAAAGCTATTCCTTATTACTTAAATGAAGTTGAATATAATATTGAAAATGAAAAAGCAGTTCTTGAAATAATATCAAACCAAAAGTATTGGATAAAAATTAATAAACGCATAGAAGAGCATAGAAATAACAGTAAAGAATTAATTACAATATTTGATTTTTCAATATACAACGAAGAGATAAATCTTTATGGGTTTATTGAAATCTATAAGGATAATAAAAATGTAAAATTTGGAATAACCAATTTCAGTATTGGTCAAAATTTAGGTTTTGCATCAAAAATAAAAAAAGATAGTGCCAAAAATGGTTCTTTTTTATTCACAAACAAACTTAAAATTGTAAGTCCATTAACTTCTTTGCCTTTCGATAATTCCCAAAAACAATTTCTTGATTACTGTTTAACAAAATTAGAATGTTTTAAAATTATTGAGAAATTAAAACTTGATACAGGTGAAATATTAAAGCAAGAAGGACGAACATTGGCTATAATTGATAAGTTTTTAGAATATCAAATTAGTTTATTGGCTAGCGGTAAAGAGAACAATGTTTTTATTGAAAAATTCGATAAAATTAATAGTAGTTTCGGAGGTATTTCTATTAAGTTACCAAGGGAAATTGGCGATAAATTTGAACTTGATGAAGGAACTGTTTTAAATGCAAAATTATATCAAAAGGAGAAATTAACAAAATTATCTGATGGATTTATTTCAATTCAAGACGATAACTATATTTTAAACTTTTATAAAGATATAAATGTAGAATTATTACAAAACGGATTTTATGTTGACAAGAGAATTTCTACTAGGCAGTTTGATATTCAACGTGAAATAATTAAAGATTTTTTAGAGAAAAAGATTAAAATTGATCATATAGAATCTTTATTAGTAAATCCGTCAAAAGTTAAAACTCCAATTTTAAAAAGTATAAATTTTAAGAATAGTGATTTAGTAAGGACAGAAATTGAACAGCCTAATAACATTCAAGTTAAAGCAGTTAAAAAAGCAATTGGAAACCAGAATATTTTTTTAGTACAAGGCCCTCCTGGCACTGGAAAAACAACAGTAATTGCAGAGATAATAGAGCAATTAACAGCTAATAATGAAAAGATATTGGTTTCAGGTCAAAATCATGTTGCGGTAGATAATGTACTTGAAAAAATTGCTAAAAATCCAAATCTGAATCTATTACGCGTTGGGAACCCTGAAAGAATAGATCAAGGATTAAAAAAATATTGCTATGATAATCTGGTAGAAGAATACAAGATTGACTATAAATTTTTTATTAAGAATCAAAAAATACTTGCAGAACTATTTTTGGATTTTGTTAAAAAAGATATTAATTCCAAAAATAGATTGCTGATTTTCAATAAAAAAGTAAATGATTTGATTATAAGTTATAATTATCTAAAAGACACTTTTAAAGAAAAACATTTTATTCTGAGGGATAGTTTAACTGGTTTGTCTGTTAAGGAGCTCTTCGATACTATTCAAGCTTTATCTTTATGGGATGAATCTTTTAATAATGAATGTGAAATTTTACTACAGCCAATTATTTATAATTCAGTAGACGTTGTTTTTGCTACTTGCATTGGAATTAAAGGAGATAAAATATTTAAAGACAGTAATTTTAAATTCGACACAGTAATTATCGATGAGGCGGGTAAAGCTAATATTGCGGAAACATTAGTTGCTATTGAACTTGGTAAAAAAGTAATTTTGGTTGGAGATCAAATGCAATTGCCGCCATACATGGATAGTTCTTTGATTGATAAAGAGGATTCAAATAGTTTTCCTAATTCTGTTTATAATAACGGATACACAGATGTTGAGATAGCACATGCATTGAAGACTTCTTTTTTTGAATTTATAATCAGCAGAATTGAATCCAAACAATTTCCATCTGAAAATAAAGAAATGCTAAATTATCAGCATAGAATGCATCCTAATATTGGAAATTTTGTTTCAGAGGCTTTTTATGGTGCGAAAGTTTTGATGGGTAGTAGAACCCATCTTAATAAAATAAATATGCCATTCCCTTTTGATAATGAAATTGTGTTTTTCGACACTTCAAATTCAAAAAATCCTTTTGAACAGAAAGAAGAAAACTCAGTGAAAAATGATACTGAAGCCGAAATTATCACCGAGTTTGTTTTACCTCAATTATTAGATAATAATATTAAAGCAGAAAATATTGCAATTATTGCACCTTATAAATTTCAGGTTGCCAATATTAAACAATTCATAAAAAAATCAATTGCCTGTAAAAATATAAACATTGATGTAGCAACATTAGATTCCTTCCAAGGAAAAGAATATGATATAATTATATTCAGTTTCACGAGGTCAACAGCTCATTGTATAGTAAAATCTATTAATGGTAAGAAAAAATATCTAAAAGTAGGATTTTTAGATGATGCCCGCAGATTAAATGTAGCGTTCAGTAGAGCTAAAAAGAAATTAATATTGGTTGGTAATGAAGCAACACTTACTGATCCTCGTTCTCATTTTGATGGGATGTTTGATTATACAAATCTCTTTAAAAAATTAGTACAGTTAAGCAAAAATAGTGAAATGGGAAATTTTATTAATATAGCTGATTACCATAGTGGTTCATCTCCATTTGAAAAGATAATTAAAAAGTATAAAATCGGTGATGAAATAACTGGGGCTTTCAAATCTTTAGGAACTAATAAGGACGTTTTTTTTGGAGCTTTTTTTTATGTCGATGGATTTGAATGCTTATTACCAGTTTCTTTTATGACAATACAATTTAAAAATTCGGTTAAATTATTTGATGTCGGTTATGAATTAAAGTTAATCATTTATGGTTTTGATGCAGAAAATGAAAGGGTTACTCTAAATTTTCCCAATTCTGAAATAAAAAATAAAAAATATATAATATATAATCAAAAAAAACACCTACAGAAAAGAATCTATTACTGAAAAAAAGAAAAGAATTTGGTACAAAATCAAGGATGATTTAGTAATTGGAATGAAAGCAAAAGGTAAAGTTATTACCAAAGTAGATTTTGGTTTTTTCGTTCAATTCGAAAATGAATTTGAGGGATTGCTCCATAATAAACAAATACCAAAAAATAAAAGTTTGATTATAAATGATTTTATTGAAGTAGAAATCTTTGAAATTGATTTTGAAAAACAACAAATTTCTTTAAAGTTATAGTATGGGATTATTTAGTATAGATTTTGAAAAGTTATATGAGGACTTGGCTACTAAAGAGGAGCAAATATTGGGTATGTTTTGTATCCAATATCCAATTTATTGTATTCATTCTATTATATTAGATAGTACAAAAGATCCTTTAGATAGTTTAGACAAAGTAATTGTAGATTTTTTAGTAGCAAAGCCAAATTATTCACAAAAACAATTAGCAGCATTACTTGGAGCATCAAAGGCATTAATTGAATTCAGAATAAACAAATTAATTTTTGATGGTCATTTAATTGAAGATACTGATAAGTATTATTTAAGCGAAATAGGTGTTGATGTTTTTATAAATAAAACGTTAATTAGACAGCATAAAAAGTCATATGATTTTTACGTTGATGGTATTTCTTTAAAACCACTTCCAAAAATATTTTATACATTTTATAGTTCTAAATATGTAAATGAAAATGATTCATATTATTATACTAATTTTAATGGAAAAGTAGAACTCAAAAAGCCATTTGGTCCTGATATTGTTCATACACCACTTTTAAAATCTATGATTATTGAAGAGATAAAAAGTATTGACACACAAAATAGAGATGAAATGAATATCCCTTTTGGCTTAATTGAAATTGAAGATCTATCATTTTCAAAATTGACACTACATTTTATTGTTAATGTAACTAAAAAAGATAACATACTTAAAAAGGAATTGCTAGATGGATTCCCAATTTATTCATTAGCAGATAATAATTCGTATTATGATGCCGCAAGAAGAAATGTTATATCTTTTGAAAACAACATTAAAGATAACATTAAAGATCTTCAATTTAAAATCGTTATACCCAAGCAAAAAGAAGGAAATCAAGGAAATTCCAAACCAATACTAACATCCAATTGGCAAGAAATTGATAGACATAAAGGCTCTGATAATAAATGCTTTTCGTTCAGTAGCGAAGATTTACATAAAGTAATTGAAAAAATTTTTGACATAAAAAATACTTGTTCAGAAAATATTATCAATAATGAATCAGAGATTAGCATAGACATCAATAAAGATATGTTGTTAAATGCTCCTGATAGAAGAAGACTAATTTCTAATATTATTAGAATGAGAGATTACAAACCAGGAAATCCGGATAATAATGTACTCATTTTATATATTTACTTTAAAACAACAGACGAATTTGTAAAAAAAGTTGTTGCATTATGGAAAATTTTAAATAGTATTAAAGTTTCTGAAATGGATATAGCTTCTTTCACTAGTATTTACCCTGAATATAAAGAAAACCTAAGAAATTACATTATAGCTGCTGGTGAATATGAGGTATTAGAGAAATTAGATATTAAACAACATATGTTAGCTATTTAGATATGATAATAAATATAAAACATACTGATAATTTAGAAACAGGAGCGTTTATAAATAACGAAAATGCTGAAACGTATAAAAATTATACTAAGAATGAATCCGTCTTTATAACCCAAAATAATAATGTAAGACTTAAAGAAGAATTAATTAAAATTATTAAGAACAGTACTGTTGTTCTTAAGATATGCAGTTTTATTATAACGGATAATGAAATATTTGATATAATACTAGAAAAAGCAACAAGTACAAATGTTGCAATATTTATTTTAACGCAATTAGACAAATCAAAACTTAATCTAACTTCATTAAGTGAGTTTTTAACAGAAGAAGAATTGAATGACAAGACTTCAACAATTCATTTAAATAATATAAAAAAATTACGGGACAACGGTGTCCATGTGAGAGCTTCTGAATCTGCTCATGCGAAGTTCATTATAACAGATAGAGATTGTGGGTTTATCATGAGTGCTAATTTAACAACACCTTCTTTAAATGAAAACACAGAATCTGGAATTTACTTAGATAAAAACAGTAGTAAAGAATTAGATAAGCTATTCGATATAATTTATATAAAAGGGACCAATTACTCTGGATTTATTGATTCTTCAAAAAAGGGTAAAATGATGGTGAACTATACTCAAGTAAATTATGCATTCGATAATTTGCCACAAGCAACCGACTCTAATTTAAGATTTACATATTTAGATAAAACATGCAATCTTCTTGATGAAATCATTAATATCATTGATAATGCAAATGAATATCTATATTTATCGACTTATAGTATCGTTGGGTTACAACACATTCAAAATATAGTAATTGCGTTAGAAAATGCTGTGACAAGAGGAGTTAAAGTGTTTTTATTTTGTAGAGGAATGAATTATAGAAACGATCATTTATCAGCTTCAGAAGTTTTCGCTAAAAAAGGATGTGAAATATTCGGGAATTATGACAATCATTCTAAGGGCATAATTTCAGAAACAGATGGATTAATTTTTACTGCTAATATTGATGGAAATCATGGTTTAATTAATGGATTTGAGGTGGGGTGTAAATTGAATGAAAAGCAAAGAGAAGATTTTTTTGATTTTCATAAATATTTAATAAAACACAGTAATTACAAATATAAAATTGCTCCACAAAGAATTGATTTAATCAAAACCTATATCAATTATGAAAAATATAAAAATATTTTACCGACACAGATCCCATCTGAGCTAATTGTAAGAGCAAATGTGAGTATAAATGTTGAGAAAGATGATTTTGTTAAACTGCCAATTTTTTATGCAATATCAGGTAAGAATACCCATTTAACCGTTGGAAATCATACCTATGATTGTGTTTTTGAGGGCAATACCTTTACAATAGTTAAAAAACAATATTTTCAATTTAATAGAGAAAAATATTTACTTAAATTTTTTAATCTAACATTAGAAATAGTATAATGAAAAAGCAAATACCGTATTTAAATGAATGGCTTGAACTAGCAAATTCAGGTAATTTTAATAAAGCACAAGAGCTTTATTATGAAAATCTTTTTGAAGCTGTTATTGATAATTTTAAAAGTAACTATCAAAATAGTATCCCGGCAGGTGGTGTATTATTTTCAATTTTAGGATTTTCACCAGAACCGATTATTTTAACTGCAAAGGCAGTAGATCCAGAAAAGCATATTATTTTCACGACCAATAATAAAAGTGATGGAAATGATTATTTAGAAAAATTTTTGGAATCAAATTATGAGATGATTTATATTGAAGATGAAAATTTTGATACTATATACAAAGCATTGAAAGAAAGTTTGATTTTAAATCCAAATTCAAATATGACTCTTGATATTACAGGAGGGAAAAAATCTATGGTCGCTGCCGCTAGTATATTTGGTAAAGATTATGGATGTAAAATTGTATATGTAGATTTTAAAGAATATTTGAAAGAGTTAAGAAAGCCAATGCCTGGTTCTGAAATTTTAAATATCGTATATGATCCTTTAGCTAATCAACCTGAAATTTTTATTCTATGAATCATCAAATCGCTTTAGTTGGAGGTCAACTATTACCAATATATGTTGGCATTAAAGAATTTAGTCCTGATAAAATTCACTTTATTGTATCAAAGGAATCAATAGAAAGTCTTAGTAATTTGAAACCGATGATTAGCGGTATTTTACAAAATGACTATAGATGTAATGCCTTTGATTTTTATGAGATAAAATCAGTTTGTGAAAAAATAATACAAAAGATAAATCCGCAAGATACAATTATATTTAATCTAACTGGAGGTACTAAAATAATGGTATTGGCTTGTCAGGCAATTATCCATGAGAAAGGATTAAGTGGATTCTATATAAATCAAGATGATTCGTTTTTAGTTTTACCATCTTACAAAAGAAATCCTATTAGTACTGAATTAACTGCAAAAGAATTTTTTGACATCAGTGGACATAATACATACAATTATAAAACAATAAAAAATTTTACAGAAGAAGATATTAAAACAGCTGTCAAGATTAAAAATTTTGCAGATAGTGGTTTTAAATATAAATTGATTATTGGAACTTTTAGAAAAAAATATTTTAATAAAGGTGATTTACTTCCATCAGCAGGAAGCGAAGTAATTAATAAGAGCCTTAAAGTTTTTTGGGACCAAACATCAGTAAATATTGAGTACCGCAATAAAAATATTTTAAAATTGAATTCAAAGATTGTGCAAGACTTATTCTTTAGAGCTTTTTGGTGGGAATTAATGGTCGCAAAACAAATTACAAGTGCAAAGAACTATAAAGAATTATTTTTAGGTTTTGAGCTTAATTTCAAATCTGATAAAAAAGCGACTAAGAATGAGATAGATATTTTAATAAATACCGGAAAAAAATTAATTTTTATTGAATGTAAATCGGGACTGGTTAAGCAAGAGGATGTAAACAAAATGAAAATTGTAAAGCAAACTTATGGAGGAATAATATCGAAGTCTATCCTTGTTTGTCGTGAATTGCCTAATCAATCTATAATAGAAAAGTGTAAAGAATTAGATATCGAATTGTTTTATTCATTCGCGTTAAACAAGGAGGTAAATCCATTAAATAAATTATTAAATGTTATTATTGATTTGGAAAGAAAAGCTTCGATGTAAATTCATTATTTAAATTTCTAAATTCAAATAATGTTATTGTATGATTAGATTTCTAAAATGAAAATTCATTTTACGAAACTCAATTAAAGAAGGAAGAGTTTACATGAAGGATAAATGTAGTATTTAAGTTTACTTCAAAAAAAATTCAATTTCCTTTTTGCCAACATAAGTAAACTTTCCCTGAGAAAATTTACTTATGTTGTTGCGTTTTATAAGGTTGAATAAAGCACCACTTGAAATATTAAATTTCTCTTGTATTTCTGTGATAGTATAGCAGTCCGTAATTTTAGTTTGTTTTGTTCTATTGGTCGTAATACTACTTCAAATCCAATTTGTGGCTTTTCAAATAAAGCATTAATATCACACCGCCTAATTAAGGTTTTTCTTTCTGAAAAGTTATAGGCATTTATTCTTTTGGTATTGATCAGACGATAGACAGTTTTAACTGAAAAACCTAAAAGTAATGCAAGTTGTTTTACAGTTAGAAATTCTTTGTCTTTAAGCTCAATAAGAGGCTGGTTTTTTATTTTGATTGTTTGAAGATTCGAGCTTTCAATTTTCTGATTTTTCAACCTTCGCTTATAATCTTTGCTTGCACATCTTAAAGAGCAATATTTTGTTGTGGTTTTCTTTGCAAGGAACTCAGAACTACAAAATCCACATATTCTATATACTGAAATATTCGAGCTCATTTTCCAATTTTATTAGTTGGAATTATAGGATAGAAAAGTAGTTAAGAATGCTTAAACAACACGTTTTGATCAGGGGAAGAAATTGTTACAAGCAGACTTTTAGATTATATGGACTAAATGTTTAATTTCTCCAGTAAATATAAGGCTTTCGATGGTAATAATTGTGTTTTCGGGTTTGTTTAAAAAAGTTTTAAAACTTGCTAATTTCGGTAAAATAAATTAGCAAACCAGTGTTTATGGGAGTTTACAGAGTTCAGATGAAAAATTGGTACGTTTTTGAACAAAATAAAACAAAGAAAAAGTCATAAAAACTGTTAATTTCCCAAGAAATTTAATCGTTTTTGATGACTTTAAGTAGATTTAAGAGGGTTTAAGTGCCGTTATTTGCCCCAAAAAGACAAAAAAATCAATTTTTCTACGCTGAGGTACAATTTCGGTACAAAAAGAGGGTTTTTAGATAAAAAAGTAGAATTTTTAGCTTAAATTTTAACATAAAATTAGTTAAAAATGTTAAAATTATGTTGATTATTTCCCAATACAAAAATTAGCAAAAATATTCCCCAACAATTCATCATTAGAAACCTGACCCGTAATAAGCCCAAATTGGTACAAAGCTTCGCGAATGTCAAGTGCCATAAGGTCGCTTGAAAGATTCGTTTCGAGACCAAATTTTACTTTTTGTATTTCATCTAATGCTTTTAATAAGGAATCGTAATGTCTTGTATTGGTAACGATTGTTTCGTTGTTTCTAAGTGCCCCGTTCCGGAGCAAATTGACCACCAAGTTTTGTGGTTAATTAACGATTAAAAACTATTCATTTTTTCATGTTGTTAGAACCATACATTCGTTAAAAATATACGGATTATGGCAAACAAAATAACAGACATGAGTAAAATTAGAAAAGTAATTAAATTCTATTGAAATGGAAGAAAGAGTAAGGAGTCTGTCGCATCTGATAATAACTTTTATCTTTAGAATTTTAAATCCATTAAAAAATGTATACTTAAAGGTCATTGTTGTTCAAAATCCATAATTCTGCAAGCAGTATATTTTAAATTAAGATTTGCAGTATAAAAAAAAGCGACGCAGAATACCTTCCACGTCGTTCCATTCATTTCTATATAATTGATTTAGATACCCTCCACCATCAAACGAGTGTCTGGTAAATTTTTCAATGGCTGTATTTTAACCTCTGGTTTTGCCATTCTCGAAATTGCATTTAATGCGGCTGCAATAGCGCCTTCTTGCCAACCAGGAAGGGAGGAAATTTGATCACCAACAATAAAAAAGTTAGCATTGCTCGCATTTTTTGTTTTCGGATCTATAATTCCAGATCCTTGTGCAATAGCGTTAAATTGTTTCGTTGAATAGTTCGCATCTCCAACAGATTGCCAATATGCCCAGCCCCCCTTAATATTTGGCATATTTTGCCAAGCTATAGCAACGCCTTCTCCCAAGCCTTCGGCAAATTTCTTACCGAATTTACTGGCATCATTTCGTGCTTTGGTAAGTCGCTCATCAACGGGTAATTTTCCCCAATCGTGTGCTATTTTATCAAAATTATAAGCGCCTGTGAGCACGCCTTTTTCGTCTTGATATGCCGTAGATGGATACCAAATTTGTTGAATTTCATTGTCTGTCCAAGAGATTCCTCCAAAAATAGGTACAACTCCTACTTCAGATTTTTCAACTCCCATTGTCTTGAGATTTATTGGGCTTCCTTGCCATAAATATCGATTTGCTTGCCAGCCCACTTTGGAGGTACAGGCTAAAAAACGCGGAACGTATCCGTCTTTTCGCGGTTTATAACCTGGAGCTTGTGTTGGTTCAAATTGTGCCACAAAAACGGCTTCTAATGCATCTTTAAATTCAGGTTCAAGTCCCGATTTTAGGAGATCAGAATCTAGAATGTTTTTCAAAAAAGGCATCGCAAGGTTGCAAACACAATAATCAGCTTCGTAATAGATTGGTTCTTCAGTTCCAACTTGTCCAACCGAAATGATGTACTTTTCTTTAGTTGAGTCCCATTTTATTTTTTTTACAGGACTATTCAAAAGAATATTTCCTCCCAAAGCTGCCACTTGTTGAGCAAAAGCGTGTTGCACCTGATCCATTCCTCCAACGGGTTGAAATAAAGTAGGTTGCCAAAGAAAATCTATAGGTTGATAGAATTTTGTGCCTTCCCAAAATTTTGATTCGAGCAATTTATCAAAACTCAAAACATCGGCTACAATTCCAGCCGCAACACCAGGTAAAACTTCATATCCAGCGCGTGTTTTTCCATCCTCGAACCCAGGTGATCCAGCCGTTGCGCTATAGGTTCCATCTACATCAAGCTCTCCGAAACTGATCATCAAACTTTGTAATTCTTCAACGCGTGTTTTAAGATTACTTTCACTAATTCCTACTTTTGAATTACGAAGTAATTCTTCCGCATTTTTGTATACCATGTGCGCCAACCAACCTCTTGTATTATGATCCAAACGACGGTAAACCATAGGTTTACCTCCAAAACTTTCGTTCTTTTGAACCAAATTAGATTCAGAGTTCATCACATATATTTCAACGTCTACCGAAAAACGTTTTAAGTAAGAAAGGAGTCGTTTGTGACTGCTTGGAATACGACCAGGGCCTGCATTAAGGTAAGGTTCTGAGTCTCCCACCGGGCGCTTAAATCGAACAACTTGCGGTTCTCCTGGTTTCGAATCGAACAAATCACTGTTTGCATCTTCGATGAGTGTATCCCCTGTGCGTAAGCTCATGCAGCGTCCTCCCGTTTTATGAGATGCTTCCAGAATGGTTACTTTTGCACCTGATTCTTGAGCGAGTAGTTCATACGCGGTGGTAAGTCCGCCAACACCAGACCCGATGATTATAACCTCCTTTCCTTCTAGTTGATTTGGACTAAGTTTAATCGCTTGATTGGTAATCGTGTCTTGCATTTTTGTTGCTTTAACCAATGCGGCGAATGCAATTGATCTCGGATTGTTTTTTAAAAATTCCTGACGACTTTTGTACTGTCCCATTTTATATAAATTTTATGTTAAAAAATAAAAAATTTGATTTCTATGGTATTCGTATTTTCTTTGGGATAATCTCGAAAATGCTTTCTAGCTCTAGATTTTATTTTCCGAAATGAAATTAATGATTGAAAATAAAAAAAATGAAAAAGATGTCATTAGTGAAGGTTTTTCTGTCGTGAATGGATGTTTTTTTGTTGTGAATAAAATTGATTTATTCCAATAAAATAAATTACTTAAGGTTATTGTATGAATGCGGCTTTATAAAGAAGATTAAAATATAAAAAAGTAAAGGGAGCTAGCTGGAGAATGAACGAAACTTATATAAAAATTAGAGGTATTTGGTGCTATTTATATAGGGCAGTCGATAAATTGGATAACACAGTAGATTTTCTTCTTAATAAAAGAAGGCAAAGAATGAGTGCCCAGTGATTTCTAACTAGGGAAATAAATAATAACTGCAGACCAATGGTAATAAATATAGAGAAAAGCGGCTCGAACACTAGTGCTATAAGAGTTTACAATAAACGCTTTTTTTCGAATATCAAGATTCGGCAATGTAAATATCTCAACAATATAGTTGAACAAGATCATCGCTTTATTAAGTGGAGAATACAAAATAGTTTGGGTTTCAAAAGTTTTGAATCTGCCAAAAGAACCTTAGGTGGAATTGAAGTTATACATATGTTGAGAAAGAATCAGATGCTTAGGCCAGGCACAAGTATGTTTAAATCATTTTGTAAATTGGCAGCATAATTTTTAAATCGGTGATTTCTTTCTGTTTTATATGGCAGATGCGACAGAACCATATTTTCTAATTAAACGCTTTTTTTAGATGGAGCGTAGGTAGAACTAACAGGGAGATGTAAAAGGAGTATTTTATAAAAAGTCCGGAAAAGAGTTGATTAAAAAGCTGTAAGTATAAAAAAATCCCACATACCCAGGATTTAATAAATTTAAAGTTTGGTTATTTAAAATACAATCTTTGTGTTTTTACGTTATTTTGCATTTCCGCAACTCGTTCCTGATTCGAGTTTTAACGTGAAAATCAGTTCCTGAAGAAAAGATCGGGAACTGATTTTTACACTATTTATCTAACATATTTCTCTTTTTGCTACTTGTAAATCATAAGTAGTCTGCAAAGGCATATAAACCTACTTCCCAATACAAAAATTAGCAAAAATATTCCCCAACAATTCATCATTAGAAACCTGACCCGTAATAAGCCCAAATTGGTACAAAGCTTCACGAATGTCAAGAGCCATAAGGTCGCTGGAAAGATTCGTTTCGAGACCAAATTTTACTTTTTGTATTTCATCTAATGCTTTTAGTAAGGAATCGTAATGTCTTGTATTGGTAACGATTGTTTCATTATTTCGAAGGGCTCCGGTATTTACAAAAGAAAGCAATTCATCCTTTAAATCATCCACACCAATTTTTTCTTTTGCGGAGATTAGTAAAAGTTTGGCGTTTAAGTTTTCGAGTTTATCGGTGATGTTTGAAATTTCATCAGCAGATAAAATATCTTTTTTATTAACGACAATCAGCAATGGTTTTAAAGGATATTTGTTTTTGATTTGCTCGATTTCAGAAACAAACTCCGAACTTGAAACCTGAAACTTTAAACCATCAAACAAATAAATCACAACCTGTGCTTGCTCAATTTTTTCAAAAGTTTTTTTGATTCCGATGCTTTCCACAACATCTTTTGTTTCGCGGATTCCCGCTGTGTCTATGAATCTAAATCCGATTCCGCCAATTACCAATTCGTCTTCGATGGTATCACGTGTAGTTCCGGCAATGTCAGAAACAATGGCACGTTCTTCGTTTAGTAAGGCATTTAGTAAAGTCGATTTTCCAACGTTGGGTTCTCCAACGATCGCTACCGGAATTCCATTTTTGATGACATTTCCAACGGCGAATGAATCAATTAAACGTTTTAAAACAAACTCAATTCGGTTCAATAATTCATGAAACTGACTTCTGTCCGCAAATTCAACATCTTCTTCTGCGAAATCCAATTCCAATTCAATTAGGGAGGCGAAGTTTAAAAGCTCTTCACGCAATTTGGCTATTTCATTGCTAAAACCACCACGCATTTGCTGCATGGCAATTTGGTGGGAAGCTTCATTATCGGATGATATCAAATCGGCAACAGCTTCTGCTTGTGATAAATCCAGTTTTCCGTTTAAGAAGGCTCTAAGGGTAAATTCACCCGCATCGGCCATACGGCAGCCTTTTCTTAACAACAACTGAATAATTTGCTGCTGAATATAAGTAGACCCGTGACAGGAGATTTCTATAGTGTTTTCGCCGGTATACGAGTTCGGTCCTTTAAAAACAGAAACCAAAACTTCGTCAAGCGTTTTCGACCCGTCAACGATATGACCCAAATGTAAGGTATGTGTTTTTTGTTTGGTTAAATCCTTGTTTTTGATGGATTTAAAGACGCTGTCTCCGATCGTTATAGCATCGGAACCTGAAATTCGAATTATGGCAATTGCTCCGGCTCCTGAAGGAGTAGCCAATGCAACTATAGAATCTTGATTTATCATGCTGCAAAGGTATAAAAAAAGCCTCAAAAATCACGAACCCGGAGTTCGTTGTCTGGTGTGTATTTACAGCTTACTTTTATTGGTTATGCTTTGATGTGTTAAAATTAATAGTACCCAACAGGTTATTTATTAGTTTTTGCAGAATGTTAAATTACTGATAATTGTCAGGTTAATTTCTTTTTAGAATGATTAAATTTGAGAAAACAACTTCTAAATCTCAAACAAAATGAAAAAGATATTATTCCCCACAGATTTTTCTGAGGCTGCAACAAATGCTTTTGTTCATGCCTTAGAGTTTGCTAAGATTGTAAATGCCGAGCTTATTTTGTTGCATACCTTTGAGATTCCGGTTTACGACAGTCAATTTTTTCCTGAAAATTATGCCGCAATTTATAGTTCGGTAGAATTAGCCAAATTTGAAATGTTTAAAAATGAAATTCCAAAGCTAAGGGCTATAGCTGAAGAACGAAAATTAGGGAACATCGTGATAAAACACCGTTTAATGGATGGTGATTTACTGTATAACCTCAAAAATGCCGTCGAAGAAGATAAAGTTGATTTTGTAATTATGGGAACATCAGGAGCTTCCGACTGGACGAAATTTTTCCTCGGTTCCAATACCAGTTCCGTAATTTCAGGAGTTGAAGTGCCGGTTTTATGTGTGCCGGTTGATGCTAAGTTCAAAAAGATTAAAGTAATCGGCTTTACAACCCGTTATCGTGAGAAAGACAAAAAAGAGTTGAAAAAAGTACTCGAAATCGCGAAGAAAACAGATGCTAAAGTCAAAAGTTTATACGTGAGAACTTCAAGTTCAGATGTCGCTGAAGCAACAGTTAAAGAATGGGAGAAAGAGTTTGCAAATGAAAATGTAGAGTTTTTAGTTTTGCCAAGTGATGAAGTAAAAGAAACAATTCTTGATTTTGTACTTTACAAAGAAGTCGATATTCTTTCTATGATCACGCACAAACGTTCTTTTTTTGAAAGTCTTTTTGACTCCAGTTTCACTAAAAAAATATCCAAACAAGTGCCTGTGCCCGTTTTGGTTATGCACGAAGATTAAATTACTATAAATTGAGAACGTTTATTTTGTTATGGAAAACCTATATTTGTGTTCCATCAAATAAACAAAATGAATTCATATCAAAATAAAGTCGTTCAGTATACGGAACTTTTAAAAAAAATCAATAAAAGATACAACAGCATTAGTATTTCACGTCTTTTAAGCGTTTTTCTTTGTCTATTTTTATTGTTTTACTATATCAAGACAAACGAGATTAGCTACGTTGCTTTTGCTTTTCTGTCTTTTGTTGGTTTTATTTTTTTGATGAGAATCCACTCAAAGTTATCTTTCGAAAAGCAGCTTGCAACCGCGATACTGAAGATTAACGAAAACGAAATTGCCTTTTTGAAAAGAGAAAAATTGCCTTTTGAAAACGGAATTGAATTTAATGACTTTCACCACCCTTATGCATACGATCTGGATATCTTTGGAGAACATTCTTTGTTTCAAAGTTTAAACAGAACAGCCACTTTTGTTGGAAAAAAAACGCTTGCGAATCAGTTATTGGAGGTACTTCCCAATACAACCATCTTAGAGAATCAGGAAGCAATAAATGAATTAAAAAGCAAGTTGGATTGGAGACAAGACTTCCTGGCTTTAGCGACAATAAGTGCAGATTCTAAAAATGCTTATGATTCTATAATGCATTGGAGTTCTTCTAAAATCAACAAGCTGCCTAAAGTTATTATAGCACTTTCTATAATACTGCCAACTTTGTTTTTTGGTTTTTTAATCGCCTATATCATTACTTCGAAAATGATATTGCTGAGTTATCTGACGTATATTTTTATCGCAAACACCATAGTTTTAGGACAATGTTTTAAAAGAATTCAATCTGAAATTGCAAAAGCGGACAACGTTGATAAAATCATCAAACAGTATAGTTTATTACTGATTAAGATCGAAACGGAGACTTTTCAATCCAAAAAATTAATCGATCTGCAACAACAGCTTGTATTTAGAAATGCAACAGCCAGTACACATGTAAAAGAGTTGTCTGAGCTATTCTCAAGAATGGACAGTATTAATAATTTTGTCACGGCAATTGTATTTAACGGGACATTTTTGTTTAATGTGCATGTTTTAAAATCGCTTTTAAAATGGAAAGAGAATTACGCGAAAGAACTTGGAAAGTGGGTTTCAATAATTGGAGAATTTGAAGCTTTGAACAGCCTGGCTAATTTAGCCTACAACAACCCTGATTTTGTTTTCCCTGAAATAAATTCCGAGTATAAAATTGGATTTAAAGATTTGGCACACCCATTGTTGAATCCGGCGAGCAGAGTAGGGAATGACACTCATTTTTATCCCGAGTCGTTTGTGATTTTAACGGGGTCAAACATGTCCGGAAAAAGTACTTTTTTAAGAAGTCTGGGCGTCAATATGGTTTTAGGCGGAATCGGTTCTGTGGTTTGTGCCTCAGAGGCCAATATACATCCGTTACCTGTTTTAGTTTCCATGCGATTATCGGATTCTTTGTCCGATAGTGAATCTTATTTCTTTGCCGAAATAAAACGCTTGAAGCAAATTATGGATGCTCTGGAAGAAAAACCGGCTTTTGTTTTACTGGATGAAATCCTAAGAGGAACCAATTCCGATGACAAACGCAACGGTACAATTGAAGTGGTAAAAAAGATAATTGCTAAAAAAGCGATTGGCGCGATTGCAACACACGATATAGAAGTGTGCCTCACAACAAACGATTATCCTGAAATTTTAACCAACCAATGTTTCGAAGTCGAAATTAAAAACGAAGAACTACATTTTGATTACAAACTCCGCAATGGAATTTGTAAAAACAAAAGCGCCACTTTTCTAATGCAGAAAATGGGAGTTATTTGAGATTTTAGATTTTAGAGTGTTGATTTTAGATTTTTTGCTGGGCGTGTTATTTCTGCGAAATGATATTGAGTACCAATCTAGCGCTAGATAAGTTTACATCTTTTTATTTTTATTATTCTGGTCAAAAAATTAGATATTAAACAAATAATCAAAAATCAAAAATCAGGAATCAAAAATCTAAAGTCAAGAATCTAAAATCTGCAATCTAAAATCTAAAATCTCTTATTTCTGTAGTTCTTTTATCGTTTGTACAAAGGCTTCAACCGGTTGTGCTCCCGACACGGCATATTTTCGATCAAAAGCAAAGAAGGGAACACCTTGTACGCCAACTTGTTTTGCTTCGATAATATCAGTATGCACATCGTTTAGAAACAATTTGTCGTTTTTCAGTACCTCTAAAACTTCGTCTGACGGCAGACCTGCACTTTCAGCTAATTCCAATAAGGTAGGATCGTCGTTTAGATCTCTTCCTTCTGTGAAATATGCTTTAAAAAAGATTTCCTCCATTTCGCCAGCCAGATTTTTAGTTTTAGCCAAATGAATAATGCGATGAGCAGGTAATGAATTTGAAACGATAGCCTTCTCAAAATGATAGTCTAAACCAACGCTTTTGGCACGTTCAGTGACGTCTTTGTGCATGGCTATAGATTGCTCAACCGAAATCCCTTTATGCTCCGCCAGGAATGTAAAAACGTCTTGTCCTGATTGTAGCGGAATGGTTGGATCAAGTTGAAAACTCTTCCATTCAATTTCAAATTCTTCATCTGGAAATTCAGCCAAAGCAGTTTCCAATTGTCTTTTTCCTATATAACAAAACGGACACATGATGTCCGACCAGATTTCTATTTTCATAGTAACAAAAATAGAGAAATATTTTTTAGGAGTGAAATTTGGGGATGTGAAAATTAGAAAATGTGATAATTGGATAATGTGAAAATGAGATAATTTGAAATGGAGGATGTAAAATGTAAAAATGTAAAACTGAGAAATGTAATAGATGTAAATGGAATAGGTGAGATGTGAAATGTTGTACCGAATCATTTTGTCAGACCTATTCCATTTATCGGATGCAACATGGTTTTATGTTTTAGTTTTTTCTCTTATTCTAGAGATTTGATTATTATAGAAAGAAATGTTTGATAGGAGATTGTCTTTCGTACTTTTAAATTTCGGATTCAGTATTTCGGATTCAGTTTTTCAAATCCAGTTTTTCAGATTTAGTATTTCATTATCACATTCCCACATTATCACATTCCCACATTCTCACATTCTCTCATTCCAATAAACACTAACAATCACCCTATTTCACAATGGTAAGATAATACTTCTAAAATTGTAAAATTTACACTTATCGGGTAATATACGCCGCTTTTGCGATAATATATTATCATAAAAATTAGCTAAAAAGCAAAACATTTGCCAATACTAATTATAAAACCATAATATGAAATTTAAAATTAATTTTATGAAAGTTACAATGCTCTTCTTTGTGCTTGTAGCTCAACTTACGTTCGCGCAGGAGCGGGTTGTGTCGGGAATTGTCTCAGATAATACAGGAATGCCATTACCGGGTGTCGGCGTATTAGTGAAAGGAACAAAAACAGGAACTCAAACTGATTTTGACGGTAGATACTCAATAAAAGCAGAGGGGAATGCTGTTATTATATTCAGTTATATTGGGATGCAGTCGCAAGAAGTTATAGCAACTGATAAAAATTTAAACGTAAAAATGTCTTCGGGATCGATGCAATTACAGGAAATTGTAGTGACGGCATTAGGGATCAAAAGAGAGAAAAAATCTTTAGGTTATGCTACTCAGGAAGTAAGCGGTGAAGAACTTACGAAAGTAAATACGGGTAACGTTTCTAATAATATTTCGGGAAAAATTGCCGGAGTAGAAATCAGAAGAAACAATAATATTGGAGGATCTACCAATGTTGTGATTCGTGGTACGACTTCTTTGACACAGAGTAATCAGGCATTGTGGGTTGTGGATGGAATTATATTGAATAATGACAATACCAATACAAACGATCAAATATCGGGCGGTAACAAAGGTGGGTATGATTATGGAAATGCCGCTTCGGATATTAATCCCGATGATATTGAAAACATGAACGTTTTAAAAGGTGCTGCTGCAACAGCATTGTACGGATCAAGAGCATCAAATGGGGTTATTATTGTAACGCTTAAAAAAGGAAGTAAATCTAAAGGAGGTTTAGGAATAAACTTTAGTTCAGGTGTAAATATTGGAGTTGTGGACAAAAAGACATTACCAAAATATCAAAACCAATACGGAAGTGGTTATGGTGATTTTTACGGCACAACCGATTTAGGAAGTGGAACTCATCCTTATACCGCAACTGATGATGCGTCATGGGGGCCAAGATTTGATCCGTCATTATTGGTGTACAACTGGAATTCGTTTTACCCTGAGTTACCAACTTACGGAAAAGCGACACCTTGGACAGCAGTAAAAAACAACCCAAATAGCTTTTATCAAAATAGCGTGACCTTTATTAATAGTATTGCTGTTTCGGGAGCGAATGAAGGTGGAGATTTTAGATTTGGTTACAGCAACTACAATCAGAATCAAGGGATTTTACCAAATAGTGAAAACAGAAAAGACAATTTCAACTTTTCCGGAAGTTATAAAATTAGCGACAGAACTAAAGTTTCAGCCACAGCAAATTACTTGAAATCATATGCTAAAGGAATGAATGAAACTGGTTATGGAGATGGTGGAAACAACTATTTGAGTAGTGTGAGACAATGGTATTCGACCAGTGTTGATTTTAAAGATCTTGAAGCTGCCTACAATTTAACTGGAAGAAATACAACGTGGAATGTTGGTTCACCGGAGAATTTAAATGTACAATTTCATGATAACCCTTATTTTCAAAGATATCAAAACTACAATTCATTAGTGAGAGACCGTTTCTTTGGAAATGTAGTGATCAAAACTGATATCACCAATTGGTTCGATATTATGGGAAGAGGTGCAGTAGATTATTACCACCAATTGCAGGAAGAACGTGTGGCTGTTGGTTCGAAAAGAACGCCAAACGGATTAGGAGAATATTCCAGATATGACAAAACGTTCAGAGAAATCAATTTAGATTTAATAATGAACTTTAAAGCCAGAATCGTTGACGGAATTAATTTCACGGGTATGTTGGGTGCTAACTCAAGACGTTCGATCAATACTTCCATTTTTGCAGTAACAAACGGAGGATTGGTAGTTCCCGGGATTTATGCCTTGGACAATTCAGTTGATGCGATTAATAGTCCGGATGAAATGATGGAAACGAAAGGAACAAACAGTGTTTATTCAACCGCTAACTTTAATTTCTATGATACTTACTTTTTAGAAGGAACGTATAGAGTGGATCAATCTTCGACTTTGCCAAAAGACAATAGTGTTTATACTTATCCATCGGTAACAGCAACGTACATTTTTAGTAATCACCTCAAAACAGACTGGTTGTCTTTTGGGAAATTGCGTTTGAATTATGCTGAAACCGGTAATGATGCTCCTTTTGGAGTAACAACTGCCGTGTATCCTAAAAACAACAATTTTGGAGGGGCATCCCGTTTTTCTACAGACAATAACAAAAGTAATTCGGATTTAAAAAGTGAATTAACAAAAGGAGTTGAAGCTGGTATTGAGCTTAAATTTTTCAAAAACAGAGTAGGACTTGACTTCTCCTACTATAAAACGAATACGACTAACCAGATTCTTTCTATTGAAACACCAACTCAAACAGGTTATACCAGAGCGTGGATAAATGCAGGCGATGTTCAAAACAAAGGATTTGAAGTGTCTTTGAATGCGACTCCAATAAAAACAGACAACTTCACATGGCAAACTACAGTAAACTGGTCTACCAATAAAAATGAAGTAATTTCTTTGGGAGGACCAGACAGGATTTCGTTAGGAGGATTCCAGGGAGTAAGTTATGTAGCTGAAGTAGGCAAGCCAGTTGGACAGTTGGTAGGTTCCGGATATACGTATTTGGACGGACAGAAAATCATTCGTTCAAACGGAAGATATTTACAATCAGCAGGAGTAGTTATTGGTAATGTGAATCCGGATTGGATTGGAGGTTTTAATAACGTTTTGACTTATAAAAATATCGCTTTCAACTTCTTAATTGATGTTAAAAAAGGAGGAGACGTATATTCTCTGGATCAACAATACGGACATACAACAGGTATTTACGAAAGCACAGTAAGCAATAACCATTTAGGAGTTCCACAGCGTGAACCGGTTGCTAATGGTGGTGGAATTTTATTAGAAGGAGTAAAAGCAGATGGAACTCCAAACAATGTAGTAGCAAGTATAACAGGTACTGACGGATACTATTTTTACAACTCAATGCCACAGCAGGAATACGTATACGATGCTTCTTATGTGAAACTTCGTGAGGTTGGAATAAGCTATAAATTTCCAAAAAAATTACTAAAAAGCACCTTCATTAACAATATGGTTTTTGCTTTGAATGGAAGTAATCTTTGGATTATCAGTAAAAACTTGCCTTATGCAGATCCGGAAGCAGGGATGTCTTCAGGTAACTTGCAAGGATTCCAGACGGGTGTATTGCCAACTACAAAAGAGTACAGTTTTACATTGAAAGTTCAATTCTAAAAAAAGATAACGATATGAGAATTATAAAAACAATATTTTTTGCAGGAGCTGTTTTACTTTCAATAGTTTCATGTGACAACTTAGACGATTTAAACGTTGATCAAAAAGCCTATACCAAAGTGGTACCTGCTGCTTTGATGACGAATGCTCAGGTAAATTATGCCTATTTCTTAACTAATGCTTCTGTGAATTCTAATAATTTCAGAGCCTATGCACAACACTGGTCTACGTCAACTTATACAGATGAAGCCAACTACAATCAGGCAAAAAGAAATTTAGGAAGTTCACACGCGATATTGCTGTACAGAGATGTATTGCAGGATTTGGCGAATGCTCAAATTCAAATTAGAGAAGCGCAGGCTTTAGGACCAATTGAAGAAGCAGTTAAAAAAAATAACATTGCCATACTGGACGTACAAATCGTAATGGCTTACCAAACACTTGTTGATTTGTTTGGAAATGTTGCCTATTCAGAAGCGCTTAATGTAAAAGCATTTCCTTATCCTAAATATGACGATGCTAAAACCGTATACCTGGATTTGGCAGCTCGTTTAGATGTTGCTATAGCAAATATGGATGCTGCTAATGGAAGTTTCGGCGCTGCTGATTTGGTATTTAAAGGTAACGTTGGTCAATGGAAGACTTTAGCCAATAGCGTAAAACTTAAAATGGGATTGCATCTTGCTGATGTAGAACCGGTAAAAGCAAAAGCTATGGTAGAAAGTGCTTACAGTTCAGGAGTAATGAGTAATGAAACTCAAACAGCCTTGTTTCAGTATTATTCTACGAATACAGATATGAATCCGCTTTATGATAGTTTGGTGAATGAAAGTCAAATCATTATCTCCGCTTTTTTTGCAGATGAATTAAATGCGAAATCAGATCCAAGACGTGATTTCTTTTTTAACCCGGATTCAAAAATAGCCGGAGAATACAAAGGTGCACCTTATGCACAGCAAGTTAATTACTCCAATTTTACAAATACGGGTAAAAGATTAAAGTTAAAAACCAATCCGGGTGTATTGTTTGATTACACAGAAACTTGTTTTTTATTAGCCGATGCTGCTAACAGAGGTTTTAATGTTGGAGGAACTACCGAAGAATATTACACTAAAGGCATAGAAGCAAGTATGAAATTTTGGGGAGTTGCCAGTACCGATATGCAAACGTATCTGGCCAGACCTGACGTTGCATTTGCAACAGCAACCGGTACAGACAAACAAAAAATCGCCTACCAACTTTGGATTGCTTACTACAACCGTGGTTTTGAAGCCTGGACAGAATACAGACGTTTAGATTTCCCAATACTAACTGCTCCCGTATCGGCTGTAGCTGAAGCGGATGGCAAGGTTCCGGTAAGAAATATTTATTCCACTTCAGACAAAACGCTTAACAAAGCAAATTACGAAGCGGCATCAGCTGCTATAGGTGGAGATTTAATGACCACCAAAATTTTCTGGGACAAATTTTAATTTTTGAGTTAGTTTTATTTGTTTTTTGAAGCCGTCTCCCATTGTGGAGACGGTTTTTTTTATGGAGGGGCTTCGGCTTCGCTCAGCCTGACATTTTGGGTTAAAGTCTCAGTTTTCAGTCTCAGTTAGTAAAACTGAAGAGTCAGTAAGACGTTTCGACTTCGGTCAGCCTGACAATTGGGGGTTTCCGTCTTAGTTATTTTTGTGTCACCCTGAGCGGAGTCGAAGGCTGGTTTATTAAGGGTATTTGTGATGATTATGTTGTTTTTTGGTAAAAATAACAGATGTATTGATAGAAATTTTAGATTATTTTTTCATAGTACGTTTTTTTAAAGTTAATAAGTTGTTAATTATGTATTAATTCTTACTAAAATAGTATCAAAATAAAATTACGTCTAGGACTAAATTTGGTCATTACTAATTAAAACCCAAATAAGAATGAAATTTAAATTACTATTGTTCTTTCTGATTTTCAGTTTGTTGAAAGTTGGAGCTCAAGGTTTACCTTGTCGGACGACCGAAGAAAATGCTAAAATGTACCGGAATAATCCAAGTGCACTTCAAGAGAAAAAAGATTTTGATGCTTTTACCAAAAAGTTTGCTTTACAGCAAAAATCTAAAACTTCAAAAGCAGCGGTTACTACTTATACCATACCAGTGGTATTCCATATTTATGGAGACGTTCAAAGTGGAAAAACCGTTACTTATGAAAAAATTGTAAATCATTTGGCACAACTAAATGATGATTTTAATGGAAGAAATGCCGATTATCAAACGGTAGAATCGTTCTTCCAAGCCCGAAGAGGAACTTTGAATATCGAATTCAAGTTAGCAAAAAAAGACCCTAACGGTGGTTGTACAACAGGAGTTGTTTTTCACGCAGCAAAAAACGGTTATGGAAACGGTGGTGGTTATGACGACCAAATCGCTGCTGATGCCTGGGACAACACTAAATATATGAACATTTACATTCAAAATGATTTGTATAATGATGGTGCTCTAAATAACTCAGGAGTTGCCTGGTACCCGGATTCGGGTATGACGGCCAATAATACAGCCCGTGTTGTTTTTAATGGGGCTTATTTGTATGATAACTCCACCAACAAAGAATTCTCAGCAACCTTAACGCACGAATTTGGTCATTTCCTGAATCTGATTCACACTTTTGACGGTGGTTGTTCAGGAACAGACGAAGTAGATGATACACCGGCAGAAGACGGAAATCATACTTTAGCCTGTACTCCGGGTACAAATTGCGGTGGAGGCAAAGTAAACTTCGAAAATTACATGGGATACAACGGAGCTCAAGGCTGTTATAAAATGTATACGCAGGGACAGATCAGCAGAATGCTTGCTGCTTTAGAACATGCTTCACGTAAATCTTTATGGCAACCTCAAAATCTGATTGATACAGGTGTAAATGTAACAGGAAGTGCATTAGTGGCTTCTGCGACTTCCTTTAAAGAAGCAATTGTAAATGATGGTTCTTTTACAACTTCGTCTGCAGTAACTTTGAGCGGTGCAAAAACATTCGCGATTAGTTCAGGGACAATGACGGCGGGAACACATTTCACACATACTTTCCCAGCCGGAATAACTCCGGTGCTTACTGTAAATTCAAACAATCAGGTAACGGTTACCTTAACAGGAAAAGCAACAAATCACGCATTGGCAAATAACACTTCAGGTGGTATTACTTTTTTACCGGCTGCTTTTGTTGGTGGAACTACTAATTTGTCTTGTACTTCTTTGTTCTTTAATTTTAGATTTTCAGATCCGTACGGAGTCTTTTTTGTAGACATGCCGGATGTTACGGTTTCGGCCTCATTAGGCTGGAAGTATTTCGAAATAGCCAAAGGAGATGATCCTGCATTTGGAGGCTGGAGATTTGCTGCTAATGCTTTAAAAATTGAAACATACGATAAGAAATTAGTCTGCGAAACGGGTTCCAGAAACATCTCTTTACTAGGAGCAAATACTGCTGTTGGTCCAACAAGTAATATGACGGCTCCGGGAGCCTATCCGAATCAACTTGATTTGAGAACTGCCGCTTATACTGCTTGGGATGGAAAATCTGGTTATGTAGGTTTTGACTATTTAATGGATGGTCTAACGTGTTACGGATGGTTTAAAGTTACCGTTACAGCTAACGGAGACGGTTATACCATTTCTGAATATGCTTACAACACACAACCGAATACGCCAATTTATACGGGTATGACAGCTAAAACAGCTGTAGTTTTATCAGAAGGTACTTTATATGAATCGGAAGTAAATGATGGTGCTATAAGTACAAGTACTGTGATTTCGTTATCAACCAATAACGGAACATTTACAAAAAGCAGCGGAACATTTACGGCTGGAACACATTATACTATTACAGGAGTACCAGCTGGATTAACAGCAGTACTGACACTTCAGAGTAATTCTAAAACGGCACTTACTTTTACAGGAAAAGCTACTGCGCACCTTCCTGCTAATGATGCGGCTGTGGTAGTTACTTTTAAAGATGCTGCAATTACCGGCGGAATTGTGACCCTAGACAATGCTGCAAAAACAATAAACCTGAAATTTGATGCACCTTATGGCGTATTTTATGTAAACAATCCGGATTATGTAGCATCAGCTGCAGCGACATGGGATTATTTTAATTTAGGCATAGGGGACAATACGGAGTATGGTGCATGGCAATTTGCAGCAGCAGCTTTAAAAATTGAAACTTATGGAAAAAGATTAGTTGGAGAAACAGGTACAAGAAATATTTCTTTCATAGCAGAAGGAACTACTATTGGAGCTTCCAGTAATTTTGTTACTCCGGGAAGTGCTTATCCGGATCAATTAGATTTGAGAACTGCAACTTATACGAATTGGGATAATAAAACAGGATATGTTGGTTTTGAATATAAAAGCAGAGGACGTACTTGCTATGGATGGCTTCATATAAAAGTAGAAGCCGGTGGAGTAGGATATACTGTTCTGGATCATGCCTACAACACAAAACCTGGTGAATCTATACAAGCAGGAACACAGACGGGAGTTACCGTTTTGGCTCCGTCAAATTTAACAGCAACAGTCAATGCAACAAATTTAGAAGCACAACTTAGCTGGACAAACAATGCTACAAATGCTACCAATGTTGTAGTAGAAAGAGCAGGTTCAGATGATGTTTATGCTGAAATTGCAACTTTGGCCAGTACAGTAATTACTTATACCAATACAGGTTTAACAGCTGGTAGTACCTATAAATACAGAGTTAGAGCAAAAGCTGCAGCGGTTTATTCTCCTTATTCAAATGTGGTATCGGCTACGATTCCAAATACTGCATTCTGTGCTGCACAGGCAGCAAACGGGTATGAATACATCAATACAGTAGCAGTTGGAACTTTTACGAATACTACAGGAAAAGATGCGGCAGGTTATGCAGATCATACTTCAAAAGTGATTACGCTAACGACAAATGCAAGCATGAATGTTAGTTTGACTCCTGGATTCTCCAGTACTTCTTATACAGAATATTGGGGTGTTTGGATCGATTACAACAAAAACAATCAGTTTGAAGCTTCTGAAAAAGTGATAAACAATCTTTCTGCAAAAACCACAGTAACAGGAAGTTTTACTCCGGTTGCCTTTACAGGTACTACTCGTATGCGTGTTGTAATGAAATACAATTCAAATCCAACCACTGCTTGTGGAAATATCGGAGATGGTGAGGTAGAAGATTATACGGTTACATCAGGAACAATTGTGGTTCCTAACCCTGGGACTTTACCAGTACCAACAAATCTTACCAATTCAGGTGTTTACTCATCAGGTTTCTATGCTTCTTGGGATACAAAACCGGAGGCGGCATCTTACGAAGTACAATTAAATAGCGCAACAGGCTGGACTTCAGTAGGAAGTTCTGCTACTTATTATTTGTGGATTCCAAAACAAGGCACTCAAACGGTTTATGAATTTAGAGTTCGTTCTATAAACGGCACAGCATTTAGTGATTGGAGTCCTTCTCACACGATTGACCTGCAAACCGCCAGCTCAGGACCACAGCAAATGGATACAACCAGATCATTTACATTGTATCCAAACCCGGCCTCTGATGTAGTGAATTTTAATTTTACAAATATTGATGTTACTAAAGTTAAAATAACGATTTACAACAGCACCGGTAACTTGATTGATATAGTACGAAATACTACTTCTTATTCTGTTAATACGCTAAGAAAAGGGGTTTACATTGTAGTAGCAACAGACGGAAACTTTATCGAAAAGAAAAAGTTATTAGTTGAGTAGTTATATTGGTTAGTTAATAATAAAAGGGTTGTTTCATATTTTGAGACAACCCTTTTTTCTAGTAGAATGGAAAGTTTTTTTGTTTCAGGTTTCAAGTTTTGTTTCAAGTTTCAGGTTTCAAGTTAAATGTGAAAGGTAAACTGATGCTGAAAACGGAGACCTTAACCCAAAATGTCAGGCTGAGCGAAGTCGAAGCCCTTCTCAACAAACCAGCCTTCGACTCCGCTCAGGGTGACACAAAAATAACTAAGACGGAAACCTCCAATTGTCAGGCTGACCGAAGTAGAAGTGTCTTACGAAATCTTCAGTTTTACTAACTGAGACTGAGACCGAGACTGAAAACGGAGACCTTAACCCAAAATGTCAGGCTGAGCGAAGTCGAAGCCCTTCTCAACAAACCAGCCTTCGACTCCGCTCAGGGTGACACAAAATAACTAAGACGGAAACCCCCAATTGTCAGGCTGAGCGAAGTCGAAACGTCTTACGAACTCTTCAGTTTTACTAACCGAGACTTAAAACGGAGACTTAAAACGGAGACCTTAACCCAAAATGTCAGGCTGAGCGAAGTCGAAGCCCTTCTCAACAAACCAGCCTTCGACTCCGCTCAGGGTGACACAAAATAACTAAGACTGAAACCCCAATTGTCAGGTTGACCGAAGTCGAAACGTCTTACGAACTCTTCAGTTTTACTAACTGAGACTGAGACCGAGACTGAAAACGGAGACCTTAACCCAAAATGTCAGGCTGAGCGAAGTCGAAGCCCTTCTCAACAAACCAGCCTTCGACTCCGCTCAGGGTGACACAAAAATAACTAAGACGGAAACCCCAATTGTCAGGCTGAGCGAAGTCGAAGCCCTTCTCAACAAACCAGCCTTCGACTCCGCTCAGGGTGACTCAAAAATAACTAAGACGGGAACCCCAAATTGTCAGGCTGACCAAAGTCGAAACGTCTTACGAACTCTTCAGTTTTACTAACTGAGACTGAGACTGAGACTGAGACTGAGACCGGGACCGAGACTGAAACCTGAAACAATCCCTCCCCCTAAACCCCAAACGGATTATCAATAGATTCCATCGGAGTCGTAAACCACTTAGGACCGCTTGCTGTCATGTAAAAATGATCTTCGTGGCGAATACCAAATTGACCGGGAATACAGATCATAGGTTCGTTACTAACGACCATGCCTTCTTGCAAAAGGGTTTGATTTCCTCGAACTAAATACGGATATTCATGGATGTCTAATCCCGTACCATGGCCTACGCGGTGTGGCAAACCCGGGATTTGGTAATCACCGCTTAGTCCCGCTTGGGCTAATACTTTTCGGGCGGCATCGTCTACAGCGCCACAAGTAGCACCAATTTGTGCGGCATCAAAGGCTGCTTTTTGAGTTGCTTTTTCTAAGTTCCATATTTTTATGTGGGCTTCGGTTGGAGTCCCGTATACGTAGGTACGTGTGATGTCGGAAAGATATCCTTCTAAGCGACAGCCCGTATCAATTAAAACAATATCATTATCTTTTAAATTCTGTGGAGCAGTAACGCCATGCGGGTATTGTGAATCCTCTCCAAAAAGAACGATACAGAAATACGAACCTGAGTTTATTCCGGCTTTGATATGAGCTTTATTGACAAAATCTACAACAGTAGCCGCTTCAATTCCCGGATACAAAATACGTGCAGTTGCTTTTTGAACGACCATTGTAATATCTTTTGCCTGTTGAATTATAGCAATTTCAGCCGCTGATTTGTGCATGCGGCAACCAGCAGTTATTGGTTGTGCATTTATAAAAGTATAGTCCGGATTTGCTTTGATAATACTGTCAACTTGAAAATAAGAAGCTGATTCATCTAAAGCGATTGTTCCGTTAGAGACGTTTTTCTTTTGTAAAATAGCACCAAACAGCAGGCAAGGATTTTCATGCTCTTCCCAGAAATTTAAATGGCCTTCCACTTGCATAAAGGTTTTAAAAGTACCTTCTTCAAATTTTGGAACGATGTATTCGATGCTTTCATCTTCAAAAAGTAAAGCACCAACCATTCGTTCAGAAGGATTCCATTTAGTTCCGGTATAATAGTATAAGTTGGTTCCGGCATGTAAATAAAGTACTTTGCAGTTTTGTTCTTTCATCAGAAGAACAGCTTTTTTAAGGCGTAATTGATATTCAGCGATCGTAATCGGCTGAACATTTGTGGTCATGTTTTGTATTTTGTCTAGTTCGATACTTGCGGTTGAACCGCCAACTCCAATTGTCATTTGTTTGTCTTTTTTTAAGTTAGTTATAAAGTGGTGTACTTCTATATTGTTTTTAATATTAGCGTAAAATAAACCCGTTTTTCATTGGATCATTTGGATCAATGATAAAAGTATTTGTTCCCGTAATGTAGGCCGTTCCTTCTACTTGAGGAATTACGGCTTTGAATTTACCGAAGTCCAATTCGTCAACAAGGGAACCCTTAAAAATACTATTTGTTATGCTTTCAATACTAATTTCCTGCCCTTTTTTGATCTGATTTCTTGCCTTTTCGATAGCAATTCTTCCCGAAACACCCGAACCCGTTGGCGAACGATCTACTTCACCTTCTGCAAAAACGCAGACATTTCGACTATGGTTTTGCGCTTCCAAAGAGGTATCTATAAAAATGGTACCGTATAAAAAACTTAAGTCATCTTCAAACGGATGTAGTATTTCGTTGTCTTGTGCCATTACCGCATGTTTGATAGCTCTTCCGACTTGAATAATCATGCGATTGTCTTCGGGTGTCAGAGTAAGATTTATATTTTTGTTTTTACGAAGATCCACATAAGCGTAAAAGGCTCCTCCATAAGCCAAATCATAAGTAACATCGCCAATAGTAGGAACAGAAACAACGCGGTCTAAACCTACCACAAAACTCGGCACACAATGAAAGTGAACTCCGGTCAGCTCTCCGTCTTTTATTGTGGCATACGAGTGAATTCTGCCGCAAGGAGCATCGATTTTTAATTCATTTTCGCCTTCTTTTAAGGCAATCCAATTCATTTTTACAGCCAGGGTTGTGATCGCAATTATGGCATGCCCGCACATCGTACTGTACCCTTCGTTGTGCATAAAAAGGATTCCGAAATCAGCTTCGTCATCGTTGGGAGGGAGGAGGATGCAACCGTACATATCAGCATGACCTCTGGGTTCAAACATTAAAGCCGTACGTAAATAATCATAATGTTCTTTGATATACCTGCGATATTCTAAAACAGAATTTCCTTTTAATTCAGGGAAACCATCGATAATAACACGAAGCGGTTCTCCACCCGTATGCATGTCTATGGTTTTAATGGCGAGGCAATTTTCGGGTATAGTATAAGTGTTGTTTTTTAAAATAGTTTGATAGGTTTTTTTCATTGTGGCTGTTTATTTGTCTTTAATAGCGTTTTATATTATTTGCTTGTAGTGTGTGTTGTGTTTGGGTCAAGTTTTTTTGTCATGAATTTCACGGATTGGGATGATTTTTTTTGCCACAGATTAAAAAGATTCGCACAGATTATGTAATTATTTGGATAGTCAGGTTTTATCTAACTCTTTTCGGTTTACTGCAAAAAAGTAGTTATCGTTTCCAATTTTTCTTTTTCTCACGCAGATTTAGCAGATTTTTTATCGTTGCATTAAAAAAAAAATCCGCCAAATCTGCGTGCTATTTTATTTTAATGCGTTGAATTCCTGATAAAAATGCGCCGCTGCAACTAGATCTTCTAACGCATGCCCAACAGATTTGCTTCGGCTGTTCGCTATCGCTCGGGTAGCAGATTCTTTATAATTTCATTTAAAAAAAATCCGCCAAATCCGCCAAATCTGCGTGCTATTTTGCATTACTGTATTTCTCATAAAAATGAGCAGCCGCAACCAGATCTTCAAGTGCATGCCCAACAGATTTAGCAGATTTTTTATCGTTGCATTAAAAAAAAATCCGCCAAATCCGCTGAACCCGCCAAATCCGCGTGCTATTTTGCATTACTGTATTTCTCATAAAAATGAGCAGCCGCCACCAGATCTTCCAGTGCATGCCCAACAGATTTAAAGAAAGTAATTTCGTGATCGGTAGTTCTGCCTTTTTTGATACCGGAACACAATTCAAATAAATCAGCTTTAATGTCGCTCACTTTAATAACATTAGTCTGTAGCGGAATTACAATATCTCCGCTTTCTTTTAATCCACCCTGATAAGTGTCAATAAAAACGGAGGCCCTTGAAATGGCGGCGTCATCTGCCTCACGTATATCTTTTTTGTAAGCTCCTACCAAATCTAAATGTTGTCCTTCCTGTAACCATTCTCCAAAAACCAAAGGGGTCTTTGATAAAGTAGCGCAGGAAATGATATGGGCTTTTGGAATGGTATTTTCAATAGAACCAACCGTTTCACAGGTAAAAGGATATTCTTTTAAGGAGTCACAAACGAGTTTTGCTTTAGCAGGATTTCTTCCCCAAACATACACTTTTGTTATAGGTCGGACACTCGCATGTGCCCGAATCAGATTGGTAGCCAAAGCGCCTGTTCCAATCATAAATAAAGTGCTGGCATCAGTTCGTGAAAGATAACTACTGGCTAATGCAGAAACTGCTGCTGTCCGGGCTGCTGTTAAAGCTTTTGCTTCTAATATGGCTTTCACATGGCCTAAATGAGCATCCAGATAAACATAAATTCCCTGGATGGATGGTAAATTATGATTACCATTATTTGGACTTACCGTTACAATTTTTACACCCAGATCATTTCCCGGATGAAAAGCGGGCATTAATAATAAGGTAGAATCTACTTTTTCTTCCGGATTTGGAAAGTCATGGTGGTGCCGCATCGGAACTTCGATTTCGGTATTAGAAAAACCTTTTTGCAAGACTTCTACCAAGGTTTTATAGTCGCAATTTTCAGCTATAAAGGAGTCGGATATAAAGGGAATTGTGGTCATTTGGATCAGTTTTAGATTAAAATTAAAACTTTATTTCAGGATAACTATATTTTATCCGGAATCAGATAAAATATTACAATTAAGGGATAATATAGTATTGGTTCTGATTTAACAATGACAGTAATTTTAAAAATTGAATTAAATAGTATAAAATGAATAAAAAACTGTACATCGCTTTATTGCTCTTTATCGGCTTAAGTGCTTCGATTGGTTCGGCTCAAACGGTAGCAAAACCTGTGGCGGATCTTCAACAAAAATTAACGGAGTTGTTTCCTAAAGCTGTCATTACGCCAATAGAAAATCTGGAAGGATATACAACATCCTATCAATTGATCTTAGACGAACCATTAGATCACAAACATCCCGAAAAAGGGACTTTTCAACATTACATTTATCTGTCCCATGTTGGTTTTGACAGGCCAATGGTTATAGAAACGCACGGGTACAATACCGGAAATATAAAAAGTGAAGTAAGTAGTTTATTGCAAGCCAATCAGGTTGCGGTAGAGTATCGTTTTTACGGAAAATCAAGACCTGAGCCAATTCCATGGGAATATTTGACTAATGATCAGGCTATTGCAGATTATCACGGAATAGTAACTCAACTAAAAAAGCTATATACCGGAAAATGGATTTCAACCGGCATTAGTAAAGGAGGTGAAACGGCTCTAATCTACAAATCAAAATACCCGAAAGATGTTGATGTTGCGATGCCGTATGTGGCTCCTTTAATTAATACTTGTGAAGATCCCAGAACCGTAACACATGTAAAAGTGGTAGGGACACCGGAATGCAGAGCAAAAGTTACGGCTTTACAGCGAGCAGTTTTGCAAAACAGAGCCGAAGTAATGGCTGTTTTTTCAGAATACGCAACGGCAAAAAAAATGCAATACACCAAGGTACCGATGGAAGAGGCTTTGGAATATGCCGTTTTAGAATTTCCATTCTCTTTTTGGCAATGGGGTGGGAAATGTGATGAAATACCCGCCGCAAATGCTACCCCAAAAGAACTATTTGATTATTTGAATAAAATAGTAGGCGTGGGAACTTACAATGATAAAATGTATTTCAATTACCTGCCTTCGTACTATCAGCATTTAAGCGAGTTGGGGTACTATGGATTTGACTTTTCGCCCGTTGCAGATTTACTTAAAATTGTAAAGAGTAGTTCCAACGATCGATTTGCTCCGAAAGACGTTGTTATAAAATACAATCCCGATTATATTAAAAAAGTGCGTAAGTATGTTGAAAATAAAGGAGACCATATTTTATACGTCTATGGTGGTTACGATACCTGGTTTTCTTGTTCCCCAACGCCAAAACCAAATGTAGACGCCTTAAAGATGGTACTGCCCGAGGGAAGTCATGCCACCAGAGTCAAAGATTTTTCTGCAGCAGATCAAGCACTTATTAAGAGCACGTTGGACAAATGGTTGAACAAATAAAATTCTTTGATGCAGCAGAACGATTCAATTTTTTGTAATACATCCTTATAATATAGTGTAGCAGTTACTGAGCCTTATCAAATTTTTATAAAGCAGTTTTGCGTCTGGCAACTGACTTAATTTTCAATTTTAGCAGGGAATGTTTCGTGTCATTAATCTTCCATAATTGCTATGGTTCAGGGCTTGCTACGCTTTTTTTAGAAATATTTTTTTGGAGATTAGTTAACAGAAAACTAAGTAGCATAGTACAATTTAGAGGTAATATAATATAGGTTTAGTAGGCTGATTGCTTGTATTTTTAAAATAAAAAAATAAATTTTGATCCAAAATAACGACATAGATCTGGTTGAAGATTTTAGAAATGGCAAGGAAAAAGCAATTCGTAAGTTGTATCTGCTTTATTACCGACCGCTGTGTTATTTTAACAAGACTTTGATTAAATATTCGCAGGAAGCGGAAGATATTTCTACAGAAACATTTTTAAAACTACTTCAAAAAAAGCATGATTTTGACAACTTATCAGATATAAAATCGTTCCTTTTTGTGACCTCAAGGAATGCGTGTTACGATTTTTTAAGAAAAGAGAAGCGCCATAAAAAAGCACATGAAGAAATTAGCTTTTTAACTGAATCTGCAGAGCAATTTGGTGAAGGCGAAATGATAACAGCCAAAGTACTCCAAACCATTTATTGCGAAATGGAAAATCTGCCCCAACAATGTCAGGAAGTTTTCAAATCTATTTTTATTGAAGGCAAAAGCACCGCACAAATTGCAGGTGAAATGAAAATAAGCCCACAAACGGTTTTAAATCAAAAATCAAGAGCATTGTACAAGATCCGTTTAGCATTGCATCAGGAGAATATACTTTCTACAGTGGCATTGGTTAATATGCTTTCGGTGCTATTTTACAAACAAAGATAGTATTGCTCTTTTGCATCCCCATTAAGTAAACGGTACCCTTATCGTGTTTTATTCCTCCAAGTCAATCCGAAGAGCCACACAAATCCCTACCTCATTTTTGTCCCTCTGAGCAAAGCCGAAGAGCTTCATAATCCATAAACGTGATCCTCACCCCACTCGTGTCTCTCTGAGCGAAGCCAAAGAGCCACACAAACCCCTACCTCATTTTTGTCCCTCTGAGCGAAGTCGAAGAGCCGCACAAACTCCTACCTTATTTTTGTCCCTCTGAGCGAAGTCGAAGAGCTACCTGCCTTAAATATAATCTTTTTTATGATAGTCTTTGTTGTTGCAAATCAACTAATTACAAAATAATTCAAAAATAACTCCATTTTCCTGTAGTTAAAAAAACAGTTGATACGTGTTGTTCTATACAACATAAAATCAAAGTTAAGATTATGTCAAATTTGCCATTTCAGATAGATGAATTAATATTAAAATTCCTCAATAAAACCATTACGCCTAACGAACATTTTGTTTTAAAAGAATGGATTAACAGCTCTCCAGCCAACAAAGAAATCTTTGAGAATCTTACCAATAAAGAATGGGTAGCTACCGAATTAGATAAAATGTATGAATTTGAAAAAGACGCAGGTTGGGAAACCATTGCAGCTTCCTTAAAACACGCTAAAAGAATAGCTGGAAAAAAGAATAGAAAGTGGTTTCAGATGGTGGCTGCTGTGGTGTTGTTTGCGTTAAGCATAGGGTTCTGGTTTTATAAAACTCCTAATAAAGTAATTCCGGATCAGAATTTATCTCAAAAAGAACGTTTCGGAGCAGAAATTATGCCTCCAGAAATCAATCAGGCGATTTTAACCCTGTCAAATGGTAAAAAGATCATCGTGCAAAATGACCCCAAGAAAGAGCTGATTATCCATGCAGCAGCACTAACGCTAAAAACGAATGACGGGAATATCATTTACAAAGACCGTATTAATTCAAAAAAAGAGGTTTTAGCCCAAAATACTTTAGCTGTGCCTAAGGGAAGTAAGCCTTTACAGTTACTATTAGCTGATGGTACAATGACCTGGATAAATGCAGGGTCCTCTTTAACATTTCCATCTGAATTTATTGGTAAAGAACGAAAAGTAAGCATGACCGGGGAAGTTTTCTTTAAAGTAGCAAAGAACAAACACATGCCTTTTAAAGTAAATGCTAACGGAACGGAAACGGAAGCATTGGGAACTCAATTTAATATCAATGCTTACGCGGACCAGCCCAATACCAAAATCACACTGGTTGAGGGAAGTATCAGAGTAGAAAAAAGAGTCTCTAAACTTTTGATCGGAAGTCTGATCGTTAAACCCAATCAGCAGGTGATAGCCGAAAAGGAACTGACTTTAATTAAGGAGGCCAATATAGAAGAAACAACTGCCTGGAGAGACGGACAATTTTACTTTGAAGGAGCAGATATTAAAGTCGTTATGAATCAAATTTCGAAATGGTATGATCTTGACGTAGCCTATAGAGGAACTATTAATTCTTCGTTTGTTATGAAAATCTCCAAAGATGTGCCACTGTCCGAATTGCTGAAAATAATGGAAATGACAGATTTGGTGCGCTTTAAATTGGAAGGAAAAAAAATTATAGTAATGTCTTATACAAAACCATAGAGAGACTTTCGAGAGTCTTACTAAGGTTCACCGGAAATTAAAATAATTTTATAAAAAAAGCCGGAAAGTGTTCGAGCACTTCCGGCGATATAAGAGGTTGTTTTAATCATACAAGTTCCACAAGTAGTAATTATTAACCAATAACCAAAGTTATGAATTTAAATCCAATTTTGAAGACTTCGCCTACCAAGCGAAAGTCAAAATTTAAAACATCACTAAAGATGAAAATTACCGGCATTTTATTGCTAGCAGTTACCATGCAGGTCTGCGCAACAGGAATGGCTCAAAAAGTAAGTCTGACATTTAAGAATGATAAGTTGTTGACGGTCTTTAGAGAGATAGAGAAACAGACTAATTACAGTTTTGTTTATGGGAAAGAGCAACTGATGAAAGCGCAAAACATTACGATTTCTATTCAGAATGAAAAATTAGAAACCGCCTTAGAGCTCATTTTCAAAAACCAACCCATGACTTATACGTTAGAAGGGAATCATGTGATCCTGAAAAAACGAAGTGATTTCGCAAATCTTTCAGAAATAATTCAGCCCATACAATTGCAGATTAGCGGAAAAGTAACCGACGAAAATGGTTTGCCGCTTGCCGGAGCAAACGTACTTTTAAAAGGAACCAAAAAAACGGTTTTGACGCAGGATGACGGAAGTTTCGAAATTCAGATTCCAAGTTATAAAAGCACTTTGATCGTTTCCTTTACGGGCTTTATTTCAAGGGAAATAATACTTTCAGAAGGAGAGAATGCGATTACCGTTCAATTAAAAGAAGAAAACAAAACATTGGATGAAGTGGTAGTTGTTGGATATGGCTCGCAAAAGAAAGGAAGTTTAACCGGTGCTGTTTCTTCTATAAACGGAGCCGCTTTGGTAAAAAGTTCTACTCCAAACGTTTCCAATACCTTAGTAGGAAGGGTTGCCGGAGTTATTGCGAACAACCGTTCCGGAAGACCCGGAGATGACAATGCAACCATTCTGATCAGAGGAATCAATTCTTTTGGAGGTGGAACAGGACCTTTAGTCGTGATTGACGGCATACCCGATCGAGATTTAAGCAGAATGAATCCCGCAGACATAGAAACGGTTACGGTTTTAAAAGATGCTTCGGCAGCTATTTACGGAGTGAGGTCTGCCAATGGTGTAATTCTGGTGACAACCAAAAGAGGGAAACTAGGGAAACCAACGATTCAATACGATGGTTCTTACGGGATACAGCAATTAACCAGAATGACCGAGCGTGTTAATTCGTGGCAGTATATGACCTATTATAACGAATTAAATGTAAACAAAGGAAATGCCGCACCCTACGCACAAGCAGATATTGATAAATACAAAGCAGGAAATGTTCCCAATTATACCAGTACAGACTGGATGAAAGCGGTCTTTAGACAAAATGCCCCACAATCGACTCAATCGCTATCCGTTAGCGGTGGGACTGAGGATGTGAAATACTATTTATCAGGCCAATATCTGAATCAGGAAAGTAATTTCAGAAACAGTGATGAATTGTTTAAACAATACAATCTGAGATCCAATATAGATGTAAAAATAAGCAACAACCTAAAAGTCAATTTTGACCTTGCCGGTCGCAGAGAAAGCAGGGTGTATCCTTCGGCATCGGTAGGTAGTATTCTTCATGAAACGGTTAGTATGTATCCGTTTATTCCGGATTATTATGCAAACGGACTTCCTTCTGCGGGTATTGCAAATGGTAGAAATCCGGTTATTATGACTTCTTCAGCTGCGGGATATGATAAAATTCAAAACCTGATCCTGAATCCAAAAATTGGATTTGAATTGAAAATGCCATACGTAACCAAAGGATTTTCTGTAAGCGGATATGCCGCTTTTGATTATGCTTTGCGTAGCGAAAAAAGATTTACAAAACCCTGGGATGCGTACTCGTATGATAAAACTACCGATACTTACAACAATCAAAAAGCAAGTACTGCTATTTCGAGTGTAACACAAGACGAATTCCTGTCTAATGAAAATACGTATTTTTTTAAAGCAGCTTACGACAGACAGTTCGACAAACATGAAGTAAATGCTTTTTTAGGGTACGAGCAAACCACCAATATAAATAAGAGAACCACGGCTTACAGACGAGATTTATTAAGCGATCAATTGGACCAGATTTTCGCAGGAAGCACCGTAGCGCAAGATGCCAATGGATTTGAATACCAGGACGGAAGAGAAAGTTATTTAGGGAGAGTGGCCTATAATTATGACGGTAAATATTTTGCAGAAGTTTCGGCTCGTTATAACGGATCATTCAATTTTCCTACCGAAAATCGCTGGGGAATGTTTCCTGCATTATCCTTAGGCTGGAAAATATCCAATGAAGATTTTTTCAAGGATAATATTAAAATAGTAGATCAGTTTAAAATTAGAGCTTCATGGGGGAAAATGGGTAACGATGCCATCGCACAATATTTGTTTATGACCCGATATCAATTGAATACGATTCAGGAGTATAATGTATATTTTGGAGACTATACTCAGGCGACTAATTTATACCTTTCATCAACACCAAATCCTAATATTACATGGGAAAATCAAGACACAAAAGATATTGGTTTTGACGCTTCTTTTCTGGACAATAAATTAAAAGTAGGGTTTGATTATTTCCACTATGTAAGGAGTGATATTTTGGCAGCTCGTAGTGCTTCGGTTCCGCAGTACACAGGGTTAGTACTCCCTCCGGAAAACATTGGAAAATCGCAAAATCATGGTGTAGACATAGCGGTTAGCTATGCTGGTGGTACGACAGATTTCAAATACAATGTAGGGCTTAATTTTACCTATGCCAAAAGCAAAGTCATTTTTCGTGATGAGTCCCCAAATATTCCCGAATGGCAAAGATCTACCGGAGAAGCAATCGATTCTTGGTTAGTGTATAAGACAAACGGGATCTATCGCAGTCAGGCAGATGTAGACGCGTCTCCACACTTAGAAGGAGCAGCCCCCGGCGATCTTTGGCTAAAAGACATCGATAATGATGGTAGTATCACAAGCAACGATAAGGTAAGAATCCCCGAATCTGCTACACCAAAAATAGTGTACGGTATTCCAATGGGATGTCAGTACAAAGGATTTGGTTTGGATATTCTTTGGACGGGTCAAACCATGGCAAGGCAAATGATACTTCCTCAGGCGCAAGGTTCAATAATCGCCCCGCCAACCTGGTTGTATGATGGCAGGTATACAGCAGAAAATCCAAATGCCCCATATCCGCGAGCATTCAACAGTACAGATAGCAGAAATAATGTTCCTGCCGATTTTTGGTTGAAAGATGCTTCATTTCTTCGTCTAAAATCTCTTGAAGTATCCTATGTATTACCAAAAAACATACTGAACAAACTAGGTGTTACAAACTTCAGATTTTATGTAGGAGGTTCTAATCTGTTCTCTATTGATAAAATGAAAAAATACAATGTCGATCCGGAAACGAATAATACCACGGGGATTAATTACCCTCAGGTACGTATTTACAGATTTGGATTGAATATCGGATTATAATAAAATAGCTAAAGAAAGAAGTATGAAAAATTTTAAAATAAGAAGTATAAAAAATAAAATAGTACTGGCTGTTTTTCTGATGGTCAGTGGACTGTTCTCGTCTTGTAGTGACGATATTTTGGACAAAGTTCCTTTAGATTCCTATACAGATGTGTCGGTATGGAATGATTTAAAGCTGACAGAAGCCTTTGTGAATAATTTGTACAATGTACTCCCAACCACACAACACAACTGGGATACCGCTACAAACCGCACTTGGGCACTGTCAGCTTCTTGTGATGAAGCGTATAATAAATTCAATGATTATAATTCTTCAATTATCAATTCGGGTGCGCTGACACCGGATAATATGAATGAATTTGATATCTGGGCTCCAACCTATGCCATCATTCAAAATTGCAATATTCTGCTTTCTAAAATTGATCATGTTCCGGGTGATGCCCAATGGAGAAATCGTTTAAAAGGTGAAGGCACTTTTCTAAGAGCCTATGCCTATTTTAAATTAATCCGTGATTATGGCGGAGTGCCTTTAGTCAAAGAACCTTTTGATTTGAACAGTAATTTTAATGTAGATCGCAGTTCTTATGAAGCATGTGTTGCCTTTATTTCGGATGAATTGGATAAAGCCGCTACCATGTTGCCTTTAGATCAGAGCGGTGCCAATTTAGGAAGAATCACCAAAGCAGCGGCCTTAGCATTGAAATCCAGAGCACTACTTTATGCAGCCAGCCCACAATGGAATCCGTCGAATGATTTGACAAAATGGAAGAAAGCGTCTGATGCTGCCAAAGCCGTAATCGATCTTAATGCATTTCAATTGTACACCGGAAATTATGCTGATTTATTCACTACCACTAATTCGGAAATAATTGCCGTTCGTTTATCGAGTAAGGTACCACAATGGAGTGCTTTTAACGGGGTTGAAATGTTTAATTCGCCAAGTGGTTTTCATGGCTGGGCATCCTTTGCTCCAAGTCAGAATCTGATAGATGCTTTTGGAACGGCCGATGGTAAAGATATCACAGACCCGACATCAGGATACGATCCTCAAAAGCCATACAAAAACAGAGATCCGCGTTTTTATAAAGATATTGTTTATGATGGACGTTCGTATGGTAATCCTGCCTTTTGTCAGGACCGTTACAAGGCAGGACATTCAAACATAGCAGAGTTTTATGAAGGGGGATTAGACTCTCCTCAAGGCTGGGATACCTGGAACAATAGTGCGACACGTTATACGTTCCGTAAATATTGTGATACTACTTTTAATTACAATACAGAAACCCAAACCAACAAACCTTACATCATTTCGCGTCTGGCAGAGATTTATCTGAACTATGCCGAAGCACAATTTAAAACAGGCAATGATGCCACTGCACTGCAATACCTGAATCTGATTAGAAAACGCGCAGGAATAAACAATGATCTGCCGGCATTATCAGGAACAGCATTGGAGAATAAAATTTACAACGAAAGACAAATCGAATTGTGTCTTGAAGGGCACCGTTATTACGATGTACGTCGATGGAAAATTGCCGAGGTAACAGAAAACAAACCATTGATGGGGGTCATTATTACCAAGAATACTAATGGTACAAAAACGTATACCTACACTAAAGTACAAGACAGGGTTTTTAAACCACAACATTATTTATTGCCAATTCCAAGAACAGAAATGAACAGGACAAGTCTTGTTCAGAATCCGGGATATAATTAAGGGTTTTGATTAGTTGAACGATATTATGAATCATAAGCATAATATCAATTTTGGTGCAAACCCACTTTTTAGAAATAAATAGCTGGGTTTGTTTTTTAGATTATTTATAAAAAAAACAAAAAATGAAAAATTTTAAAACAATAAAATGGGCTCTTATCAGTATGGCTTTTTGCGGTACACAACTTTCTGCACAAAAGGTCGAAGATTTAGCACCCACACCACCAATGGGCTGGAACAGCTGGAACACTTTTCATACCAATATCGATGAGAAAATGGTAATGGAAACTGCAGACGCTCTTGTTTCTTCAGGAATGCGCGATGCCGGATACGTCTATTTGGTTTTAGACGATGGCTGGATGGCAATGGAAAGAGATCGTGAGGGAAATTTGGTTCCCGATCCTAAAAAGTTTCCACGCGGAATGAAGTTTGTTGCCGATTATGTGCACTCCAAAGGATTAAAATTCGGAATGTACAATTGTGCCGGAACCCTAACCTGTCAAAAATACCCGGGAACTCGAGGGTATGAGTATCAGGATGCAAGAAATTATGCCTCTTGGGACATTGATTTTTTAAAGTACGATTGGTGTAATACAGCCGGTATAAATGCCAAAGAAGCCTATACAACTATGAGTGATGCATTGCAAAAAACAGGAAAACCAATTTTGTTTAGTATCTGTGAATGGGGTGTAAATAAACCTTGGGAATGGGGAAAAGGAGTAGGACAGTTGTGGAGAACAACAGAAGATATTTATCAGATTTTCGATTCGGTACACGACGAAGGAACCTGGAATTCTTTGAGTGTAATGCACATCGCCGATTTACAGTCCAATCTTCGTAAATATTCAGGACCGGGTCATTGGAACGATCCTGATATGCTGGAAGTAGGTAACGGAATGACTTATAATGAAGACAAAGCACATTTCGCTCTTTGGAGTATAATGGCGTCCCCGTTAATCGCCGGAAATGATGTTAGAAAAATGACAAAAGAAACCATAGAAATACTAACCAACAAGGAGATTTTAGCAGTCAATCAAGACCCGCTTGGGATTCAGGGATTCCGTTATCTGGACAAGGATGGATTACAGGTTTGGTTTAAACCGCTTAAAAACGGAGATTGGGCAGTCTGTTTTGTAAATCGCAATACACTGGCCAAAACCATTAGTTTTGACTGGAGCAAAGAAAAAATTGTAGACGAGATCTATGCTCATTCATTAGATAAAAACAGCACCTACAACCTCTTGGATCTTTGGAGCAAGAAAAATGCCGGAACGACAGCCAAAGAACTAAAAGCGACAATAGAACCACATGGCGTATTGATGTACCGATTAAGTAAAAGCGCTCTTTAAGTTGTACAGCATGAAAAATATCTTAATACTAATGCTCTTTAATTGTGGTTTTGTTTTGCATTCAAAAGCACAAGAGACCGTACGCTTTAAATCTTCAGACCAGGCAATCGAAAAAGCGTTTGTCTGGGCTAAAGAAACTGCCTTATCGTACAAAGGAGATCCGGACAGTCCCGTAGGTGCTTGGTATGAGGCAGCTTTGCCTTCCAGAGAGGCATTTTGCATGCGGGACATTTCGCATCAGAGTATAGGAGCTGAAGTATTGGGGCTTGGTAAGGCAAATAAGAATATGTTTTCTTTATTTGCTAAGAACATTTCAGAAAACAAAGATTGGTGTTCGTACTGGGAAATCAATAAACTCGGAAATCCTGCTCCAGCCGATTACAGAAATGACAAAGAGTTTTGGTACAACCTCAATGCCAATTTTGACATGATACAAGCCTGTTGGAGATTGTATGTATGGACAGGAGACGAAACGTATATCAAGTCACCTGAGTTTATCCACTTCTACGAAAAATCAGTAACGGACTATATCGAACGTTGGATTCTCGAAGTCGATTCCTTATTGACAAGACCAATGCATCCTAATGCTCCGATTCCCTTTGATGTAAAAGATGATTTTCACCGCTGCCGTGGATTGGCTTCCTATGACGAAGATGTACCGGATTTAAAAATGGGAGTCGATTTAGTCGCTTCAATCTATAGCGGGTTAGTGTCTTATTCCAAGCTTTTAAAAGCTAACGGAAATCTGGAGAAAGCAGCTCATTATCAAAGTAAAGCATTGCGATATAAAGAGCAGATAGATCAGATTTGGTGGGATCAATCACAGGCTCTTTATCAGACTTATTATACTGCCGACGGGAAATTTGGTAAAAGTGGTGGGGCTATTTTTTTGTTATGGTTTAATGCTTTAACCGACGAAACCCGAATTCAAAAAACAATTGAACATATCATTTCTTCCAAAAACAATGTCGAGACTTCTTCCTATTTGCCGACACTTCTATACCAACATGGTTTTGAAGACAAAGCATACCAGTATATTTTATACCTCTCAAATCCCGAGACCAAAAGGAGAGAATATCCCGAAGTCTCGTATGGAATTATTGAAGGCATTGTAAGTGGTTTTATGGGCATTGAACCCAATAGCGAAAAAAACAGCGTGACTACTTTATATCGGGGTAAAAGAGGAACAGTTTCGGAACTGGATAATCTTCCTGTTTTGAATACCACGATAGCGATAAAACAAAACGAACAAGAAACAGTATTTCATAACAAAGGAACGAAGACGCTATTGTGGAGGGCCAAGTTTGCCGGAAAGCATCAGAAATTTTTAGTAAACGGTATAAAAATGAAAACTGGTCAAGAAGATAAAGAAAGGGGAAAAACCTATTCCTTTATTGATATTCCTGTTGCAGAGGGACAAATTGTAACAGTGTCTTGTTTATAAATGTTAAAAGCTATTGATATAACCTGTAGAGCAATGTAAATAAATACTATTTAACACATAGAGACATAGATTTAGGATTGACAATTTTTAAAGCTTAACAAACTATGTCTCTATGTGTTAAAAACAATTATACGCAACAGTTTGATAAAGCAATAGAATCACAAATTTAAAATCAATTGAATGAAGAAGTTATGTATTGGCAGCAGAAGGATTTTTTTCGCTGTTATTTTAGTTTTAGTAACCTGCAAATCGTTTTCACAAGAAAACAGTCGGTGGGAAATTGAGCAAAACGGATCAATTACATGGAAGATAAAAGATAATATTCCACACAAAGATCACATAGAAATGAGCGGTAGAAAAATCTCCGCTGTGCTTCGTTACGGAGTAGGAGCAGACGGTTCTTTTAATAGTACCCGTAGTTTAGTCTGGCCTATGTTACGAACGATTCCAAACAACACGCATGCCAGTTTTACTCGCCAGTTTGCTCAGGATGCGATGCGGTTTGTTTTGGTAAACTATAAACCAATTGTCAATGAAAAGGTAGTTTCGATGACAATAGATGGAACTTTACTCGCAAAAAGTAAAGTCGACAATACTTTAGAACTAACCCGACAGTATTTTCCGTCAACCTCTTTGCCTGTTTTTTGCGAAAATTACACGATCAAAAATACAGCTGATAAAAGCTGTGTAGTAGAAATTCCGAAAATGAATTTTGAGTATAAGTCAGCGGAGGATAAAGGAACAGAAGGCAGTTACACCGTGATAACCCGAGTTGCTAATGAAGGAACTTTTGTGCTACAGCCCGACGAAACGATTGATTTCTCTGTTTTTTACTGTGCTACTAAAAAGAACGAATCCATACCGGAATTGAATATGGAAACAGAGAAAAAGAATCGCTTGGAACTGGTTCGTCAATTAAGAACGAAATTGGTATTAGAAACCCCTGATCCGATCCTGAATACCGAATTTGAGTTTGCAAAACTAAGAGCCGCCGAGAGTATTTTTGAAACAAAAGGAGGACCCATGCACAGCCCCGGAGGAGAATCGTATTATGCGGCAATCTGGGCCAACGATCAGGCAGAATACATTGGTCCTTTTTTTTCGTATTTAGGTTATGATTACGCCAATAAAGCCTCTTTGAATGCGTATTTGCTTTTTGCGAAATACATCAACAAAGAATATAAGCCCATCCCAAGTTCGATTGTAGCAGAAGGAACTGATATCTGGGACGGTGCAGGCGATCGTGGTGATGCCGCCATGATTGCTTATGGCGCAGCACGTTACGCACTGGCAAGAGGGAATGTTAGCGAAGCAGAACAAGTATGGCCTTTAATTGAATGGTGTTTAGAATATTGTCGGTTAAAGCTAAATTCAGAAGGAGTGGTTTATTCGGATTCAGATGAACTGGAAGGACGATTTCCGGCAGGGAAAGCGAATCTTAACACTTCATCCTTGTATTATGATGCTTTAAATTCAGCTGTTTATCTGGGTAAAAGTTTGAAGAAAAACCCAAAACAACTGGATTTGTATAAACTCCAATCGCAGAACTTAAAAGCTTCAATCGAAAAGTATTTTGGTGCTGAGGTAGATGGATTTCTAACCTATAAATATTACAAAGAAAATGATGTTTTGCGTGCCTGGATCTGCACACCTCTGACGATGGGCATTTACGATCGTCAAAAAGGAACCATTGCCGCCTTGTTTTCTTCTAAATTATGGACTCCCGATGGACTCGCCAGTGCAGCCGGTGACAAAACCTTCTGGGACCGATCGACTTTATATGCTTTAAGAGGGGTTTTGGCCGCAGGAGAAACCGATAAAGCATTGGATTTTTTGCATTACTATTCCGAACGCCGTTTGTTGGGCGACCATGTTCCTTATCCGGTAGAGGCATATCCTGAAGGAAATCAACGCCATCTTTCGGCAGAAAGCGGTTTGTATTGCAGGGTTTTTACGGAAGGATTATTTGGTATTTGTCCTGTGGGGTTAAATAGTTTTACTTTTACGCCCCGTCTTCCTAAATCATGGCCGGGTATGAGCTTGCGAAACCTGCACGCATTCGGACAAGATTTTGATATTACAGTTAAACGAACCAATAACGGACTAAAAGTAACCGTTTCGAATCAGAATAAAATATGGTTTGAAAAACAAATCAAGGAAGGAAATTTAATTCAGGTGACGTTCGATAAATAATAACAAATAAAGAAACCTTTGGTGTTTAATCAAGGGACACAAATACAGCTCTAAAATGAATTTTAATAACTTAAATGGTTTAAAAGAAATCTGTATAATTCATTAAATTCTATCTAACTCTTTTAAGTTATTAAAAAAGAAGTTGTTTAGATTCCTCGTTTTCGCGACTACCTTCATCATTTTGCGACGAATTTCACCAATTGGCCCGAATTATTTTTTGCCACTGATTAAAGGGTTTACACAGATTTTATAAATCATTTTAATCCTTTAATCAGTGGCATTTTTATTGCTCATAGAGGTGTCAAGTTAGCAATTCTTTTTGCAGTAAAGGCAGAACTCTAAAACTTGTAATTAACGCCAGCTGTAACAAAACCTTTGATTCCAAATCCTAATTCAGCAAATCCGCTTAATTTTTCTCCAACACGCAAGCCAATTGGATTAACCTGCCAACCCAAATCGATAGAATTGTTTTTAATTACGTTCTGATTTGTTTCTGTTATTTTTTCGTTCGTAAGATAAGCACCGATGCTTGCTGAACCATAGAGGTCTACTAGCGGTATCCTTAAATAAGTGTAATGTGCAGTAGGCAAAATCAATAGGTAACCAACGGCTCTCTTTACTGCCTTTGAAGTTTTTTCTGTTATCATTTTAGAGCTGTAATTCTGGTAACCAAGATCAAGTCCAACTCTACTTCTATCCGTAATTTGATACCTGTAACCGGCTTCTATCATACCAAAAGAGGATTCGGACTCTATCTTTGTTTTTTCTCCTGTAAAGCCATCAATAATGGCTGTTGGTAAAATATTTGAAAAGGAATCAATTGCACCAAGAGTAAAACCATCACTATAAGCCACATGTACTTCATTATTGTCAAAATCCTGTGCTTTGATTGATCCTGTTATTGCACAGAATAACATTGTTATAACAATACTTGTTTTCATTTAAGATATTATTTTAAGGTTAATTGTCGAAAAAACAAAGATGAACACGAGGTACTAAAAATCAAAAATCAATTTATAATGACTTGTTTTTGATTTATTTATGATAAAAAAGAGTAGCGAATTTCTAAACGACTTGCCAAAAAAATAGGAAGCTCTTTTGTTGCACAATACCAAATTGGCGGAGCACACTTTTACATTTTCTCCTCATTTATTTATAGTGCTAAATTTATAAATGTTGGTCTGGGAGAGAATTCTGAAAATTGCGGCAGGATTTTTTAGGATAAGTTAAACAGAATAAAAAAAAAAGCAAACAAAATAAAACTTTCAGAAGTATTATAAGGCAGGTTTACTTCAAGAAACCTTTGTTTTGTCGGAATTAACCAATGATTGAGTAGTTGTTGAATTTATTAGTGACTATTTTTTTTATGTATTTGTTTGATTTTGTTTAATAAATGTTGCTCTGTTAACTTTTTTTTAATTAATTTTAACTAGCTCATACATAAGGCGCTAAGCGCAAATCAATTTTTTTTGTTGCTGCCAATCACAGCAATTTTCAACAAACGTTATCTGCCCCAAATGATGGCTGTTTGCTATAGAGTAAGATTTTTTAAGCCTACCAATTAATTGATTAATTCTCTACTGTTTTTAAGTAGAGACATTTTTATACTTAACGCTTATGAGAAGAAAAGTACTTAACGCACCCTTTTTTTTGTGCTCTCTGGTTTCTTTATTTTTTAGTTATTCAGAACTAAGTGCAAATACGGATCAACTCAACAGCAGTACTAAATCTGGATTTGAGTCTTCTTTTAAAAACGAAAATGAAACTGTTTATATCGATTTATCGAGACAGGATTTCTTGTTGGGTAGAAAATCAATTCAAAGGCGTTTAATTGATTCCGAAAGTTGATAATCGAAACGGCAGGCCGTAAGAATTAGCTGATTCTATGCTATAACGTCGCTAAAATAGGGAGTAGTCCGGAGAATATTATTTTTTTCAAATGTAAAGTAGACGACAATTCTACTTTTTTATAGAATTTAATTTTGAAGTGTAAAATGTTCGCTTTCAAAAATAATATAGTAATACCATAATAGCTTTTATTTTTTTGAAGATGTTTTCTGTTTTGGTTAGGATTAGTTAGTTGATAAATAGAAATCTAAGTGTAATTTAATTTTTTTTAATGCTGTTCATTGCAGCATTTTTTTACAAATGTTATTTGACTTTTTAACGGTCATTAACAAAGAAATGAGATTCATTTTAGGAATAAACTGAATTTCAATTTTTAGTATTTAGATAAAATTAATTTGTTCCCTTCCATTTTATATCAAATGGGGGATTTTTATATGTAACGCTTATGAGAAGAAAAGTACTTAACTCGCTATTTTTTTTGTGCTCCTTTGTTTCTTTATTTTTTAATTATTCGGAAATAAGTGCAAAAAATGTTAAATTCAATACTGGTATTTTACCGGGTTTTGAGTCTTCTTTTAGGAATGAAGATGAAAAAAGCTATATCGATAAATCAGTACAAGATTTGTCGATATATGATATTTCAAAAAACAATACCGCCTCAACGGTTTACAACTTAGTAACACACGGAAAGAGTGGGGCTCTTTATATAGAAAACAAATGGAGAAGCAAAGAGGAAATAGCGCTTTGGATGCTTCAAAACATTGATCTTTCTAAAATTAATCACATAAATATTTATGGTTGTGAATTTGCGAAAGGCAGAGAGGGAAAGGCTGCGGTTCGTTTCCTGGAGCATGCATTGGGTATTACAGTTGCAGCTTCTAACAACATTACAGGTAAAGATGGGGATTGGAATTTAGAGATAGGAAAACCTGTTCAAGCTCTTAATTTAAAAGAATACAAACATAAGTTTCAAGTTTCAAGTTTTACGTTTCGTATGCGAAAGCAAACCGCGCTGTGATAAAAACTTGAAACTTGAAACATGAAACATGAAACCTCAAATGAGAACTACTTCTTCCTTCCTAACCAGATAATTAAACCCGAAATAGGCAGTGTCAGGGCGAAAAGGGTTACCAGAAAAGCAATTATTTTAGTTGGATACCCATAAATGCTTCCCGTATGAATCGGGTATATAAGACGTCTTACCCGGTCTCCATTGCTAAAAGATTCATAAGGTCTGGTTTCGATATTTTTACTGGTGTATTTATCAAAATAGACCGCACTGGATTGATTTGGAATACTTATATCCGCATATTCTTTTAGTACCAATATACTGTTTATGGTATCTGACGGCATTCTGATTTGAATATTTCCTTTATATGGAAAAATACTGTCGGTCTTTCTGTATAGATTTTGATAAAAGCTCGTCTGATCTAATTTCGGGTCTATCTTTGTTGGGTTTTCTACTTTTGGAGAAGCTTTTTTTATAGCACCGTCAGCCAGAAAATACATCCCGCTTTCGAACCATTTAAAAGACCATGTCAGACCCGTCAAAGAAATGATTAATAAGACCAGAAAACTATAAAAACCAAAGGTAGAGTGAAAGTCCCAGTTGACTCTTTTAAACGAGGCACTCCATTTAACCGTTAATCGCTGTTTTAGATTTTTCATTTTTTTAGGCCACCAAAGTATAAGACCTGAAATCAGCATGAAAACGAAAATCAGACAAGAAATACCCGTGATCATTTCTCCAACATCATCAAGAAGTAATTGTCGGTGCAGTGATAAAACAATGGAGTAAAAGCGGTTTTTTTGTAATACCGTTCCAAGCACTTTTCCTGTATAAGGATCCATAGAGAATATTTGTGCTTCTTTATCTTTATTTTTTCCAACAATTACAATGGTCCGCATAGGATCATTATAGGTACTAATACGGCTTATTTTTTTTACTGAATAGTCTTTTTCTAAAACCGCAGTACAATAATCCAAGGTTTTTTTGGTGGAACCAATAGTGCTGACGGTATAAAATTCGGGATTTAGGAACTGATCAATTTCCTTTTCAAAAACGAGTAAACTTCCTGTAAGAGCAACAATAAATACGATAAGTCCTGATCCAAGACCCAACCAAAGGTGTAACCAACCGATACTTTTTTTAATTTTTTTATTCATGTGTTTTCAATGGTGAAGATGTAATGCAGCGATGTAATCTTTCAATCACAAGTGGTAACATCTTAATTTGATTCGTGCTGTTTTGCGCGCAAATTTAGTATTTATTTAGATTAGTTATAGGCAGTGTAAAGTAGAAAGAATATCTTTTAAGTCACTCTTTATGATCCTGTAAGTTAAAAATGACTTTCTTATTTTAAGACAGAAGTCTTATTTTGTACTCAGTTTCTTTCTTTTAGTAGTATAACTGCAAATAATTTAATACAGTAGTATGGAATTATTTTCTTATTTTTGTTTAGACCAATTCTAGATAAACACAACTAATGAAAAATTTTCTTATTGCTGATTCCGAAAACCTACATATAATCGGACTGAAATATACACTAAAGAAATTTGTTAAAAAGGCAAGTTTAACGTTGGTAAATTCTAAAGATCAGTTACTTAATCATTTGGAGCGGAATAAAGTAGAGTGTCTGATTATAGATCCCAATAATATTTTTTTATTCTATGAAGATGATTTTAGACAGCTGCGTGCCAACTTTCCGGATTGTAAGATTATAATTTTATCCTACTTTAAGAATAAACAAAACGTAAATACTTTTCTACAAGAAAGAATTGACGGATTTATTTCCAAAGATTGTCAGGAACAAACCATTTTTGATGCACTTTATAAGATTGAAAACGGAGAGCGTTATCTATGTCCAAAAACATTGAATTCACTTATTGATGTACTCGTTGTACCCCCTTCAGATGTAAATGAGAAACTTACTTTTAGAGAGCATGAAATCTTACAACAGATTGCTAAAGGCAGTGATGGAAAAAGTATAGCATCGCTCTTTTTTATAAGCATACACACCTTTAGAACACATCGGAAAAATATTATGAAAAAAACAGGGAGACATACCACCCCAGAGTTGATTTTATATGCTATTGATAATAAAATGATATAATTTTCATTCAAATTTAATAACTTTTATTAGTTATTTCCTACTACAGGTATGGTAGACCAAGTACCCCTTCTGGGGAGTTTTATTTACTCTCGGTGTAGTATTGACTTTGTTTTTTATGGGCTATACTTTTGCTAAAAACTATTCTTTAGAATGAATCTAAATAAAATAAACCAATGGAAGCAAGAGAGCAAATAAGAACAATTCAGTTAAAAAATGTATTAGAAAAAAGCTACAATAAACATATTTTTTCTAATAATGAAAAATCCATTTCTCTTTATAAAAAGAGCATGAAAAAGGCAATTAAATTAATTGCTAAACATTTGGAGAGCAGAGACACGCCTTTTACGGGTACAAGTATTGCTACAATTAAAGAAAAGATTGATGCAATTTCACTTGAAGATAATTACCAAGGGAAAAGTTTAGAATATGTTTTAGACGAACTTAAAGATATTTATCTTAATGATTGTATTCATTTTCATGACCCAAAATACATTGCCCATTTAAATTGCCCGATTCTGACACCTACACTGGTTGCAGAAGCATTTATATCTTCTTTAAATTCGTCAATGGACACTTGGGATCAAAGTACCGGTGGTACTTTTATTGAATTGAAACTGGTAGAATGGACCATTGAAAAATTAGGTTATCCTGAGCGAGCTGATGGAATTTTCACAAGTGGAGGGTCACAGTCAAATTTGATGGGATTGCTTTTAGCGAGAGATCATTATGTAAAAAAGCATTACAATATGGATCCTAAAATGGATGGACTTCCTGCTGATGCTTCAAAGTTTAAAGTATTGTGTTCTGAGGTAAGTCATTTTAGTTTAAAAAAGAATTTGAGTTTATTGGGATTAGGTCAGAATGCTGTGGTTCCTGTAGCGGTTGACACTGATTTTAGAATGAATATCCAGGCACTTAAAAAAGTAATTCAACAACAGAAAGACCTTGGAAATATTCCAATTGCAATTGTTGGTACTGCGGGAACTACAGATTTTGGCTCAATTGATCCTTTAACTGAAATTGCTGCAATTTCTAAAGAAAACAAATTATGGTTTCACGTTGACGCTGCTTATGGCGGAGGACTATTGATTAGTGAAAAACATAAAAACAAACTGGCAGGAATCGGACTTTCAGATTCTGTGACGATAGATTACCACAAAACTTTTTATCAGCCGGTAAGTTCAAGTGGCTTTTTCATGAGAGACAAATCGTATGTGGACTACATAAAATACCATGCAGATTACCTGAACTCTAAAGAACAGGAAGACGAAGGGATTCCAAACATGGTTAAAAAATCAATACAGACGACCCGTAGATTTGATGCGTTGAAACTTTGGTTTACCTTAAGAATAATTGGAACGGAAGGATTGAGTACCTACATGGAAAAGGCGATCGACAATGCCCTTTTTACCGCAAACTTATTGAGAAACAGAGAGGATTTTGAAATAATTCACCAGCCCGAAATAAGCACAGTTGTATTTCGTTACACCCCTTGGAAAAATGAGGAAGGGTCGTTCTGTGGCTTAAACAGCTACATCCGTAAAGCTATTTTCAACGAAGGAAAAGCCATTATAACAAGTACAAAAGTCTACAACGAAGTATTCTTAAAATTCACCTTATTAAACCCGCTTACAACTCCTGCCGATATTGAAGAAATTATTGGTTTAATCGTTTCTCACGGTCAGGAATATACATTGATAAATTAATACCCCTTATGGAAAATAAAATATACGACTTTATAGCTGTTGGTGTTGGACCTTTTAATCTGAGTCTGGCTTGTCTTACTGCTCCAATTGAGAATCTTGACGGTTTGTTTTTTGACAAGAATGAATCTTTTAACTGGCATCCGGGAATGCTTTTGCAGGACACAACGTTACAGATTCCTTTTTTGGCCGATTTAGTAACACTTGCTGATCCAACAAGTCAGTTTAGTTTTTTAAATTATATAAAAGAGCAGGGGAAAATGTACTCGTTCTATATTCGAGAAAACTTTTTACTGTTAAGAAACGAATACAATCAGTACTGTCAATGGGCGATTAAAAAACTGCCGAATGTATTTTTTAATACAGAAGTTTCAATGATCGAATATGATGAGAATCTGGGGGTATATATTGTAAAAACCGTTTGCACTAAAACCGCTGCAGTTACTTTTTATAAAACAAAAAAACTTGTTTTTGGAACAGGGACCGCACCACATATTCCTAAATCTTGCGAAGCTCTTAAGGGCAAAGCAATTCATTCATCGGCCTATATTCAAAGTAAAGAAGCGTTGCAAAAGCAAAAATCGATTACCGTTTTAGGAAGCGGACAAAGTGCTGCTGAAGTGTTTAATGATTTATTGCAGGAAATTGATGTTTACGGATATCAATTGAATTGGATTACACGTTCGTCTCGTTTCTTCCCGATGGATTACAGTAAACTTACTTTAGAAATGACTTCTCCTGAATATGTGGATTATTTCTATAGCCTGCCGGCAGAAAAAAGAGATTACCTGCTGAAAGATCAAAAGCTGCTTTACAAAGGAATCAACAAAGATTTAATTGAAACTATTTTTGATACGATTTACGCGAAAAAAGTGATTGCTGAAATTGATGTGAATTTAAGAACTAATGCGGCCTGTGTAAAAGCAGATTACGACAATGATAAAGCATCTTTTGAGCTCGAATTACATCAGGTCGAACAAGATAGAAAATACCGTCATACTACAAATGCATTAGTTCTGGCAACAGGATACGGGTATAAAATGCCTCGTTTTATTGAAGGAATTACATCGAGAATCCAATGGGATGATAAAGGACGTTTTGATGCCAACAGAAATTACAGCATTGACAAAAACGGAGGAGAAATCTTTGTTCAGAATGCAGAATTGCACACACACGGGTTTGTGACGCCGGATTTAGGAATGGTTTGTTACCGCAACTCCTATATCATTAAAGAAATGACGGGTGTTGAACATTATGCTGTAGAAACCAAAATTGCTTTTCAGGAGTTTGGAGTTCCTGCTTCCGAGACCATCAAATCGAATGCCTTCGAAGAAATTTTATAATTAATTCAAGTTGCTAGTCAATTATTCTTTTGTAATCTCTTACTATTTGAATAGACTACAGCTTTAACTTAATGTGATTAGGTTAAGATATTTTTCACGCAGATTTTGCGGATTAAGCGGTTTTTTTTATTTCAATCCGCTAAAATCTGCGTGAGACTTTTTTTGGCAATCCTACTAACTTGTTCCATTTTAGAGGAGAACTAGCAACTTGAATTGATTACAAAATATGATAGCACCTTATAAAAAAATAATAGCTAAATTCAGCAACAGATGATTAATAGTAAAATAACTTATACCGAAAATAAAACCATAACCGATATCGTTTTTGTCAAAACAATTCCCGGTACAGGTGTATTCGAACTCCGCCCATTGGATTTAGAGACCGATATGCCACTATTGCATGATTGGGTAAACCGCGATTATGCAGTTTATTGGGGAATGAATGGATTTTCTTTAGAACAAGTATACGATTCCTATCGCGAGATTCTTCAAAAAACCGCTGTCTATATGGGCGTTTTTAATGGCGTTACTTCCTTTTTATTAGAATGTTACAATCCGGAGGAGGATAGCATTGGAGAATATTACAATGTAAAAGAAGGAGACAAAGGAATGCACATTTTAGTAGCGCCTTTTGAGAAACCAATTAACAGTTTTACGTGGTCGGTTTTTACGGTAATTCTTGATTTTATTTTTTGTGACGCCAATAACCAACGTGTCGTCGTAGAACCGGATGCACGCAATCATAAAATTCATTTATTAAACAGAAAAGCAGGATTTGTATTCGAAACCCTACTTGAACTGCCACATAAAAAAGCACATCTTGAATTTTGTACTCGCGAAGATTATTATAAGGCTTTGCAGACTGTTTAGGTCTTAGTTTTCAGTCTCAGTTTTCAGTCTCAGTCTCAGTTTTCAGTTTTCAATCTACATTTTACATTTTTGATGTACTTATTGTCTTTCTGAGTGGGGTCTAAAAGTTTTACGAGGACTTCGACTTCGCTCAGCCTGACAGTTTTGGTTTTCGGTTTTTAGTTTGCAGTCGCAGTTTACAGTCGCAGTTTATAATTGGGACTGTAAACTGCGACTGTTTTGTTTTATGGTTTAACTGTGAAACGATCAACGCAAAAACCTGTATGGTAACAAAAATCTTGCAGAGGCGCCAAGTTTTTTTGGAAACACTTTTTAAATACTTAAAGTTCATGTGGGGAAGTAAAAATCTCGCAGAGTCGCAAAATCGCAAAGTATTAATGAAAAAACAGAAAAAAAACTTAGCGGCTTGGCGTCTTTGCGAGATCGTCAAAGCGAGAAGTTGGAAAATTAGGTACTTAAAAAGCTGTGGCGAAAAAGTATAAGATCTGCTACTGCTAACAAAAGAAATCTAAAAATTATTCCACAACTTTTGAACTTGATTCGAAATTACATAACTACAAGATATTTGTTCCTCCACAACAATATGTCTTGATCCCTTATATGGTTTAAATACATTTTCACTTAATCTTTTACTTTTGCACCCGATCGTGTAAACTGTGAAATGTAAGTTGAGGCGGAAAACTGCGACTGCCACTGAAAACTATAATTACCATAAACCTTGCGGTTAAAAAAACAACCACAAAGTTTGCAACGATAACATTAAATTGACAATAGCATAAAAACTTGTTAAGAATTTCTTAAAATCAAAAAGTTAACCAATAGTAAAATATTTACAACATTTGCACTGTAAAAATTTACTAATAGTAACTATTTGATTAACCAAATGAAAAACTTAAAAACGTTAATGATTGTATTAATGATGTTCTCAACATCATTAATTGTTGCTCAGACAATCCCTTTTAAAGGAAAAGTGATTGATGAACTTGGTCTGCCATTACCCAGCGCCTCTGTTCTGATTAAAGGAACCACTACTGTTGTAAACACAGATTTGGATGGTAATTTTGAAGTGAAACTACAAAAAAGTAGTGAAATCCTGGAAATTTCTTTTTTGGGATATGTACCGGTTAATTTTAATACTGCGGGCAAAACTTCAGCAGTAATTACTTTAAATCCTGATTCTCAAAAATTAGATGAAGTGGTCATAACTGCTTTAGGAATCAAAAAGGAAAAGAAAAGATTAAGCTATTCTGTTCAGGAGGTCGAAGGAGATTTAACTAAAGGAAGGGATGCGAATGTAATGAAATCGCTTTCCGGAAAAGTTTCAGGTTTGGTTGTAGCTTCTTCTTCTGAATTTTTTACCAGTCCTAAAATGTATTTGAGAGGTAAAAGTCCGCTGGTTGTAGTCGATGGTGTACCGTTGGGAACAGACACTTGGAATATTAGTCCGGACGATATCGAAAGTATCAATGTCTTGAAAGGATCAAATGCAGCAGCACTGTATGGTTCTGTAGGTGGAAATGGTGCTATTCAGATTACTACTAAAAGAGGAGCAAGCAATAAAAAAGGATTTGTGGTCGAATTCAATCACAACTCAATGATTCAGGGCGGTTACAATGCGGTTCCTAAAACACAAAACGCTTATGGACCGGGTTCTTATGGAAATTATGCTTTTGTTGACGGTAAAGGAGGAGGAATCAATGACGCTGATTACGATCAATGGGGACCAAAGTTCGACGGACAGTTAATTACACAATACGATAGTCCGCGTGATGCAAATGGAAAACTAATTGCAACTCCTTGGACGGCAAGAGGCGCTAATAACTTTGATAATTTTATGGAAGATGGTTTACTGTCTACCAGCAATTTATCATTGTCTTCTAATTTTGATAAAGGAAATATTCGTTTTTCATTATCAAAAACCTATCAGGAGGGAATCAATCCTAATACGAAATTGAATATTTACAATTTCAATCTAAGCGGAAGATACAATTTGAGTGATAAAACCTGGGTAGATGCCAGCTCAAACTTTAATTTTCAAACCTCTCCCAACAATCCAAATGTACAATACGGGCCCAATAGCTATATCTACAATATGCTGATTTGGGGTGGAGCTGATTATGATGTCAGAGATTTAAGAGACTATTGGCAAAAAGGAAAAGAAGGCATTCAACAGAAAAACTTCGAATATACGCGCTACAACAACCCTTACTTTATGGCTTACGAATGGCTGAGAGGGTACTACAAGAATGACTATTCAGGTCAAATAAGTATAAACCACAAATTCAACGACAGTTTTTCTGCTTTGATCAGAACCAATATGGTGGTGAGTAATTTGTTTCAAAATGAAAAATTTCCTTATTCCATGTCTACTTATGGAAGAGAAAAAGCAGAAGGAGATTACAAAGAACAGTATGATTACAGGTTCAAAAGCTACTCTGATTTTATGTTGAATTACAATAAAACGATTAAAGATTTTGAGGTAAAAGCAACCGTTGGAGCTAATATTAATATTGATAAATACAGGAATTCTGTTGCTTCGACGAACTATTTAAAAATACCGGGATTGTATACTTTAAGCAACACCCAAACCCCAATGCAGCCAACGAGTTACAACAGTCATTTTGAAACCAACAGTTGGTACGGCTCAATGGATTTGTCTTATAAATCGTTTTTATTCCTTGGAGCTACCGGAAGATTTGATACCGACTCGAGACTACCGGAACAAAACAATACGTTTTTCTACCCATCAGTTGGTTTAAGTGCCGTTATAAGTGAAATTATAGACATTCCTTTAGTCGATTTACTGAAAATCAGAACTTCCTATGCTAAAGTAGGTGGCTCTTTAGATATCTACAGCAATCTGGATACGTATCGATTAAGAGATCCTTTTACTATTGGAGGAACAACTTATAATGCTGCTTATGTGGGTGAAATTCTGAACAATGCGAAACTGGAACCTGCTTTCAACTCTTCAAAAGAAATAGGAATAGAAACCAGAATGTTTAAAAACAGATTTGGTTTTGATGTTACCTATTATCAAAATACAAATGGTCCTCAGATTTTTGACTTAAAATATTCTGAAACTACAGGTTATCAGGGAAGCAAGCAAAATGGTATTACAACACAGACAAAAGGTATTGAGGTAGCGCTGTTTGTGAAAGCTGTGAAGACGACCAATTTCAATTGGGATTTCAATGTGAACTGGTCTACTTATAAGGAATACTTAAAAGAGGTTTACGCCGGCATTCAAAATAATGGTTTAATTAAAATTGGAGATCGTGTTGATGCTTTTTATATCAATGATTTTATGAGAACCAATGACGGAAAATTAATTGTAGGTAAAGACGGAAAACCGCTTGTTAATTCATATCAAACAAAAGTAGGGTACAAAGCACCGGATTGGTCCATGGGAATCACGAATAATTTGAGGTATAAAAATGTGGCTTTGAATTTTACATTTGACGGTCGCTATGGTGGGAAAATCGAGAACTACGTGAATCAGAAAATGTGGCAGAGTGGAAGACATTTTGATAGTAATACACCCGAAAGAGCCAATGATGTAAAAGGAATAAAATCTTATGTTACCGATGCTGTAGTGATTACAAGCGGACAATTGATCACAGATGGTCAAGGGAATGTGATTACAGATACCAGAACTTTTGCGCCAAACACTACTAAAATGTTTTATCAGGATTATGCAAAATCGTATCACGGTAATTATGCAGCCAATATTATTGACAAGACGTTTTTTAAACTAAGAGAAGTGAGTCTGACTTACAGTTTGCCAAATTCTTTCCTGAAAAAATCATTTATGAGTGCGGCTTCAATTTCATTGATTGGTCGTGACTTGTTTTATTTCTCAAAAAATAAAAATATCGACTTAGATCAGTTTTTAGACGAGAGTGCATCTCCGCTGCAAACACCAACAGTAAAAAGTTACGGTATCAACTTAGACCTTAAATTTTAATCACAAACAAAAATGAAAACAATACAACACTATAAAAGCGTACTACTTCTTGCAATGGTTTTTATGCTGGGAAGTTGCACCAATTTTGAAGATCTGGCAGATGATCCCAATCGTGCGACAAGTGTACCACCTTCGATGTTATTGACCGAAGTTTTAAGAGTCATGAATAATGTAGATGACGAAGGTCCGTGGTCAGGTGCGCAAAGAGACAATCAATTTTGGGCGATTTCTTTTGATTATTATGGAAATCAGGATTATAACTGGGGTTCAGCATCCTTACGTTACACCACACTATCTAATGTTCAGGCCATGGAAAAAGAAGCTGGAAAATTAGATTCAAGAAACAAATACGGAGCATTGGCTAAATTTTTCAATGCCTACTTTTTAGATTATATGTCTAAAAGAATGGGGGATATTCCAATGTCTGAGGCTTTACAGGCCAAAAACAACAACCCGATTACAAAACCAAAGTACGACACCCAAAAAGAAGTGTACACCGAGGTTTTAAGACTTTTGGATGCGGCAAACGATCAAATAACTGTAGCAAAAGCGGAAATTGGAACGACAGCCGTGCAAGGAGATTTTTTATTCAAAGGAGATTTAGACAAATGGCAAAGAACGATCAATACTTTTCGTTTGAGAGTACTAATCAGTTTAAGTAAAAAAACAGGAGAACTGGATGTTGCCAGTCAATTCAATAAAATAATAAGCAATCCGTCAAAATATCCGTTGATGGAAGGAATCAAAGACAATATGACCCGTTATTTTTCAGATGAAACTGGGAATAATTACAAGATAAATCCCGGCAACTATGGTTTCAACAGAAACAGAAACATAATGGGAGGGACGTATTTGAATATTCTAAAACAAAATAATGACCCAAGAATTTATAAAGTTGCCGATCCTGCCTCTTTTTATTTTAAAGCCAATGACCCTCTGAATTTGAATGCTTACATCGCCGCCAATACAGGTGATGAGCAGGGGTCTATGCAAGTAGCTTCGGATCAGGGGAAATTATCGTACCCAAATGAAAAGAGATATTACAGCAATTATATTGGTGAAGCCTACATCCTAATCGGTTATGCCGAACAACAATTTGCAATTGCGGAAGCGATCAACAGAGGATGGATTAATGGTGATGCGTCAGCGTATTACAATCAGGGGATTAAAGCTTCTATGGAATTTTATGGAGTTACTGCTGCCGATGTCACTGCTTTTTTAAACCAGAGTACTGTAGTGTACCAAGGCAATAATGCAACAGGTTTGGAACAGATTTTAACGCAAAAATATGTAGCCTTTTTTCAAAACTCAGAGAGAGAATCCTATTTCAATTACAGAAGAACAGGCATTCCAAAATTTGACGTTGGACCGGCAAATAAAAACGGCAGTAAGATTCCGACACGTTGGAAATATCCGCAAAGCGAATTCGAAACCAATTCTGAAAATGTAACGGCAGCTTTAAAGAGTCAATACGGAGGAACAGACGATATTAATGCCGTAATGTGGCTTATTAAATAGAAATTCTAATAAAAAATTGTTTAACACATAGAAACATAGATACATAGAATTGAAATCGTAAAAGGGAAGATATTTAAAGAAAATCATGATTTTTTCACATAGTCTTATGTGATTTATGTAGAGTGAAACGTCTTTTTCCAGCGGTTTAAAACTATGTCCCTATGTGAAAAAAAAAAGCAATTAAAAGTTGTTTAACACATAGAAACATAGAGGCATAGAATTGAAATCGTAAAAGGGAAGATATTTAAAGAAAATCATGATTTTTTCACATGGTCTTATGTGATTTATGTAGAGTGAAACGTCTTTTTTCAGCGGTTTAAAACTATGTCTCTATGTGTTAAAAAAAAAAATAACCGCCAACGAGTCAAGGTCCATAAAAACAAAATCAATAATAATGAAAAAATCAATAATAATTTCGAGTGTCGCTTTTCTAAGTTTTTTTAGCGGAAACGCGCAACAAAAAGAAGCCGTAAAAAATCCAAAAGTAGTAGTAATCACTTTAGATGGATTTCGCTGGCAGGAATTGTTTACGGGCGCTGACCAGAAATTGGTAGCCGAGAAGAAGTATGTAGAAGATACAACCCATTTAAAAGAAAAATTCTGGAGAGCTACACCCGAAGAACGAAGAACCGCATTAATGCCTTTTTTCTGGAACGAAGTAACCAAAATGGGACAATTGCACGGTAATAGGAATCAGGGAAGCGATGTAAATTTAACCAATAACATGTGGTTTTCGTATCCGGGTTACAACGAAATATTAAGCGGAGTTGCTGATGATGTGCGCATTAAAAGCAATGATAAATTCAACAATCCCAATACAACGGTTTTAGAGAAAATAAACAAACTGCCGAAATACAAAGGCAAAGTAGCCGCTTTTGGAAGCTGGGATGTGTTTCCGTTTATTGTGAATGAAGAACGTTCGGGCATTCCGGTAAATGCAGGTTTTGAGGAAGCTAAAGGGAAAAATCTTTCTGCAACAGAAACTTTCTTAAACGAATTACAGTCCAAAGTACCTTCTCCTTGGGATTCTGTTCGATTTGATGCTTTTACTTCTAATTACGCCTTAGAATACATGAAGAAAGAACATCCGGAATTGATCTACATTTCTTACGGAGAAACAGATGATTTTGCACACGATGGGAATTATCAAGCCTACTTAAATTCAGCTCACGCCACAGATGGATTGATCAAACAACTTTGGAATTATACTCAGGGTGATCCTTTTTATAGAAACAATACAATTTTTATCCTATCAACAGATCACGGTCGTGGTTCTGAACCATTGGACACCTGGAGAAGTCACGGTTCAAAAATAAATGGTGCCGATCAGGTTTGGCTGGTTGTTTTTGGTAATGGCGTTCAGGTTTTGGGAGAAGTAAGATCAAAAGAACAATTGTACAGCAACCAAATCGCACCTACTGTTTTGCAACTTTTAGACAGCAAAGCAAAAGACACTGAAATGAAAGGGAGCGCTTTACCGATCCTTAAAAAATAGTAGGAATGAGTAAGAAAAAATCAGATATTTCTTTTGTACTAACGGCTTCACTGGCGGCTTTCGGAGCGTACTTTTGCATGTATGCTTTTAGAAAACCCTTCAGTGTAGCCACTTTTGAAGGACTGGAAGTATTTCATATTGATTACAAAATCCTGCTGATTATTGCTCAGGTTTTAGGTTATGTGCTTTCCAAATTTATCGGTATAAAAATTATTTCGGAACTAAAGGCGAAAAACAGAGTGTTTTATCTTTTAGGTTTAATCGGGATTGCAGAAGCAGCTTTAGTACTGTTTGCAATTGTTCCGAAACCCTACAATATTTTGTGCATGTTTATCAACGGTATTCCATTAGGGATGATTTGGGGCATTGTTTTTTCTTATTTAGAAGGAAGAAAATTTACCGAAATACTGGGAGTAGCATTAAGCACAAGCTTTATCGTTTCGAGTGGAGTAGTAAAGTCAACCGGTTTTTTTGTAATGGAGTCCTGGGGGTTTTCACCCTTTTGGATGCCGGCCATAACGGGTTTAATTTTTATACCGCCCTTGTTGTTTTTTGCGTGGTTGTTAGAAAGAATTCCAAAACCAACTGCAGAAGATATAACGTTGCGATCAAAACGCATTCCGATGAGCAGTAAGGATCGCAAAAAAGTGGTCTTGAAGTTTTTGTTCCCGATCACACTTTGGATTTTGTTTTATACTTATCTAACGGCTTTTAGAGATTTTAGGGACAATTTTGCAAGAGAATTGTGGGACAGTATTGGATATAAAGGTGATACATCGGTTTATGCCAGTTCAGAAGTAATTGTGGCGGTGATCGTATTGTTGGTTTTGGGTGCAGCTTTTTATTTTAAAGACAATATGAAAGCCTTGTTTTTCTATCATATATTATTGATAATTGGCTCGTTGTCGATTGGGTTTTCGACGCTTTTGTTTCACTTCGGAACTATAGGCCCTTATTATTGGATGGTGGTCTCCGGCTTCGGATTGTACATTTGTTACGTACCTTTTAACAGCCTTTTTTTCGATAGATTTATAGCTGCTTTCAAAATAAAAGGAAACGCAGGATTTCTAATTTATCTGGCCGATGCTTTTGGCTATTTGGGGAGTGTTTCGGTATTGTTGTATAAAAATTTCGGACAATCAACTTTGTCGTGGTTGAATTTCTTTATAGACGGAGCCTATATAGTGGCCGCTATGGGAGTGTTGGTTAGCATTGGTTCAATGGTGTACCTCACTAAAAAAAAGAACAAGAAGAAAAAAGAGAATGTAAAATACAACCCGTTAGGCGTGATTCAAAAGACGACTAACGAGTTCGAAAATAATTTATTTTTAAATGAAAACAAGATATGATTTAATAGTTGTGGGAGGAGGAGTTTTAGGAACTTTTCATGCTTATCACGCTTTAAAAAAAGGATTAAAAGTGGCGGTTATCGAAAAAGATAAAATGCCTAAAAGTGCTACTATTCAGAATTTTGGACAAGTAGTACCGTCAGGAATGGATTCAAAATGGCAAGCTTATGGACGAGAAAGTCTATTGATTTACAAAGAAATTCAAAGCCAGTTTGATATTTCGATCAGACAAAACGGCTCTGTTTATCTGGCATCCAATGACGAAGAAGTACAACTTATAGAAGAGCTGGCTGAAATAAATAAAAGGAATGACTATCAGTCCAATTTGTTGACTAAAGAAGAATGTCTGAGCAAATATCAGGGTTTACGTTCCGATTATGTAAAAGCAGGTTTGTTTTTTCCTGATGAAGTAACGGTAGAACCAAGAACTATGATTTACCGACTTCAGGAATATATGCAGCAATTTTTGGGTTTAGAATTAATTACCAATACAGCAATTGTAAACTGCGAAAACACCGATGCCGGTGTAACAGTAGAAAGTGCCGCAAACGAAACTTTTTTGGCTAAAAAGGTGATTATTTGTAATGGCAGTGAGTTTAAAACGTTATATCCGGATTTGTTTTTCAAAAGTGATATTGAAGTTTCAAAATTGCAAATGCTGCAAACCAAACCACAAGCCAATTACAAGTTAGACGGCTCCATTTTAACGGGATTATCGATTAGAAGATACGAAGCTTTTTATGAATGTCCTTCGTTTAAGGCCATTAAAGCCAAAGAAGATACAGATTCTTTAGAGAAAAAATGGGGGGTGCATATTCTCTTTAAACAGGCAATGGATGGTTCTGTGATTTTGGGAGATTCACACCAATACGCTACCGCAGCAAACAGTGATGATCTGGGTTTTAATCTGGATATGGATATTGATAATTTTATGATACAGGAGGCAAAAAAGATTATCGATTTGCCGACTTACGAAATTCAAAACAGATGGTTCGGAACCTATTCGCAATGCAAAACCAAAGATGTTTTTGAGCACACTGTCGGTGACAATATTCACATCATTACCGGAATTGGAGGAAAAGGAATGACGGGGAGCGCCGGATTTTCAAAAGAGAATATTACTAAAATTTTTAATGTATAATAATGAAACAAAGAATAGAATTGGTGGTCTTTGATATGGCCGGAACAACTGTTGACGAAGGAAATGTAGTCTACAAAACAGTGCAAAAAGTAATTAATGAAGAGGGATTTACGGTGTCTTTGGAAGACGTTTTAAAACACGGTGCAGGTAAGGAAAAATACCAGGCGATAACCGATATTTTAACAACCTGTACGAGTATAACAAATGTGAAGAGTGTGGCTGAAAAGGCATTCGCTAATTTTAAGATTACTTTAGAAAAAGCATACAACGAATTGGACGTAAAAACTTTTGAAGGCACAGAGGAGCTATTCAAAGATTTACAGGCTAATCATATAAAAGTGGTTTTAAATACAGGTTATGATAGCAGTACAGCCAATAAACTACTGGATAAACTCGGCTGGAAAGTAGGAATGACCATTGATGCATTAGTAACTGCCGACGATGTTAAAAACGGACGACCTGACGGCGATATGATTTTAAAGGCAATGGAGCTTATGGGGGTAAATGATCCTTTGAAAGTCTTAAAAGTTGGCGATTCGGCTATTGACATTGAAGAAGGAAAAAGTGCCCATTGTGGTATGACAGCCGGAGTTTTGACAGGTGCGCAGACCCGTGAGCAAATTCAGGAAGCTGCTCCTACCTATATCGTTGAAAGTTTAAATGAATTAAGAGTTATACTCTTATAATATATTGTGTTTATTTTTTTTGAACTCTTCCTTTATTTCAGGTAAAGGAGGAGTTTTTTTGTTTTTACTTATACGTTGTTGTGATGACTCTGATAAATACTTTTTAGAGAGTATGAAAATTTTCATAAAGTTTTTCTTAGTTTTATGATTATATTGTAAGAAAATTTATATTTTTGTTTAAAACAAATAACGGAAGAAGTAATTATACGGTACGGACTGATTTCAATCTGTAGTGTATCCTGTTGTTTTGTTTTTTTTCCGTTGTGTAAATTTTTTAAATTATTATTTAAAACTTATGATCACAGTAGAAAAAACAATTCACGAAGGGCAAAAAATAAGCCTTGTTCGTATACTTAGAGACATAAAGAAGAAAAACCAGGTTCAGGCTTTAGAAACGGTACTATCGGCTATAGAAAATGATGTACCAATAGAGAAAGAAAAACATCTTGAGAGTGTTAAATCTTTTGGCGTAAGTGTAGAAACGATAGAGTTTGTCGAAGAGAAAACCACAATGAACCACAACATCACTTTTGCTGAAGCGGTTGAAATCGCTTTAATCATGATAGCGGTAATCGGATTATATCTATTTGCCGTTTTAATTCTTTTGATAAAATAACTTGTGGTTATTCGCGTAAATGCTAAACGAAAATAGCACGCAGATTTAGGGGATTTAGCGGATTTCCGCCGTCTGTTTGCGATTGTTCTGGTAACGAATTTTTTTATCAGTTCTATTGCAAAAATCTGCAGAATCTGCGTGATAAAAAGATCAAAATAATCAAGAACACGAAATAGGAAACACTCTTTTACCGGTAACCTAAAAAAGTACTAGATAAAATTAAATTGACCCCTACAAATTAAATCCTTTTAATCTTTTTAATCTGTGGCAAAAAATAATTTGTGGCTATTCGCGAAATGCTAAACGAAAATGGCACGCAGATTTAGCGGATTTAGCGGATTTGCGCTGTCTGTTTGCTATTGTTCTGGTAACGGATTTTCTTATCAGTTCAATTGCAAAAATCTGCCGGATCTGCTAGATCTGCGTGATAAAAAAGATCAAAATAATCAAGAACACGAAACATAAAATAGTTTTTACCAGTAACCTAAAAAAGTATTAGATAGAATTAAATTGACGCCTACAGATTAAATCCTTTTAATCTTTTTAATCCGTGGCAAAAAAAAAATTCACGCCAATTCGTGAAATTCGTGGCAAAAAAAGATCAAGAAGACTTAAAACTTGACCCTGTTTTTAATCTCTCTGGGTATTAAAAAAGAAGTATAATACCAGCATTTTGGCAGTTGTTGCGCTTCGATTTACAGGAACATGCGGAATTCTACCGTCAAAAAAGATCGAATCTCCTTCTTTTATCAATACTTCATCATCGCCTATGATATACACACATTCTCCCGAAAGCATGTATTTGTATTCGTAAGCATCCGTTTCGACTTTTTCTCTTTGTGAATTTGGTTTTACTTCTAATAAAACAGCTTCAAATCCGATAGACGAAAGTTGTTTGCCAAAGATATATTGGTAAGTAAAACCTTTTGCATCATCTTCTTTTTCGATTATGGAATTTTCCTCGGCACGGGATACCATATAATTTTGTCCCGAGGGTTTAGGCATTCCTTCAAAAAAGGCCGAAACTTCAATCTCTAATGCACTAATGATATTTAATAAAACAGGAAGGGAAGGAATTGTTCTTCCGTTTTCAATGCGCGATATTAGTCCATTACTAACTTCGGCAGCATTGGCAACGGTGCTAATTGTTTTTTTACTGTTCTTGCGAATGTCTTTTATTCGTTTACCAATCCCAATTAAATAATCATCCATTCTTTTTTGTATTTCTTACGAATATGCAAATTTAACTTGAATTAAAAAAAAATAATTCGTGCTAGTTAGTGTAGGATGACTATATTTTATTCTTAAGAGTTTACTATTTGTAATTTTTGTATTGAATCTTAGTGGAACTGTTTTACCGGATCAAATGCAAAACCTGTGGCGTAGTAAAAAAGGAATGCGAAAATTTAGTTTGTCTAAAACATACATACCTCGTTTATACAATTACACTCTCCAGTTTGTCCTTTCGACGAAGGAGAAATCGCATCCAACATTCGACAAAGATTAGCGTTTTTCTTTGCGGAATTTCTCCTTCGTCGAAATTGACAAGACTACAGAAAATAAGGCATGAGACTTCGATGATACAACTATTTAGGCTTTTATTTTTTTTACCACAAAATAGCAGATTAGAACAAATACAAGCCACAGCAGATAGACGGTACCTAAAGAGTAGCCATAATTAAGTAATGGACTTTTAGCACTATAAGAAGCAGTTGTTATGACCATATTTTGCAATGGTTTTCCATTAAAAAACAACCAAGCCATGGCTGCTAAATGTATAATAAGCGTACTGAAGAGATAAGTAAACAAAGGAAACTGTCCTAAAGTAAAAAAGAATTGAGCGACTCTGTTTTTCCAGTTTTCGGCATAGGCGAGAAATAGAAAAATTGGACCAAGTGTAATTGCGAGAAATTCCAGTGAAGCCGGATATTTCGTAAGATTGAAAAACGATAACACGCTCAGGAGTGAAGAACTTCCTGTTTTCCAGGGGATAGATTCTCCGTAGCCATTTAGGCCTCGTAATACAAAAAATACCGCTATCAGAATAAAACCACTGTACAACAATACCTTTTTTCGAAGTACAGGAGAACTTTCGGATCTGCAAAAGAACCCCCAAAAATACCCCAATAATAAAACACCCAACCAAGGAAGTAAGGTATAATTTACGATGTATAAACTTTGATTGTGTGGTATAAATTTTTGCTGGTGCAACAAATACCAGAGGATTGCATTTGGCGAATCCCCTTTCATTTGTATAGAATCTAATACATGATGACCGATTATAATAATTAAACTGATCCCTAAGATCCAATTTCTATTTAAGTATTGTAAACCCGCCATAAAGTATAAGCATAACCCTAATGAACCGATGATAAAAACGCCAATCGTGCGGTAGTAAGGGTCAAACGTATATAAGAAATTGTTTATGAAAATTTCAATAAGGATCAGCACACTGCCCAACTGGAATAAAGGCCATATATTTTGTTTTTTCGTCTTTTTACCCATCCACTGGAATAATTCAATACCGGCTACAAAAAATACTGCCGGCGCAAAATAATGCGATATAAATCGCGTAAAAAACAAAGAGAAAGTAGTATGATCCAAATCTGCCGGATTGGTATTCCAGTAATGGAAAAACAATCGGGTATGATCCAGAATGGCAAAAGTCATTACTACCCCCAACAGTATTCTACGGGATTGGAAAGTGCGCTGATCGATAGAGTCCATTTTAATTAAAATTTATAGGTAAAGTTGATCATAAAATTGCTCGGCTTTTGCGGACGTGCATAATAACCGTCACTTACCCAATATTGTCTGTCCAGAATATTGTTGGCTTTAATACCAATTCGATACTTCGGACGGTTGTAAAATAAGGTTGCGTCAAGAAGATTATAAGAAGAAAGGGTAAACGTATTGGTGTTGTCAATAAAGGCATCTGAAACATAAGAATTTCCTATTCCCATTCCTAAGCCCTGAGCTTTACCTTTCACAATAGTGTAACTTGCCCAAAGATTAACGACATTTTTTGGAGTACCTGCCGCTCTTTTACCCGGTGCACTAGCAGTTGATTTTGTTAACTCATTGTCATTATAACCGTAACTGGCTACATAGTTGAAACCTGAAAAAGGTCTTCCTATAACTTCAATTTCAACTCCCTTGCTTTTTTGTGTTCCGTCTTGTATAACAAAAGTTCCTTGTGGAGTAACTTCATTTCTCAAACTATTAGTGACATCAATCTGGTAATAACTTACAGTCGCATTGATTTTATCGGAGAAATCCAACTTAACACCACCTTCCAGTTGTGCCGCTTCCTGAGGTTTGAAAACAGAAATTGTTTTATCCGGTTGTTCCTTAGTACCGATGTTTTTAAAACCATTCATATAATTTCCAAAAACAGATAGTTTATCTTCCAGTATTTGATATACCAGACCAAATTTAGGAGAGAATGCAGTTTGATTGTAGTTACCAGCAGTTGCACGAGATTTTGTATTTGTTGTACCATCTCCAATATAACGATCGACACGTAAACTGGCCATAACTAAAAGCTGGTCTGTTACGTTGAAAACATCTGAAGCATAAACACTATAAGTAGATTCTTTTGTCTGGTTCTGACCTGTGTCCAGTTTTGCCAGAATAGATTCAACATTTTCTATTCTAATTACAGGTGTTTTACCTAAATTATCCAGATTTGCCGGTTCAAAAACCTTTCCTGCATAACCTAGTCCGTCGTATCGGGTAGATCTAAAGCTGGATAAATAGTCAAAACCAACTACAAGTCTGTTTCTGAAATTGCCGATTTTAAAGTCTCCCGTAAAATTTTGCTGGAAGTTTTTTCTAACGTCCTTTTCATCAGTGAATGTTCTAAGATTACGATCAACAGAGGATGTATTTTGCCAGATAAAGTCAAAAATATACAAATCGTCATAAGTACCTCCACCGTAAGCATATCGGGATTGAGAAGTCCATTGATCGGAAATTTTGTATTCCGCTTCAAGTAATATACTCGTTGAAGCTTGTTTACTTACCAGAGAGTTATCATTAAGTGAGGTACGGTAATCGAGATTAAGGTGGTTGAAACTGTTTACACCTAATTTTGGAGAAATCATCCATCCACCCGGAGCAATTCCCTGTGTACTTTGGAAATCAGCATTCAAGGTAAATTTCAAACGATCCGATACCTGATAGGTAATACTTGGCGCAATAAGTAATGTAGCGCTGTTACCTTGATCCTGAAAGGTGTTTTCGGTTTGGCGGGCTACATTTAACCTCACAAATAAACCTTCTGCATCTTTAACCGGAGTATTGATGTCTAAGGTCACACGACTCAAGTCCCAACTTCCCATTGTGTAACCAATTTCGCCTCCGAAATGGTCATAAGGTCTTTTAGTGATATAATTTACAATTCCTCCAAATGAGGTCATTTGTGCCCCGAAAAGTGTAGAACTTGGTCCTTTATAGGTTTCCACACGTTCTACAGCGGCAAGATCTACACCTGTACGCAGATAAGTCGCCATCCCGTTACGGAAATTTTCACTGGTTTGAAAACCTCTCGAGAAAAAAGAAGGCATTCCCGCTCCGGTTTTTGCAGGGGCAGCTCCCGGAACATTTCTAAAAGATTCTTCGACCGTTAAAGCCATTTGCTCTTTAATAAGTTCCTTGTCTACCACACTATAAACCTGTGAATTTTCCAGATTTTTGATTGGAAGTCGCGACACATATTCACTGTTCTTTTTAGAAGTGATTTTGTATTTGTTTCCGACAATAAAAACCTCATTTAAGGATTCAGCATCAGCGGTAAGGGTAAAGTCCAGAATAATTTCTTCTCCTGTATTTAGGGTTACCGTTTTTGTCTGAGAGGCTAATCCCATAATACTTGCTGTAACGGTATTTGTTTTCGAAGTAAGCTTATCAAATACATACCAACCGTCCTTATCTAATTTAACACTGTATTTTCCATTTAGGCTAACGGTGCCGTACAGCACTTTTTTTCCATCTTCGGTCATAACCTGACCTTTGATGGTGCCGGATTGGCTTTGTTGCGCTTGTGTATGTAAGGACAATAAAAAGAACACAGCAGTAAAGAGTAGGGTGGGTATGTATTTGTTTAATGTTGTAAAATAATTCACGAAAATTGATTTTTTATTTATTAGTGTAAAATGGAGTTACAGGGTTTTTTACAATACCGATATAAGGCAGGTTTTCAAATGGATTGGCACGATTTCTTAACTGTCTGTTATTATTCAGTTGTAACTTATTTAAGGCATCAGGGCTGAATTCATCAACAAACAAGTCGAATTTCTTGAAAGATTCACTGAATTCAGGATGTGCAGCTTGATAATCTAAGATACATTCTGCTACAAGTTTCCAAAACTCATCTTCCGAGAAATCGGCATGTTCAACAAGTATTGCAGCAATAAATCGGAAGATAGAATCGAATACTTGTGTAAATAAAGGCAGTGTTTTGCGTTCGTCAGGAACAGTAACAGCAAGTCTTAAAGCTTCTTCAGGAATTTCTAAACTGCAGTTTAGCAACGAAACTTCCTCACCAATATCTTTCATAATAGCATTAACGACTTTATGATCTTCCAAAATAAGGATTAGATTTTCTCCATGAGGCATAAAGACCATGTCCCATTTGTAGAAACAGTGAAGTAATGGACTCAAATAACAGCTAAAGTATTGACGTAACCAATTAGAAGTGGTCAAACCCGATGCTTGTATCAATTCAGGAAGATAGGCTTTCCCTTCATTATCAATGTGAAGTAGTGATGCCATGGTAACTAACCGTTGGTTACCGCTGATTTTGTCCGCCGGGCTTTCTCTCCACAAACAGGCAAACATTTTTTTGTAAGGCGTGTCACCCGGGACTGCTGTTTCATAATACTGATGTGCAAAACTTAAACTGGCAATCTCTCTCAGGATGATAAAACCTTTTGACTGTAGATAATTGTCATCCTTTACCAGGTTATAAATCCACTCGTTGATTGGCGGATTAGACAACATAAATTTAGGCGATAACCCACGTACATAGCCCATGTTCAGTACAGCGATTGCCGTTTTAACATAGAATTTTTCGGGATGTGTGATATTATAAAAAGTTCGTATAGATTGTTGTGGTTGGTACTTGTCTTCATTGTATCCCATACAAACCAAACGATTCGTAGCAATGTCGGCTGAGAAGATATTAGATAATTTATTAAACCATTGCCATGGATGTACCGGCATAAAGAAATAATCTTTTGGATTTAGCCCTTTTTCAAGGAGTTGATCGTTAAAGTTTTTTAAGGTTTCTTCGCCAAGCTCTTGTAGCATCACCTTATCATAATCTAAAGGTAATACGGCAGTAAAAACAGCAGTAGAGCGATGACCCGCAAGCCATACCAGAGAGAACGGCGCTGCTGCTTCGGGAGCATATTCTCTGTGATCACTGGAAGTAAAACCGATTCTTCCGTTATTGGCAATAAAACGTGGATGACCGGTCATGGTAGATTCCGTTTGCTGATAGCCGGCACTTAATAACTCCTTTGAGTTTGGTTTGCCATAATAATGCAAGTAAGCACTTCCGGCCAATGTACTGCAGACCTCTTCCAGGTAAACCGGTAAAGATTCCTCAGGAATTCCCAGCTCTGCCTTAAATTCGATGATAAAACTAAGCGCGTCTAATGCAGCAGTTTCACCCTCCGTAAATTTTTCAATAGAATCAGTATCAATATACCAATGGTTTAAAGCCAGTATTTTAGCATTAAATTGATAAGTGTTTTTTTCATCTGAACTGCTAAGTTGATAGATTCCCCAGCCGTCTTTGCTTTCGATTAAATTAGGAATTACAAGACGTTCATGAGAGAATTCGGCAAGTATTTTTCTAAGGTGCAGACGGGTTACTTTGTTCCAAACGGATTTTTCTAAATGTTCGGATGCTTGTATTGGAGAGATCAGCGTATCTATATTCATGGTTTTAGCGTATTATAGTTTTTAAAGAGGGACTAGATTAATTTGGTCTGATAAACAGAAAGTGGATTTTTTAAGGTACCGGCAAATTTTTGATTCTTGAAAGGATTGGTCGCATCAAGCATCTTTGAACTGTTTTGCATTTGCAGTCTGTTAGAGCAGGTTTTAATAATCTCTGAATCGAACAAATCATACTTTCTGAATTTATCCTCCAGTTCAGGATATTCGGATTGGTATTCGGTAATACAGTCCGCTACAAGACCCCAAAAATCTTCTTCCGGCAGATTAACATGTTCTACCAGTACGTGGTTCAGGTATCGGAAGAAAGAGTCAAATATCTGTGTGAAAATTGTCAGGATTTTAAGGTCCTCAGGAACATTGATAATGATTCGTTTTACCGTTTCAGGTAGTTCTTTTTCCTGATTTACAACGGCTACTTCTTCACCAATATCTTTCATAATGGCTCTGACCGGAACATTGTCGAGGAATACCAAAATCAGATTTTCTCCATGTGGCATAAAACGCATATCATGGTAGTAAAAACAATGTAAAAGTGGACTTAGATAAGCTTGCAAATAACTTTGAATCCATCCTTTTGCATCCAAAGGAGAAGATTTGATTAATTCTGCCAACAATGAGTTTCCTTCTGTATCGATATGCAGTAAAGCAGCCATAGTCATCAGACGTTCTCCGTTTGCTATTTTATCCATCGGGCTTTCTCTCCAAAGCGTAGACAGCATTTTTTTATAAGGAGAATCAATTTTTATTGCTTCTTCAATATAAGTATTGGTATAACCCACTGTAGCAATCTCTTTTAATGTAGTGAACCCTTTTTTCTGCAGGTAAGCATCATTCTCAACAAGGTTCGCAACCCATTCGCTAATCGGTGGGTTTGTTCGCATATAATAAGGTGATAACCCTCTCATAAAGCCCATGTTCAGAATAGAAAGTGCAGATTTAACATAAAAGCGTTTGTTATCGCTTACATTAAAAAAGGTACGCACCGATTGTTGTGGCATGTACAAATCCTTACTATCACCTAAACAAACTAATTTTGATGTAGCAATATCGGGAGCAAATAAATAAATCAGCTTATTGTGCCATTGCCATGGATGAATTGGGAAGTAAATATAATCTTGTGGATCAAGTTCTTTTTCTTTAAGCAACAAATCGAAAGATGCTTTTAGATCTGTATCTAATTCCTGTTCCATCACCTGACGGTAACTAAGGGGAGGAATACTGGTAAATTCGGTGTGGCTTTTATGACCGGCAACCCAAACTAAAGAAAGTGGTTTTGCCGCTTCAGGGCTATAATTTTGATAATCTATCGCATCAAAACCTATCCTGGCGCTGTTGGCTATAAAACAAGGATGTCCGGCAGTCATGGCATGTTCAACATCGGCATAACTTGCTGTTGTCAAATCTTTGGCTGTAAGTTCGCTGTTGGTTTGCATATAAGCGCTGCCGTACAGACAACTGATTACTTCTTCCAGGTAAGTAGGCAGATTTGATTCAGAAAAGCCTAATTCTTCTGTAAATTCAAGTAAAAATGCTATAGCGTCAAGAGGCTCGGTTTGTTCGTTTGTTGTTTTAGAAATAGAGTTGTTGTCAATATACCAATGATCTAAAGCCAGTAGTTGTGCTTTAAACTGATATTCGGTTACTCCATCTTGGGTGCTAAGGCTGTAAAGCCCCCATATTCCTTGAGTATCTTTTAATTCAGGGATAAGTAATAATTCATGTGAAAACTCGCATAACATTTTTCTTAGTTGGAGTCTGTTTACTTTTTCCCATATTTCAGGTTGAAGATGTGATGCGGCAAGTTGAGGATTTAATTGACCATTTTCATGTCTTTGTATTGTGGATTTTTCTTGCATTGTGGTGTAGTTTAATTGATATAATTGGCTTTTCTGTGATGCTCTTTTAAGAGTAGAAAAGGTTTTTTTAAGTGGTATATCGGTTGGGGTTTACAGATTGTAGTTTGTTGGTGATCGACACTTTTGATAAGTAGGATCGGGCGGTTTTATTTTTCATAACTATAAAATAATTATTGACTATTTGACACTTGTTTTTTTAGGTGTTTAGCCTTTTTTTGGGTTAAGGAAACGGGTAGTTTTTTATTTCTGAGATAATTTCATTTCTATTGTTTTTATGAAAATTACTACATACATTTGTTTTATTCTTATTTATTCTAATTATAAATAACTAATTTTGCTCAGCAAAGCTATTTATAATAAATTTAAATAGCAAAATATATTTACATATTTTTCGTACTTAATTTATCTAATTATTGTTTTAATCCTCACAACATTCATGGAAAAAAGTGAAATAGCCGCTTCATCTGAAGTGGCAACCCAAATAATTCGTTCCAGAAAAAGTATTTATGCAGATTCCTATATAGGGGGTAGCTTACCCGAAGTTGTATTGAACGAGATACTGACCAACGCCACATGGGCACCTACCCATAAAATGACTGAGCCTTGGAGGTTTATTGTGCTCACCGATAGTCAACTTGAAAAATATGGAGATTTTATGGTTACTTACTACAAGCATCTCTATGAAGAACTCTCTGATGCCGACAAAAGAATGGCAAAGTATAATTATCTAAAAGGATACCCGCTTAAAGCAGCTTGTTTAATTGGGGTGATACTTTCTAAAAGTACGAAAGTTACTATTCCGGAATGGGAGGAAGTGGCTGCAGTTTCCTGTGCCGTGCAAAACATGGCCCTAAGTGCCACTTCATTTGAGTTGGGTTCCTATTGGGATTCAAGTGGCGCTGCAGTAGAATACGTGAAAAGCTTTGGTTTGGAGACTAATGAGCAGTCGTTAGGACTCTTTTTTATCGGCTATCCTGATGCTTCGGCACTTTCTGTAACAAAGAGAAGAACCACGATAGACAAAAAAGTTTCGAGGTTTAGGTAAGATCGGTTTCAAAGCGTCTTAAAAAACGGCCGAAACTTATCTTATGCAGCTGTAACAGTACCGAAGGTGTCACTGATATTCACATTCAACAATAAATAAATTTTAATATTTTCTTTTAAACCCATAATTGTGCTAGTAAAAATACGTTCAATAGTTACTTTATTCAGGATTGCATTGCAAGGAACTGAAAAGAATTTTACTTCAGGAAATGTCAACAGAGCAACTTTCCTGTTATCAGTACCCACCATGTTAGAGCTCAGTATGGAGTCTCTGTTTGTTTTAGTAGATCTTCTTTTTGTAAGTAGTCTTGGTGAAAACGCCATTACGGTGGTTGGAATTACCAATTCTGTAGTGATTCTGATCCAATCGGTGGCGATGGGTTTGAGTATTGCAGCCACAGCAATGATTTCAAGAAGAGTTGGGGAGCAGAAACCGCGCAGAGCCGGACAGGCAGCAATGCAGGTTATTTATCTTGGAATTTTTCTTTCCGTTATCTGTAGTGTTCTGGCCGTAATTTTTAATCAGGAGATTATGCGTTTTGCGGGTGGATCGGAACATCTGGTTACCTATGGCAATACTTTTTCTAAAACGATGTTCGCAGGACTGATTTTTATGATTATGCGTATCTTGATTAATGGGGTTTTTAGAGGATCGGGTGACGCTTCTATGGCGATGCGAACGCTGGCTTTTTCAAATATTCTGAACGGATTTTTGTGTGCCGTACTGATTTTTGGATTAGGGCCCTTTCCTAAATTAGGTTTACTAGGAGCTGCCGTGGCTATGGTGATTGCAAATGTCTTTAGCGTGGCCTATCAGCTGTGGTATCTTTTTAGAAACAATACCACAATTAGCATTGGAAAACGACAGTTAAAGATGGTTCCTGCCTTGATGAAACGCATATTAAAACTAGCAACAGCAGGGATGATTCAAAACCTGGTACCTTCTTCAAGCCGATTTTTAATGATTGTGATTGTTGCAAAACTGGGCGAAAATGTACTGGCAGGGTATATCATTGCGAACCGAATCATCATGTTTAGTGTTTTACCGGCATATGGTATTGCTAATGCTGCGGGTGTATTAACTGGACAAAATCTTGGAGCAAAACAGCCGGAAAGGGCAGAAGCCTCGGTATGGAAAACAGGGACATTTAACATGTGTTTCCTTGGACTGATTGCTATTTTCTTGCTGTTTTACGCAAAAGCGCTGGCCGGTTTTTTTACACATGATGAAGAAATTCTTTCCTACGCAAGTACCTATCTGCAATATATGGCTATTGCTTACTTTTTCTTCGGTTATACCATGGTGATTTCGCGTGCTTTAAATGCGGCGGGTAGTGTAAATACGGTAACGATGCTTTACATCCTGATGTTTTACATGATCCAGCTTCCTTTGTCTTATTTACTGGGTATGTATTACCAATGGGGACCAAAAGGAATATTTATTGCGATTCTGATCTCCGAAATTGTGCTTGCAACCAGTAGTGTGCTTGTTTTTAGAACCGGGAAATGGAAAACGGTAGAGTTGTAAAATAGTCAGATTAATTAAAGGGGAGCAGGTTTTTGTGGTTGTTTTGCCACGAATTTCACGAATTGGCACGAATTTTTTTTGCCACTGATTGAAAAGATTTGCACAGATTATCTAATTGTTTTAATCTTATCACGCACTATTTTTAAGTTATTAATTAATAGGTTGTTTTTCCACGAATTACACGAATTTTCAAGAATTATTTATTTGCCACCGATTAAAGGTTTAAAATGATTTCATCCATTTTGCGACACAAAAAAAATAATTCGTGAAAATTCGTGTAATTCGTGGCGAAAAAAATCAATCCGTCTCCACAACTTTTAACTTGATAATCATACGTTCACTTAATTTTACTGGACTGGATGAACTCTGAAAAAGCATTGGCATCTCCATTAAATACATCAAAATCATTTAATTGATCATCCAACATGTAGCTTGCAGATTTTTGCCAAAGTATCCAGCCTGTTGATTTCCATATAGTCGGTAAGGCTAAAGAGTTGCTGTAATCTGCAATCCATAAGTAGAAGTTGGCAAATTCAGGATTAGTCAGGTATTTATTTGCGGTATTGTTGGTGGTGTATAAAATAGGTTTTCTCCCTGTTTTTTGCTGTAGTAAGGTTAAGAATTGTAATAAGTTGGGTTGAATGTTTTCGCGATTAATTCCGGGATCGATGCTTACCCCTTCAAAATCGACAATAGGAGGGAAGTCGGTGTCTAGAATGGATCCAACAGTTTCCAGATAATGAGCGGCTTGTTTTGCCGGATCGTCATTGCAATGATAAAAATGATAAGCGCCGCGAACATAACCTTTTGTTTGAATGGCCTGCCAATTGGTGCTGAAATTTGAATCTGTGTAGGTTATTCCTTCTGTTGCTTTACAAATTACAAAAGAGAGTTTATCGGTTTGTTTAGTAAGAAAACTGATTTCATTTCCTTGGTATCTTGAAATATCAATACCAAACACGGTGAAGTTATTGTTTACGGGCTCAGCTGTGCTCATTGTTATTGCTTTTATGGGTTTATTCCTTCTTCTCTAATAACAAGATGTGATGCATCATGATTACTTGTTCTAGGGTCGATTTGAACGGATTAAAAGTAATTAATAGTAAAATTATATTGGCAAAACGTATAAAGGTTAAAGAGAGTTAAACTATTAAAAATGAATGTATTTATGCAAGAGATCTTAACCTTTTTTTATTGTTTTGAATGTTTTTGTAAATAAAAGACTAATAACAGCAAGGTGAGTAAAAAGATGAATAATCGAAAGGATTTAATTTATAATTATGGAAGTGTCTCCTGAAAATTTTTATAAATAGCAAAGATGAGATCGCAGAACTATCGAAAGCATGTTCCTAATGATGAAATTGGGTATGATCTAACGAGAAGAAATTATAAAAAACATTTTGTTTTTTGATGTGAGACGCTGGATTCAATAGGTTTTTTAGGGTTAAGGTTTCTATTAAAATTCGAAGTATTTTCTGGGAATAAAAAGAAAAAATCCTTTGACAGTCTTACTTGCCAAAGGATACTATAAAGTGTTTTTGTATTGGAGTTTACTTAATTGTAACAGGGCTATAGGTCTCTGTAGGATCAGAGTTCCCTCTTTTGTACCTCATCGCAAAGTATCCGCCAGGAGGTGTATTGGCAGGTACTTTAAAAACAGCTTTATAGGAAGTAACGTTTACAATTTCCAGTGGATAAACCACATTTGGATCTTCATAGTTAAAAAGCTCTACTGCAGTAATGGTATTCAATTGACTACCTCTGACTTCAATAGTTTCTCCCTTATTTTTAGTGGCAGGAAAACCATATCTTTCGACGTTAAAATCGGGAGAATCCGCAATTTCAATTTTAAATCTGTTTTCAACAATTGAATTTTGCAACGTATAGGCTCCATTTTTTATACGAAGATCGTACTTGCCATTAGGCATGTTTTCAGGTAGAAAGTAATAGACACCATAATTTAAAAATGGTGAAGTACCGGTTCCTTTGCCTACATAAACGGTTTCTGCGGTATATTCTTTTTGGTCAGTGGCGGCAACGAAGTAAACTTTTGTTTCTTTTTGGCTTAGCCATAAATTGTCTATATGATCAGCCTGACCATTGTTTACCTGGCTTTGCAAAAGACCTTTATACAGTGTTTCGGGATGATGTGCTGTCCAGGCTCTGGGTTGTTTTTGTCTTAAGTCAATTTTTAGTGTATACTGTTTTTTTGTTCCGGCTTTTGAAGTAACGGTAAACAGAGCCCCGTCTTTAAAAGGAATTTCCGTACCTGACGCAGGAGCTATAGCAGCTTCCTGACCAAGAATAATAGTCGGTTTAATAGTTTCCGGAAGGATCATATAATTGCTCCAGGTAATCACGATCTCGTTTTCTGTCAGCGCAGCACTCAAAGTATTGTTTTCTGCATCTTTTATGATGAAGGATTCAATTTGGTTGTATCCCGGAACTTTTATCACATCGCCCGGAATATCATTTACTTTATCCACGTATTCGGTGTCACAAGAGAAAAATAACAGTGCTGAAAAAAGTGTCGCAGCCTTACATAAAAGGAGGTTGACAGTATTTCTTTTATTCATGATGGTATTGTTTATTTAATTTTTTAAATAATTTTATTAATTTTGCAGCTTATTGATTAAGTCTGTGTATTTTTTTAAATGCCTGCACTTACAATGTTTGCGGTAACTTTATAAAGCCGTTTTTAAGCCATGGGGGAATAAGTCGTTAAAGTAATTATGCAATGGATAGCCGGTCAGCTTTTATTACAATTTTCTCTAGCAGTTTTATGATCCCATGTTTTTTTATATTGTTATTAATTATTTTACTTGTGTCCAGTTATAAGTTACAACACTGTTTGAAGCTCCCGGAGTAACAGCAGTTACTTTAACAAGGTATGCTTCTGTTGCAGTTGAAGGACTTGTAACAGATTGTGAATTTGTACCTGAAGTCGTTTTCCAGATCACAATTGCTTTTGAAGGGGTCATAACGTGTGTAAGTATGTTGTAAGAATAATATCCTAAACCGTAGTTAAATCCTGAAATAGTTCCGTTGTATCCTAATACATTGTATGGATCAGCTGGTGATGTACCAACATTTGTAGAAACGTTTTTAACCACAATACTTGAATTCCAGCTATTCCAGTTTGCACAAGTTTGGTTTAAAGCTACAGTACCTACGTACCATCTGTCTGTATTACCAACAGGACGAATAGAACCTCCGTAGATACCTTCCCACTGTACATTTACGCCACCGATTGTAGCGGCAACAGGAGTCCAGTTGGTGTAAGTAGACGATGGTGCTGCCGTTCTGGTAACCGTAACAGTTGCATTAGTAACGGTACAAAGTGCTGCTATTTTAGACGCTTTATTAGTCGCTTCTTTTTGAGCACTTGCTTGCGATTGTAAATCAGTAGTTTGGTCGTCAGAGCTACAAGATGTAAGTGAAATAGCAGCCAATGCTATAATTGAAAAGATTATTTTTTTCATAATATATTTAATTTTAATAGGGTTAATTGGCTCTTTTTTGTACCACTTGCAGTAAGGACAGGCATTTTTTATTTTAAAAAGTTTTAATTGGTTATCCTGAACGGAAGTTTCATTGTTTTCGTGGTTTGATAACTTTCCATCATAAACCAATAATCGGTATTGGGCTGAAGCGTTGGTAAATTGTTGAGATCGTCAAAGAAAACATACCATGCGTAATAACTGCCAATGTCGACTCCATCATTATACTGTTTCATTTGCCACTTTTTGTTTCCCTGTGCATCAACTACAAATAATTTGGTTACTTGATAAGACGGAAGGAAATTTTCTCCAAGTACCGTTACCGAAGTATTCGTATTTATAGTAAAATCCGGGGATCCATCTGATACTTCCTCAACGATTAGTTTAGGTTGTTGTATTACAATTTTGACCGTATAGACTGCTGTTGTACCATCTGCCGCTTTTGTGGTGTAGGTAACAGGCTCTTTACTAAAAACAGGAAGAAGCTCAGTGGTAGCCGGTGAAATAGTAGTTTTTGAAGGTAATGTTACCGCTACTTCAAGGTATTGATATTCGTAATAGGCCGGTAAATATACCGTAATGGTTTTTTCAAGATTATTTACAGCGCTATGTATAGCTTGAGCTTCGCCGGGATTGGTAACGCGAAAAGATACAATTCGCCTGGCGTCAAGATCGGTTATAATTTCGGTTTTAGTTTCTCCTTTAACATCTGTCCATCGCTCTTCCTCATTATCACATGCGGTTAGTAATGCAAGCAGGCTAAAAGACATCAAAAATAAAACTCCTTTAAAATGGTCAACTTTGGTTTTCATAGTAATTGGATAGCTTATTTAATTTCAAATTTGGTACTTCCGGCCGGCACTAATACGTAATCGAAAGTGTAGAACATATGAGGGGTGTCTTTAAACCATTCCGCCGGATTATAGACATCTTTATACACCGAGATCATTTTAATTTTTGCATAATTGCCATTTGCAGTTTTAAGGATAATAGTTCTTGCAGGAATCACTGTCCCTTTGGTTGTTTTAAGCGATTCTCCTAGAGCATAAGCCACGTGCGCTTTCTTTGGATCGTTGTTGCCTAGAACATCGCCACCAAAATCATACAGATACCAGCCAGTTCCACTACCAAAAGCGCCGGCATCATCTGTACCAATAAGGTCTACACCCGTTTTAAACTGACTGTCTGCCGGTATATCAACGACTTGATCAAAGTGTTTGGCTACGATCATAATTCCACCGGAACCACCTGCCTGAAATCCATTGTTTTTGGTATCGCTGCCATTATTTCCAGACAAAAAACTGGCGTAAAGACCACCAAAGGCTAAATCCCATTTGCGTGTTTTTACATAAGATCCATCTACCGCTTTGTTGTCCTCAAGACTGTAATACAAAGTCGCTGAAGGTTTCGTTGGATTCTCATCGGAAGTACTACCCTGGTAATTTTTTACACGGGTTACTTTATAAAACAGGGCATTATTAGCAGGAGGTGTTCCCGGATTTCCTCCGGTTTCTTTTTCCGGTACTTCTGTTTTGTTTTCATCAGAGGAACAGGCCGCAAATAAGGAAGTAATCAGTAAAAGTGTCAGTATGCTTTTGGTGAATTTCTTTGTTGGAACTTCAAATTTTTTCATGGGATATTATTTTGTGTTTAAATTTTTGCTACCATCATTTTGCACGAAGTACTTGAAGGTAAAATAGGGGGCAGGCCAGTTAAGATCGGTCACTGCTGGCGGATTACCTTTATAGGCGTTTATAAGCTGCAATTTTGCATATTTGCCGTCCGGCAGTCTAATGGCATAGGTACGATTTGGTATCGCCTGCATGATGTGAGTACTTAGACTGTAGTAAAACCAGCCAAGTGAACTTTCTGAGGATGCCCATCCTATTTTAGTGATATCACTGTTGTTAAAATCAGCATCGACAGGCGCTTTATCTACGTTTTGATACGCTTCGTTGATCAGTACTACTGCTGTATTTGCTGCTGGTCCTTCAAAACCAGGATTGTATTGATACTTCGCATTATTGATAAAGACCTCGCTATTGTAGGGTCCCGTAAATGCAAGATCCCAGTCGTTTGTTTTCATAAATTTTAAGGAGTCTGCTTTGGTGTGCAACCAGATTTGTTTTTGGTCGCTAAAACGGAACAGAAAGGTGTGAAAGTTTCGATTTTCTTTTCCTTTTGTACCATCGCCCATTGCAGCTCCTGTATCGCCTGCAAGATCTTTTATTACGATGCTTTTACCATCTTCAAGACCGGTAGTTGTATTTTCTTCGTTACTACTGCACGAAGTCAAGCTTAGGACGGAGAGCATTAGGAGCGCAAAAGAGCATTTTTTTATAGTTCGGATTGTTGTCATTATAATTTTATTTAAAGTTGTGGAATTATTTTTATTACTCTTTAAAGAAACGATACGTTACACCGGCGAGGATTATACGTCCCGGTTGTCCCGGCATTAGCGGATCTGTATAGTTGAAAATATTGTCGGCTGTAAGTCTGATTCTCAAATGATCGTTTAACAGCTGTTTTTCAAGACTGGCATTGGTGAGGAAGTAGTCTTTCACAAAAATGTCATATTTGTCTATGAACTGGTTTCCGTTGCGATCACCAAAAGGATATTTACCTCTGAAATTTACTCTGACATTGGCATTAAGCTTCCACGGGACATGATTGTAAAAAAGAGTAGCATTAGCCATATGACGAGAGCGGTTCTCAATTCCCCAATAGTCCGAAGGCCTTGGTTTATAAGATCTTCCCGTGGCAGGATCGTGTATGTTTTGACTATAAGGCCATTTTCCGGAGCTAATACTATCTTTAATACTCAGATCTTTGGCTATTAAATATTGGTAACCTGCACTTATTTCCAGATTTTTTATTGGACTGGCTTTAAAGGAAAGTTCAAACCCCTTATTAACAGCTTCCGGCAGGTTTTGATACGTGTATATAATGCGGTTGTTACTTCCGGTAGCTACCTGTATGCTGTTAATCTGATTGGTTATTTTATGATAAAATAAATTTCCTTCCGCCTTAAATCCTTTCGAAAGCTGCAGCGTTAATCCCGTATTGTAAGAAGTACTTTTCTCGGCCTGCAGATTTCCCGCGGTCTGATTTAGTATATATTGTCTGATTTCGCTAATTTGTCCATCTTGCTGTAACTGTTGTAAAGTGGGTACCAGTACGGCATTACCAATTACAAGATAGTTGCCGGTGGAGTTATAAAAAACCAGATAATTCGTCTTGAAATCCGGAGCTTTAAAACCAGTACCGATACCTGCCTTAAAAGTTATTTTCGGACTGATAAAATATTGCAGACCAAAACTAGGATTGATCCTTCCTCCAAAATTATTAGTATGGTCGTATCGCAGACCACCAACTGCTTTTAGTTTTTCAAATGGAGTCCATTCACCCTGAACATAAGAAAAGAAGGTGTTTAACGAATTTACGTTGGTAAGCGCATCGTCGTTCATATTTTCTGTACTACCACCAATTCCTGCCACGATTTGGTATGAATTAGTTGGACTGTATGAAAATTGCTGCTCAAAACGATGTAAGGTCTGTTTAAAGACGTCCTGACTGGCGGTAGAATTACTTTGTTGCCAGGCAACACTCATGTCTGCCCTGTAATTGGTGAGATAATAACGGGTATTACTTCTAAGATTTGGGCTAAATCTATGGTCTAACGAGACAGAAAGATTAATATCCTGTTCGTCTTGGTAATCTCCGGAGACATGCCCCAGTCCGAAGTCTTTCTGCATGTAGGAACGACGAAGTCCATAACGACCGCTTAAATTTAAAAAGCTGTTTTCATTTAATTCATAGCGGGATCTTCCCTGAAGACTGTAATTCTCATAGGGTGGGGAAGTAGTGCCTTTGATGTATTTTGAATTGGTATTAAAACCGTCTGTTCTGTAATAATTGGCGGCCATATTTGCGGTAGCCTTGTTTTTGAGAAATGGTGTTTCCCCCTCTAAAGTAGCATCTACTATATTTAGACTTCCATAACTAATGCCGGCCTGTAGCTGAGGATCAAGCACACCATTTCTTGTAATAATATTGATTGTTCCGCCAAGTGCTTCGCTTCCGTAAAGACTGGAGGAGGCTCCTTTTATGATTTCGATGCGTTCAATATTAGAAACACTGATTCGCGAAAGATCAAAATTCCCGTTGTTGCGACCTACCATAGGCTGGCCATCAATAAGCACCATAATATACTCGCTGCCAAAGCCCTGCATTTGAACACCCACAGATCTTGCACCGCCACCAATATTATTGACGATAGCAATTCCGGTCTGCTCTTTCAGTATTTCATCCAATCTTCGACTGCCCATAAGTTCTATGGTTCTACGGTCGATTATTGTTACGGGCATGGCACTGTATTTTGCATTGATTAGGTTTTCGGGGTTACTTTTTGTTTTGCTACCAATTACATTTACTTCTTTTAAATCAATCGCAGCTTCCATTTTTATCTGCAGTGGTTTGATTGCTTGTCCGTTTAGTATAAGCTCCTGAACATGGTCTTTATAGCCTGCATTTGCAATTCTGATGGTATAAACCCCATTAGGCAATTCTGTAAACGAAAAAGAACCGTTAGTAGCAGACGTGGTGGACTTGCCGATAGGCTGCAATTCGACAAAAGCGTCTGAAATCGGAGCACCATTATGCTGAATTAAACCACTTATTGCTGTTTTGTTTTGTGCATGTGTTATACTAGTAAATAGTAGTACAAAAACATGGAGGGCTGCGCTTTTTAGGAACGTTGTAATTTTGTTGCTTTTCATTTCAATTATTGTTGTAGGAAAATAATCCTCCTACTATCTTTATTTAGACTGTGTAAAAATAATAATTAAAATAGTATTGATAGTCTTTTTTTTACATGTTTAATAAAATAGCGTTAAATTGTTAAATATTGAACTTAAGTTAATAAATGAGATAAGATTGTTTTAATTGTTTAAAATCAATTTATTAGTTGTGTTGTTTCAAAATAGATAGAAAAATATCTTTAAGAAAAAATTAACATAAATAGCTAAGGTCTAAAATCATTTTTTTGAGTTTGAAAGCGTCGAATTAATTATTAGGATGTATTCAAAAATTAAATTTAGTGCAGCATCTAATCTTTAATTCTTCAGAAAACAGGAAGTTTTATTGCTTTTTCTTTATTCGAATAGCTGTAAAAAGGAGTAGAATATTGTAAGAATTTGAATTTTTAGAAGTATAAACCGGAACATCTTATATAATAGTTTGACCAGCTACATTGTTGCCCCGTCAAGCCCAATTCTTGTAATTCTGTCATTTCGACGAAGGAGAAATCACATCCAATATTCGACAAAGATTGGCGCTTTTCTGCATGGAATTTCTCGCGTGATTTCTCGACTTCGCTCGAAATGACAAACTGGTTGTGTTTCTTAGGTAACCTAAATTTTAAGATTCGTTTTTTTACCGCTTCAAAGGTTGTAGACCTAATACCCCAAAAAACAAATCTGACAGGTTTCAAAAGCCTGTCAGATTTACTTCAAAGAGAGGCTTTCTCTAATCTAATTTCTTGTAATTTGTCATTTCGACGAAGGAGAAATCACACCCAATATTCGACAAAGATTGGTGCTTTTCTGTACGGAATTTCTTGTGTGATTTCTCCTTCGTCGAAATGACAAATTGGTGTTTTTTAGGTAACCTAAATTTTTGAATTCGTTTTTTTTTACTTCAAAGGTTGTAGACCTAATACCCCAAAAACCAAATCTGACAGGTTTCAAAAACCTGTCAGATTTACTTCAAAGAGAAGCTTTCTCCAATCTAATTTCTTGTAATTTGTCATTTCGAAGAATGAGAAATCACACCCAATATTCGACAAAGATTGGCGCTTTTCTTTATGGAATTTCTTATGTGATTTCTCATTCTTCGAAATGACAAACTGGGTGTGTTTTTTAGATAAACTAAATTTTGAATTCGTTTTTTTCTACTTCAAAGGTTGTAAACCTAAATACCCCAAAAACCAAATCTGACAGGTTTCAAAAACCTGTCAGATTTACTTCAAAGAGAGGCTTTCTCTAATCTAATTTCTTGTAATTTGTCATTTCGACGAAGGAGAAATCACACCCAATATTCGACAAAGATTGGCGCTTTTCTGTATGGAATTTCTTGTGTGATTTCTCCTTCGTCGAAATGACAAATTGGTGTTTTTTTAGGTAACCTAAATTTTTGAATTCGTTTTTTTACCGCTTCAAAGGTTTTACACCTAATACCCCAAAACCCAAATCTGACAGGTTTCAAAAACCTGTCAGATTTACTTCAAAGAGAGGCTTTTCTCCAATCTAATTTCTTGTAATTCTGTCATTTCGACGAAGGAGAAATCACACCCAATATTCGACAAAGATTGGCGCTTTTCTTTATGGAATTTCTTGTGTGATTTCTCGACTTCGCTCGAAATGACAAACTGGTGTTTTTTTAGGTAACCTAAATTTTTGAATTTGTTTTTTTTGCTTCAAAGGTTTTACACCTAATACCCCAAAACCCAAATCTGACAGGTTTCAAAAACCTGTCAGATTTACTTCAAAGAGAAACCTTTTGTCTAATCTCAAAAACAGATTTACTTAATTCAAATCTCTTTAAAACTCGAATTATTCAGTAGGAAATAGTATTTTTTTGAAGGCATGTGCAGCAAGATGTACCTGTACAGTCCAGTCCTCAGCAGCGTTGTCTCCGGCATCATCTGAAATATACTTAAGACACAGAAAAGGGATGTTTTCCATTTTTGCGATTAAAGCCAGTGGATAAGCTTCCATATCGATTACATTGTAGGCATCATTGATGTGATTCATCTCGAAGCTGTCTCCAGTTCCGCAAATTCCTTCCTGCAGACCACCCATAAAATGACCGTGTTCAAGTACGACAGGAATACCTGAGAGTGGCGTTTCATACTCCAAAAAGCCAAGACCTCTAACATCCATATCACGCTGAATAAAATTTCTGCAGCATATTACTTCGCCTTTATTAAAACGACTACTTCCGGCAGAGCCCAGATTAATGATCAATTTTGGCTTTTGATGGATTATAGCTTTGGTCAATGCTATCGAAGCATTTACTTTTCCAATACCGGTTATCAATTTATTCATTCCGTCAAAAACATTTCCAGCTTCTGACTCCAGTGCAAAAACAAAAAGAGTTTCTGAAACATTAAAACGGTAGTTGTTATCTAGTAGTATCATTAATTTTTATTTCATTGGTTTTAGCGATGTGCTAAAAAAGTATCAGCCAAAGATATTAAAAAATGCAAAAACACTCCATTTGATTCTACAGTATCAAAAGATAGCTTAAAAAGGAGAAGTGACAGACAAATAATAGGGAAGTGATTCTTGCATTTTAATCGAAAGGCTATCTATTGAGATCATTGTTTTTTAAGGTTGGAGTATAAAAATCAAACCCATTCTTCAAGTGTGACAAAATCATCAGGCAGATAAGTGAGATATTGTACCATTCTGGGACTTTTTCCTTTGTTTGGTGTAGCACAGTGCGGCAAAGTATTGTTCCAGATAATAAAATCGCCGGCATCGCCGAGTATGGGTTTTGGTAGCAAAGTTTTAAGTGCCATTTCTCTTGGGTTTTCACCGGATTCAAGGGCATTCAGCCAGTTATTTATATGGTTATGAAACTCCGGCACACAATGAAAGGCACCATCATCGGCACCACAATCGGTGAGATAAAGCAGTCCCTGAAGTCCAAACGGAATGGGTTGTTTTAAATTAGTATCCCAATGAAGAGGACTTCCGATAAAAGTAAAATCTTCGGTCTCAGGAGGGTTAAAACTTACTTTATCAATGGTTTTGTATATTTTGGTTGTATTATAAAGTTGTTCGTAAGCCTTTTTAATTCTTGGAGACAATCGATTCCTATTTAATGTTTCGTGATCCGAGAAATTAAGCATTAGTCCCTTTTGATTCTCATGCCTTTTGTACCAGGTTTCTTTAGTATCCGGGTCCATTTTTAAAAAATCCCAAATAGCCTGCTGCGTAGCTTCACAATCCTTTTTTGAAATGGCATTTTTTACAATGACGTAACCATTTTTGTTCCAAAACTGCAGATCTTCATCTGAAAGTACTTTGGCTGACAAGTCCTCAAACTCGGAATTTTCGTTTTTCCGATTGGTATTAATCCAAATTTTAAAAGTTTCGAAATCAGGTTTTTCAAAGTATAAAAACTGTAGTACATTTTCGATACTAATGCCTAGCTGGTATAAGGTTTTAATTTCATCATCCCAGGTTTGCTTAGTATTTGTAGCAGAAGAACCGGATGGATTTAAAGTGCGCTTCCATAGTTTTTCAAGAATAGTCCAAGGCATATTTTTTTAGCGTTTATGGTTTTGCAGATTTAAATTTACTTCGAATTTTAACCATTTTGAAATCTTATTTCACAGCACATAAATGAATTCTTCCTTTTAGGGTAAGATAGTTTTGATGCCGTAGTTGGATAAAGATTTTAGGCAGATCCAAAAATAGTTTTTTTTAAGTTTCCGATCTAAAGTATAAATACCTGTTTTATATGAAAGCAATGTAGCTTTATAGCGCTTTACGGCAAGTAAATTGACAAGTAGAAGTTTTTGTAAGTAACCGTTTGAGAGCAAAAACAATAATATTCTCTTCACTATCTTATCCCAAATGTAAGATAGGTGACAATCTCCTTTGTTTATAGTGTTTAATTTTGAAATATAAAGTATACGCTATGAAAAATACAATCTACCTATTGTTTCTAATTTCAGTATTGAGTTCCTGTGAATCAGAAGGAGAGCTCACCCGTAAACCGGTTGGCTCTGTAGAAATTCCGGTGACAGCTGTGGTTACTTCGTCAGGAAATTTTGCTCCCACATCAGGTCATTCCGTTTCCGGAAGCGCTAAAATTTATAGCGATGGTACACATCGCAATTTAGCTCTCGAGAATTTCACGGTCACAAACGGTCCTGACTTAAAAGTTTATCTTTCTAAAAGTAGTTCCCCAGTTAATTTTGTCAATTTGGGATCTCTTGGGAATGGTACTAATCAAGCCTTTAGAATTCCGGACAATGTCGATCTTTCCGTTTATCCCTATGTATTGATACACTGTCAGCAGTTCAACCACCTTTTTGCCTTTGCAAAACTTTAACTAAACCTACTATTATTATGAAATCAAAAAAAATCTATTTAATTGTTTGTATGTTTTTTTACGTAGGTATAAAAGCGCAAGGCTGTAGTGATGCGGGAGTTTGCAGCATAAACAATACGTATGCAACCGATAGTATTGCAAAAAATGCGATCGAAATTAGCACTGTGTTTGGTGCAGGAGAATCAGATGTAACTTATATTTCACCTTATGTTTCTTATACGCGTAATTTTAATAAAAGATGGTCAGGAAGCGCTAAGATCACTTCCTCTTTTGCCAGCGGGAGTTTTGGAGACAGAGGTTCTATAGGTGATGCATTTTTAACAGCACATTACAAAACACGATCCAATAAAGTATACAAATGGAGTTATACAGCAGGGCTAAAGATCCCGTTTAACAGCTCCAATCTTAAAATAAACGATCATCCGCTTCCGTTGGATTATCAGAGTAGTTTGGGGACGTTTGATTTTATAGGAAGCGTCAATCTTACGTATAAAAAACTGGATTTTATCTCAGCGCTGCAATTGCCTGTGATTAATATTAATGCAAATTCATACATAGCAGAATATTCCGGAACAACCGATTTTCCGACTACAAATCTTTTTGAACGTAGACCCGATGTGCTTTTTCGTACTACTTATACTATTGAAACAAGAAATTCTAAGTTTAGTTTCAAACCCAATGTGTTGTTTATTTATCATTTAGGTGAAGATACCTACGAAGATATTTACGGGACAAGACAGGCAATAAAAGGATCCGAAGGCCTTACTATTAACGGAAATCTTATCTCTGCCTATTCGTTTAAAGGAGGAAGTTTGGAACTCTCCTTAGCTACGCCATTTGTAGTCAGAGACGCAAGACCTGATGGTTTGACAAGAAAATACACGATAGGGATAGGGTACAAAACAACATTCTAAAAGTGGAATAGGGAAGGGTAATTTATATTCTAAAGGCCAGCAGCGATTTTCTGATATTTAGAATATATTTGCCTTGCAGTAACCGAAACCAAAATGAAGAAAATCTACTTAGCGCTATTAATTGCAATTACCAATTTATCTGTTGTTTTAGGACAATCAATCCAACAAGAACTGTCTGACACTCCCGAGAAAACAGCCGGAGTTAATTATGCCTATCCTACCAAAGATAATGTAACCACCACGGCTGTACCAAAAGGATATCAAGCCTTTTACATAAGCCATTTTGGACGTCATGGATCTCGTTATTTGACAAGTGATGCAGAATATAAAGAGGTATTAGATTTGCTTGAAGAAGCTAATAAAAACAATGCGCTGACAAGTCTGGGTAACGATGCCCTAAAGCGATTACAGCAACTTTGGAAAGAGGTTGAATTTCGCGGAGGAGATCTTGCGCCTTTGGGACAGAAAGAGCAAAGAGGCATTGCAGAACGCATGTACAAACAATACCCAAAAGTGTTTGTTAAGGATGCTCAAATAGAGGCCAGCGCTACAACAGTAGTGCGTGTTGTACTCAGTATGGATGCATTCTGCGAAAGACTTAAAGAAATTAATCCCGACCTGAAAATTGACCGAAATGCCGGTATAAAGTGGCAACGTTATCTCAACTACAACACTCCCGAAGCAACTGCTTTTAAAGCCGCCAAAGATACCTGGAAAAAAGAATACCAGGAATTTGAAGACAAACACATCCATCCCGATCGTTTGGTTAAGTCGCTATTTTCGAATGCCGATTATGTAGCAAAAAAAGTAGATACAAGTGCTCTTATGAAAAAACTATTCGCCATAGCAGGAGGAATGCAAAATGTAGAAACAAAACTGACTTTCTATGATCTGTTTGAAAAAGAAGAGCTTTTTGATTTGTGGCAAACGACAAATTACCGTCAATATGTGAGTGATGCCAATGCTGTAGTCAACAACGGAATCATGTTTGAAAATCAAAAGCCAACCTTGAAAAACATCATAGAAAGTGCCAATACGATGATTACATCTAAAGGCAAAGGCGCTACACTTCGTTTTGCACACGATGGTAATTTAATCACACTGGCAATGCTTCTTCATTTAGACGGAAGTTATAACAGTGTCTCTGATCCCGCTACTTTTTACGAAGCATGGAATAATTTCAGAATTGCTCCCATGGCCGGAAACATACAAATGGTGTTTTTCCGCAAACGAAAATCTGACGATATATTAGTCAAATTTTTTCTTCATGAAAAAGAAATCCTTGTTCCGACTATAAAGACAGACAAAGCTCCTTATTACCATTGGAAGGATGTAGAAGCGTATTATAAAGGACTTTTATAGAGGAAAAACTGCCACATATTTAAAAGATTAAAAGGATTAAATAATCTGTGCAAATCTTTTTAATCTGTGGCAAAAAAAACATTTCGTGATAATTCGTGAAATTCGTGGCAAAAGATCAAAAAAACTAACGGCCAAATTCATAATCGAATTTGGCCGTTGGTTTTAGTCAAAAATTAAACTTCTAATTATCACAAAAAGAACCTATTTGTTGCAAGTGTCTTTCTGTTTGGTATTTATTAAAGTTGTCCCATTTTGGAGGAGAACTTGTTTTTTGTCCGTACATCGCATCCAGACAAACATTGTTGTCTTTGTATTTATCATGTAAAACAGCAAGAATCTTAAAGAAAAATTCATCTAATAAAACAATAGCTTCAAATTCAGCTTTTAATGTATTGTAATTGCTGTCTGATGGGTTTAGTAGTTGTAATAAGTCTAAAATTTCTTTCTTTTCTTCCTCATTGATTTCAGTCAAATAACCCATTTTTAAAGTTTTAAAAACTAGATTGTTCCAGGCTTTACTGTCGTGTCCCCACTGTACATCAGGCAGGTTTAAAGAATGCTCACAAATTAAAATAATAGAAAAAAGAACATCATCCAGGTATTTTGCCGGAAACTCGTCAAAACTTCTGAACTCAAAACCACTTTGATACATTTTTTCCTGATTAAAATCAAGCCCCACTTCAGAAAGCATTTCGTACTCCATTTCTGCTTCAATCTGATCACGCCACCAGATGTTTTCTTCCTTTTCAAACTTTAGCAGTTTTCTGAAATCATCTACATTAAAGGTTAGAATTTTACCTTTAGGCATCGATTTATTATAAGTTCCAACGCCTATGTAACGAGACATCGCATTTCTCATAGAGCCTAAAGTGAACTTTTTATCCAAACCGTATTTGTCACTTATCACCCCCATAATGTCGGGACTACCAAGTGTTGCTATAAAAAACGGCTCAAACCATTGCAGTAAATAGATGGCATTACCATGTGTTTTTTCAAAATCAGTATAATCTGTAATCCTGCTGTCTTCTGTCAGAGTTGGCAAAGTAATATGAAAATGATACGTTCCATTATTAAACAAAACCAGGTTTTCCTGATTGGTCATAAACATGTTAAGACCATTGTTATAATCCGGAAAATTTAGTTTTCCTTTTAAAACAGAAGATTCATTGATTTTATCGATAAACAACTTTTTAGTTGCTTTTAGTTCTTTGCAGGAATCAACCACAGTTCGATTTTCAAAATATTTAGTCACAAATTCGATAGAATCGCCATCAAAGTGAACAGAACCCATCGTTTTGTTTCTTTGGCTGATCATACTTTGAATGTTGTAAGGCTGTGCTTCAAGGAAAAGCTCCATAATTGATTTCCCAAGATAATCTGGATTCTCAAGAGGTTGAGCGGTAACGGCATCCGTTTCTTCTGCATCAGCAAGTGCTTTTACAGTCGATAATGTTTTGTGCTGATAGTTTATATCCAGTTTTTCCAGTGAATGACTGTTGATCATTCGGCTTACTTTGTAATTTTCAGTTATACCAAAAGCTTTCTTTAGAACAGGAGTAAGGCTTTCCGGTTTATAACATTTTCTATAGTCAATACTGTATTTCTCAAAGCCAATCTTTTCTTGTATAAATTCACCAGTAACTATTAGGGATTCTTCAAATTGCATGTAGGTTTCGTTTTCTAATCCTATTCCCCAATAATATTTTTTTGTCTGATTGTCTTTCATTTATACTAATTGTCTTTTTTTATGGTTAATTATATTTTTAAAGCATTGTCTTTTATTCGAAAAATAAGATTCAAATCAATTTAAAATCAGGCACAAGAAGTCTTTTAACGGATTAAACACAGTTGTAATATCCATTAAAAAAGTTATGTCTTACTTTTAAAATTATAGAATTATATTTTTTAGTCTTAGAAATTTCACACCTGTATCGACTGAAAGACTGATAAAAAAGTAAAATTTTATAATGAGGTTATAAAATCACTACCGTTATTAATCACTTTTATATCAATAATTTAGACAGATGAATAGCAATATTGCAACTTTGGCTATTCTTATTTTTTCCAAGTTGCGAAAGTAGTTCTTTATTTTGTTATTTCCAAGTAGTTAACCCATTGATAATCAATAAATTTTTAGCAGTTTGTATAACGAAGTTGATTATTTTCGGCTAAGGGTGGTAATAAAGCACATAAGAGGAGTATAATTCATCGTTCCACCAATCTTTTCTAACCTCCGAAAAGTAGTTGTAATTTAGCTTTCCTGCCTGTGATTGTAGTGGATAAACGACTACGCCATTCTCACGATACGCTTTGTGCAGAGCGGTTTCAGGAACAACGGGAACAATATGTCCCGAAAGCCCTTTTTCTCTTCTTTTAGCGCAAATGATTCCAATTCCACCGTTGGCGTTTACTTTATTCTGAATTTCATCGACTGTAGCTATTTGCTCCCACCCAAAATCGCCACCCCATTCAGGGAACCAATCGTGTAGAGCGCTGGAATAAATGCGATCAACAGTTTCTTCAAAAACAGCTTCAACATCCTGTCCCTGTTCTAATTTTTCCAGAGATTCGGCTGTCCACCAAACCGTTGGAAGATATACTTTACTAAAATAGCAATAATCATAAGAGTATACATTACAGTAAGTATCTTCTTCTGTTCTTTGGTATCTAAGATTAGTTTCGACATCCAACTTATCAATTAATCGGATAATACTTTCTTTTTTGCTGGCAGTATCAGTCAGATCTCTAAAAAGTATGCTGGAATCGCTAATAGGTGTTTCCTTCATTTCCATAGAATCCAATTGAGATTCCGGATTAGGCAACAAATCTGCTTTTTTAATCTTTTTGTTCGATATTGTATTGGTATCCAAAGATATCGGTGCTATTGGTACGGTATTATTTTCCATCTTAACTGCTTATAATTGATCGGCCAAACGTTGCGGGATTTCATTATTCGGGCAACATTATTCGGTTGGCTAAAAAGTAAATATAATAATTTTAAACTTTATCAGGGTATTATAAAGAAATAAGGTGCCATAGGAGGTAAGATTAACATTTAACGCGTTGATGTAACTAGTTTTAACACATAGTGACATAGTTATAAAATTACGGAAAACCTGTGTTTTTATTTAGTAAATCACATTTATTGATGTTTTAGTGTTAACCCTTTGACAGCAATTATTTTTAACAGATAAAAACATAGGTTTAAGTTTATTAAGTTAAGATAGCCCAAGAAAATCATTTTTATTCAACATAGTTCTATTGTGTCTTATTTAGAGTGAAACACTCTTTTTTTTAGTTTCAAAAACTATGTCTCTATGTGTTAAAAAATTATTCCAACAGAAATGCTCACAAAAAACAATAAAGTCTTTCTTTTTTCTGAAGTTCAAGATTAAAGTTTTCTATAATATAATCAGCAAGACTTGTGTCGACTCCGTTGGTTGTGTTGTTAGTAAAAGCCGCAACCCGCATACCGGCACTTTTTGCTGCTCTCATTCCGGAGTAAGAATCTTCGATTGCGATACAGTCGTTTGGAGCGACACCAAGTTTTCTCGAAGCAGTTAGGTATACTGCAGGATCCGGTTTTCCATTTTCTTCATCATCCGAAGAAGAAACAGAATCAAATAATGGTGTTAGGTTTAGTTTTTCCAGTACAATTGGTATAATACTGTATGGAGAATTGGTAGCCAGCCCGATCTTAAAACCTTCCGCTCGAAGTGATTCAATATACGTTTTTATACCTGAAATACCCAAGCCTTCGTTTTTGATGAGCTCGGTTACTTTTGCTATCACCAATTGTTCCGTCGTTTCAAGACTGATATTTGTCCATGGAAATTTTGTGTGCCAGAATTTAGCAACCTCGGCAGTGGTCATTGTTCTTGTAATTTCAGCCATTTCTTTTGTTACCGTAACCCCCAGTGAAGAAAATACTTCAAATTCAGCCTTTTGCCAAAGAGGTTCGGAGTCGATTAAGACACCGTCCATGTCAAAAATTACTGCTTTTATTTTATGTTTTTCTGCCATTTTTATGGTGAATATTTGAGAAAAATAGGGGTAAGTTGTACTGTTTTTGGATAAAAGAATTTTAATAAAGCCGTTGAATTATGCAAAGAAATACCATAGAAATCTAAGTTTGGGCCTATTAATTCTTTACGTTAAAATAGTACAATAAAGTTTTGTCAAATATAGGTTTTTGATTTTTCGATACGGAAGTTCTTTTTTATAAAATATTTTTTCTGCTTACCATTTTCAAACTTCGTACATTTGCGGCTTAGAAACTTGGCTGCTTATGAGCCCAGAACCTCAAGAATATGATTGAAATAGGAAAATACAATACACTTACCATACTACGTGATACCAAAGTTGGTTTATTTTTAGGGAATCCCGAAAAAGACCCTGAAGGAATACACGATATATTATTACCGAATAAATACGTTCCCAATGAATTTGAAATAGGTGAAGAACTTATTGTCTTTGTTTATTTGGATCATGAACAACGTCCTGTTGCCACTACACTCGAGCCTTATATTTTATTGAATGAATTTTCTCTTCTAAGAGTAAACTACATCAATCAGGTAGGTGCTTTTATGGACTGGGGAATGGAAAAAGACATCTTGGTTCCGTTTAAAGAACAAGCCCGTCCGATGGAAAAAGGAAAACGATACTTGGTTTATCTTTATATGGATGAAAAAACAAATCGTTTGGTGGCTTCAAGCAAAACGAATCAGTTTTTAAACAATGATTCTTTAACGGTTGAAAACGGAGAAGAAGTAGATTTGATCGTTTCGCACATTACCGAAATCGGAATCAATGTGATTATCAATGAAAAACACAAAGGATTGTTGTATAAAGACGAAGTATACGATGATGCGATCAGAACAGGTGACAGAATGCGCGGTTTTATTAAAAATATCCGTCCTGACAATAAAATTGATGTAGCCTTGCAAGTGCAGGGATATCAAAGCATCGAACCTAATGCAGATAAGATTCTGGACGAATTGCGAGCCAATCGTGGATTCTTGCGTCTGAATGACAACTCGCATCCGGAAGATATTAAAACTGTATTGAAAATGAGTAAAAAAACCTTCAAAAAGGCTATTGGAGCTTTGTACAAAGAGCAACTCATTGAAATTAAAGAAGACGGTATTTACCTGATAAAAGAGAGTTAAAACCTTACGTTTAAATTCCAAATAAAAAAATCCAAATCCCAATACTATTATAGGGGATTTGGATTTTTTTTGTTCTGAACGAATTGATTAAAAGACCTATTTCTTGCAACCCTGTCATTTCGACGAAGGAGAAATCACACGCGCAAATCACCAAAGATTGGCGATTTTCTATACGGAATTTTTGGTGTGATTTCTCCTTCGTTGTTTAGGCTCGTATGGCTAGAGAATGAAAAGTTATTTTTTAGATTTTAGAGAATAGTGATTAGAGGAATGTTATTTCTCGCAAAGACGCTGAGTCGCAAAGTTAAAAAAAAACAGAAGAAAAACATGGCGACTCTGCGACTCTGCGAGATTTTCACTTCTCCAAAAGTTTTTGTACTTGATCAAATACTGGTAACAAGAAAGGCTACTCATTACAAGTAGCCTTTCTCTTTTTTATTCTAGTTTTAAAAAAAATTGTAATTAAAAAAAAACAGAAATAAAATAATTCGAATCCATTAAAAAAATAATAGCTTTAAAAATTTTAGAAATTACTTCTTTATATGGGTATGTCTTTAAACAATTGATACATTCATTTTAAAAGCAAAAAATCAAATTCACGGCTAAGCCATTGGTTGTATAGAATAACTTTTGGAAAGTATTTAATTAGTATTTTTTCCTCTTTTCGTATTCATTTTTGTACTAACACGGATACATTTCCAGCATTTAACCTTAGGTGTTACTATTTCCTCCTTGAAGTTTTAACAAATGCATAAATCATTTGCTCATTAATTATTGGTTTACTAATAAAAACCGTAAAAAAATGAGCGACAAATTTTTTAAATTTTCTCAAAAAAAGTCATTTTTTAGGTTAATAAATCAGTGAAAGAAAATCAATCAAATAACAACAAAATAAAATGTATCTTGCTGATTATAAGGGTGTAAAATTACTTATTTTTTTTTAAAACAAATGTTAAATAGTGTTATTTTTTGTAGGGAAATACCAATTGTTAACATTTGGAGCCGGTTTTAGTAAACACCAAAAACCAAATAGAGTAGGTAAAAATGTAAAAATGGTTTATTTTTACACTATAAATTATTAAAATTAAACAAATAGAAATGGATTGGATCACTGCCAGAGAATTTGAAGATATAACCTATAAAAAATGTAATGGAGTTGCAAGAATTGCTTTCAACAGACCAAATGTTAGAAATGCTTTTCGTCCAAAGACAACTTCAGAATTATACCAGGCTTTTTACGATGCACAAGAAGATACTTCGATTGGAGTAGTGTTACTTTCTGCAGAAGGACCTTCGACTAAAGACGGAGTGTATTCTTTTTGCAGCGGAGGAGATCAGAATGCTCGTGGACACCAAGGGTATGTAGGAGAAGACGGTCAACACCGTTTGAATATTCTTGAAGTGCAGCGCTTAATCCGTTTTATGCCAAAAGTGGTTATTGCTGTTGTTCCGGGATGGGCAGTGGGTGGCGGACATAGCTTACATGTTGTTTGCGATATGACTTTGGCAAGTAAAGAGCATGCTATTTTCAAACAAACCGATGCCGATGTAACGAGTTTTGACGGTGGTTACGGATCTGCGTATCTTGCTAAAATGGTAGGTCAGAAAAAAGCACGTGAAATCTTCTTTTTAGGACGTAATTATTCTGCTCAAGAAGCAATGGATATGGGGATGGTAAATGCTGTCATTCCACATGACGAACTGGAAGATACCGCTTATGAGTGGGCACAGGAAATTCTTCAAAAATCACCGACTTCTATAAAAATGCTAAAATTTGCGATGAATCTAACGGACGACGGAATGGTTGGACAACAGGTTTTTGCAGGAGAAGCAACTCGTTTGGCGTATATGACAGAAGAGGCAAAAGAAGGAAGAAATGCATTTTTAGAAAAAAGAAAACCAAATTTTGGAGAAAACAAGTGGTTGCCATAATAAATTTTAGATTTCTGATTTTAGATTGTAGATTTTTTGAATCCAATAATCTAAAATCTACACTCTAAAATCTAAAGTAATAAAAAGTGGTTACCATAATACATTTTAGATTTCTGATTTTAGATTGTAGATTTTTTGAATCCATAATTTAAAATCAGAACCCAATAATCTAAAATCTACACTCTAAAATCTAAAATAAAAAAAAGAATGAAACATTGGATTGAAGCCGCAAGATTGCGCACGTTGCCATTATCAGTTTCGGGAATTATAGTTGGAAGTATTTACGCTTTATCCAACCCAACAGAAGCTATAAATACACCAACAGAAGTTTTTAGTTGGAAAATTTTAGGTTTTGCACTTCTAACAACGCTTGGTTTACAAGTTTTGTCCAATTTCGCAAACGATTATGGTGATGGAGTAAAAGGAACGGACAATGAAGACAGAGTAGGGCCCAAAAGAGCGATTCAGAGTGGTGTGATCACCCCTCAGGAAATGAAAAAAGCGATAATAATCACTTCGATTTTAACTTTATTATCTGCGATTACCTTAATTTATTTTGCTTTCGGGGAGTCGAATTTTGGTTATTCTATCTTTTTTCTTTTGCTTGGAGTTGCCGCTATCGTTTCGGCTATTCGTTATACAGTAGGAAATTCAGCCTATGGATATAAAGGTTTCGGAGATGTATTTGTTTTTGTCTTTTTCGGATTAGTAAGTACACTGGGCGTTAACTTTTTATATTCTAAAGAAGTTGATCCGCTTTTGATTCTGCCAGCCATTTCGATTGGTTTATTGAGTGTTGGAGTGTTAAACCTGAACAATATGCGTGACGAAGAATCAGATCGTAAATCGGGTAAAAACACGATTGTAGTTCAAATGGGGGGCAAAAAGGCAAAAAAATACCATTTCGCATTGATTGTTACAGCAATGATTTTAGTAGTCGTTTTTGCTATTTTAAGTGATTATAATTTTGATCAGTACCTGTTTTTATTGGCTTATATCCCCTTAACAAAACATTTGATTACGGTTGCCAAAAATCAAGAGCCTAAATTATTAGATCCGGAGTTAAAGAAATTAGCCTTGAGTACCTTTCTTCTTTCTTTGTTGTTAACGGTATGTATGATTTCTTTAATCTCAGACATTATTGTTAATCTTTTCTTAGGCGGAAGATAAAAGAAGTTCAACTTAAATTTTTATAAAAATGAAAATTACTTTTTACGGACACGCATCATTAGGAATTGAAGTTGGAGGAAAACATATTATTGTTGACCCTTATATAACAGCGAATCCACAAGCTTCTGATATTGATATAAACACATTAAAAGCAGATTATATATTGCTGACACATGCACATGGTGATCATGTTTTAGATGTTGAAGCTATTGCAAAGCGAACCAATGCCGTTATCGTTTCTAATGCGGAAATTGCAAATTATTATACCAAATTAGGTTTCACTGCTCACCCGATGAACCATGGCGGAAGCTGGAAGTTTGATTTCGGAAAAGTGAAATATGTAAATGCGATTCACTCAAGCTCTTTCCCAGACGGAAGTTATGGTGGAAATCCGGGAGGTTTTGTAATTGAAGGAGAACATAAAAACATCTATATCGCCGGAGACACAGCGCTTACAATGGACATGAAATTAATCCCGCTGCGAACCAAATTGGACTTAGCGATACTTCCAATTGGGAATAATTTTACGATGGATGTAGAAGATGCTATAATCGCATCAGACTTTGTAGAATGTGATAAAATCCTTGGTTACCATTTTGATACATTTGGTTATATCGAAATTGATCACGAAGAATCTATTCGTCAATTTTTTGACAAAGGCAAAGATTTAATGCTGCTTGAAATCGGAGAATCAATCGAATTGTAAAATTAAAATGCTACTCGTATTAGCGATTTTTCGAGGAATTAGAAATCAAATTGAAGCGTTTATTCAATTAAAATAATAAATGGATAGTACAAAATTTACTTGTGAATGTTGCGGAGAGCAGCATGAGGGTTGGCCGGCACTAACGTATATTTCGCCTGATGCCTATTCTCGTCTTTCTGAGGTTGATAAAGAAGAAATAGCGGTGATTGATGAAGACTTTTGTGTCATTAAATCTCCGGATCATGTAGGGAGATTTATTCGTTGTGTATTATTTCAGAAAGTAAATGATCATTGTGAAGATCTGGAGTATGGATTTTGGGTTTCTTTGAGTGAGAAAAGTTTTCAGGACTATCTTGATAATTTTGACAATGAAGAGCATGAAACAGAATATTTCGGATGGTTAAACAACGTTTTGCAAGACTATACTTTTTCAGAAAGTGTTCCAACAACCGTAGTCACTCAGAAAGGGAACTGCAGACCGGTAATTTTTCCACACAAAGATTACGATCACCCCTTTGTTAAAGATTTTTACGAAGGAATTACAAAAGCAGAGGCCGAAAAGCGAATTCAGAATATGATTAATACCAGTGAGCAAAATGCTTAAAATGATGACTAAAAATATAATACTGCTTTTCGTTTCTGTTTGTTCTTTTTGCAATATTTACGCTCAAAAAGACGGCTATTGGGATAAAGAGCGTGCAACTACAAAAGAATTTTTGGTTTCTGCCGGTGACCGAATGACGGTAAACACCGAAGATTTTCCTGTCGGTACAACTGAGATTGTCTATAGAATAACACTTTTAGACAAAAATCAGGAAATGGCCAGTAGCTTGGTTTCGGTGCTAAAAGCGATACCGGATCCTTACGGAATAGGACAGGGTTCAGCAGGAGCTGTTTTCTTGATGTCAAAAATCTCAGGAGATGATCAATGTACTTATTCGATTTTCACTTCGAGCGAAAAAGCAAAGAAGTATGTAAGTGACGGGAAAACCGATGCTGCTTGTTTTGCTCAGGTCGAACCGGTTAGCAAAGATGCAAAACGCCTGTCTTTGGACAAATCTTCTTGTTTAAAAGAAAATACGACTACAATCTGGTTTGGTTTTGAAAGTAAAAATTGGATTTTAAGTCAGAAAATCGTTTTAGAAGTCGTGCCTTGGGTAGATACAAAGCTCAATCGTGGCTGGAATCAGGATAATAAAAATGAAATTATCAGTTTGTGTAAAACATCCACAATGGCTCAGAAAATGGCCAATTCGGATGATTTTTGTGTTTGCATACTGAATAAAATAATGAAGCAATATCGTTATGCTGAATTTCAAAAGTTATTACCAATTGAAAGAACCAAAGTATACAAAGACTTTGGAGCGGCCTGTTACAATGATGCAGGAATCTCTAAAAATGTTTACAGTGATTTGCACAAACAGATTGCCACTTTGATCAAACAACAGAAGTACAACGAAGCCATTCCGAAATTGAATGGCATAATCAACGACGGAAAAGCAACCGCATTAGATTATGCTTCAATTGGGTATTGTTATATTTTAACCAAACAATACGCAAAAGCAATTAAGTTCCTGAAAGAAGGTGAAAAGTTAGACGACACAGAGTTAGCGGTAAAACTGAATCTGGCACACGTATACCTTTTAAGCGACGATTACAGTTCAGCTAAGTCTATCTACAAAAAATATCAAAATCAGAACGTAACAGACAGCTTAAGCTGGACAGATAAAGCAAAGCTGGATTTTACAACTTTCCAGAAAGCAGGCATTAAATCAGAAGATTACGAAAGAATTTTAAAGCTTTTGACTAATTAAATTTCACCATATAAGTAATATAAGAAAATATGAGTTAAGTTTTCCGCCAACAATTAAATGAACTTATATGACTTACATGGTTTAAAAAACACAAAGCGTTTAGCCAATTAAATTTCACCATATAAGTGATATAAGAAAATATAAGTTAGTTTTTTCGCGAACAATTAAATGAACTTACATGACTTACATGGTTAAAAAACACAAAGCGTTTAGCCAATTAAAATTTCACCATATAAGCGATATAAGAAAATATAAGTTAGTTTTTCCGCCAACAATTAAATGAACTTATATGACTTATATGGTTTAAAAAACACAAAGCGTTTAGCCAATTAAAATTTCACCATATAAGCGATATAAGAAAATATAAGTTAGTTTTTCCGCCAACAATTAAATGAACTTATATGACTTACATGGTTTAAAAAACACAAAGCGTTTAGCCAATTAAAATTTCACCATATAAGTGATATAAGAAAATATAAGTTAGTTTTTCCGCCAACAATTAAATGAACTTACATCACTTATATGGTTCAAAAAAACACACACAGTATATTGAAAGCCACCTACCACAAATACACGCTAGAGTTTAAGCGCCCGTCCGGAACCTCAAGAGGCATTATGACAGAAAAAGAAACCTGGTTTATTGTTTTGGAAGAAAACGGTAAAAAAGGAATCGGGGAGTGCGGAATCTTAAGAGGCTTAAGCGCAGATGATCGAGACGATTATGAAGAAAAACTAAGCTGGGCTTGCGAGAACATTCATTTAGGTGAAACGAAACTTTGGGAAGCCTTATTGGAGTTTCCTTCCATACAATTTGGAATTGAAATGGCTTTTTTGTCCCTTAAAAGTGATCATCCATACGTACTGTTTCCTTCTGATTTTACTAATCATACAAAGTCAATTCCAATAAATGGTTTGGTTTGGATGGGAGAGCCGTCTTTTATGAAGCAGCAGATAGAAGAAAAACTGGCCGATGGTTTTAATTGCATAAAGCTCAAAATCGGAGCGATTGATTTTGATAAAGAATTAGAGCTGTTACAGTTTATCCGAAGTCATTTTTCTGCAGAACAAATCGAAATTAGAGTAGATGCCAATGGTGCTTTTGGATTAAGTGAAGCTTTAGATAAACTAAATCAACTAAATAAATTTCAGTTACATAGTATTGAGCAACCTATTAAAAAAGGAAATGTAAAGACAATGGCTGATTTATGTAAGGTAACACCATTTCCAATTGCATTGGATGAAGAGTTAATTGGAGTATTTTCAATAGAAGAAAAAGAAAGACTGATCCAAAAAATCCAACCACAGTATATTATTCTTAAGCCTAGTTTTGTTGGGGGTTTTAGAGGAACACAAGAGTGGATTACGTTGGCCGAACGATACAATATTGGCTGGTGGATTACATCGGCATTAGAAAGTAACATCGGACTGAATGCAATCTCACAATGGACGTTTTTGCAAAATTCAAAAATGCCACAAGGTCTAGGAACCGGCGCACTGTATACCAATAATTTCGATTGTCCATTAGAAGTTTTAGAAGGGCAATTGTGGTATAATAAAGACAAGAACTGGTCATCTGAATTTTTCGATAAAGCATAAAAAAAACTGGCCGGAAGCCAGTTTTTAAGGTTATATAAATTGTGGTTTTATTCTTTTCCTCCAATATGACTGTCTTGCCAGTCTTTTAATTCCTGCCATTTTCCTTGGTAGGCAAGTAGCGCTTGTTTCGCCCAACTACCCGGGTTATGTATGGCATAATTTTCACCTGCAGCATCCAAAATAGATTGCAATTTTTCGGTTGTTGTTGCCGATAATTCTTGCCAGGTTTTGATTCCGGCATTATTAAACAAGGTTTCAATTTTTGGTCCAATTCCCTCTACAACTTTAAGATCATTCTCCTTTACTTTTTTGCCAAAAACGGTTGCAGCGAGCTCATTGTCAAATAACAACAACGGAGCGGCTGTAGCGGCAAAGGATTGTGCTGTACTGTTAATAGTTGGTTTAGCAGCCAAATCAGCTTCCAGAGTAGCGATACGGGCATTCAGATTCTTGGTATTCGCTTTGCAGGCATCCAAATCAGCTTGTAAAGACAATGCTAGTGAATCATCATTTTTTGAGTTCATTCTTCCTAGTAAGTAACCTAAAATTCCACAGATTAATCCAACTAGCGCAGGTATTAAGATACAAGGTATATTCATGATCGTATATTTTGATTAATTATTTTATTGTAATTACAGTTCTTCTATTAGATGCCTTACCTTCTCGGGTACCGTTATCGCCAATTGGTTCATCAGGTCCTTTTGATTCCGTTTCGATTTGCGCACCAATACCATTTTTGGACAGATAGTTTTTAGTGAACTCAGCTCTTTTTTGCCCCAAAGCAACATTCGAATCACGATTTCCCACATTGTCCGAATGACCAACAATTAAAACCACAGCGGCTTTATCATGTGCTGTATATTTGGCAATATCCGCTACTTTTTGCTTTTCATCTGCACCTAGTATATTACGGGATTTACTGGTACTAAAATGCAGCGTTAAAGGATCCGTATTGATTTTTTCTTTCAAAAGGCTCCACTCGTCCGTAGCGACCGCAGTGGTGTCTGCAACTTCAAATTTATAGGATACCGGACCAAAAAGCGTATCTGAATTGGTTTGCCATTTGTCCACAATTTCACCTTTGGTATCCAATTGAGATCCTGTTAAGCCTTTCGTTACAAAATAATTTTTGACATCATTTGCCCTGGCTACTCCAAGATTTTCAAATTTAGTGGTATTGGTTTCGTCACTTGTGGCATAACCGGTAATGGTTATTTTTTGCTTTGGATTTGAAGTTAAAAACGCTTTTAGTTTTTCAATTCCAATATTTACAGAATCGCCAATGGGGACCAGTACTGCAGCATTGTTTTTAAGGAATTTGATATTATCAGTCGTGTGATAATCAATTCCCGAGCCATTTAGAACAAAGGGGACAAGAGAGGCCTCCGGAGTCGTTACAATTGGTTTTTCGATAGGATCAATTGTTTTGGGTTTCGTACAATTGCAACAAAATTTCAAGTACAAAAAAGTACCCAAAATAATGGTTATTGCAATGCCTAATAGATAAAGTGCTTTTTTAGACATAAGTATGAAGTTAAGATTCTATCAAATTTAACCAAAAAAATAATACGTAAAGCATTAACAATCAGTTATTTTAATGTTTTGTTTTTGATTGCGAGGGAGTTAGGATAAAAACGATATAAAGTAAGGAGTTTGTGATTTGTCAATTTTACTACTGAATTAAATTAAGTAACTTGCATTGAAATTTAATTGAAATATTAAAATGATTGAAATCGAAAGAAAGTTTCTTGTAAAATCGGATGATTTTAAAGAACAGGCTTTTACTCAAAATAAAATTGCTCAGGGATATTTAAGTTCAATCCCGGAAAGAACAGTTCGTGTTAGGATTAAAGGTCAAAGGGGATTTATTACTATTAAAGGGATTGGTCATCAAGGCGGAATGTCCCGTTTTGAGTGGGAGAATGAAATTCCGATTGATGAAGCAGAGGAGTTGCTCAAACTTTGTGAAAAAGGTAAAATTGAGAAAACCCGCTTTGAAATAAAAGCAGGAAATCATGTTTTTGAAGTGGATGAATTTTATGGTGATAATGAAGGATTGGTAATGGCTGAAATTGAATTACAGTCAGAGACGGACTCTTTTGAAAAACCGGAATGGCTGGGTGAGGAAGTGACTAATGATCCAAGATATTATAACGCTTATCTGAGTAAAAACCCTTTTAAAACTTGGGAAAAGTAATTGCTTTATGGCAGAACAATACGATTTGATCATTGTGGGAGGCGGTCCGATTGGTCTGGCCTGTGCTATAGAAGCCCAGAAGAAGAATTTGAGTTATTTAATCATTGAAAAAGGAGCAATTGTAAATAGTATTTTTAACTATCCTTTGTACATGACTTTTTTTTCGACAGCAGAAAGGTTGGAAATAGGAGGCATTCCATTTAACTGTCTGCCACCAAAACCGGGTCGTCAGGAGGCTTTGGAATACTATCGAAATATTCACCGCTATTTTAATTTTTCAATTCATTTATTTGAAAGAGTCACCGAAATAGTAAAAGAGGGTGTCGAATCATTTAAAATTAACACGGATAAAAAAGTATACCAATCAAAAAACGTCATTATTGCAACCGGATTTTATGACATTCCGATTAAAATGGAGGTAAAAGGGGAAGAGTTACCCAAAGTTCGTCATTATTATAAAGAAGCACATGAATATGCTTTTAGAAATATTCTAGTAGTCGGTGCGAATAACTCTTCTGTTGATGCGGCTTTGGAATGTTGGCGTAAAGGAGCCAATGTTACAATGGTAATTCGCAAAAACGAGATCAATAATCGAGTAAAATATTGGGCAAAACCTGATATTGAAAACCGCATTAGTGAAGGAAGCATTAAAGCTTATTTTGAATCGAATATTACGGAGATTAAAGAGAACACGGTTGAAATTGAAACTCCAAACGGAAAAGTAATTATCGAAAATGATTTTGTATTAGCATTGACAGGTTACAAACCGGATTTGGCTTTTTTGCAAAATGCAGGCATTCAACTGTCTGATGATGCGTTAAAGACACCAACTTACAATCCGGAAACAATGGAAACAAATGTAAAAGGATTATTTCTGGCCGGAGTGGTTTGTGGAGGAATGCATACACATAAATGGTTTATTGAGAATTCCAGAGTTCATGCCAATCTTATAATTGATTCTATTACTTCGAAGTAAAAAAGGAGTTAAACACGAATTTCACGAATTGGCACGAATTAATTAGTTTAAGCTGTGAGATTCTTGATGAAAAAAAATAGCCACAGATTAAAAGGATTTAATGGATTAATCATTGGAATCTTTTAATCTGTGGCAGAAAAAGGTTTGACACGGATTACACTAATTTTCACTAATCAGGGTTGAATAAAAAAAGAAATTAGTTTAATTCGTGAAATTCGTGGCAAAAAAACTTCAAGGTTATAAAGAGGTTTAAACTGATTATTTGTGCTAAAAAAATGCCACAGATTAAAAGGATTTAATGGATTAATCATTGGAATCTTTTTAATCTGTGGCAGAAAAAGGTTTGACACGAATTACACTAATTTTCACTAATCAGGGTTGAATAAAAATAGAAATTAGTTTAATTGGTGAAATTCGTGGCGAAAAAAAATTAAGAACTACAAGAAAGCATGGAGCAACCTACTTTAGAACGAGCCCAATCTGGTCTTTTGGCAAACCATTTCTCCATTTCCGGTTGTTCGTCATATGGTTTTTGAAGTAGGGTATACAACTCGTCGACCAATGAAAAATCACCTTTGTCTGCTGCATCAATGCTTAGTTGTGCCATATAATTTCGCAATACATATTTCGGATTAATGCGACTCATTTTTGTGGCGCGATCTTCATCTGAAATGACTTCTGTCGCTAATCTTTTTAGATATAACGAAAACCAAGCCGTCCAATTTTCTAAGATAGTATTGGTAATTTCTTCCGGAATATAGAAGGCATCTTTAATTTTTGCAATTGCATTTTCAATTGAATCCTCTTTTTTTATGAGGCTTAAATTTCTAAAAAAGATCGTCATATCCGTTTCAGATAACTGTAAAGTTGCTTCTAAATTAGCAATTAATTCACTATCAGTTTCGGTTGAAGTAAACAAACCTAGTTTGCTTAAAAACATTGTTTTGTAATCGGAATCAAACTCATTTATAAAAGACTCTAAAATGTCTTCTAGAGGTTTGGCTTCATTGATTAACGGATAAAGCGCATTGGCCAATTGGTACAAATTCCATTGAGCGATTTGCGGTTGATTGCCAAAACGGTATCTTCTGTATTGACTGTCTGTTGTATTTGGTGTCCAATTAGGGTCATAATTTTCCAGCCAGCCATACGGACCGTAGTCAATGGTGATTCCGTGGATGGACATATTATCGGTATTCATCACACCATGTACAAAACCAACTCTTTGCCAATGTAAAATCATTTCACGTGTGGTGTCGGCTACTTTTTGGAAAAACTGCACATATTGTTCTTTGGGATCTCCTTTAATTTCGGGGAAGTAATATTTGATCGTATATTCTACAAATTGTTTCAGGTTTTTCAATTCATTGCGAGAAGTAAGCAATTCAAAACTTCCAAAACGAATGAAAGACGGAGCAACGCGACAAACAATAGCTCCTTTTTCAAAAGCAGGATTTCCATTGTATAAAATATCGCGCAAAACTTCATCACCCGATAACATTAAAGAAAGCGATCGGGTAGTAGGAACACCTAGATAATACATGGCTTCTGCACACAGATATTCTCTGATGGAGGAGCGCAAAACCGCCAGACCATCAGCAGTTCGGGAGTAAGGTGTTATTCCTGCTCCTTTTAGCTGAAGCGTAAAAAAAGAATTATCATGTTCAACTTCTGTTAAGTTTATAGCACGACCATCACCCAATTGCCCGGCCCAATTCCCAAATTGATGTCCTGCATACGCCATTGCGTAAGGACGTGTTTCAGGAAGAATTTCTTTTCCTGAGAATGCGTTTAAGAAGGATTCTGATTGAATTTCGTCTTCAGAAATTCCAACCAATTCAGCTACAGATTTTGAGGCATGAATCAGTTGTGGATTCGATGGTTTTGTTGGATTTACATAGGAAAAAAGCGCATTGGCAACCTGACGGACTTCATTTGTCTCGTTAGGATCTGCGGGTAATTCTGCTGTAAATCGGTTGTTTATTTTTAAATTTTTCATTTCGTATTATCTTTCTTTTTTTGTCACCGCGTAAAAGATTATTAGGATTTTCAACAAAGGGAAAATAAGTTTTACCGGTGTAATCTGGTGGTAAAAGTCGTATTAGCCAATCAATTTATCAGCGTACATCTTTTTTAGTTTTTGTACTTTAGGGTCAATCACCATTTGACAATACCCTGCTTCTTGATTTTCATTGTAGTAATTCTGATGGTAATCTTCTGCTTCATAGAATACTTCAAAAGGTTTCAACTGTGTTACAATTGGATCCGCAAAAACGGGTTTTACTTCTTCAAAAACTTGTTCTGCGATTTCTTTTTGAGTGTCATCATGGTACAGGATAATAGAACGGTATTGTGTTCCGCTATCACCTCCCTGACGGTTTAACGTTGTAGGGTCGTGACTTGTCATAAAAACAGTAATCAAGTCATGGTATGAAATTATGTCAGGATTAAAAGTTACCTGAATTACTTCGGCATGACCTGTTCTTCCGGTGCAAACTTCACGGTAGGGTGGATTCTTAATAAAACCATCTGAATATCCTGATTTTAGGGATTCTACCCCCTTTAAACGCTGAATTACGGCTTCAATACACCAAAAACATCCACCACCAAAAGTTGCTACTGCTAAATTTTCCATAAAAAAGTATAGTTTAAGTTCTTATTGCCCTATTAATCCGATAGAATATTATGATAAATTTTTATAAAAAAGACTATTTAATTAAAGATACTAAAAGGTTATCTAATGTTTGAAGTTTATAATTGATAAATTCTCAGTTCTATAAAAAAGCAATATATTTGCAATCAAATACAGGCACACTAATGAATAGCAAAAATAGTACCATCAGTTTAGAAACATATTTTCAGGATTTTAGAAAGCATATTGTTGGTGTTGACCAGGAATTTACTTCTCCATACGGCAAAAAACAGATCATTTATACCGATTGGACTGCCAGTGGAAGGTTATATCGCCCTATAGAGGAGAAACTTTTGAATGAATTTGGTCCTTTTGTTGCCAATACGCATACCGAAACGACCGTGTCAGGTACTGCCATGACAAAAGCGTATCATCATGCCAGAAACATCATTAAACGTCATACCAATGCGAATCAGGACGATGTTCTGATTACGGATGGAACAGGAATGACAGGTGTTGTCAATAAATTTCAACGTATTTTAGGTTTAAAAATACCTGAAAATTTAAAAGATTGTACCATTGTACCTGCAGAGAAAAAGCCGATCGTTTTTATCTCTCATATGGAGCATCATTCGAATCAAACTTCTTGGTTAGAGACAATCGCAGATGTAGAAATTATCCCATCTTGTGAGAAAGGGCTTTTTTGTCTGGATAATTTGGAGCAATTATTAGAGAAATATAAGGAAAGAACAATCAAAATCGCTTCAATTACGTCATGTTCTAATGTGACGGGGTTAAAAACTCCTTTTCACGAAGTTGCAAAATTAATGCACCAGCATAATGGTGTTTGTTTTGTGGATTTCGCCTGTTCAGGACCTTATGTTGAAATTGACATGCATCCGGAAGATTCGGAATCTTATTTAGATGCCATTTTCTTCTCTCCGCATAAATTTTTGGGAGGACCGGGGACTTCAGGTGTTTTGATTTTCAATAAAAAACTATACAACAACATGATTCCGGATTGTCCGGGAGGTGGAACGGTAAGTTGGACAAATCCTTGGGGCGAACACAAATATATTGATAACATTGAGGATCGTGAAGATGGCGGTACTCCTGGATTTCTACAAGTAATCAAAACGGCTTTGGCTATTGAGTTGAAAGAAGAAATGGGAATAGAGAACATCTTGCAACGTGAACACGAAATTGTTGATTTTGTTTTTAATGAATTAGATGCAGTTTCGAATATCAAAATCTTAGCAGGACAACATAAAAACCGATTGGGAGTTGTTTCTTTTTTTGTTGAAGACCTTCATTTTAACCTTGGCGTAAAATTACTGAACGACAGATTTGGAATTCAAACCAGAGGAGGATGCAGTTGTGCCGGGACTTACGGACACTTTTTATTGCATGTTGATCAGGAAACTTCGAATAAATTAGTCAATGAAATTACCATTGGTGATTTGATCAAAAAGCCGGGATGGATCAGAATGTCTATTCACCCAACTACTACCGATGAAGAGATTGCTTTTGTTTGTAAAAGCATTAAAGAAATGGCAGAAAACCATAAAACATGGGCTCTAGATTACTCTTATAATAAAAACACAAATGAATTTATCCATAAAGACGCGACTTCTTTTGAAGATGAATTAGTGGCGGGATGGTTTAAATCTTAATAATAAAAAATATAAATATTTAAATCCGGCAGGTTTTTGAAACCTGTCGGGTTTGATATTTTTAACAACTACATTATTAGACGTACTCCACCTAAGTCGGAGACGCGGTAAGAAAATTTATTTCCGGGGGAACCTATGAACATGAAGTTCTTTGGGATTTTCCATTTTTCGGATAGTTCATCTATAATTTCTGGGCCAAATACACCTTCAATTTCAAGGTATTCGATATCAATTTCGTCGTAAGCACGATCTAAAACTTCTAAATCTTTTCGTAACTCCTCATTACTTGTCATGCCGTTTGTAACGTGTACAATTTTAAGTTTTTTGGTTGTTTCGTTTCCTTCCACATATTGCAGCACTCGATTTAGAATAGCAACGTCATCACCTTTGGTAAAAAAGACAAATTCCTGTGAGTTAATCTTTAAGCTCATTTTATGCAGGTAACGGTTACTTACGATAACCATTTTTCTTAATGGTTGGTAAAAATACTCTAAACCTTCAATCAGAACCCGAATCAAGAAGATACGGTTTAACATGATTCCAATAAACAACAAGGACGGCACCATATATTTCAAGAAAGTATAAAACGAATTGATGTTCAGTTGCATATTACCTATAAAGGCCGCAATAATACTTGAAACTGCGATAACCACAACAATTCCTCTGGCGCGTTCGGGTCTTGGTAACTTTCTTCGCTTAAACTTTAGCAGTAAATTTCCAATTCCAAATAAAGCCATAACAGCTAAAAAAGAGAAGGTATAAACACCGGCCAACGACTCTAAATGTCCGTTTGTTACAAATAAAACGGATATGCAAAGAACCAAGAAACTGATTACGATTCGGTAATGAGAACCTCTTTTATTTTGCTTGAGGAAATAATTGGGAAGAATACGATCTAAGGTCATTCGATTTAGTAATCCTGAAACCCCAACAAAAGAGGTTAATACGGCACCACAAAGCACTAAAACCGCATCTATTGAGATCAACCACGCAAGCCACGAACCTCCGGTTGTTTGTCCCAAATACGCTAAAAGAGATTCTTTGTTTGAACCAACTTCGGCTAATGGAATGATACTTATCAATAAAAGTGCAATCACAGGATTGAAGAAACTCACAATTGCCCACATGTTTCTCAAGGTTTTTGGAAAAACTCCCGGTTTTTGTTCTTCAACAAAATTTGCAGAACTCTCAAAGCCTGAAATTCCAAGCATAGCTGCCGAGAAACCTAGGAAAAGCGCCGTTTTTATGTTTCCATAAGCTATAGGCGTCTGCCAATTGAGGTGAAAGGTTTCTAATCCATTGTTCAGAATAAACCACAACGATGCCAGAACAAGCAAACTTAAGGTGACTAAATGTGTTATAAATATGATTACGGCAACAAAGGCCGATTCTCCAATTCCTAAAATAGCGAGTCCGGTAAAGAGTACCAAAACAACAATCGTGGCGGTGATGATTTTTAAACCGTCAAATATCCCATGCAGATAATGCATTCCTTCTGATGCTGAAATAACAGCAGTTGCCATGTACGATAAAACAGTCAATGTCGCCGCGAGAGAAGCCAAGCGTTTGGTTGACGTGTTTAATAAGACGTTGTAAGCCCCTCCGTTTAAAGGAATCGCACCCACCACTTCTCCGTAAATTTTTCTGAAAAGGAATAAAACAACTGCAACAATCAGTAACGAAATCCAGGCAAATTGCCCTGCATACAAAATGGTTAATGCCGATACATATAAGCAGGAGGAACTAATGTCATTTCCGCATATTGCTGTTGCTTGTAATTGATTTAATTTCTTGTGTACAATTTCTTTCATAATTAGTCATTAAGATTAAAAAACACAATTAACTTGATATCAAGCAGCAACAAGAAATAAAACTTTAAAAAAGGCGGATATATTAAATGAAGTTCAAAATAATTTTTAGCTATTGTGAATTATGTAATGCACAATTTAACTAATTTATTTGGATTCCTGAAACTTTTTAAGCGATAACAAAGCCTGTTTTCTTATTTTGTCCTGAAAAAAACCTGTCCAACCCAGCAGAAGACCTGTGAAACCAAACGCTTGTTTGGACCATTTCCAAACATCAAAATTGTCGGTATGTTTGATGATTAAACCATCTTGAAAAATAAATTCAGCTACTATTTTATTGACTACAGTTCTGTTTGTTTTGCTGAAATTATACGTAGCAACCCAATTGGCTGAACCCGAGAATTCATCTGCTTTGATGTTCGAAAATTCAATTTTAATATTGCCTTTACTTCTTGAAAGCAGCATTTCCCACATTGCAGAAACTTGTTCTTCTTTTAATAAGCCAAAAGCTGGGTCAATAAAATGTATTTTTGGATGATAACATTCGCTCATTGTTTTGTAGTCAGCATTTCCAAAAGCAGTATAGAACTTAGCGATTAAGTTTTCGTTTGAATTCATTTTTTTAGTACAATTAGAGCATAAATATAAGACTTATTCTATTAAAGTATATTTACAAAACGCTAATTTCTTTTGCAGTATCGTATGATTTTTTTGAAGTATCAAAAGCAGTAGAAAAATAAGCCATCTTATTCACTGTTGTAAAATGCCCGGTCTGATTCCCAAAAACATCGGTACCTCCAACAATTATAAATCGGATAGACTTGATATCTGTTTTCTTTAATTTTAGCATTTCTGCGGGCGTAAAATAATAGTAAGAAGTTGTTTTACCGGCTGTTGACTCTTTTACGTTTTTGTCCACACACGGAATAACATCTCCATTAGCCAGATCTACATAAACACCACCCAAAATTCTTGATTTTTCATTAGCGGTATCAATTGATAGTTTTAAAATCCCTCCTTTTTCTGTTTTCGCAAGCTGGACTTTTGTCTCACCCGTAAAAGCATATTTTTCGCAGATAAAGGTATATTCTTGTGTAGCCGGAAAAGGTTTAGAACCATTTACTATCATCGTTTCCTGAGCATTTGCAAAGGCTGATATAAAAAGCAACACAAAAAAAGGCAATTTTAAATTCATACTATAATTTTTTAATCGTTTAATTTAGACTCAAAATTCGCTTCCCAATCCATTGATTTTATGGCAGAAATTAAATTCTCTTCATTCACAAAAACGCGCAGTTCTTTGTTTGCTACTTTTTTAGTGTAAAGGGCATGGTAGCGATAAATGACTTCGTGTTTGGTTTTGTAAACCCCATCTAATTTCAAATCAACAAAACTTCCGTAATACTGACGAAATCGCTGACAAGTTTTTGTCAATCGTTCTTCGGTTGTATTTTCCATTACCGATTGGGTAACTTCAGTTCCATTAAAAGGCTTAAATTTAGAAGTGTTACAAGTTTCTAAAACTCTTTTCCCCAAATCATACGCTTTTTTCTGTTGATTAGAATTCATTTCAGAAGCTCCCACTTTTGTGATTTTCAAATCTTCAGTATCTCTTTTGATTGTTTTAGATTTACATCCGACCAATAAGGACAAACATATAATCAATATTGCTTTCTTCATAACTATTTATGTTATTTTTAATAATAAGTTAGGGTCGGGGCAATTTTCTATGTAAAAATTTAAGTCGTTTATATTGCAAACTCCGGGGTAATCGCCATTGTAATTTTCAATATTGTTTATAATTTGAAAATGCAAATGTGGCGCATAATCCCCATTAACAGTCGAACTTCCAAAAGTCGCTAAATAGTCACCTTTTTTGAAAATGTCCCCAACGGTAAGGTTTTCTATACTTTCTAACGATAAATGTCCGTATAAAGTATAAAATTTTTCATTTTCGACTTCGTGCTCCAAAATAATAGTAGGGCCATAATCGCCCAAACCAATATTGTTTTTAAAGCTGTGAATTTTTCCGTCAAGCGGAGCAATGATCTTTGTTTCCACTTTTCCCCATAAATCCAATCCAATATGAATGTTGCGTTCGGGGTTTGAGCCGTCTTTAAAAATACTGCTTCTTTGGTATAAATTTCGCCCTTCAATATAACCGCCGAAGGCGATCTCTGCATTATTTCTTTCCAAATAATTTGAAATAAAATCTTCAATTTCTTCGACATTTGAAGGCTTATTTTTAACTAATTCTTTGTTAGTCACAGATAGATCTAATGGAATGTATTTTGAAAAATCAATACTGGCGTCAATGACTTTTGTTGGAGGCAAGGCTTTTAAAATAGAGACTAAGGTTTTCATAAAGGTAAATTAGGCAACTTTTTCGATGATTATTAATTCGTTATGAACTTCAATTCGGGGTAACATTTTTGAGGTAAACAATTTAGTATTTATTTCCGAAATGTACTTCCTGTTTCTTACATTATGTGCCTCGTCGAGAATCATGGTATTAAAAAGTACAAATCCACGATCTTTTAAAAGCGAGCAAATTCGGTTGCTAAAGAAGCTTTCAAACAGAAAGTTCGGCATTTTTATATCTTCAAAAACATCAATAATAATAAGGTCGTATTTGTCTTTTGTTTTTAAAACAAATTCGAAAGCATCATCAATAATAAGGTCAAGCTGTTTTATTTGATTCAGGTTAAAGTATTCATTGGCAATCTGAATCATATCCGGATCAATTTCAACACCGGTAATTTTTCCGTCGTATTCAATTTCATCAATTAAAGTTTTGATGACACTTCCGCCAGCTACTCCCAGAACCAGAATATGCTCCATTTCAAGAATTGTTTTATAACCAATATTTCGCAGACCATACCTTAAAATACGCTGTAAACTGCCATAAGAATAATTGGTGTTTTCAGAATCTAAAACCAATTCTCCATTAGTCCAGGTCACTTCGATTATTTTACTTCTTGCCGATTTTTTCCTGAAAATTTTTATTGGAATCAGATAACTGATTATTTTTTGAATCATTTTGTCCTCGTTTTACTCAAAAATAACATTTAAATCTTTTATTTTGTGCCAAACAATAGAATTTAATGAAGAAACAGTTGTATAAATTTATCTTTTTTAAGCTAATGGGCTGGAAGATAGTAGGGATTGAAAATGCTGAAGTAAAAAAATGCATCTTGATGGTAATGCCGCATACAAGCAATCATGATTTTTATCTAGGAATTTTCACCAGAGGAATTTCCGGATTGGAAATGAATTGGGTTGGGAAGAAAGAATTGTTTCGATTTCCGTTTGGCTATTATTTTAGAAATGTAGGCGGAGAGCCCTTAGATCGTTCCGGAGGATTAAACAAAGTAGATTCTATAGCGGCTATTTTCGAACGTAAAGAAGTCTTTCGTTTGGCTGTTGCTCCGGAAGGGACGCGAAAAAAAGTTACAGAAATTAAAACAGGTTTTTATTATATCGCGCTTAAAGCGAATGTACCGATTGTTCCCGTAGCTTTTGACTGGGGAAGAAAAGAAGTGAATTTAGGAAAACCTTTTTTCCCGACCGGAAATTATGAGGACGATTTACAGGTTTTGAAAAAACATTACGATGGAGTCGTAGGTAAAATTCCTGAAAACGGATTTGTACTCTAAATTGGCGCTATTTTTCAATCTGCGTGAGAATCGTTTAAATGAAAAATATTTTTAAAAATTTTCAAATACAGCATAATTTTTTAATTACGGGACATATACTTTAAATGTTCCGTTTTTATAAAAAAATATAATTTTTTCAATTTCGTCTTCTTCCAGATCAGAATTTGAAGTTTTAGCGACTGCACTGTATTTTTTTTCTTCTTTAGGAGCAGGTTCAGTTTGGAGTCCCGAAAACAAATCAGCTGAAAAGAGATTATCATTCGATGGAATAGGAGTGTGCATTTGCTCCGTTTCCGAAACAACCTCTGTTGTATTGTTTAGAGATTCATTTTCTTTTTTAGGGAAATTTCCTGTCCCGTTTAAAATCCAATACAGATCGACCTCTGGAAAAATGGTTGAAATTTTTAATACAAAATCAAGACTCGGTTTGTTTCTTCCGGAAAGCAGGTGAGACATGCTGGAACGTTGCACGCCTATTTTGTCGGCAAATGCAGAGGCATTTAATCCATAATAATCAAGGAGTAGTTCCAGTCTTTTTACAAAATCATCGATGTTTACCATTGTAAATTTCATTAAAGAGGTTAACTATTTACAAATGTAATTAAAAGGAATCAGACCACCTATTTTACAGTTGGAAATTAAAACAGAAAGGTAAAAATATATAGTTTATTGCTTTATGTTAAGTGTTTTAAGTTGTTGATTTTTAAACATTTAGTCGTAATAATTAACACTAGAAGTAATTGATAATATTGGAGTTGCAAGATTCATAAACAAATTGATAAATTGTGTTTACATTTCTAAATTTATTCTTTTTTCGATTATTTACAATTGTAAAAATAAAGATGTTTACTTTTGTAAACTAATCATAAAGACAATGAATTTAGAAGAATTATTTAACCAATACAAAGAACAATCAATAGAAGGTCGTTATTTGACTTTAGACCATATTCAGCCTTTATTAGATAAGCTTAATACGAACAATCAGGTTAAGGTTATTGGCAAATCCGTTTTGGATAAACCGATCTATAGCTATGAAATTGGGACGGGTAAAACGCGGATTTATCTGTGGTCTCAAATGCATGGAAATGAAAGTACAACAACAAAAGCACTTTTTGATTTCATCAATGTCCTTAACAGCGGATCTGATATTGCGCTTAGAATGCTTGAAACATTTACTTTTTATTGTATTCCAATTCTAAATCCTGACGGAGCGGCACTTTACACACGTGAAAACGCCAATAAGATAGACCTTAACCGTGATTCTCAGAATCTTACGCAGCCGGAGAGTATAGTACTTAGAAAAGTATTTGAAGAATTTAAGCCGGATTATTGTTTTAATCTGCACGATCAGCGTACTATTTTTGGAGCGGGAGATACCGGAAAACCTGCAACTCTTTCTTTTCTGGCTCCTTCTTATAATGAAGAAAGAGAAGTAAATCCCACCCGATTACAGGCGATTAATTTAATTGCCGGTCTAAACGATGTTTTGCAGGAGTATATTCCAGGACAAATCGGTCGTTTTGATGATTCATTTAACATAAACTGCATAGGAGATACGTTTCAATTTTTAGGTGTACCGACGATTTTATTTGAAGCAGGCCACTATAGAAACGACTACAGCCGCGAAATCACTCGGAAGTTCCTATTTTTCTCACTTTTTTTAAGTTTTAAAATACTTTCCGAAAACGATTTAGTTCATAACAGATTTTATGATTATTTGAATATTTCACAAAATAAAGTCGTTTTTTATGATTTTATGTATAAAAATGTCAAAATAAATTATGATGGTATTGAAATAATTACGAATTTTGTCGCACAATACAGAGAAGAATTGATTGGAAATAAGATTGAGTTCAATGCCTATATAGTTGAAGTAGGTGAATTAGAGAATTATTTTGGACATTTTGAATATGATGCTGAAGGAGCGAGTTATTCTGATGACTTTAATAATTTTCCGAATTTGAATCAAAAAGCAGATTTTTATTTAAATAAAAATATTAAATTTGTTAACGGGTTGATAAAAACTTAGTTTTTATGTGAATTTGTTATTTTTTATGCATATTTTTATACTTTGTAATAGCAATTAGTAATATTAATTAAAGAATTATGAGTAAATTTCGTTTAGATGAAGTAGATCACCAGATTTTAGATATGTTAATAGACAATACGAGAGTTCCGTTTACTGACATTGCAAAAAAACTATTGATATCTGCTGGAACAGTACATGTTAGGGTAAAAAAAATGGAAGACGCGGGGATAATAATGGGATCTTCTTTAGCCTTAGATTATGATAAATTAGGGTATTCATTTATTGCTTATGTGGGTGTATTCCTTAATAACACGTCACAAACTAAATTTGTATTAGAGCGAATCAATCAAATTCCATTCGTAACTGTAGCTTCAGTTACTACGGGAAAATTCAATATTTTTTGCAAAATCAGAGCAAAAGATACCAAGCATGCAAAAGAAGTAATCTTTATGATCGATGATATCGAAGGAGTTTACAGAACAGAAACAATGATTTCATTAGAAGAAAGTATAAACGATAAGAAGCGTTTGATGCATACTATTTTTAAAAATATGTAATACTTTCTTGAATGCTATACTAAAATATAACCTCAAGTTTATTCTTGGGGTTTTTTTATGACTAATTAACCAACCAACTACAACACAATTATGTACACGTTACCTAAAATTGAACGTTTTAATCAGGACGTTCTCTCAAAATATCATATTTATAATAGTGTTTTTATAACATTACCTTTTGATTCTATTGATAATACAGGTGTTTTACTGCCTTTATTTACAGAAACTTGTGAAACGGGTTTTAAAAAACAGGAAACACCAAAGGAAATTTTTGATTTCTTTTCTAATAAGTATTTAAGTAACGGCTCTGAGAGTGAAAAAATCGACTTAATGTTTCGATTTATTCAATACATAGAACGTCAAATTGTACTTTTTGACGCTATTGAAGACGCCGCTTTTCCCGAAGTAAACAATATGGAAGGTCGCGGATCGCTTCGTGATATTAAAGAAAGATCAGACGCGAAAGAGAAAGACGATGAACTTATCGAATTTCTTGAAAATTTCAACGTCAGAACGGTTTTAACAGCGCATCCGACACAGTTTTACCCTGGACCTGTTTTGGGGATCATAAACGATTTAACAGAAGCGATTCGATTGAATGATTTGCTTAAAATCAAACAACTTTTAGCACAGCTTGGAAAAACACCTTTTATTCAAAACGAAAAACCAAATCCTTATGATGAAGCGGTTAGTTTGATTTGGTATCTTGAAAATGTTTTCTACGAAACTTCAGGTGAAATCGTTCATTATTTGCAAAAAAACCTCCTTCATGGTGAAGCCATTCAAAACCAATTAATCAAACTTGGATTCTGGCCGGGAGGGGATCGTGATGGAAATCCTTTTGTAACAACAGAGATTACTTTAAAAGTAGCAGAACGTTTGCGAACTTCTATTTTAAAGTGTTACTATGTTGAAATGAGAAAACTAAAAAGAAAGCTAACGTTCTCAGGTGTTGATACTTTGGTAACGGAACTTGAACATAAACTTTATCGTTCTGTTTTTTATTCTAAAGGTGAAATCTACATCACACTAGAAGAATTATTAGCACAACTGAATAAAATCAGAAGCATCATTATAGAAAAACACCAGTCGTTATATTTAGATGAATTGGAAGCTTTTTTGGTGAAAATTAATCTGTTCGGATTCCATTTTGCAACTTTAGATATACGCCAGAATAGTAAAATTCACAATGTTGTATTTAAAGATGTTGTAGATCATTATTTAAATTCAGGATCAAAAGTATTCCCGGATAATTATTTTGACCTGTCCGAAAACGAAAAAATAGTAGTGCTGTCACAGGTAAAAGGAGCGTTAGATCCGAATGATTTTGAGAACGAAATCACAAAATCTACTTTAGAATCGGTGCAAACTATAAAAGCCATTCAAAATGCAAATGGGGAGTCAGGTGCTAATCGTTATATTATCAGCAACAACGAAAGTGCTTTGAATGTAATGGAAACTTTTGCCATGATTCGCTTAAATAACTGGGAGAATCCTACTGTTGATATTATACCGCTGTTCGAATCTGTGGATGATTTACAAAATGCCCATGAAATTATGGAGCAATTGTATACTAATCCGGAATATGCAAAACATTTAGAAGCAAGAGGAAACAAACAAACAATCATGCTTGGCTTCTCTGACGGGACTAAAGATGGTGGTTATTTAATGGCAAATTGGAGTATTTATCAGGCAAAAATCGCTTTAACAGATATTTCAAGAAAATACAATGTCAAAGTAATTTTCTTTGATGGTCGTGGTGGACCTCCGGCACGTGGTGGTGGAAAAACACATAAGTTTTATGCTTCTTTAGGGCCGAAAATTGAAAATAACGAAATTCAAATCACAGTACAAGGACAAACGATCAGTTCTAATTTTGGGACTTTAGATTCTTGTCGTTATAATATTGAAAACTTATTAAGCGCAGGAGTTACCAATCAGGTTTTTAGTAAAGAAAAAAATGAACTAAGTGCCGATGAAACTGCGATTCTGACTCAATTAGCCGAACTGGGATACGATAAATATTTAAGCTTCAAGAATCATCCTAAATTTATTCCGTATTTGGAAAAGATGAGTACTTTAAAGTATTACTCTAAAACCAATATCGGAAGCCGTCCATCAAAAAGAAGCAAGTCAGAGCAATTGGATTTTGCTGATTTACGTGCTATTCCGTTCGTGGGTTCATGGAGTCAGTTAAAGCAAAATGTACCCGGTTTTTTTGGAGTAGGAGCGGCCCTCAAACATTTTGAAGATACGAATCAGTGGGATAAAGTATACGATCTGTATCACAATTCTTTGTTCTTTAGAACCCTGCTTGAAAATAGTATGATGTCTTTGGCGAAATCATTTTTCCCATTGACGGCTTATATGAGAAAAGACCCTGAATTTGGTGAATTCTGGCAAATCATTTACGATGAATTCGTAGAAACGAAACGCCTTTTGCTTAAAATAGCAGATCATAAAACGCTAATGGAGAATTACCCTGACGGTATAGCATCCATTCAGATCAGAGAACGTATTGTTTTGCCTTTGCTAACGATACAGCAATATGCCTTGTTGCGTATTAACGAACTGAATAAAGAAAACGGAGGGAATGAGGAGTTGATCAAAGTATACGAAAAAATTGTTACGAGATCGCTTTTCGGAAATACAAATGCAAGTAGAAATTCAGCGTAACAATAGGAGTGAAAAATTGATTTAAAAACAAAAAAAGTATAGAAAATGAATTCAAGCGAATTATTAGAAAACGAATATTCAGGCGGGTTTGCAGCTTACGTCCGCGAAGCCGGAGAGGTGAATTTGATAGAAGAATTAGAAATTTCGCTTCATGCTTTTATCAAATTTGTACAGAATATCCCAATGGATAAATTTGATTATCGTTACGCAGAAGGGAAGTGGACAATCAAAGACATCATTCAGCATATAATTGACACGGAGCGTATTTTTGCTTACCGCGCTTTGCGATTTTCAAGATACGATAAAACGCCATTGCAAAGTTTTGACGAAAATGAATATGTGGAAAACACCAATTCCAACGGAAGAAGTATTCAGGATTTACTAACTGAATTTTCGGCATTGCGACATTCAAATTTGTTATTTTATAAAAGTTTGTCCGCAGAGCAGCTTAAAGCTATCGGAACGGCTTCAAATAACCTGATCTCAGTTCGTGCGTTAGGTTTTGTAATAATAGGGCATCAGAAGCATCACCAGAACGTTTTTCAGGAGCGTTATTTGTAAATGATATTATTTTAAAAAGAAGAGCTGTCTCGAGTAATGAGACGGCTTTTTTTTTGCCACAAATTTCACGAATTGGTACGAATTATTTTTTTTGCCACAGATTAAAAAGATTAGCACAGATTGTTTAATCATTTTAATCCCTTAATCGGTGGTTATTTTTCTTTGCCACGAATTTCACGAATTAGCACTAATTGTTCTTTTTTGCCACTGATTAAAAAGATTCGTACAGATTGTTTAATCATTTTAATCCCTTAATCTGTGGCTATTTTTTCTTTGCCACGAATTTCACGAATTAGCACGAATTATTTTTTTTGCCACAGATTAAAAAGATTCGCACAGATTATTTAATCAATGTAATCCTTTAATCTGTTGCTATTTTTTTCTTCGCCACAAAATTCAAGGCTTAAGCGAATTAATTCGTGCCAATTCGTGAAATTCGTGTTAAAAACAACAATCACAGTTTTAACCTGAGACGTGAAACCTGAAACCTGAAACAAAAATAACCTTTCCGTTAATTCGATTGCAACTCAAACAGCTGCACCTGGCTTTTCAAACGATCAATCACTAAATTCATCATTCTTTTATTCAAGCTGGAAGAATTCTGAATGTAGGTATTGTATTCGTCAACTGTGAAGAAAGCAATGACCATTCCTTTTAGAGAATTTCTAAATTTGATGTCTTTCTGAATGGAGTTTTCGATGGTTTGCAATTTTTTTTCGACGGTATACGAATAAAAATCAGCTTTGTTTTTATTCACATAATTGATAAAAACGGCTACAAAAAGATCGTTTTGGAGTTTTAAAACCGGTCGGATGGTCTGATTTTGGAACAGCTCATCTGGTGAAGACTGAGCACTTACTATTCCTAAAGTTTCGCCTCTGAATTCTTTTAAAAAAGTATCTCTGTCCATCATGTTTTTTCTTTAAAATTAACGAAAAAATCCCGTAATAAAAACCTATTTTTGTTAATATACTATAAAATTTATGAGATTTCACACCAGAAAGTGGGTTAAACCCGAAGATCTAAACCCTAACGGGACTTTGTTTGGCGGACAATTATTAGCATGGATAGACGAAGAGCTGGCGCTGTACAGCATTATTCAATTAGAAAATCAGAGAGTTGTTACGAAACACATGTCCGAAATAAATTTTAAGAGTTCAGCTAAACAAGGTGACATTGTGGAGATCGGAATTGATGTAGTTAAATTCGGAACTACTTCTTTGGTTTTGAAATGTGCAGTAAGAAATATGATGACGCGTGAAATCATCATTACAATTGACAATACCACAATGGTTAATCTGGACGAAAACGGAAAGCCGTTGGCACACGGAAAAACACAAATTGAGTTTGTAAAAGATCGTTTATAATAAAAAATTAAGTAATGGTAAAAGCCCTTAAAATTGTTTCTTTATTAGTTGTTGTCGTTTTATTATCCTGCAATTCAAAAGAAGGGCAGGACTCGTACAGAAGTGTTTTATACCGCGCTGTAAACAACAAAGACACTGCAATTCTGCGGTTAAAAATGAATAATAAGAGATTTTATGGGCGATACGAAATCTTGCATTACAAAATCGGAAAAGACTCCGGAGATGTAAGAGGAGATATTAAAGAAAATATCTTGCGCGGAGATTACCATTACATCACCTTTGGAGGCAGTTGGAAAAGGGTTCCTTTGGCACTTCTTAAAAAAGACAACAAACTAATCTTAGGAAGTGGAGTAGTAGGTACCTATATGAATCTCCCTTGTTATGTTCCCGATGTACCGATAGATTACAAGAACGGAAGATTTGTCTTTGAAGAGATAAAACAGTAAGGAAAGGTTTTTAAATTTTAAACCATATAAGTTATATAAGTCCATTTAAGCTTTGCGCTTATTTTTGACTCCGGTTAATATAAGTTCATTTAAGCTTTGCGCTAATTTTTTGACTCCAGTTAATATGAACTTATATGACTTATAGAGAAATAAGATTAGAGAAAAGGCAAGGTTTTTAAACCATATAAGTTATATAAGTCCATTTAAGCTTTGCGCTTATTTCTGGCTTCATTTAATATAAGTTCATTTAAGCTTTGCGCTAATTTTTTGACTCCAGTTTATATGAACTTATAGAGAAATAAGATTAGAGAAAAGGCGAGGTTTTAAACCATATTAGTCATATAAGTCCATTTAAGCTTTGCGCTTATTTTAGACTCCGGTTAATATAAGTCCATTTAAGCTTTGTGCTTATTTTAGACTCCAGTTAATATGAACTTATATAACTTATATGGTTTAGAAAAAAAAAAATACTTACTCGAAATGCCCTATCTTAGAAGGAAGCTCGAAGATTTCAAGGTCAAAATATTCTACAGAAGCCATGACGTGGTCGAAAATATCGGCCATGATGTATTCGTAATTGGCCCAACGTTTATCACTTGAGAAAGCGTATATCTCTAACGGAACACCGTGAGCAGTAGATTGCAATTGACGGCACATCATATGCATGTCTTTATTAAGTCCTGGATGCGTAATTAAATACTGCATGATGTATTTGCGGAACAATCCAAGATTCGTCATGTTTCGGCCGTTTAGCGCTAAAGTTTTATCTATACCGCGTACATCATTGTATTTTTCAATTTCAGCTTGTCTGCTTTCGATATAAGGGCTAATCAGCTGTACTTTTTTCATCTGATTCAGATCTTCATCGTTCAGAAAACGAATGCTGCTGCTTTTTATCAAAACATGCCTTTTGATACGTCTTCCATCTGATTTTTGCATCCCGCGCCAGTTCTGAAAGGAATCGGAACTCAAAGCGTAGGTTGGAATTGTGGTTATGGTATTGTCGAAATTTCGAACTTTTACCGTAGTCAGGTTAATTTCAATAACATCACCATCAGCGCCAAATTTATCCATTGTAATCCAGTCACCAATTCGAACCATGTCGTTTATGGCTACCTGAACACTCGATACAAATCCTAAAATAGTATCTCTGAATATCAAGATGATAATCGCCGAAAGTGTTCCTAATATGGTCAGTAATTCGCCTTGTTTTATTCCAAATAATTTCGAAATAATAATAGCAACACCAAAAATCCAAAGCACAATCATGATGACCTGAACAAAACTGTCAATTGGCTTGTCGCTGTATTCCGGTTTTTGCTTTAAATAATCGCGTAGGGAATTAAAAATGGTTCGGACGATCCATAAGCCCAGCAAAACGATATAAACCCCAACAATTTTTCCAAAAATAGATTCCCAGTATTCGTATTTATCTAAGATTACGGGAACGGCTTTAAAAATGAAAAAAAACGGAATTAGATAAGCGGTATATCTCGTTGTTTTATTCTGAATTAAATAATCGTCAAATTTTGTTTTGGTGCGTTGCGCAAAAACAGCTGTCAGCGTTACCAAAAGAAATTTGGCGGCATAATAAATAATATAAGCCAGTACCACCAAGATGATGATATTAAAAATCAGGCTGACATAAGACGCAAAGTTGCGACTCATTCCCCAATCTCTAAAAACAGGATATAAAGAATTAAATATTTTATCCAAAAGTTTATGCATTGTGCTCTAAATATTTTTTTTCAATATAAAAAGTTCCAAAAGGAATTAAAGAAGCGATTAGAATGATTGCGAAAGTTTTTAAATCCCAGTTTTGAGATTTTTTCAATAAAAAGGCTAAAACAACATAAGCAATAAATAACACGCCATGTCCCATTCCGAAAGGGCGTACTATAGTGTGATAGAGTTCCGGATTGTTTGTTTTAAGAAAAAGCATATTGGCTATTAATACTAAAAAAGAGATTCCTTCTAAAATTGCGGTAACTTTAAAAATCTTGAGCATGTATTTGTTTTTTGAGTTTATAGAGGCAAAATTAAGTATTATCGTCGGCATTATGAGTATGAAACCCAAAAGTAATTTACTTTTACAATCTTAAACTTTGATAATGAGTAAACGTGATTTAAAAAAATACTTGGCAGAATTAAATAAAGAACAACTCGAAGAACAAATTATCGAATTGTATGAGAAATTCAGTCCCGTAAAAACCTATTATGATTTTGCTTTTAATCCAAAAGAAGATAAGCTTTTACAGGAGTGTAAGGTTAAGATTTCACAGGAATATTTTCCGATAAAAAAGCCACAGGCCAGGAGGCGGCCAAAAGCTAAAATGCGTCGCTCTGTGGCACAGAAATACATCAAACATTTTATATCACTTGGAGTTGATCCGTTTGTAATTGCAGATGTGATGCTGTATAATATTGAAATCGCACAAACTTATTCCGCTCAAAACCCGATCAAGCAGGAATTGTTTTTTAAAAGCATGTTGAATTCTTTTGAACAGCTCATACATTTTACCATTTCTAATGGTGTTTTGAGTGAATTTAAGACCCGAATCGTTTCTGTTTACCAAGAAACAATGCAACAAAAGTGGAAAAACAGCTACGAATTTGAGATACTTTTGGAGAAAATCGACCAATAAAAACACTTCCTATAAAAAATCTTATTAAAAAGAATCATTTATTTTAAGTTAAAATAAGATGAAAAACTGTTTTTTAGGTGTACTTTTGCAAAAATCCAAAAATTTACAATGTCTCAAAACACTTTAGAAATAGAAAGAGAAGAGAAAAAAGAACTTTATGCATACCAAAAAGGTGACATCGATGCCATTTTTGATCGTTTAGACAATGCTCCTACTCAACATCATTTATTATATCAATTACCGACCGGTGGAGGAAAAACAGTAATTTTTTCTGAAATCGTTCGTCGCTATTTGGCTAATAATGATAAAAAAGTAGTTGTTTTAACCCACCGTATCGAGCTTTGCAAACAGACTTCGAAAATGCTGAAAGGCTTCGGAGTTTCCAACAAAATCATCAACAGTAAAGTAAAAGAATTACCGGATCAGAACGATTTTTCTTGTTTTGTGGCAATGGTTGAGACTTTAAAAAACCGTATCAACGACGAGAAGCTACACCTTGACAACATTGGTTTGGTTATTATCGATGAGGCACACTACAACTCATTTCGTAAGTTATTAAACTCATTCAAAAATGCTTTTATTCTTGGAGTAACAGCAACTCCTTTGAGTTCGAATATAAAATTACCAATGCACCAAAGTTACAATGAACTTATTGTGGGTGATACCATTAGTTCATTGATTGACAAAGGATTTTTGGCGCGCGCTACCACATACAGTTATGATGTAGGTTTAACGTCGCTTAAAGTAGGTATTAACGGAGATTACACCGTAAAATCATCTGACGATTTATATACCAACACCATCATGCAGGAAAAACTCTTGCATGCCTATACAGAACGTTCGTTAGGAAAAAAGACGTTGATTTTCAATAATGGTATTCATACGTCATTGTACGTATATGAAACGTTTAGAGAAGCAGGTTACGACATCAGACACCTTGATAATACAAGCAGTTCTGAAGAACGTAAAGATATCTTACAATGGTTCAAAAAGACTCCGGACGCGATTTTAACATCGGTTGGAATCTTGACCACAGGTTTTGATGAGCCTACGGTTGAAACTATTATCTTGAACAGAGCAACAAAATCATTAACTTTATACTACCAGATGATTGGTCGTGGATCTCGTAAATTACCTGGTAAAGACGAGTTTACAGTAATCGATTTGGGTAATAATGCGGCTCGTTTTGGTTTATGGAGTGAGCCGGTAAACTGGCAACACATCTTTAAATCCCCAGAGTTTTACCTTGAAAACCTTCGTGATGATACGGAAATTGAATTGTATTTCAAATACAGCATGCCACCGGAATTACGCGCAAAATTCAGTAAAACCGCAGATGTAACTTTTGATGTTGATGAAGAACACAAACTAATCATCAAGCAAAACTTACGTTCAAAAGTAGTATTAGACAAATCATTAGAGCAACACGCTTCAATGTGTGTAGACAATACAGAAACTTTGCAAGAAGCAAAATCTCTTGGTAAAGAATTGGATGACGATATCGATTGCCGTATTAAACGTTACGCAAAATGTCTGAGTCAATGTAGTAAAAACTACCGCGAATGGCTGGTTGACGATTACAAACTAAAAATGGTCCTGTTAATCGGTAAAAAATACCGCGAGAAAATCATGAACGAGCCGGATTGAGAGTAGCGAAAGTTTCTTAGTCTCAGTTTCAAGTTTCAGGTTTCAAGTTTCAGGTTTCAGGTTGTCCCGCTGAGCGAAGTCGAAGCGAGCGCCCCTCAATTGGAATTTGGAATTTAAAAAATTGGAATTTCATTCAAGAATAAACCATTAAGGTATTTAGAAAAATTAAGTTCAACGCTTAATGAAACTTAATCCCTTAATGGTTCAATAATTTAGAGACCATAGGTAAATCCGGAATCTAAACTCATAAATTTAAAATTAAAAAAAACATGTCTAAACCATTCTCAGAATTAGGAATTTCAGCGCCAATTTTAAAAGCGTTAAGCGAATTGAATATTGTTGAGCCAACAGAAATACAACAAAAAACGATTCCGCTTCTTTTGGCCGAAACTCACGATCTGGTAGGTTTAGCCAAAACCGGAACCGGAAAAACAGCAGCTTTTGGATTACCATTATTGCAATTGATCGATACCACATCGCCAATTGTTCAGGCTGTTATTTTGGTGCCAACAAGAGAACTTGGACATCAGATTTTCAGAAACCTGGAAGACTTTGGAAAACACATTCCAAATCTTTCTATTGCAGCTACTTGTGGTGGAATTCCAATAAAACCACAAATGGAGCGTCTTGCACAACCAACCCATATTGTTGTAGCAACTCCGGGACGTTTAATTGATTTGATTCAACGCAAAGCTGTTGACTTAAAACAAACAAAATTTTTGGTTTTAGATGAAGCGGACGAAATGGTTTCTATTCTAAAAGAAAGCTTAGACGAAATCATTGCCGAATTGCCAAAAAAACACCGTACTTTATTGTTCTCGGCTACTTTGCCCGGAACAATTAAGCAACTGGTTCAGAATTATTTACACAAAGATGTAATTCAGGTTAGTGCCGATATGGAGACAATTGGTAATCAGGGAATTGATCACGAATATATAGTGGTTGATCCGATTGAAAAATTGGATGTCCTGATGCACTTTTTGAATTCGAGAGAAGGGGAACGTGGTATTATTTTCTGTAAAACTAAAGCAGCAGTAAATAAACTGGCTAAAAATCTGGCTATAAACCGTTTTTCTTCAGGAGCACTTCACGGTAGTTTGTCACAAGGAATTCGTGATAGAATTATGGAGCAATTTCGTGAAGGACACATCAATATTTTGGTTGCTACAGATTTGGCTGCCAGAGGAATAGATGTAAAAGAAATCTCTTATGTAGTCAACTATCATTTACCGGATACTTACGAAGCTTACGTTCACAGAAGTGGAAGAACAGCCAGAGCGGGTGCAAAAGGACTTTCTTTAACTGTTTTGCAAGAGGAGGAAGTGGCTGAAATTGCTGAATTTGAAAAAGAATTGGATTTAAAATTCATTGAATTTAAAAAGCCAACAGCAGTAAGTTTAGAGGAAAACAATACACTTCTTTGGGCAAAACAAATTTTCAAAACCAAACCGAATCATGATCTTTCTGCTGAATTAAAAACAAAAGTAAAAACTGTTTTTCATCATTTAACCAAAGAGGAGTTGATTGAAAAACTGTTAGCAAATTATGTTTTGCAGAACAAAATCGATGTAGTTGAAAAACCTGTTAAAAAATTCAAAAAGTAAGATATGTTGGCTTTGTAGCTGTTTAATTATATTGTACTTTTAAGGTGATTTTAAAAGAAAATTATCTTATTCGTAAAACAATATATATGAAAATAGTCATTATTGGAGGTGGGTTTGCAGGTATAAATCTGGCGAAGGAACTTGTAAATCAACCTCAAATTCAAGTTACACTTGTAGACAAGAACAATTACAATTTTTTCCCACCACTAATATATCAGGTTGCAACCGCTTTTCTGGAACCTTCCAGCATTAGTTATCCCTACAGAAAGTTTTTTGCCGGCAAAAAGAACCTTCAATTTCGTCTAGGAGAACTGGTTTCTGTAGTTCCTGCAGAGAATAAAGTAATCTTAAACAATGGCGAATTGAGCTACGATTATCTGGTTTTTGCCACAGGAGCAGAAACTAGTTATTTTGGCATGGAAAACGTGATGAAAAACGCCATTCCGATGAAAACCTTAAATGATGCCATCGAAATGCGAAATACGTTGCTTAAAAACCTCGAAAAAGCCGCTATAACCAAAGACATCCGCAAACGCCGTAAATTACTAACGATTGTGGTGGCAGGTGGAGGACCTACCGGAGTGGAAGTTTCAGGAATGTTTGCTGAAATGCGTAAAAATATATTGCTCAAAGAATACCCGGAATTAGAAACATCTGCCAGTAATGTCTATTTAGTAGACGGGGGAGATGCTTTATTGGCTCCAATGAGTGTAGCTTCACAAAAAGATACTTTAGAAGCGTTAACCAAACTGGGAGTTGTCGTAAAACTAAACAGCCGTGTTACCGATTATATTAATGATACCGTGCATTTTGCTAACGGAGAAACGATTCAGACCAAAAATCTAATTTGGGCAGCCGGTGTTTCGGCTAAACTTTTTGAGGGTATTCCAACAGAAAGTTATGGTCGTGGCAGACGTATGGCAACGGATCAATACAATAAAGTGAATGGTCTTGAAAATGTATATGCCATTGGTGATACTGCTATTTTAGCAGGAGATCAAAAATTCCCCGACGGACATCCTCAGGTAGCTCAGGTTGCCATTCAACAAGGGTTAAATCTGGCGAAGAACTTTAAAGCGATGGTTCACAAGAAGCCTCTTAAAGCTTTTACTTACAACGATAAAGGCTCGATGGCCATTATAGGAAAAAATAAAGCTGTAGTAGATTTACCAAGTCCAAAATGGCATTTTAAAGGATTTTTTGCCTGGATTATTTGGTTGTTTATACACTTAATATCGTTAATTACTTATAGAAACAGACTGAATACGTTCTGGAACTGGATGGTGGCTTATTTTGCACGAGATCAATCTTTGAGAATGATTATCAGACCGGATAAGAGGAGTTAAATTTTAATATTTTGAAATTCCAAATTCCAAATTCCAAATTCCAAACGCTAATTTGTTTTTCTGTCATTTCGAGCGAAGTCGAGAAATAGCACCAGAAACTCTGCACAGTTTGTCATCCTGAGGAACGAAGGATCTACGTTTGCTGAATCCATACCGTTGCGCTTTACTTTACGGAATTACTCGTGAAGATACTTCGTCCCTCAGTATGACAAAATTGCGAAAAATAGAGAATGGAGCAACTTGTGTGATTTTTAGTATCTCGGAATTGACAATAGTGTGAATTCCAAATTCCAAAAATTTAAAAAGCCGGAAACTTACGTTTTCGGCTTTTTGGTTTTATTTTTTTTGTTGTTTTCTACTTATTTGGATTCAATAAGATACCAGTAATTAAAAGTCTTTTCACTCGGAAGATGTTTTTATTTTATTAGGGTAAGAGCAATTGTATTAAATAGTTCTTAATATTATAAAGATAATTGTATATTTGCCGCAGATTTTGGTCTATTTTTCTAAGTTTTTTTAGAGAATAGTTAAAAGGGAATCAGGTGTAAATCCTGAGCAGACCCGCTACTGTAAGTTCTATATAAGTCTTTAAACGTTTCTAATGCCACTGTTTGCTACAGCGAATGGGAAGGCTGTTTTAAAGATAGAATAAGTCAGGAGACCTGCCATAATCACATAGTTTAAGACTTTCGTGGTATAAAGTTGAAGAACAAGAATATTCCCTGCTATTTTTATAGACGGAATGTGTCTTATTGCTTCTTGTTATTTACATCTCTGAAAGTTTATTTAATAAAATCAGTGATGCATAATACCACAAAAACGCTTGTATTCTTTTTTATTGTATTGATCCCGTTTTTACCTCAAGCTCAGGTAAAAAAGGACAGTTTACGGGTTTTAAAAGAGGTCGTCCTAAAATCAAAACCTTTTCAGGAGGTAATTCCCGTACAAACGCTTTCAGGAAAATTACTCGAAAACCTGGCCAGCCATAACGTTGCCGACGCACTTCGATATTTTGCAGGAACCCAAATCAAAGACTATGGCGGACTTGGTGGCCTTAAAACGGTTGATGTACGTAATATGGGAACTCATCATGTAGGTGTTTTTTATGACGGAATTCAACTGGGCAATGCACAAAACGGAGTTACAGATTTAGGGAAATATTCCTTAGACGACATGGAATCTTTAACCATGTACAACGGACAAAAAAGCGAAATATTTCAATCTGCCAAAGACTTTGCTGCTGCCTCTACGATTTACTTAAGAACGAAACGACCAGTTTTTGAAGGTGCCAAAAAAACGAATCTTTTAGTCCGTTACAAAACGATGTCTATCAACTATATCAATCCTTCATTCCGATGGGAGCAGAAGTTGAGCGACAAAGTAAGCATGAGTGTTAGTTCAGAGTACATCAAGTCTAATGGGCAGTACAAATACAGATACACCAGAAACAATCAGGATGGTTCTTTGGCTTATGATACTACAGCGACCCGAATGAACAGTGATATTGAAGCTTTAAGAGTAGAATCAGGGCTTTACGGAAAAATAAATAAAGGTTCCTGGGATGCCAAGGTGTATTATTACGATTCAGATAGGGGAGCACCGGGAGCTATTGTGGCGAATAAGTTCAAAGACGGTTTCAGGCAATATGATAAGAATTTTTTCGCTCAGGCTTTTTTAGTGAAAGAAGTTAGCGAGAAGTATAAATTTCAGGCCAGAGCAAAATACGCCTACGATTACACACATTATGTTGCCCGAGATACGACCCGAATTTTAGGAGAAACAGTAACCGAAGGCGCCCAATCTGACGATAGTTACTACCAACAGGAAATCTATTTTTCTGCCGTTAATATGTACAGTATAACACCAACGTGGGATGTTTCGTTGTCCACAGATCTGCAATACAACCGATTAAACGCAACACGAAAAGGAATTCAAACCTTATTTTCTTATCCGCAACGTTATACCGCCTTAGTTTCTCTTGCCAGTTCCTACCGACTTGGAGGGCTTAAAGTCTTGGGAAGTCTTGTAGGCACGCATGTACAAGAAGAGGTGCGCTACAATGCAAAAGCTCCGGATAAAACAGAAGCAACACCTGCGTTGTTTTTGGGTTACACTCCATTTAAAGGACATGATTTTAATCTAAGAGCGTTTGCAAAACGTATTTTCAGAATGCCCACTTTTAATGATTTGTATTACACCATGGTTGGCTCCAGTACTTTGAGACCGGAATATATGAACCAGTACGACCTTGGTTTTACCTATAATTTACCGGTAGGGAAAGGTTTTTTTGATGCCTTTTCGATTCAGGTTGACGGTTATTATACCAATACCAAAGATAAGATCGTAGCAGCACCAACCGGAAATTTATTCCGCTGGATGATGACCAATATCGGACAAGTTAAAGGAAAAGGAATAGAATCTGTTCTGAATATGGGAACTCATTTTAACAAACTAAACTTAGTCGCCAATCTGACTTATACGTATTCTGAAAGCAGAGATTATACAAAATTCGCAGGCTTGGAAATTTCATCTTACGGAGACCAAATCCCCTATACGCCTTGGCACAGCGGATCCGGAATACTAAACGCCAACTATGAATCATGGAACTTTAATTACAGTTATATCTATGTTGGCAAACGTTTTAATGGAAACGTAAACAACATAAAGGTCAATGAAGTACAGCCTTGGTACACCCACGATTTTTCGGTACAGAAAGCTTTCGCAGTTAAAAATTATAAAATTAAGGGGACTGTAGAAGTCAACAATGCATTGAATCAACACTATGAGGTGATCTACAATTACCCGATGCCGGGTCGTACGTTTAAATTTATAATAAGTATTGCGCTATGAAAAAGAACCTTTCAAAAATACTGCTAAGTTTATTTATCGCTCTTGCTTTTACTTCCTGCAGAGAAGACGAAACCATTTTTTTATCCTCAGACAAAAATGTTGCCGCACCAAGAAATGACGGGAAAATAGAAGGTTTTTACCTCCTTAACGAGGGTAATATGGGCATGAACAGGGCCAGTATAGACATCTTTAATTACAGGACCGGAAACTATACAACCGATATTTATTCTGAACGCAATCCGACAGTTGTAAAAGAGTTAGGAGACGTAGGTAATGATATAAAAATATACGGCAACAAGGTTTACGCCGTGATAAACTGCTCGAACAAAATAGAAGTAATAGACAAGTGGACAGCAAAACGCATCAAAAAAATTGATGTGCCCAATTGTCGTTATATGGCTTTCTACAAAAATAAGGCTTATGTGAGTTCCTACTCAGGCCCCGTGGCTATTGATCCCAATGCCGAGATAGGCTTTGTAGCCGAGATCGACACTACGACATTAGAAATAAAAAGAAAAGTAAAAGTAGGCTACCAACCGGAACAAATGGTCGTACACAATGGCAAATTGTATGTAGCAAATTCGGGAGGATATCGCGTACCTAATTACGACAGAACTGTATCTGTAATTGATCTGGAAACCTTTACTGAGATCAAAAAAATAGACGTGGGTATAAATCTCTTTAGTATGCAAATAGACAGTCGTGGTGATATTTATGTGAGTTCCCGCGGTGACTATTATGATACACCTTCAAACCTTTTTGTTATCGACACCAAAACTGACGAGAAAAAAATGCAATTGGATTTTCCGGTTTCCGGAATGTGTATCGTTGACGATTTACTCTATTTCTACGGGGTTTCATGGAGTTATCTCACCAATAGTAATAAGATAAGTTATGGCATATTAGATACGAGAACTAAAAAGATCATCAGCAATCAGATCATCACAGACGGAACAGAGAAACAGATTATGATTCCGTATGGACTTCAGGTAAATCCGGAAACCAAAGAAATATACATTTCAGACGCTCAGAATTATGTGGTGACAGGGTACATCTATTGTTTCACGCCGGAAGGTAAATTAAAATGGAAAACAACAGCAGGAAATATTCCCGCGCATATTGCTTTTATATTAAAAAACTAAAACAACCAAATTATGTTAAAAATAGCTTTAAAACAGTTCCGATTGGTGTTGCTTTTGCCGGCAGTATTGTTGCTGGTAAATTGTTCCGGTGGTGACGAAAGTAAAGAGGATGGGAATACAGGCCAAGATGATTCCGGGTATAGCGTACAAAGGGCTGCAATAGTAACGGTAACTTCTAAAGGGATTGTAAGCACAGAAGCCACCTATAGTTGGAGTGTAACCACGGCACCATCAGAAAATTATTCTTTAGCTAACGCAACTGAAAAAGAAGCCTTATTCGCAGCAACAGAAACGGGTACTTACGAATTAACAGTAACTATAAACGATAAAGGGAATGTACAGACCCAAAAAGTGAAAGTAAATGTAAGTAAAGAAGCGAAAGAATTTAAAACGTATATCGCCAAAGTATTTGATTTTAAACCCGCTCCGGGACAATTCATAAACGATTTACCAGCCGCCAACGACGGAGAACCTTTTGAAAAGATCCTGAGCAGAGCCAATAGTTATCTGGTTAAGAAAAATGGGGATCTGCTTTCGCTGGGTGCCTTTGGAGGTTACATTGTTTTCGGCTTTGATCATACTATTGTGAACATAAAAGGCAAACGTGATTTTAGAGTATTAGGAAATGCATTTTGGGCAGAAGCGAATCCAAAACCAGACGCTACTATGCGCGGAGGAAGCAGTGAAGCAGGTGTAATAATGGTTTCTTATGATAAAAATAAAAACGGTCTTCCTGACGACGAATGGTACGAAATAGAAGGAGCAGGTCATAAATTGGAGAAAGCAATTCACAATTACGAAATCACGTATTTCAGACCCGATCCAAACAAAATACCAGTTCCGGGTGGTACTACAGGCAGTGTAGGATTTGTAGATATGGAATACATCTACTGGAAAGACAATCAGGGAAAAAGCGGGTATCTAGTACAAAACAATGCCTACAATCATTCTTTAGATTACTGGCCAAAATGGCTTAGAAATCAGGAGTCCATCACTTTTAAAGGCACCAGATTACCGGATAATGCCGTTGATGAAAGTGGTAAAGGAAGTTACTTCGTGCAATACGCCTTTTTATATGGCTATGCAGATAATGCTCCAAACAATGACAATGATTCCGGAATAGATATTGACTGGGCGATCGATAAAGACGGAAAGAAACTTCATCTTCCGGGGATTGATTTTGTAAAAGTTTACAACGGTCTTAACCAGCAAGCCGGATGGTTGGGCGAAACTTCGACAGAAATAATGGGTGCCACAGATTTGCATCTTTTGGGTGAAAATATCGCAACCAGACCTTAAACAAAGAATATAAACCAAAATTATTATATCAGAAATTATGAAAAAAAATGTTAGCCATTTATTGTTGCTTGCCTTTGCCTTCTTGTGCATAGGATGCAGTAACGATAATGACAAAGCTGAAGCAGAGGTTGCAAACCCAATAGCAATTACACTTCAGGATAAGTATGAAGTAGCAGCGTTTAGTGTTTTAGATATTACAGCTTCCGCTAAAGGCAGTGCTCCGACTTATGAATGGGTAATGACAAAAAATCCAGTCAATCAAAAGACAGATTCTATCGTTGGAAATACAAAAGACCTAAGATTTATTGCCATATACGCTGGGGCATATGAATTTACTCTAAACGTAAAAGAAGCAGATAAAAAAGCAAGTAAAAAAACGATTGTAAACGTAACCAATGAAGTTAAAAATTACAATCCTTATATAACTGCTATTTATGATTTTAACCCTGCACCGGGCATGTTTGCCAATGATTTGTATACGACCGGATTCACTAAAGCTGACGTAATGAAAATTGCCTTGGGAAGGATAAACGAAACCAGTGTTGGTTATCCGATTGATTTAGGTGGATTTGGAGGATCAATTACAGTTGGATTTGACCATACAGTTGTAAATGTTCCGGGACAAAAAGATTTTAGAGTTTACGGAGGTGTTTTAACCGATAAAGGAAATCCACCAGCACCCGGACTTATTTATATCGCCTATGATAAAAACAAAAACGGAAAACCGGACGAGGACGAATGGTTTGAAATCGCAGGAAGCAGTCACACTAAGGAAACTACCATCAAGAATTTTAAAATTACTTACCATAGACCGGCAGCAGGCAAACCTGTAGTTGTAAGTGGTCCTAATGATCCTTTTTCTGATCGTGAACATTTATTCTGTGAAAACAATCAGAACGAATCGTACTACCTGCCAAGAGCTAAAACTAAAAAAGAATACTACCCAAGCTGGATTGCCGAAGGAACGACTGTTTTTGAAGGAATTAGATTGAATGTTGATTTCAAACCGGTACGTCCTACACAGACTACTTTATGGAATTTCACAGCTCCTGAGTGGGGTTATGTGAATGCAATAAACCCGGATATAGACATTGATTGGGCAGTTGATAAAAAAGGAAATAAAGTAAATCTTCCTGGTATAGATTTTATAAAAGTAGTGAACTGTGTAAGTGAACCAATGGGATTATGCATTCAACAGTCTTCTATGGCTACTAAATTTTCTGGAGCAGGAGATCTTCATTTGTTAAAAAAATATAACCTAAAAAGAGTAAAAGAAAAAGAATAAGGATATGAAAAAATATATAAAATATAGTTTGTATGTGTTGGCTTTCAGTGCTTTTTTCGGCTGTAGTTCCGACGACCCAAAAGAGGATCCAGTAAGCGTTGATCCAAAACCAGCTGTGGATCCCACCATCAAATTAAGCTTAAAAGCAGATTACACCGTAGAAAGATACAAAGCAGTAGAGGTAAATCCCGAAGTTGTAATCGAAAACGGTAATGGACTTACTCCACAATACAAATGGACTTTAAAAGTAACTGATAAAGCCGGAGCGACTAAAGATTCGGTTATCGGTGATGCGAAAATTTTACATTTTATAGCTCCTTTAGCAAACAACTACACCGTAGATTTCACAGTAACAGTAGATAAAGTAGTCAAACAAGCTTCGACTAAAGTTACGGTGTCGGAAACGGGTAAAACTTACAATTCAAAAGCATTAACGCTTCTGGATTATTTGCCTTCTCCGCACTATGGTATGGATAATTATGAATTTGCAACAAAGGCAGAAGTTTTAGAAAGGGTTCGCGAAGAACTTATGGAAGAAAGCGTGATCCCCCTGGGTACTTTTGGTGGTTCTATTAGTGTTGGTTTTGACCATACGGTAATTAATGCCTACGGAAAACGTGACTTCACAATTAAAATGAACAGTAGTTCAACTGTAAAATTTACTCCTGTTAGCGTATACGTTGCCTACGATGCTAATAAAAATGGACTCGCTGACGATAATGAATGGTATGAAATTGCAGGAAGTGAATACCGCAAATCTTCAACCGTTAAGAATTATGAAGTGACTTATCACAGACCTAATCCGGATAAAGTGCCTGTAGCAGGGGCTTTAGACTGGCAATTTGACAAAGAGTATCTTAAATGGAGCGACAATAAGAGCGCCAATGGCTTTATCACAAAAACAGCAAGAGGGGAGTATAACAATTACTATCCGCAATGGGTGGGAGATTCTTATACGGTAAAAGGTACAAAAGTGTCTTTGCCTGTAAAAGATGTAAGTGACGGTTCAGGGAAAGCATTTAATGTAGGCACTTTTGAGTGGGGTTATGGTGGAATTAAAGACCCTTCAATTGATATTAGCTGGGCTGTTGACAGCAACGGAAACAAAGTGCATTTACCGGGAGTCGATTTTGTAAAAGTGTATGTGCCGACATTAATAGAAATCGGAGCTTCAGATTTACTGACCAATTTCTTTAAAGAAGTGGAAGATTTGAATTTTACTACGGGCAAATAATTTAAAGAGCTCCCTATTTTAAAGAAAAAGATTTCAATACAATTAATCATGAATATTAACCTTAATTTTTATAAATAATGAAAAAAGTAGTTTATTTTTTGACCGTAGGATTGCTTTTAGGGCTTTCGTCTTGTAACAATGAAGACGATACCTTAATGAATGACAGCTCAAGTGCTGTAAAATACAATACAAGTGTAACAGGAAAGAAAGCGGTTACAGATCCTGCAATAGGAACCACAACAACTCTTAATCTTACAAGTGCCTTATTAACCAACGGTACAACAACAAGCGGTGGTAAATACTGGGAGAATACGTATGTATCTAACACTAAACTTACTGTAGACATCTTTACATTTGCTCACACTGCCGTATCATCAGGATATAATTACTGGGATGGATTTATCGTGTCAAACGTAAATAATATTACCAATTTCGGATCAGGAGCAGGTTCAGGCGGATCTAATGGCTGGGTAGCGAATCAATGGGGAACTATGGCAGGAAGTGGTTCAGGAACTGCTGGTACAATTGCTGCAGGAACTCCGGGAACAACAGGAGATCCATTTATTTTAGCGTACTGGTCTAGTTATACAGATCCTAAAAATCCGGCAGGTACTACTTTTAGCGAAGCTAATTTCTCTAACTGGATTAAAATTGGTAACACAGCATCATACCAGGTGAAAGGACTAAAAGTAAACATGCACCCATGGCCTTACTACGGTTGTCTGTACGGAGATGGTTTCGCAAGAGCTTTTGCATCAGGAGATCATTTTGAATTGTTAATCTATGGAGTTAATGCAAGCGGAGTGGTGACAAGCCCAATCGTACGCTCATTAGCTGATTATACTGGAGGATCTTTAGTAATGCCAACAGGTTGGATCAATGTAAGCACATCAGATCTTCAAAGTTTAGGGAATGTTAAATACCTTGTTTTCCAAATGGCTTCAACTGACTCTGATTTAGTATACGGAATGAATACAGCAGCTTATTTCTGCTTAGACAAACTTTCTGTAAAACGTGTGAACTAAGAAACACATCGTTTTTATTGCAAAAACCATTTCAAGATTTTATTTTGAAATGGTTTTTTGCTTTTAAACAATTCTCAGATTGCATTTGAGAATTAGTAATCATCTATGGTCATTTTTTTGTTTTTGTCACAGATTTTACAGATTAAATGGATTTGACTCTAATCAATCCTATCATCCGGATTGAAATGGAATAGTATGATTAATCGCAGTTGTAGTTAATTATTATTTTTTGAATCTGTTACCATTTGAATTGCCTCCTGCTTTAGCTGGAGGTAAATGATTTAGGGGTTTAGAGTTGGCTTTAGCCGAAAGAAACACAGTATATTTTGGCTAAAGATATTTAATGTTTGATCTTAAGTATACTCCTCAGGAATAAAGACAATGTCATTTAGTTGAGATACTTTTTCACGCAGATTCTGCAGATTTTGCGGATTTTTTTATGTCATTTCGCTAAAATCTGCGTGAGACTTTTTTGATAATTCTTAACATTCTACTGTTCTGAAGATAAATCAGCAAACAGTAAAAAAAATCCTTTTAATCTGTGACTCGAGCAATAGTGAACAGGCGAAGCAAATCTGTGGCAAAAAATAATTGGTGCCAATTCGTGAAATTGGTAGCAAAAAGATTTACATTTTCAAATTACACCATGCCTGTATTTCAATAAAATGCTTTATTTTTAATCTTTATTTTGTAAGACAACTATTTGATCTTAGGTAAAATGAATTTAAATATTTAGAAGATTTAAGGTTCGGAGTTACTCTGTTTTCAAGGATTGTTTTTGTGCTTACAGATAAAAGCGGAATAAAATTTATTAAGTAAACTAAAACTATTTTTAGATATGGAAAATTTTGATTGGACATCCTTTACAAAAAAAATTGCGATCAAGGCTGATCTCGCTACGATTTATAATGCCTGGACCAAGTCCGGTGAATTGGAAAAATGGTTTCTCAAAGAAGCTGATTTTTTTAATGCAACTGACGAGACAATAGATAAAAACAGCAATGCATCTCAAGGAAACGGGTACGAATGGTTGTGGTATCTTTATGATGATAACATGAAGGGAACCCTAAAATCAGTTAATGGAAAAGACCAATTGCAATTTACCTTTGAAGGAACGTGTTTGGTAGATGTTAATTTGAGTAAATTTAATGGCTATACCATAGTCGAATTAAAACAACACAACATTCCAACGGATGATTCTTCTAAGAAATTTGTCAGATTAGGCTGTTCAAATGGTTGGCATTTTTACTTGTGTAACCTGAAATCAGTTTACGAAGGCGGTCTGGATTTACGTAATAAAGATGCCGATTTGGATCCGATGATTAACAATTAGGATCTATTTTGGTTGTACCCTATGTGAAATGCATTTTTTAATTATTTACTACTAAAAGATAAAAAATGATTTTTGATATTGAGATTTTAATTCGGTTTTTTTTGGCACTCTTATGGGGTGGACTTGTAGGCGCTGAACGGGAGTATCATGGTAAAGTGGCCGGATTTCGTACAACGATTATGATTTCGTTTGGAGCCTGTTTTTTCACCATCATGTCAATTGCTATTGGAGGTTCAGGAAACCCCGATCGCATCGCATCAAATATCGTGACCGGTATTGGGTTTTTAGGAGCGGGAGTGATCTTTCGCGGAAATAATCGCATTAGCGGAATCACTACTGCAGCCACCATTTGGACTGTAGCAGCTGTGGGAATGGGAATAGGAGCAGGCTACTATTTTGCTTCGGCTTGTGCGAGTTTGTCTATTTTATTTATACTGGCCGTATTGCCTTCTTTACAAAAACGAATAGACCGTCTTAATCAATCGCGTAGCTTTTATATTCGCAGTAATAGAGAATCGAATGCTCTTACGCTTTGTGAATCAGAAATGAAGGCCCTTAAAATTAAATACAAACTGGTACGTCAGGTTCGGGATGGCGAAAAAATACATTTAACCTGGATGTTACATGGGAAAGCAGAACATCTGACTGCTTTTTTTGACGGTATGTTTAAAGCAGAGTATATCGATTTTATGGAATCTTAAAGGATTGTACGATTTATACTTACGAGGATTTTTTAAAGATTTATCAGAGCAACATTAAAATAACATTAGAAGATAATTAGAACAAGATTAGAAGTTTAGCTTCCGGATCGTGTTGCTTTTTTGTAAAAGTTTGATAATAAGCTGTTTTAAGAAAGTGTTGGCCACTCGCTTTTATTAAAAATTATTTTTACATTTGTTTAACTTTAACTATTCTAAATAAAAACAAATGAAAAATGTATACCCTAAAGTTGCTCTTGGTTTATTGGCCGGATTAACTTTTTTTGCCTGTAGCAATGATGATAAAAAGGAGAATAACGATACTAATACTCCAACTGCTGTTACAAAAAAACAGGTGATTGCAAATTATGCAGATATCGTATATGCCAATTACAAAAAAGCATATGATGATGCGGTACTTTTAGAAACAGCGATTACCACTTTTACAACTACTCCGACAGCTGCCAATTTTACAGCTGCAAAAACAGCATGGAAAACTTCAAGAGAGAGTTACGGGACTACAGAAGCATTTCGTTTTGCAAACGGACCAATTGATGATGATAATGGACCGGAAGGACTTTTGAATTCATGGCCTTTAGATGAAAACTTTATTGATTATGTAGACGGAACTCCAGCTTCAGGAATCATTAATAATACAACTGATTTCCCGGTTTTATCGAAAAAAGTTTTAGCTGATGAAAATGCTTTAGATGAAGACGAATTAAATGTAAGTGTTGGATATCATGCTATCGAGTTCTTATTATGGGGACAAGATTTAACACTACCATCAGCCAATTTACCAGGGCAAAGACCTTATACAGATTATGTAACGGGCGCTGGAGGAACAGCTGCTAACCAAGGCCGCAGAGCTGATTATTTGAAATTTTGCGCTGATTTGCTAACTGATAATCTGGATTATTTAGTACAACAGTGGAAAGTAGGAGGTGTATACAGAGTTAAGTTTTTGGCTTTATCGGAAGATACAGCTATAAAAAATATTTACCTGGGAATTACAACTTTAGTTCTTACTGAATTGCCTGTGGAACGCATGATTACAGCTGTAGAAAACGCAAATCAAGAAGACGAACATTCTTGTTTTAGCGATAATACACACCGAGATATTGTTCTGAACATGCAAGGCGTTATCAATGTATATCAAGGTAAATATGGAGCTATTGATGGCCCGTCTTTAGAAGATTTAGTAAAACAAGCCGATAGTAAAGTTTACGATGATACCGCAACGGCAATAGCTGCATCAACTACAAAAGTGGGTGCTATTTTGATTCCGTTTGATTTAGCGATCTCGGGAGGACCGACATCTGTAGAAGGTGCAAAAGTAAAATCTGCTGCGCAACAATTGCAAAATTTAGGAGCTAATTTATTGGCCGGTGCTGTAAAAATTGGTATTATCGTTAACGGATAATCAATTTTAATGATTAATTAAAACAAAAAGTGTTCCTTTGCAGAACACTTTTTCTGTAAATAAAGATGAAGAATTTTAAAGCGTATTGGTTTGTTATTGTTTGTATTACACTTTTTAGTTGTAGTGATAATGATAACAATAATGAAGAAAGTTATATTCCTTTAACGGCTGAAGATGGTGAGCAGTTTTCTGGTGGTGAAGCAACCGTTTTTAATACCAGTGAGGAGGCCTTTGGTTTTTTCATGCCTACACTTACTTTTGACCAACAAACAGATTTTGGTGTCGGAAATTCATTTTTCAGGCAAAGCTGGGTTACCGCACCTTCTTCTACTACCGCTCGTGACGGTTTAGGCCCCTTTTTTAATGCTCATTCCTGTTCAAGTTGCCATTTTAAAGATGGACGCGGCAGACCTCCCTTGTTTGATGGGGAAGACAGAGCCGGATTGCTTTTCCGCATTTCAGTGGCAGGGCAAGATGCTAACGGAATTGGTTTTCCTGACCCGGTTTACGGTTCGCAATTGCAGGACCACGCTATTTTAGGTCAAACAGCTGAAGGTCAGTTTACCATTAGTTATCAACCTATAAAAGAGACTTTAGACGATGGGACTGTAGTGACGTTACAAAAGCCGATTTACACCATTACCAATTTAGGATATGGCCCATTAGCTACTGTTCAAATTTCACCCAGAATTGCCAATCAGATAATTGGTTTAGGATTGCTTGAAGCGATTTCTGAAAGTACAATTTTAGGTTTTGCCGATGAAAATGATACGAACGGTGATGGAATTTCCGGAAAACCCAATTATGTATATGATTTCGCCAGTAATTCAAGCAAATTAGGACGATTTGGATGGAAAGCCAATCAGCCCAATGTAAAACAACAGGTAGCTGCTGCTTTATCAGGAGACATGGGAATTACATCGAGTTTATTTCCTTACGAAAGTGGACCAAAAGGAGTTGATTTAACAACAATTCCGAACGGTGGAATGCCTGAAATTACAGAGATTAATTTAGACCGAATGGCGATGTATTCCAGTACTTTGGCGGTTCCGGCAAGAAGGAATTATACTGATCAAAACGTATTGAAAGGCAAGAAAACGTTTGAAACTATTGGGTGTACAAGTTGTCATATTCCAAAAATTCAAACCGGTACCACGCATCCAATAACCATTTTACGCAATCAGACGATTCGTCCTTATACCGATCTTTTATTGCACGATATGGGAGCTGGTTTAGCAGATAATGCAACCGATTTTAAAGCATCGGGATCCGAATGGAAGACTCCTGCTTTATGGGGAATTGGATTAATTAAAATTGTAAACGGTCATACCAATTTACTGCATGATGGAAGAGCCAGAAATGTAGAAGAAGCTATTTTATGGCACGGTGGAGAAGGGCAGAAGGCCAAAGAGAAGTACAAGAAATTAAGTGCTTCAGAAAGAGAAAATCTGTTAGCCTTTATTAATTCATTATAAAAAAACATCCGCAAGATCAATTGATTCTGCGGATGTTTTTTTTAGTTACCGATTCTATTGAGAAGTTTTGGATGCTATGTTTCTATGTGTCAAAAATATTACGCTAATTGGTTATGATTTTTCTTTAACACATAGAAACATAGATCTTGATTTACAATTTGATGTGTTTAAAGAGAATCATAATTTTTACACATAGCTTATGTGATTTTTTCTAAGTGTAACGCCTTTTTAAGCTTTGTGAACTATGTCTCTATGTGTTAGAAATAAGCGCGCCAATTGGTTATAAAATTTTCTTTAACACATAGAAACATAGATTTTGATTTGCAATTTGATAAGTTTAAAGAGAATCATAATTTTTACACATAGTTTATGTGATTTATTTTAAGTGTAACGCCTTTTTTTAAGCTTTGTGAACTATGTCTCTATGTGTTAGAAATAAGCGCGCCAATTGGTTATAAAATTTTCTTTAACACATAGAAACATAGATTTATGATTTGTTTTAAGCGTAACGCTTTTTGTTAAGCTTTGTGAACTATGTCTCTATGTGTTAAAAACAATTGTACCAACGGTTTAAAATTTAAATTCTAAAGTAGTATAAAACGTCCTTGTGTCAGAAGGGATAATTCCGGGGCCGGGATAACCTGTAGCACGACGCGTAAAATATTTACTGTCTGTAAAATTCGTAATTCCCGCTTCCAATTTCCAGTTTCTCCATTTATAAGAACTGGAGAAATCTGCAACAAAATAAGCAGGTATCTGACCCGTAATACCATCACCGATATTATTCTCTCCTGTTTTTAAATTTTCAGCATCTGTATATTGCGAAGTAACATAAGTGATTTGGATACTGGACTTGAAGTTTTTATATCCAATCCCGCTACCACTTTTAATATTAAAAAGAGGCACAAATTCTACCGAATTACCTTCAACCCCAGGTACTTCTGATTTTAGGTATTTTGAATTTGTTACAGCTACATTGGCAAAAAGATTCCACGACCAATCTGGATTTTCGTTTAGGAAGGTATTGGTTAAATTCCAATCAGCCATAGTTTCAAAACCATAGGTAAAGGCAGTTCCAATATTGTCACGGACGCGCACATACGCACCACCTATTTCGGCAGGATATTCCCCAATTTTATCATTATAGTACAAACCATAAATACTAGAGTCAAAATTAAGTATGTTTTTATACTTGCCACGAATACCAATATCTGAAGTAAATCCTTTTTCGTCCGAAATATCAGGAGATATGTACTGACCTGCATTAACGGTTCTAATATCATTAAAAGTAATTGAACGATAGTTCTGTGATATATTACCATAGAATTCAATACCGTTTTGTGGTTTGTAACTCAATCCAACACCAAACAAAACAAAATTCCTGTCTTTTACATTGTCTTCGTATTTGGTCTCATCTAAAAGGACATTTCCGGCAAGATCAAGATTTATTCTTCGGAAGGAACCGACCGCTTTTGTTTTTATTTTTTCTATTCTAAAGCCTGGCGTAATAGAAAAACTTGGTGAAATTCTAAAGATATTTTCTCCGAATAAAGAATAGTTTAGATTCGGAAAACGATAATCGGATTGGTTTGGATAAAGTGGAAATTCATCCGTTGCCAGATTAAAATTGGCGTCGCTACCTGAGCTACCCGGGCCTTGAATTCCGGTATTATTAGATTGATAATATTTGGCTCCAATTAAAAAAGTACTTGTATTTCCTTTTATTTGATATTTTTGAAGATATCTGACTTCTGTACCCCAATTCACAAAATCTCCTTTAATTAAATCCCGAACTGTTCCTTCCTTATCATTCGTTGAAATACGATTTGGACGGAATCCTACCGTTTTTCTACTGGCATCCAGACCAAATAGCTGTATAGAGAAGTCGGCATTATGGTTAAAATGATGTTTGAAACGCAAAGCAAATAAGTTCCAGTTGACACCGAACCAATTTCGGGCTCTGTTACTTTGAGTAGGGTCTTCATTAAACATTTTATCTGTTAGTCCGCCTGCCTGCTGTGCGAGGTAAGTAAAATAGGTGTAGTCAAAATGTAAGGAAGTATTTTCGGTAAACTGATAGTTTAAATTGGCAAAGAAGTTTTTACTGTCAAATCCGGAGTTCGGTCTAAAACCATCGCCTTGTTTGTAGTTGTAAAAACTGTAATAGCTGAATTTTCCATTTGTTCCGCTCAGACTTGTAAAATTAGTAAACAAACCATAAGAACCAATGGTGTTTCGGGTCACAAATTCGAATGGTTTTTTAGTTGGACTTTTTATTACAAAATTCACGAGTCCTCCAAATTGAGTTCCGTATTGTAAAGAGGCGGCACCACGCACAATCTGAATTTCTTCCAGTGCTTCGGTAGGAGTTGCATAATAACTCTCCGGATAACCCAGTACATCAGCGCTAATGTCGTAATCGTTCTGACGGGTATTAAAGTTCGCCGTTCTGTTTGGATCTAGTCCACGGCCCCCAATACTTAATTGCAGACCTCCATCTGAGCTTTCATTAATCGTAAGACCCACAACCTGTGCATAGATCTGACGAGGGTTGTTGGCCGCTTTGTTTGCGGTTATTTTATCCAAAGAAATTACTTCTGTTTTTTTTCCGGCGTAGATGGCTGTTCCTTCAACGTCTTTGAGTTTACGTAAGGCAAAAACTTTATCTCTTTCTTTTTGTACGACTACTTCTGAAAGATTGGTCATTTTATGAAGAACAATTTTAACTGTCGTAGTTGGTGCGGTAAAAGGTTCGTCTAAAGCGGCATAGTTTTCCTTGTAAAATAAAAGCGTGTAATCTCCGGGATTTGGAACTGTCAGGGAAAAATGCCCTTGCTTGTCGGTATATACTTTTTGTGTGCCAACAGTTGTAAATACTTCGACATAAGGCAATTTCTCACCATTTTGATCTGTTACTGTTCCTGCTATTTGTGTTTGTGCAAAACTACTAATCGTAAAAAGCAGTACTATAATAAGGTTAAAGTCCTTTAATTTCATCGTTGAAAGGTAAGATCCATGTTTTATGATGGAATGATTCATATTCTTTTGCGAGATCGATATTGGGATCAATGTATTGTTTGCTTAATCTTCCGTTGAGAGCAACATAACTGTCTACTCTGACTTCGGGATTGACAATACCTTGTTTTTGATAATAATCATGTAGAAAGTGGGCATACTCGAGTATAAAGTCGGGTTGGAATGCCATTTGTTTTTCCTGAAAAGACGTCAAGAAATGACGGTTATTTATCTGGATTGTCTTTTTTGTAAGACTGTCGGTTACGGTAAATTGTGTATAACCGGCTTTTTCCATTAGCATTACGCGCCAGGAGAAGCGAAATCCTTCTTCAGTCCAGAATAGTTCTCCGGGATAGAAAAGATAACGGAAAGGGAATGTCAATTGAAAAACCAGAAAGATTGTGAGTAATGCCAGTTTTGTTTTATAGAGAATAGAGAATGTCGGTTTTTTTTCTTTGCCATTGTCAAAAATGGTATAATCTAGTTTGAAAAATCGGCTTATAAAAACCAGAACTCTTTTGTGAAAACTACTTTCAAAAAAGAGGAGGGAACTGATGATCATTACATAAGGAAATACACCAATTGGAAACAAAATTTTGGTTAAAATATGAAAGACAACAACCAAAACAAAAGCAAAAAGGCGTGTGCGTCTGTACAATAATAAAAACGGAATGGTGAGATCGTATAACATCCCGGTCCAGCTAAAAGTAAAATGCACCCAATTCTGATTTAAAAAACCGCCAATCAGAGGCAAATTATGATTGGTTGGCAGCCAAATTTTTAACGGCATAGCCTGAAAGAGCCAATCTGAATTGAGTTTGGCTAAACCTGCATAGAAATAAACAATAGCCAATAACAGCTTTAAAATATCAGTGTTCCAACGTGGAATTTTCTCAAAAGCCAACTTAGGATTCCTAAAAGCATCTAGTGAAAAAGTTGCATTTGCAGGCAAAAAAATCAAAACGAAGCTAATGACCGAAATAAAATAGTAATGATTAAGATATGTGGTCTTATCCATCAATTCGATATAGGTAAAGCTTAGAAAGAAAACGATCGTTGAGAAGCGGTACAAAAAGCCTACAGCCACAAAGACAGCGGAGATCAGAGCACTGATAAAAAGAAGGTAAGTTAATGTTCCGAAAGGTTTTATCCACTCAAATCCGTAATAGGTGAAGTGAAAAAGAGGCTCGATATAAAATTTTTCGACCCAGCCATAACTCATAAACCGGAGCAAACTAAGAAGCATCATTAAACCAAACGCTAGCCTGAAAAAAGCTAGCGTTGTGGCCTGAGTTGTTTTATTAATATAGTTTTGGATATAATGAGTCATAATTAATCTCCATCACCATCTACATAATCAATTGTAATATTCAATGCCTGCATCATATCTAATTTGGTGTAGATTACATTTTTTTGCAAAGCATCATAAGAGGTTAGCATTTTTGTATTGTCATTTATAACCTGTTGAGATAAACTATTGCTTAGCGCCTGATTGGTTGTATAAATAGTAGCAAACTGTGTGTTGATGATATCGCTTAGTTTTTTTCCATCACGTGTGGCATTCACAAAATCCAAATACGATTTTAGTGATGGGCCTGTGGTTTCAGATGCAAAATATTTTCCGTTGAAAAAATCTTGTGATGCTTTTATACCAATATTCAATAAGTCTTTCGAAACATCATTTTTGTAATAAGCTTCTACTTTTTCAGGGAAAGTTGTTCCATTGGAGAATTTTCCTGCAGGAATACCCAGTTTTCCGGTTCTCACATCTTTCTCAAAATTCTTTACAAAATTATTGGTAGTTTCCGCTACAGAGGATCCTACTGAGGTTCCGTTACTTTTGATGTAAGCTTCACGATATCCGGATTTCCAGTCGGTAAGAACTGCATCACTATTTTGTTTTAATTTAGTAATAACCGCAGCTAGGTAGGTTTTATACTTGGCTGCATTTGCATTAGTGGTATAAAAAACAAGAATACCGGCATCATCGCTAGCCAGACCATTCAACAGATAATCTAAACCCGGAAAGCCCTGTCTGCTGTATTGCGAAAGTAAATCAAGGTTGTAGGTTCCTGTGATATTGGCATTGATACCATTGACATCTGTAGGGTAGGTATTGCTCATGGCATTAAAATTAATATCAAGCGCTTTACCAAAATTATAAATTGCGGTATACTGAAATGCTTTGTAGGCATCAAGCCATGCAGCACGAACTATTTTTAGGTTTGCATCATTTGGAGTGGTATTAAAAGCGGTAGCTGCGGTCTGCAATGTGGCTACTTTTGTTTGATAGTTGGTGTAACTCGGGATGATGATATTGTCGGCCCAATTGGTCAACATTGCTGTCCTGTCGAAGTTACTCTCTCCTCCGGTATCCTTATTATCATTACTTGAAGAACAGGCATAAATACCAACAATAAGACCTAGAATTAAAACTATTTTTTTCATAATCGTAAATTTTCAATATAAAAGCTATTTTATTGAGAGTCAAATTTATGTAAAATTAGTTTACTTTTGAAGCTTGCGCTACAGTAAAACCAAATTTTGTTGCAATTTGAGTAGAAATCTCATCTAGTTTTGGAGATAGTCCGTCAATATCCCATAAACCGTTTGTACCGCTTAATAATTTAGCCAACATGGCATCCACTTCAGCTTTAGTAAAGTACGGACTGTTTGTACCCGGTTTGTTTGTATAACGCAAACTCATGATAAATCCATAACCTTCAGATAAAGAGTGTAATGCTTTTGCTCCTTTGTCCCCTGCAGTTAATTTTGCTTTTCCGTCTTGAAGGTAGTAAACTGCACGTACAGCAGGAACTATCGATAAGTTGGTTTTAATAATGGCAATCTGCGCATCACGAACGGCATAGTCATTGGCGATAATGGCAGCTCTACCGGTTCTGAAAGCCAACTCAATAGCCGCTTTTGTTTTGTTGAAATCAGCATCAGCATTTACCTGATTAATATAAGAGCTCCAGTATTTAAAAACATTAGGCGTAACAGTAAGATTGTCAGTGCCGTAAATGTATCCGTAAGCCTCATCCCATGCATGTTCCATTGTAGTGTACTTAGTTCCGGCTTCTAATACTTTTTTAGTATTGTTGTCTTTATTTGAAGCCTCATCCAGTTTGTTTGTACTCAAATAGTTGTTCAGAATCTGATCTAAAAGACAAGCTCCCATCAAACCTTTCAATAAAAGTTGTTGTGGTTCCATACCGTTTGCAGCAAATACTCTTTTGCTTGTTCCGTCCAGATAAACTCCTGCAACACCTGGGGCTGCGGTAGTACCTTGTGTTCCTGCCTGAGCATCTGCAAATGAATTTTCAAATACTTCACGTACAGCAACCTGCTCGGCACTTGAACCACCTCCTTGGTTTAGTACAAAATAATCTTTAGATGCGGCTGTTTTGTCTTTTAATTGTTTTCCGGATGCATTTAATCCTGCTCCGGTGAAACGTGCATTCTTGTTAGAATACATATCAGATAAAAAGGTTTTGTCAGCCACAGTTCCGTTAGTTCCGGCATTTTTGATATAATTACCCAATTCATCAAGCATTACTAAACGAGTTGTTTGTCCTGAATAATCAACAGATGTAGCACCTTCTCTTGTAAAAGTGTAGGTTGCCGGTACCGTGTAAGGAGCGATGCCTTGTTCTTGCGGTTTATTATCGTCATCGTTTGAGCAAGAAACTGCTGTAAGCATTAAAGTCGAAAAAGATCCAAGTAAAATTAATTTTTTAACATTCATTTTTATATTTATTTAGATTGAATTAACGTATATGATTTGCAAATATATTTTAAAAATGCTATGAAGCAAAATTATTAAGAACTTATTCGTCAGCTTGTTGCTTGTTAGACGGGAAATGATGCGATCTGGATTTTGAAAATGATTTGTGCTTTGGTGCTTCGAAAGAGGTGTAATTCAACACTTTTATTCGAGGAATTAATGAAGTTAAAAAGGATGAAAAATACTTGTATGATTATAGTTCGTGGGACTAGGTTTACAGGTATTAAAATTAATTGCATGAAAAGGATTCTATGTTATGGAACAACATTTTTTGAGTACTCCATAAAAAGCAAAAATCCCAAAAGTATATTTGAGATTTTTGCTTTTAAAACAATAGTAAAAAAAGTCTACTGTGGTGTAATATCTGTTAAAGACAATGTAAACGGAATCTGTAATATTGGAACATAGCTGTCCGTTACTGAATAAGCTGTTAACATGAACGTAAATGTTCCGGCATTACTTTGTGGAGTACTGTTTAGCATCCAGGTGTTTATTCCTTCGGTGATCATGTCGGCGATAGCTTTTCCGTGATCCGCTACAGTCAATGTAGTAGGAGTAACCAGTAAAACCGGTACGTCTACAGAGAAGGTTGTAGTTGGAATGACATAGGTATAATCGCATTGCATTTTTATGGTGAATTCCGTAACAGCTGCATTGATATTTTCTGTTAAAGAATCGAACAACGCCAGCATCTGAACATTAAGGGTACGCGTTGGCTGTACCGGATAAGTAGTAGTTCCGATGGTATTAATAGCTATTGCGTTATCGGCATTTAAGAACGGAATCAATTTATTATAGAACATCACTTGCGGAGTCTGATAGATAAACAACGGATTAGTTGTTTCCCATGTTCCATCCTCATTTTGCAATAATTCTTCGTTTCTGATTACGGCGACACTGCTCCAGGCATTTTGCGCACTTAAGATATCAAGACCATTGATTAAAACAGTTCTTGAAGGATCATTGTTTCGGTCATCATACATCAAATAAACTTTCTCACCGGAGTCATTTAGTTTGTAATACAGGAATTCATTTTTCTTGCCGTCTACCAATCCAATACTATAACCATTAATTCCGACATTGATTTCGACATCAGCAGATTGTGGGTTATTGTAATCAACAGTGACAATTAGATGATCCGTTCCATCCTGAGGACTTTCGGTGATGGTATAGGCCAACGTAAATGGTGGTGCAGGTGCAGGTGTACCAACCATTGCCTTCAAGAATTGGTTTCTTGGATTGACCTGATTGGTTAGTGACCATTGTTCTGCTACTTCATTTACGATATCTATAAAGGCGAGCATAGCATAACGAGCATTAATTGCCAAAGGTGAAGTTGCTTCTAAAGTTGCAGGTGTAAGAAGTGCCAGGTAATTATCAAAATCAGCACTAATTTGCGGATAGGAATCAATAAACTGAGCTAATGCTTGGTATAACGGCAGATTCGGTGTATTTGCAGTGGCATAATAGCTCTGATTTTCATCGGTAACATTAAATTGAATTTCAGTTACTATGGTATCCTGTGCTGCAGATGGGTTTTGATACGTGTAATAGTACTCCCAAATACGAGCGTTTTGTATCGTTATGGCTTCCTGTTGGTTGGATTCGTTCACAGGATAATCAAAGTTCTGCGCAGATATTGACGGTGGTGTCGGATAGGCACGCAATGGTACCGGTATTGTGGTTTCACCAACATCGGTCATACCTGCCAATGGGCTGTCTTTGTGATCGATATCTCCATCAAGCGGAATAATAAAAGTCAACCAGGAAGAAGCAAGATAATCATCTAAATCCGGTATATCGGTAATATCAAATTCCAAATGACTTACGCTGTACTCCATATCTCCAAAAGCGAAACTACGACTTTCTGCAGCATCTTTGGCTTCAAACATATACGTCAACCAAGAGTCTCCATTGGCGGTCGGTACTTTGGCTGTTGACAAAGAGTACTCAGTAGACTTAAGAACAGTGTCAGATCCGGCAGTCGTAGGATCAAGCCCCAACATTTTTCCGTATAAGGCAGGAACGTATGGAGCCTTCGGTGGCACGTTGTTTGAATTGGCGTACTCGCTACCCGAATAGGCTGAATTTATACTGGCAGTTGTTTGTACAGAAGCAATATAACGATAAGCATTTGCTAATTGTATCAGGATTTGTTGTTTCCATTTGTCCTGCGCATTGCCAATATTTGAAGGCCCTTTTCCTGCGGTTGGTTCAATAATAAAGTCGATAGTACCTTCAATCGCTTCTGCCAGTTTTTGTTTGGCATCCAATATTAATTGTAAATAATCAGGATCTCCGGCAAAGACATCACTTGCAGTCAATAAAAAGGCAGGGACCGAATAAGACGGACTTAGGAATTTATCAACAGCCTGTAAGAACTGTAAGCCCCAGCTGTCCATGTCAATACTTGTGTAATTTTTGGTTACACCGCTATCAGCAGGATACGCTTTACCTTGTTGGTACGTTTGTATTTTAGCTGAGAAGGACTGTAAACTGGTTGCCAACGGAATAGGGGCAAAGTAGTAGACCTGCTCTTTATTGAAACCAAATTTAAGACCATTGGCACCTGTGCTGTCAAAACGCACCATCCAAAGCGGAGCATTTGCAGTGGTATCACTGTTTCCTTTGGTTAAATTGGCTCCGGTTGCGGCTTTAAGCACTATGCCTGCAGTAGGCTGATTGATAAAGGAAGCTTCAAATTGTTCCGCAAAATAAGAAAGTGCCAGCATACTGTTTACACCATTGTCTGATAAAGGTTGTATTACCGTATTGGATAAAGCCACTCCTGCAACAGTAGCAAAATTAGGATCCAAATTAGCAATACGTTTCATCGTTATACTGGTAGAAACCAATGAAATTTCGGGTAACGTTATGATGTTGCTTGTTGTTACTTCGGCATTTATCGTATACGTTGTCACTGCAGCCGGCTGTTGTCCGGCAATGATTGCTTTTAAATAAACAATAATCGGATTGATAAAATTAGTCAATAGATCAGTGGTTGTGATAACATGATCGGTTGAAGTAATTACTCCTTGTGCATTGGCCTGATCTTCTACGGTTGTAGTGTAATGAATAGCCATATCGTTACTACTAAGCTGATAGTAGATATTCATATAAGTGATCATATCGATCTGAGCGTTATTTTGCGCTCCTTCACCTACATAACGAACGGTATTGAAATTAAAATTAAGGTTGATGTTTGGTTTACTGTTTATCGGACTGAAAATGTACGATACCGATACAGATGGCCATTGGCTTATCGCTATAATTGCATCGGCATACAATAACTGCATTGATGCATTTAACGGAGTGGTTCCGTTAGGCGGCACATTCCCAAACATATCCTGCCAGTTCAATACCATTTGTACCGTTGTACCTATGCCCGCATACGGATTCGGATATAACGGATCTGTACCTGCAGGTTGGATGTATTTGTAGTAAGGCACCACCGCATTGTAGTTCCAATCTTCAACATCAACATTGGGTGAAGGGGTTCCGTTTTTGGTATTCGCAATGGCATCATCATCCATCGAATCTACCGGTCCTGCAGGTGTTGGATTGATATAAGCCGGTATGGCCGGAACTGTTAATCCGATCAGATTGAATTGCGTTTCCAGATAGACTTTGTCTTCTGCTATTGTTGGTACCGGTTGTGTCGGAACATAATCCCCTGGGTTTTTACGGGTCACTTCATAACCGACTGTTCCCGGTAATAAAGTGGCGACACGGGTAGTGTATTGTTGTGCAGCTGGCGCGGTATCCGGTGACTGTACATAAACAGAAGTATTGGAAGTATCAATAGAATCCCCTATTACAACACTGTTCACAAACGGACTTAGTATGAGGTCATCGTAAGTTACTACCAATGCCAGATTCGCTACTCCGTTACCTGCAAATAAGGTATCAGGTAATCCTTTATTTTCACTGTTATTGTAATAGAAGTTGAAGCCGCCACTGCGAACAATACTGCATTCCCATAAGAGTTTAATAAAGTCTCCGGCACCGTTTAGCGTATTGTAATCCCTCACAGGAGCCTCGACAAAAGCAGCACTGAAAAAGGCTTCTGCCGGATTGGTTTCTGTTGAAAGGTTGGCTTGTACGATAGCAGTTTTAAAACCACCATTGGCATCCGATATATAACCACCGTTTGAATCTGTTGTCGGATCAGGCTGATACAATATCTGAATCTGCTGTATGGTTTTGCTTCCATCTTTATCACCATGTGTATTGAGGTAAGTCAACAGTTCTTGTAAATAAACTGTTCCTGCATCATCGGCACCTACCAAATTGTACATGTTATTTGATAATGGCGTTACTTGTCCGTCGACTGCTGTAATTTTCTGTAATGAAAAATTAACAACGGTACCCCAAGTGTAATTATTGACTTTTGCCTTGGTAGTTCCTGTACTGGTTGTGGTCAGTGTTTTGACATCAAAAAGCCAGTCTTTTCCATCCGAAAAGATAGTGGTTAAGTTAGACGGTAATTTCCATAAGTAAGGTTTATTGTCTACGCCACTGTAATAATCTCCCGGATATTGCCATAACGCCGGAGCTCCCAATGAGAAAGTTTGCGGTGTATCATTATAATTGATAAGTGCAGCTGGTCCGTACGAAAGAGTAGGCGACAATGTAATCGCTGCCACATCATGTATGTGCTGAATCTCGCTGTCATTAATCGTTATGGTAAGCGTATTATTAGTACCGGATACCATAGTAATCCAGGCCACATTTGGATTTTGCAATAAAAGTGAATATTGATCACCCGCTTTCAACGTAGACGGAATCGCAATCTGCTGACCTGTCAATACATACAAAGGTTGTGTGATTCCTTTTGCTGCATCCGGTGGTTGCGGTAAGCGTAAACCATGAAGCATAAAACGAGACGCCATACCTCCAATTCCCTGTACACTATCAGCTACTGCGGCGGTAACTACATCACTTACTTTACCTTTAAGAGTATCTTGTTTGGTCAGATAATCGGAGGCAGCCTGAAGTGCTTGTTTCGCCAATAACGCTACAAAATCGGTAAAGATAAAGGTAGGGAAGGAAAGGTTATGCTGCTCCTCATAAGTTGGATCGGTTACATTACTGCAATCGGTCGAATCATAATATTCTGCTGTAATACCGGACTGGTAATCTACTCCGGCTGAAGCTAGTAATACTGTTATGTCACTGATATAATTTTGAGTACCGGTCATGTTTTGGGTAGCAAAATTTACAGGAGTACCACCAGTGCCGTTCAGATTTGTGTTCAGAATTAACTCCGGTACTACAGGGAAAACTGCAGCATCCATACTTCCGCTTTGTGTAGCATCAACTGCACGGATATTTAACTGGAAGTACGTACTGAAAAAAGTTTGTATATCATCATGCGCCGCATTTATATAATTGAATGGCGCTACATTATTAGGTCTTGTATTAAAATAGCAAAGCAAGATAGCAATTTGATCTGCTGTGATTTCTTGTGCTTTTAACCAATCCAGACCGGTATTTTCACTTGTATTACCAATTAGAGCATTAATTGCCCAGTATAACACACCTTCTGTCAACGAAGAAAGACTATTGCTGTTAACATCTGTATTGATATAAAGCATAGAAGCATATTGCGGTCCTGAAGCTCCCGTTTCTCCCGATACCGTAAGTTGCGGGAAGAATAGTAAATCCAAAGGGACTTTTGAAGCGGGTTGAATTGGTTGCCATTTCAGAACTATTGGCGTTGTGGTCAGGCTTAACAGTCTTGCATTTCTGCTACCCATGTCTAGTGCCGCTATAGCATTTGATCCTTTTACCGGACAATTAATCCATGGCGCATTATACGAGGTGTCGCTACCAATGATAAACGAGGCACTGATCGTAGCGCTAAAGTGTAAGGATACTTTAATAGAGAATAAACCTAAATTAATTTTAACGGTAAGTTTTACCGAAACACCTGCTTCAAAAGTAATTGGTATTGGTTTGTAACTTTCAATGACCATCGTGATATAGGCATAGGCCATGATATCTAATCTGGCCGATATAATGGCAAAATTAATTTCACCATAGATATGTCCTGTCAGACCAAAAGTTCCCGTGATTTTATAATAGGTTTCGTCATGGGTATCCCGAGAAGTATTAGCACTGAAAAAGCCTAATACACCCTGAAAAATACCAACAGCAGTAAGCGAAAGACCAGCCTTCATTATACCTGAATCAACCGTTTTACCAACTCCTAAAGAAAGTCCTAAACCGAATTCAATAACAGGATTGAAAACCCCGCAAGTAGTAGTCGGTACATTGCTCGATGTAGCTCCGCTCAGATAACCGAAATAGAATCCGCCGAATCCCAGAAAAGGGAATACCTGCACAGAGAAGGAGCGGGAGAAATCGGTGATACTGGCCGGGAAGCCAAAGTCCAGATAAAAATTACCATTGGTGTATACTTTTACTCCAATAATAGGAAGCGTAATCGATACTTCTCCAAATTCGAGATGTCTGAATTGATCTGGCAATTGCAGATCAATCTGATACATTCCGATCGAGTCGTTTATTTTTTTATAAAGAATTTCAAATTGAAGGTTTTTAAAAGCTCCCGCGTCTTTACTTACGCCAACTAACAATCCATACATGTTAGGGTCGTTAAAAACCGCAGCGATACGATAAAATTTAGCCACCGTAAAGTCAGCTCCAATGAGCCAGTTGCTGTTCTGATCAAATATCAACGTACCCGGTTTGGTACTTGCAGCGGGTACCGGTATAGCAGTCGAACTTTCGTCTGATGTGGTGGTGAATGCTGCTCCCAATGCTGTAATAGCCGCGTCTACGGAGTCGAGACTTGGTACATCATACATCGTAACATGCTGCCCCATAGCGAGTAATTTCAAATCAAAAAACTCACTACCCATTCCCGGTACTGCCGGCATTTTGGTAGCATCACTTCCTTTACCGTCTTTTTGTAATGGGGAATCGGGTAAGATTGGAAGACCTAAGAAAGTACCATCAATAAAGATGTAAACACCACTGCCGCCAATAGAATCGTCTTTGGTGATTTTAAGGGCTTTTATATTAATGAAGCCTAAGTCTACTTTTATCGGTATACTGGCTTCAATAGTGCTTTTTGCAGAAGTTTTGTATCGGGTGTATTTAAATTCAAAATCGGAGAGATCGATGCTGTTTAATATACTCCATGGTGAAGACAAACTGAAGCCCGGGCTGAAGGTGCCAACCAAAGTGCTGACAATTTCGCCCAATGAAATTTTATCAAATTTAATATCGATAATATCATTTTCTGTACCGCTTGTATAGGTAATGGTACTGGCAAATTCGGGTATTTTTAAATAGACTTCTGTGTCTGCTGTACCAAATTTATAACCAACTATAAAAGTCAGTCCAAGCATTTGTTTGGCATCTGCTATTCCTGTGATGGTTCCTGACGTTTTGCCATCCGTGTAAGTAATATCAACATTAGCACTCAGTTTCAAATCAAAAGAACTGTATTGTAAATGCCAGGCGACATCTCCTTTTACGTTGTAAGTGGATGATTTCGCTTTATCATTCGGCAAAATATCGGTAAAGTTTACGTTACTGATACTTGGCAGATTATCTTTTACCCAACTAGGAATGGTGTCATAACCCATACCAAAAGCTTGTAAAAAGGTAACAGCAATATCTCCTAATGAAATAACCTGATCGGTTCCGGTACTGGCGCCAAAGGTCCAGCCCTCACCGGTGTAAGCCGCGTAGATACTTAGATCAACTCCGGTATCAGGTGTTGAAGGCCCTATATGAAAGACACCATTTATCAGACCGGTAGCAGTTCCTTGCATACTGCTTATTTCAAAACCTAAGCCAGTCATGGTAAAACTTAAATTAGGGCTTTGCAAGGTAAAGAAGGTCCAATCCGCAAGAATGTTGCAGCTCAATGTATATTCTTTTGTATTTGGATCTATATCCATTACAAAGGCATCAATTTCCGAGTGTAAATCAATTTGCACTATCGGAAGGAACATCGTTAATAAATCCCCCAATTGAATGGTTCCTTCTATTAATCGCGCTCCCATTGTAAAGGGAGGATAGAAAGCAGATGCCGCAATGGTATTTGGATATTGGTTTGTTGCAGGGTCTTTGTCCCCTATATTAAAATAACCGGTTATTTGCACATCGGTATCCCGCAGTGCTGAGTCTCCGGGATAAGAAACAGTGAGACCAATCTCAAGATTGTTTAAAGTTAAGTTACTCAATAACAACCAAGGCTGACTCGTTTGCGCCGTTACTCCTATAGAAGATATGATACTTTCAGTTGCATCATAAACCATACTTATCTGACTGACACCGATGTCTGCAAATGCGTTTAAAGGTGCAGGTAGTGCATTAGAAATAGTAACCCCTCCAATGAGTTGGGAGAAATAGGAAATACTTGGATAAGTTGTTTCAAAATTAGCATTGAGCACCCACTCGTTCAATGTTATAGGTAAATCCATTGAAAGTTTTAGTGGAAGTCCAATGTTAATTTCTCCCCCTATACTTCCTGTCACGGGTGATTGATCGTTGGCAGCATTTACCAGTACAAAAGGTTTACCGATAGAAAACCAACTAACTCCGGCTATGTCCCATGTTCCATCTATTAACAATCCGTTCAATTCAGATACTAAAGTCGTGTTTGGCTGTATAAAGTCCATTTCAATCGGAAAATCTATGATGCCCAGAATGGAGGCCGATCCATTTTTTATAGAGACCGTTTTCCCGTCAGCTGACTTTTCGACGGTGCCATTATTGATTATGAAAGGTTCTTTGGAAGTAAGTTTTAAATAAAAATCAGCAATAGGACCACTAGAAAGCACTCCCGGTACCAAGTTAAGGTGTCCAGATGAATTGGCATTTACCAGTTCTGTATATAGTTCATCAAGTGTCATTAGTCTGATGTTAAGGGTTAATAATGTTGTTGTTCAGGTATATTAAAGCATCTAACAATTTGTCGTATTTTTCATCATGAAAATAAGTCCCTATTTTGGTAAAGTACTTAGTCTGTCTGTTTTTAGGATCAGCTTGTAAAGCGTCGTACGCATATTGACCAAGAACATAAGCCGGACTTAATTGACCGATTCTTGAAGGCCTGTTTTCTAATAGGTCTTGATCCTTATTAAGTTTGATTTTAGTATCTGCCCAAGTCCTCGGATAGACGCTCAGTCTTGAGGATATCATAGTTGCAATGTTTCCATTTAGGTTATTGTTCACGCTATTGCCGGTTGGTATAGCAGGAAACAAAGTTTTTTCATCGTAAGTTGAGGGTACCGTTAAATGCAGGTAGGGTCTACCGAAGTTCATGGCTAATGTTGCTGTATTCTGTCCTTCAAAAACAAAAGGCAAGTTAGCCATGTAATAGGTATAATTAAATATTGGAGCCGGTACAGGACCAATTTGCACAACCAGTATTTGCTGTTCTTCCAGTTGTTCTATTGCGGCAGTTAATTGTTCAGAAATTGTACCACTGTAATATTTTACTCTTGCTGCTAAATTAGAGGATTCACGGTATTTATTGCAAAAAGTTCCCGCGTCAAAAATGGGGCCTTTAGTACCATATTTACCGGTATCGATTAGAGTTTTTAAAAGACCTAAATCAACATCATTGTTTTGCCCTGTTTGCTTTGTAGGTGAGAAACTAACAATTACTGCTTTTCTTTTATCTCCTCCGCTTCCGCTTTGTTGGTAGGATACCCCACAACACATATTAAAAAGAGCAAGTATGGGATCTATTGATGCTGTATTGATTCCGTAAAGAGGGGTTAGTAAAAAATTTTTGTCGGGTCCATATAAATCTAATAAGGCTGTAGTGAGTTTTACAGTAGCTAGCCATGAAGGTAATGCTAGAGGGAATTTTGCCCAGAAAACATCGTCCCTGGTTGGATCTTCAATATAGAAAGCTTGTTTATTAAAGTTTGTAATTTCCTGGTCTAAATTTACTACTGAGTCCGTTTCTTTAATGTAAATGACATTTTGACTGCCCGGTTCGTACCAATTGTAGGGTTGCAGTTCTATAATGTATTTTGCATTTAAATTAGTCAATGTTCGAACTGAATTATCGTATCCTCCGGTTAAAGCCAAATCACTTTCTACAGGATCTTCATTAAAAAATTTAAAATTAACAGTGACATTTCCTGTATTAGTAGAATTAGGTAATGTAATTGACTGGACATTGTCAGGATTAATAGGGAGGAGTACTTTTAGTTTATTAAGGGCATTTCTATTCTCATAAACGACCGTGTACACAGCATTACAACCTAATCGAATGAGATTAAAAAGGATGTTGATCGAGGAGGATTGATGTCCGAAGTTACGACTGTCCGCAATAAAAATTTTTACAGTTTGCAATGTGCTCAGATACTCTTGTACTTGTGCTTTGGCTATAGGAAAACGCTCATCATTTTCGTCACCAATGGACGCTATTAGGTCATTAAGATTTAGTGCCATATTTATTTAACTTTTTACGTAAGATCCGTACCAGCCCAAACTCTCAGGTTTTGCATTGGCAGCTGGATTGCCAAATAGCATAAAACAAATGTTCCCTCCCGGAGGAAAGGATAAACTGAACAATTCCAAAGCAATATTATTTATTTTCATCAGATAGGCAGTCTCTGTAGTACCCGTTGCTTTTTGTAACAGTATAGAACCAATATTTAATTTTAATACGCCTTGTAAACTAAAGGAAGGTGCTTGCGGATTTACACCCGGTAGTTTTACTCCAGCCCATGCACCATTTGCACCCACACACCACGCCATCATGAAGGTAGAGGTAAATCCGGCTGAACTTGCCAGTGAACCCAGTGTACCCATATTCAAGTTAAACACCAAAGCAAACCATTGACCACTTACACTTTGCTGTTGTTGTAAAGAAGGTATAGCTACATTAAGATATCCTTGAGAAGTTGGACTGTTGGTCGCATCTCCATTGGTAATACCGGACAATTGCAAAGGAAAATGAGAATACAAACTGTCTTTTCGTGGTGTACTTTGCCCCACATCAAATGCCATCTGACTAATGTCAAATACAAATGTTTTTGTAGTAGGAGTTTCCAACTGAAAGGTCAGATCTACATACATATTGGAGTAGGATAATCCTCTGAAATTATTTACTGTACTGTCCGGTTCGGATCCAAATGAAAACAAATCAAAACCCGACAGATCGTTAAAATTGATAAATCCCCAAAAAGAAAATTTAGCATTAACCGTAGTACTGGTTTCATCGTTTTGAGGAACTACCGTGACAAAGGCAGATTTTATAATTTCTACCTCTGTAATGATGTTGTTGTTTACCGGATTCAGAAGATTATCAGCTGTATTGGTAAAGGTGTAAGAAGGTACACCATTGCTGTTTTCGTAGGTTCCGGTAAGTATAATGAGATTGGCTCTGTTGGCGGCGTCAATTTTTTCTCCGAACAATTTATTAACGGTTAAAGCCAAATAACTGTTGTAATTGTATATTTTACTATTCGTAAAGACTATTTTTAATTGTAAAACCACAAAGTCATAATCAACAGCACCATTTATAGGCGCTTTTTCTTTGTAAACTATCGGATCTGATCCAAAACCTTCAAATGTCGGATCTTCATAATCGATCAGCGCAAACATCGAACTGGAATGTTTCATGGCTACCACGCCAGCCTCGTTGTTTACGATACTGATATCAATTCCAAAATGATGGGCATAAAATTTATCTAAATCAATACCTGCCAACAACCCCTGTAATTCTTTAGGGAAATCCTGTACACTGATGTCAACGCCAAGTGAAATTACACCTTGCCAATTGGGATCTGTGGCTATTTTGTGAAAATTATAGTAGTCATTATCGTGTTGTACGGTGTATTTATCCATCCCGTTTTGTATGTATTGTTGTAACCACATACTAAGGTTGGGCAGTCCGTTACTGCTTGTATCGTTAAAGGTGTCCGGTGAATTCCATCCCTGAATATTCTGAACTTTGTCGGTTAGTTTTCCATTGCAGAATTTAAAAATGATGACGTTTTTATACTTCCCATTGGTTGGTTCTTTAGGTACATTTAAGATAAAAGGCCATTCCGTAATTTCCATTTCATTACTAAAATTATCCAGCACATAAGTACCGTCACTCAGTTTTTCATTATAAGAAATAACAAGAAACAACTGATTCGATTGTAAAGCGGTTTGGAGTACGGAACTTGGCGGAGTAAACTGTAAATCAAATATTTTTGAAAGCACCCCTTTTGAGGTCAAAAATTGATTACTGGCCAGTTGCAAAGTGTTCCATTTTCCGGTTGCGGGGTCTACATTAACATAAAATCCTTGCGGACTAGTAGAGGATATACCGTCATTAGTTGCTCTGGAATTTAATAATCTGGCTGATGCAGGAGGGATATTTTGCGTACTCATTGCATTGGCAATAATAGCTTTTCTGGTAGGATTAAGAATCTGTTTTTCAAACAATGAAAAATCAACTTTCCCCGATGGCGTTGCCGTTGCGACCCCATAAGGTACCAAAGGAAAAAATATAGTAGCCGCTGCGTCCGACAATACGCCCGATCCCGTGGTAAGATGGCTAAACAAAGGAGAGTGCGAATCTTTATCCGGTGCGAATAAAGGTGATCCCTGAGGTTGTGCATGATATACTACCGGTATATTTTCTGTATTAGCCAATACAACACCGTTCCATGCTGTAATATAACTGTTAGCCAACCATTCCTGAGTGGTATTGCTACCAACCACATTTTGAGTAGTCTGAATAGGGAACTGGGGCGCAAATGCATTTTGGTTGGTCTGGTAGAAAAGCCAGTCCCCGGTACCTGTAATTACATTATTAATATCAATAAACTGTGGCGTAAAACTAACGGTTTCTGTAGAACCCAGTCCACACATTAATTGTACCTGTTTATTAGTGTCTATATTTTTCTGATATGATATGTCGAGCGTAAGTGATAAGCCTCCCTGAGGAACCATATACCAAACCGCATTTGGATCGTCTGGAGTTTGTTCACTAAATACTAACAGCGAACTGTTTGCTGTCGGATAGTTTAGAGAAGTATCGTGATTTATAAAATTAAAATAAGGGATTAAAGTTAAGGGATAACCAAAATTAGTCAGATAATAGGAGGGCAGTATGGTAATTGTTTTTAGTTGGGTATGCGTATTATAGGTTTGTCCTAAAAAAGCAAAATAGGTGTTTACTCCGGTTTTGTTTAATAAGTCGCAAGGATAGATACTGCCTTGCATGGTTACTAAGTCGTTCAAATTCCCATCTAGTAAAAGAGAATAAGTAACTCTCGTCAAGAGGCCATTGTTGGCATTATTATTAAAGCTGTATTGGTTGCTGAGATTAAAATTTCTAAAATCAGAGGAGGAATATAAACCATAGGTAAACCTGATGCGTCCTTGTCCAACTCCTGTTAATGGAATTTCGATAGTGCCCATAATCTCACTTTTAGAAGAGGGGGTATTAGGTAGGAAAGTATAATTATCACCGGATATGGTCATACTGTTATTGGTCGTATCCAAAGTCAGCGCAACACTGTTATTACTTACGAATAGGGTAGCATAATTATTTCCAAAATTATAATTAAGTCCCGTTAGAACAGTATAGTTTCCATTGGTGCCTCCTGTCAAAATCAGTTGAGTTGTATTGCTGGCAGTTAATGCTGTATTAGGATTTTCAAACCAAACAACCGATGCCGACTGATACGTTTGCAACGGACCAAGAAAGGTATATACATTACCTACAAACGTTGTAATGTCAATAGTTGGCGCATTCAAAGAAAATAAAAAATAACCATTGTAAGCGGACAGTTCGTCCAGGCCTATTGTGCCACTTTCGGGTCCTGTCACTCCTTTTGCCAAAAGATAAGCGAACCAATTAGTGTCCTTTGCAGCCAGATACAACGAAGTGTTGCCTGACGAAGTATTTGTGAATTGTAAGGTTGCCATAAATTCTACTTAGTAAGGTTAATGTTAAATTCCAAAAAATGGAAATTCCAAATTCCAAAAAATCTAAATTCTAAAAAACGAAAACTCTAAATTCCAAATTGCAGAATCTTCAATCTAAAGTCTTCAATCTAAAGTCTAAAATCTAAAATCAGAAATCTCTACTCATAAACATACCAGCCTACTAAATCACCTTTAAAAGGAAAGCTGGTGTTGTTAGCTTTAGCGGTGTAGGTCAGATCTGCTTTGAGGGTCGAAATTGACGGTGAAAAATTCAGAAAAATGCTGAGAGTTCCGCTAGTGGTGCTTTCTCCGGATTTTAAATCGAATTGGTAAATAGGATCAGTCGCAGTTAAAGAATGTATGCCTACCAAAACGGTAGCTAAATATAAAGTGCAGACTACAACAGTACCTTTTGAATCGATGGAGTACTCTATGGCCAAGTCACCAAAATAGCGCTCTCCGGAAGTTCCACATTCGACAATAGGCGGCGTTATTTCCTGCAAGGGTACCGTAGTGAGATCCTGAGCAAATGTCGCTATAGGAAATGCCATAAACGCACTTATAAGCAGCACTTTTATTAACGTATTTATAGTACAAGCTCGATTTCTGAATACTGTTTTTGATTTCATAACTCTATTTTGTCCCAGGGAATTACCGTGGTGTTTTTAATTAAGACCAGGCAGCAATTACTTTATCAAAAGAAATTCGATTATTATTCTGCAGATCTGAGACAAATCCGTGACAGGTAACTTGACCTGTATCTAGTGCGAATTGCGCTCTGAAAGTGATTAGCTCTATGTTAATTTTTAGTGATCCCACTACAAATTTTATATCTACGGCTTTTGACTGGACAGGCGAAAGCGTGACAGATCCTAGTGCTCCGACTGGAGGATCAGATGCTTGTAAGGAGGAGCCTGGTACGGAGTTCATTGCGCCTAATGAGGAAGAAAAAGTGGTAACAGATACTTCCATTCCATTTTCAATAGAAACGACAGTGGTTGATTTAATGTTATTCGTTAACATTATCTCTTGGGTATAAGGATAGGTTGCCATAATTTTGAGGAGTGATTTGAGGAAGTTTCCTGGGGTAATGTCAATATAGGAAGTATTGGGGCATACTTATAAATAGTACTTTTAATAGGTTATTTATATGTTAAAATTAGATTTTTATATGCTGTTCTTGGACTTTCTAAATCTTTTATCCCAGGAAATTACCCTGATATTTTAATTAAGACCAAGTAGCAATTTGTTTAGCAAAAGCAGTCTCGTTATTACCGTCTTGATCAGTTGCACGTCCGCTACAAGTAACCTGACCGCTGTCAAGTCCGAATTGTGCTCTAAAGCTAATAAGGTCTATTTGTAGTTTTTGTGCTCCTGCTTTAAACTCAACATTTGTAGCTGTTGGCTGTACAGGCGAAAGAGTGATTTTACCTAAATCTCCTGCTGGTGAAGTAAAAGTAGTAACAGATACTTGCATTCCTGATACAATAGATACTACAGTTGTTGCTTTGATGCTGTTAACTAACAGTGCATCCTGCGAATAAGGATAAGTTGCCATAATGAATTCGTTTGTTTGTTTTTCCTACTCATAAGGCTTTTCGGAATCCGCCTCGTTTTTTTAAGTGGGTTCTGACTCCACTGCTTTAAATTGTTGTACAATATTATGAAAAATCCGACTTTTGGTATCGAGTAGAAATACTTGTTTTTGAAGATATTGCGTAAATTTATGCCGTAATGTCCTATTTGTTATAAATGTTTGATTTTCTGAAAAATTTGTTTTTTTTGAATGTCAAAAGCACAAATACAAGTAGAAATACGGATATCCGCGCAGAGAAATTCCTTTAATTTTGCTTCTCTGAAAACCGAATTAAGTTTCATATAAAACCAAATAGCTATGACGGATTTTAATAAAAAATGGATGAGATACATTCCGGATCATAAAAAATTGAATGATCTTACCATTCCCGGAACTCACGACAGCGGAACATATCCGGCTTATGCTTCTAGTTTTTTAACCAAATGTCAGTCCATGACGATCACAGAGCAATTAAATACCGGAATTCGGATTAGTTAATACCGAAGAATTAAATTTCTTTTCTATTTTAGCGAACTAAAGCTACTGCTGTAAATACCGCTTAGTTTTATGGTATTTAGTGTTTTTTGAAGCAGTTTATCAATTTCGCAGCAGTTTTACGGGGATCCGAAACATAAAAATAGACAGATTTATAATGAAAGTATTTATAATTGACGCCTTCACAGACCAAGCGTTTAAAGGCAATCCTGCAGGAGTTTGTCTGGTAGAAAAGGAAATCAGTACCGCAACAATGCAAGCTATTGCCAGCGAACTCAATTTATCGGAAACCGCATTTCTGAGAAGATCCGAAACTAGCGATACAGACTATTCAATACAATATTTTACCCCAACCGTTGCGATCGATTTTTGCGGACACGCTACACTGGCAGCTGCGAAATTGGTTTTACATCATTTAAACAAACCCTTTGTAAATTTCACCACATTTCACAATCTAAAAGTACATGCCGGCAGCGAAGGTGAAAATATAAAAATGAAATTTCCCTTGTACGATGCCATCGACTATACTCCAAATAAAGAACTATATGAGGCGTTTGGTATTGACAATCCGATTGCAACAAAGTTTGCAAAAGAGTTAGACATGTTAATCATTGAAGTTTCAGACAAAACAACCTTAGAGAGCATTACTCCCGATTTTGCAAAGGCAATCCAATCTTCAGATGTTATAAAAGAAGTCGTGGTAACGGCAAAATCAGAAGATGCTGACTATGACTTCTATTCCAGATGTTTTTGTCCCTGGATCGGTATCAATGAAGATCCGGTTACGGGTGCTTCTCATTCTGTTTTAGCTAAATATTGGAGTCAAATTTTAGGAAAAACAGAAATGCGAGCCTATCAGACTTCAAAAAGAGGAGGCTTTATGCAACTTAAAATCTGTAGTAACACTGAACTTGAAGTGATCAGCAATGCCAAAATAATAGTGGAAGGAAAGCTAAATATAGACTAGAAAAAGGAAAGTTGTAAAGTCTCACGCAGATTTAGCAGATTAAACCAAAAAATCCGCACAATCTGCAGAATCTGCGTGAAAAAACACGTCAGCTTAGTAAAATAGCGCTTTATTCCAATGTCATTTAGGTAAACGATTATCAAAAAAAGTCTCACGCAGATTAAGCAGATTGAAAAAAAATCCGCACAATCTGCAGAATCCGCGTGAAAAGACATGTCAACTTAATAACATTGCGTTTTAGCCCAAAGTCACTAAGTAAAGGATTATCAAAAGAAGTACCACACAGATTTTAGCGTAATGAAATAAAAAAAATCCGTAGAACCCGCTTAATCCGCAGAATCCGCGTGCAAAAACATCCCAACTCAATAACATTCAGTTTTGGTGCAATCTGATTAAGTGAGGAATTATCAAAAAGGTTTCAGGTGTTTGTTGCCGATAACCTAAAGGATTAAAATAGGGTAGCACAAGATTATGAAGCCAAAAGATTATATTTGCGCTCTTTTTAAAAAGAATTAGTTAATATATCGACTAAGTTTTTTATTATCGAAGAAAGTCATGATCAAGTGAACCAAAATGGAAGTGAAAAAAGTGGAAGATGTAAAAGGAAACTGGACTAGTTGTCAGGAATGTCAGGGGCGTGGCAAAAAAAGCCAAAGACTCAGTAAAAAAGTGCGACTTCGCTACCAGTCAGAATTAGATCTTTTTGAAAAATCAAAAGGCGAGGGGACAGCTCCGGTGCGTCCTAAAGCCCATTTGATCCTTTGTTTAAAGTGTAACGGCTCGGGATTAGTTCGCTCTCCTGAGCCTCCAATAGTCGATACCGAAAACTATCCGCATGTTGCAATTATTGGTGGCGGTATCGGTGGAGTAGCTTTGGCAGTAGCTTGTTTGCACCGCGGAATTCCATTCACTCTTTTTGAACGTGACAATAGTTTTGATGAGCGCTCTCAGGGTTACGGGCTCACTTTGCAACAAGCCAGTAAAGCAATCGAAGGATTAGGTATTTTTTCTTTAGAGCAAGGAGTCATTTCCACCAGACATGTGGTGCATACTACAACAGGAAAAGTGATCGGAGAGTGGGGCATACGAAAGTGGCTGCAGACTGAAGAAAATACGTTTACAAAACGAACCAATGTGCATATCGCCAGGCAATCTTTACGTTTAGCCCTGTTAGAGCAACTCGGCGGACCGGATAAGGTACAATGGGGACATCAGCTTTTGGATTTTAAGCAAGCTGATGGCGAAGTAACTCTAAACTTTCAAGTTGAAGGGCAAATCAAAAACGTTAAAGCAGATCTTGTAGTGGGGGCGGATGGTATTCGAAGTTCAGTGCGAAAGATACTTATTGGGGAAGATAATAACCCTTTACGTTACCTGGGCTGCATTGTGATATTGGGTATTTGTCCTTTGGAAGCTCTTGAGAATCTCGATAGTTCTTTATTAGATTCCGCTACTGTATTTCAAACTGCCAATGGCAATGAACGAATTTATATGATGCCTTATGCGTCAGACTCGGTGATGTGGCAACTTAGTTTTCCAATGTCCGAAGAAGAGGCAAAGGAATTAAGCGCTCAGGGACCTCAAGCTCTTAAAGAAGAAGCATGTCGCAGAACACAATGGCACAGTCCAATACCTCAAATTTTAATAGCAACTAAAGCAGCACAAATTTCCGGTTATCCTGTATATGATCGCGAATTACTCGACTCCGAAACATTGGCAAAAGCCGGACAAGTAACATTAATTGGTGACGCAGCTCATCCAATGAGTCCTTTTAAAGGGCAGGGTGCCAACCAAGCTTTATTGGATGCACTTAGTCTGGCGAGAGGGATTACAAGAGGTTGTAGACCTTTGTCACAATGGCGAAAAGTCGGAGTGAGAGAAAGCGTCCTTACAGAGTTCGAAGCCGAAATGTTAGAACGTAGCGCTACCAAAGTAAAAGATTCAGCCGATGCGGCACAGTTCCTGCACTCCGAAATTGTACTTCATGAAGGTGATGAGCCAAGAGGAAGGTGCCTGAAAAAAAGTGATTCTTAAAGCCCGAGTTTAAAAACTATTTTTTAAATTAATTGAAGTGGCTAGTTGTTTTAGGTTTGAAATTAAACTACCTATACCTCGTTTCTGAATTATAATAATCAATAATTAAAATATTTGCAAAAGTATCCTTCTGAATAGCCTCCTGCTTTAGCTGGAGGATTAGTTCAAGATTTAATGGCTTTAGCCGAATTATACCCCAGTTCTTTCGACTATAGCCAATGATACAACCTCTCAATCATTTAGCTCCAGCTAAAGCACAATGTCATTAAGTTAAGGATTGTTAAAAAAAGTCTCACGCAGATTTTAGCGGAATCAAATAGAAAAACCCGCGTAATCCGTTTAATCCGTAGAATCTGCGTGAAAAATTTTCGTAACTTTAATGACATTGTGCTTCAGCAGGAGGAAAATCAATCCTTTCATGCTTTCGCTAAATATGGTCAACTAATTGATAACCAGTAATTTGAATTTATTAAAAGTAAGGTTAGAAGGCATAGGTTATTTTTGTTTTCAAAAAAAAGGGAGTTCCAGGGGTAAAGTGGATTTCTTCAACACTTTCCGGCTCATTTTGCAATCTGGATTCAGTGGCAAATTGAGTTTCATTCCATGCTGAATTAAACAAATTCTCTATTGAAATACCAAACGTTATTTTTTTATGCGTATAACTCACATTGGCATCGGCAATGAAATATCCTTTGGCTACGATCGAATTGTCTTCATTTGCAGGACGGCTGTCTAAGTAACGGTATCGGATGCCACCCGAAAAACCATTCCATTTCTGAAAGCTAATTCCACCCGTTGTAGTAAAATCAGGCGCTAACGGAATATAATTTTCTCCTTTCGGATCATCAATACTCCTTGCATGTGTGTAGTTGGCATCGAAATCAAAAAACAGGTAATCTGCCAATTGATATCGTATGCCCAAATCACCACCAAAACGTTGCGTTTTTCCACTAGGCTCAATAACGCCTGCGTCACCCACATACACAAACTCTTGCTGTAAATATAAATACCAAAGCGCGGAGTTGATAATTAATCGGGGGAAAGGCTTCCAAATAGTACCCAAATCGCCTCCAATTGCAGTTGGTAAGATCTCTTTTCCGCTATTTTGTACCACTACACGAGCATCATTAGAGTGAAAACCCATTCCGGTTTTTAAGTAGAATTGTAAATTGTTGTTTTGAGAATAAATGAAATTTAGTTTAGGAGAAATTTTAGCCTTATTTTCGGTTTGTGTCTTATAGGCAGGAGCTAATTTATCCTGATAATTGAATTTGAAATAATCAATACGAAGTGCCGGATTTACAATCAATTTCCCGAAATGTAATTCCGTATTCAAGTAGGCAAATAAGTTGGATTGATCAATATCTCCCAATTTAATTTGATTTAAAACAGTACTTCTGTTTAACGTATGTGAAAGTTCTGTATCTGTAGTGGCATCAGCACGTACCCCAATGCCAATTTGATATAAAACATCGAAAGTATCGAAATCTTCTTTTTTGTTCAACTCGGCATTTATACCATATATAGAGCGATTTTCTTTTTGTTTTATTTGATCCCCATTTACAGGATCTTCGAGAAAAAAAGTAAAATTAGAATACAATTCAAAGTTATAAGCACTATAGAAAGCATTGGTTTTAATGAATGTATTTTGGTCAATTGGTTTACTAAAAGAGGCATTAAAATTTGTTCTTGAAGTTTTACCACCTTCCGTATCATCAACAGATCCAAATCTGGAAATTAAACCGGCATCGACTAAACGTTGCGGAATTTGCCCCGAGGCATCCCATTTGCTTGCAAAATGAGAAGCCAAAATAGAGAAGGAGCTGTTGTTTTCTAAAATTGCCGAATATTTCCCTAATAAGTTTATACGATTAAAATTTTGAGGAGAATCAAAAGGGCCATCTGTCAGTATATATTCTGTGGCAATATAGGCACTTTGTCTTTTCTGTTTACCAAGAAGATCGAACAAACCTACAGTTCTAAAAGTATTAAATTGTCCTATTTCGAGACCAATAGCGCTATTATCAAGTTTGTCTTTTGTTTTAAAATCGACATACCCTGCAGTATCAAAATCTCCTTTGTTGGCATAATACGTTCCTTTTCCAAAATCAATTTTGTCAACTGTTTCCGGAATTACAAAGTGCAAATCGGCATAACCTTGCCCGTGAGCATGTGAGACCATATTTACAGGCATTCCGTCTACAGAAATGGCAATATCCGTACCGTGATCGATATCAAAACCTCTTAAAAAAAGCTGCTCCGCTTTTCCTCCACCGGCATGTTGCCCAATAAATAAACCGGGAACTTTACGCAATATTTCCTGTGAAGAATTTACAGGAGTGGTCTCTAAATCTATTTTTGATATAACATTCATAGCCGATAGTTTTGGCTGAATTACCACCTCTGATAATTGAAAACTATCTTCTTCCAGCGCAACCAAAATAGCTTCATTAGTCACTGTATAGCTGTTTTTTTTGTACCCCAATGCACTGATTTTTAGAATATTCCCAATAGCGGTTTTTTCTATGCTAAAAACTCCCAATTCGTTGGTATGCGAATGACTTTCGGTGGTAGTGTTAAAGACATAGGCGTTTTCTATCGGGTTTCCAAACAGGTCCGTTATTTTACCATTTATGGTTTGGGCATGAGAATACAAGCCAGTTATGGCGATTAAAGCAAGCAGAAATTTTTTCATTGGGATTTTTTTACAATTGTGCAATTTTACTTTCCATATTAGGCCCTAATTCGTAAGTGCTTTTAAGAAGCTCTTCTTTTATTGGCTTAATTTTTTGAGCAAAATTATTAGCTTTATAGATCGTAGCCAAATGATATTGAACTCTAGGTTCAAAAGATTTTCCAACCACATGATTTTGTGCAATTTCGAGAGCCTTTTTTGCATCACCTGTATTGTAATAAGACCAAGCCAGTAAATCATAAGAATCAGGGGTTGGACGATGATTGACTTCTATTTTTGCAATTTCAAGTGCTTTTAAAGCGGTCTCTTTTTTATCTGCAAATAATAAAACATTGTATTTATTATACATAGCACCATAATCGTGCGTTTGTAACATTGTCAGATAAGCTTTTGTGTTTTTATTTTCTTCGACTGTATTTCCTTCGAATTGTGCGATTTGAGCTTTTAGTAAATAAAAATCAGGAGTGTTATGTTTTTGGGTAATGGAGGCTATTATTCTTTTAGCTTCAGTTGTGTTTTTTTCGTGTGAAAAAGCAATCCATGCAATTCCTTTTAGGGCATAGGAATAATTTGGATCTAACTCTAAGGTCTTCAAGTAGCTGTTGTAGGAATCCTGAATACGTCCCGCATGACCGTAGAAATCACCTAAGTTGGAGTAGGACCAGATTCGTAGTGTTTTATTATCTTCTTTTTCTGCAATTGTTCTGGCCTTTTCCATAAATTGAATGGCAGTAGGTAAATCACCATTATGGTCATTCCATTTGGCAATGCGTATTAGATAATCATAGTCGTTAAGGTCTTTAATGGCATCCAGATTACTTAAGGCTTCTTTATAGTTACCCAATTCCATTTGAACATCAAAAAGTAATTTTTGAGTTTCTTTTTTGCCTTCGCCAATTGCAAAAGCGGTATTAGCCAAGGCTAATGCTTCTTTAAAACGATGCTGTGCAATATAATTTCTTGCCAAAGAGCGCAATGTTCCAACTCTACCATAATGAGTTGCCCGATTGGACGCTTCCAGAAGTGATTCCGTTTTATACAGATTTTCAATTTTTCCCGTGTATTCAAAAAGTACCGCATAATTAGAGGCAATTAAACTTAAATAAGGGCTTTGATTTGGTGCTTCATCAAACTTATTTTGCCAAAAAGTAATTTCTTTATGCGCTAAATCAAGAGATTTATTATCATTTAAATGTAAATATTTTTCATAATCAGTTGCGTTTGTGATTTGATTATCGGATTTGCCGGTACAACTTGTTAGTAGTACTACGCATAACAATGACAGAATTTTACTAAGAGTTTTCATAATTGTTTGATTGTTTGTTGATGAAGATAAAAATAGAGCAGACCGTTGTAAGCTGCTCTATTTTTGATTTTTTTACCAGGCAGCAGCCAAATAAGGAAATGAAGTGCTAAATGCCACATCATTTGCATCTACGTGATCTGATGTTAATTGCGGATTTGAAGCTCCGGTAGATCCACCAAATATCAGTAACAGTTCTACATCAATAACATCATCAGCCAAAGCTCTTCCCGTTAAAACGTTTGTTCCGTCAAAAAAGGTTGTTTTTTTAGTAGTCGAAACATTTAAAACATCTGTAGCCAAAAGTCCGGTAAACGCTGCAGCAGTTTGCCCCAAAGCATTTGTGCTGTAAGCGGGATTAAGCGCTAGTAATCTCGATTGAAAAATAGACTGATACTTACTTCCCATAGCTGATGGAATGGCAGCATTAAAATCATCTTTAGGCTGTCCCGATGCAATAAAAACAGTGTTTATAGCAGGTCTCGCCATTTGATCTTGTTGAACAAAAGTTCCGGAAAAGTCAATACTGGCCGGTTGTTCATTATTGTCATCATTATTATTGTCACAATTTGCAGAAAGTAAGGCTACTGAAATCGCTAACGTTATCATTTTTAGTGTATTTGTTTTCATAATATTATTTTTTAATATTTTTAGTAGTGCTTATTTCTTATTGTTTTTTCTTAGTTTCAGACCAAATATTCAAAGTTCCTGTTCCACCCAATTTTGCTTTTGGTACTTCGACTACAAGTGCCAAAACATTGGTTCCTGCAAAAGTATCTCTTCCCGGATTGTTAAATCCTGTAGCAGTCCCGCCTAAAATAGCTTGAAATTGACCTAAGTCAAAGAAGAACGGATCGTCTCTTGGTCCCGCAAAAAATTTCATTCCATTTATAGAATATGTTATTGGTGTAGCTTTGTAAGCAGAAATAGCAACTTGTCCGGAACTTTGACTTACATCAATACTACTTTTTGTACCAGTTGCAGATGGTTTATAAGGTCCGAAGAAATACATCGTGTTTCCACGTTTTATGGCTTGAATAACCAAATCTTCAACATAGTCTCCGTTGTTGTCAATATTGATTTCGATCATCACATTTTCATTAAAAGCGGCATCTGCTGTTTTATTAGGAGATAACAACCCTTGTGTATTGACAACAAATACCAAATTGTTCGTATCCTGTCCTTGAAAAGTGAACACATCGGTAATATCTGATGCAGCACCAGTTACCGAAGGCGCATCTATATGATCCGCAGCAATTAGGACCAATCCTGAAATTGTTAAGAGCCCAAGCCCAAATCCTAGTATTAATTTTGATTTTTTCATTTTGGTATAATTTAAAAGTTATATAAGTATCTACGCAATTCTTTTTTTTCTGGTTTCAAAAGAGTTAATAAAAACACAAATAAGAAAGTAAGTGTCTTTTAATCAGCGTTTTAATTTTAGTTGAAAAAAGGATTGCCATTTATTTCCAAGGTATAATTAGACCATAGTGTTTACTATAGTCACGTTATAAAATGAAATTGATAAGAATGGTATTTTAGTAAGAAACTTCAAGCACGGTGGCAGTGGCAGAGGTAGTAATTTTGGAAATAGAGGGTAAAAGCTAAATTTCGTGCTTGAATTTTGTTTTTGACAATAGCACTATCGCTTTGTTATTCTGCACAATTTCCATAGACTGATTTTAATACAGGTTCTATTTTTTACAATTTCAGCTTCTTTAGTTGCTTCAAAAAATAAAAATTCCTGTTTAGGTATGAACTATTTCAAAAATATAATCAGCTATAACAATGTATTAATGGGGCTTAATTCCAAATTAAGATTTTAAGAATATACATTGTTTGAAAAAGTCAAGAGGATTAGTAATGCCAGCATTAAGGGTAAAATTGCGTTTTTCATAATTTTTTGTTTTAAGCGATGGATCCAAAAAAATTATACTCATTAAAGTTTGCAATTGGCTGAAATAGTACAGTTCTAAGTTAGATAAAGTTTAGTCTTAAAAATCACGTAGTTTTGCCTGTTTTTAGTTTATTATTTCGGATCCTGTTTTTTCCAAATGAATATGCTAATTGTTGCAGTTACTAAATTCTATCTTTTATTATCTAGTAGAAGTAGCTTTGTCAATATATCGACACACTAACGCGTGCAGTCAGCTCCATCGACGGCAGAAACAGTTTTATGTAATTTCAGCTTCAGAAGTTTTAAATAAGAGATTTAAAAAGGAGGGAGTCGTTTTTTTTTTCAAATAGAATAGAAAACGATAAGCTATTTTGCCGATACACTATTTATGAGCATCAAAAACTATGGTAGTACTCAAAGTGTATAATTTTGCATTGGCATTAGAATCACGACTTTTTCGAAACCGCCATGATGACTGATAGAAACTGGTTGAATTGGATTGCCTTTATCAGTGATTAGGTGGGGTATACCAAAGGCATCTTTCTTAATTTCTTTGTTTTTAATTTCAACAATATTGGCGAAATCACTTTGACGGGTAACAGCAATGCTATGGATATTATCCTCTGTTATAGTAGTTTTAGTGTAATAAATAGAATCCATACAAGATACCTGGCCCAAAATGAAATGATCATTTCGAGCTGTTATTTTACAAACTAACTTTTGGGGGATATATGCCCGTATTTTGGTTTGTCGGTTGTAGATTTTATAAGCAGCCTCTTTCATGCTCCAAAGCAGCCACACCATGATTTCCGGTGTTGCAGCAGTGGAGATAAGCTGTTGTTCTTCAGAAGTGAAAATTTTATCAAAATAGCCCTTCCGTTGCCAGTTGCTTTCAATGCGTGATTGTGGAAGGTTTACCACATCATTACCGATCACTTTGCGGCAAGTTTAGTAGCTATAATCTCGACTGTCGCTTTTACATTAAGCATGCGCTCCATATCGGTATTGTCAATAATTAAACCAAAATTTTCTTCAATATCCAGTATGATATCTACGAGATTGGCCGAATTAATATTGAGATCCGTGATAAAATCAGTGTTCTCATTAAGGGTCTCATAAGCGTCCGCATTGGTGGTGTACGGCTTTACAATTACTTTCAGCTGGGCAATAATTTCTTCTTTTGTCATGTTAGTTTTTAAATTTTTTAAATAATACACAGGTGTTGACATCGCCAAAGCCAAAGCTTGCTTTTGCAATTATGTCGATATCTTTATAAATAGTTTTTAAAGGTATTTTTGCGGGGTCAATTAAAGCTGTAATTTCGGTATGCAGGTCATCACAATTAGTATTTCCAAATATAAACCCCTCATGGAGTTGTAGCACAGCAGCCACGCTTTCAACACTGCCGGCTGCAGCAAGACAATGACCGGTCAGACTTTTTAAAGAGTTTATATAAGGAAAATCACTCCCCTTTAAACCTAATGCTTTGGTCCAGTTTTCTATTTCCAGACTGTCTTTTGTGGTAGCGGTTAGATGTCCGTTTATTGCGTCTATCTCATTGGACTTAATTCCGGCATTTTTAAGTGCGGTACTGATACAGTGTTGTACTGCAGTGCTGTTTGGGGCTGTCATGCTGCCGGTGCCGCGCTGTCCGCCCGAGTTTACATTACCACCCAATAGTTCTGCATAAATAGGAGCTCCACGTTCCAGGGCACTCTCTAAATCTTCTACTAGCAATGCGCCCGCTCCGCTACCGGGAACAAATCCTGCTGCTGTATTACTCATAGGGCGTGATCCTTGTTCAGGATTATCATTGTATTTAGAGCTGCAGACGCGCAACGCATCAAAGCCACCCCAGATGTAGGGGCCACTGTCGCTGGTACTGCCGACCAACATTCTTTTTGCATGTCCTGCTTTTATTCGGTCATAGGCCATAAGCAGGGCTTCGGTGCCTGTTGCACATGCGGATGAATTGGTGGTAACCTGATTTCCTAATCCAAGTTTACCTCCGAGATAAGCACTAATTCCGCTATTCATCGTTTGAGCCACTACGGTACTTCCCAATTTTCTAACTTGTAGCTCGTCTATTTTATAAATGCTTTCCCGAAATTTATCAATGCCCGAAGTGCCCGCTCCAAAAATGGTTCCACTGTCCCAATCGGGTTCTTCATTAGTTTCTATTGGTAATCCGCTATTTTTCCATGCTTCGATGCCTGCTATAACACCGTATAAGATACCTGTACTACCAAAACCTCGTAGTTCAAGCTCTGTAAAGTACATGGCTTTTAGCTCTTCAGTTAGCGGTGGTGTGCCGGCAATTTGACAAGAAAACTGCAATTCCTGCAATTGCGGATCATGTTGTATGCCTGAAATCCCATTTTTTAAGGCATGGGTAAAGGCAGGTATTCCCACCCCGTTTGGAGCGGCTACTCCCAGACCGGTTATTACGATTCGTTTACTCATAATTTAGTAGTTATCATACCTGCTATTGTACCTTTACAAACTTCTTGTCCGGCTTCATTTTTCATCGATACATCACATTTTAGTTTTCCAAATCTGAAAAATATTTTTTTCGAAATTACAGTCACTTTCTCGTTAGGATATACCGGTTTTATAAATTGTATATCTGCTGATGTAAAAGCAATTAACGTATCTTTAGTAAATTCTTTATTTAAGTCTTTGTCCAGCAGATAAATACCCAGACAGACCATGCCAATCTGTGCCATGGTCTCGGTTAAAATCACACCGGGGGTCACCGGATTATTCTTAAAATGACCTTTATAAAAATCGAGATCTTCCTTAAAGGTATAAGTACCGCTAATCCCGTTTTCATCGGCAAAAATCAATTCATCGACAAATAAGAAAGGTGAGCAGTAAGGCAGTTGTGCTTTTATATAGTCTAAGTCCATCATTTTTTTAATTAATTACCATTGCAATAAAACTCTTTGTGCCGAAAATCCCGGGCCAAAACTCAACATTAACCCTTTTTCACCGGGCTTTGGATTGTTATTCATAATATGTTCCAGAACATATAAAACAGTAGCACTGGACATATTTCCGTATTCTCTAAGAACCTCTTTAGTTGCTTCTACATTTTTTCCTAATCCTGCAAAAAGCGTTTCGACTGTTTGTATTATTTTTTTGCCTCCTGGGTGAAATATCATATGATCGATAGCTGCAATCCCTAAATTATTTTTTTGAAGAAAAGGATGAATAATGTCTTCAAAATGTTCGGAAATGGTGTCTGGCACTTCAATATCCAATATCATTTGCAGTCCGCTGTTCGTGAGTTTAAACCCCATCATATGTTCGGCATCATAAAAATGATACATTTGTTCGTCGATTATTTCGGGACCTGGATCTGTTTCATAAGACGATAATAAGCAACAGGCCGCTCCATCACCAAAGATGGCAGCGCTCACTATGTTTGGCATTGAAAAATCAGTATGCTGAAAGGTTGCCGTTGGCGATTCTACAGCGATTACTGCCGCGCGTTTCCCGGGGTTTGACTTAAGAAAGTTCTTGGCATATATAATGCCCGATACTCCTGCAGCACAGCCCATTTCGGTTACGGGCAGTCGGACAATATCCTGCCTTAGATTCATTTTATTAATAAGATAAGCGTCCAACGAAGGAATCATGATTCCTGTGCAGCTTACGGTAATAATATAGTCCAATGACTTTGATTCCCATCCGGCTTTAGCAAGCGCTTTTTCCAGTACTTGTTCGCCCAGAATAATAACTTCACGGCTGTAAATATCATTTTTCTCTTCAAAAGAGGTCGCGGTAAAAACTTCAAACGGATCCATTATAGAATAGCGTTTATCTACCGCAGCACCTTCAAATATTTTTTTTACTTTTTTTATAAAACGCTCTTCCTGCCCCTCGAGCCAATTGTCCAGAAACGGAAGGATATCGGCAGTGGTACGTGAATATTTCGGCAGTTGCTTTGCAACAGTACTTATTTTTACACTCATAGTTTAGCAATTATCCATTGGTAGCGAAAGGCCCATTTCCAGTTGATGTCAGAGTTTCTTAAATTTAATTTTTTTGAAAAGCTTTCCAGTTCTTTTTTCTTAAATCCTTTTAAAATTGAGGTCAAGCCATCTTCACGTGATATGGTACTCAGGCGAAAGACACCCGAGACGATTTCAAACAAACGATAGGCGAGTTTACTGCGGTGCAAATCATTTACGACAACTCCTACTGTGGCATTTTCAGTAAAGGTTTTTATAATATGCAAGATTTCTTCGTTTGTAAAATGATGCAGTGTAAGGGTACATAAAACAATATCATACTTTAACTGCTTAAATTCTTCACTGAAAATATTGATGCAAGCGTATTCGATATTTGGATAAGATTGGGATAACTTTTTTGCATAGTTTATTGTACCTGTATTTGCATCGATCCCCGTTAGCTTAAAATTGAGCTTATTTTTTATGCCGTAATCAGCCAGTACGCGCAACATATCACCATTGCCACAGCCAATATCTGCTATTGTTATGGTTGTAGTGGGATCTGTTTTTTTTAATAACAACTTCACACTATTGAGAGTCAACTTATTACCTCCTAAAAAGTGATTGATGTGGGCAATTGTATCGAGTGCCTTGTCAATTTCTTCGCCTTCAAGCGAAAAATCATCCATAATCTCCGTTTCCTGTGTTCTGTATTTTATATCTAAACCCATTTAATCAATTGCTATAGTTTTACCATGTGTTTGTTTGATTACGTACTGAAGTAAAGCCGGAAATGCGGTCGTTACGGCAAACAACAGTGTGGTGATTCTTTTATTTTGCAATAGTTGTGCTAAGATTCTGCCTGCGGACATTCTCTTTTCAAAATGTTTTTTCCACTCTTTGGCATATGTTTTTTCCAGCATTTCGCGTGATGCCATTTTACCCGAATAATAGTCCAATACCAATTCTGATGCAATTTTCGCACTATGTACGGCTATTGCCATACCGTTACCACAAAGCGGATGAATTAAACCCGCCGTATCACCGATCATGAGTATGTGGTTTTCTACAAGCTGTTTTTTATCAAATGATACCTGACTTATCGTGATTGGTTTTTCAAAAAGTAAGTTGGTATTTTCAAAAATTGATTTTAGATTCTTATTCTTATAGAGCACATTATGCTGGTAATCGCTTATGTTTTTATATTTCTTGAATGTTGCGTAATCTGCCAGATAACAAATGTTTATGATATTATTTTCGACTTTGGAAACACCGCAATAGCCTCCTTCAAAATTATGCAAGGCCACGAAATTATCCGAAAAATTACCCGAATAATGCGCTTTAACAGCCAACCAAGGCGACTTTTTATTGATGAAACTCCTTGCTAAAACCTGATCTATATTGGAACGTTTACCAAAAGCGCCCAGTACTATTTTTGATGTTATGCTTTGATTTGTTCCTTTAACCGTAAAAAGATCATTGTTATAGGAAACTTCGTTAACTGTGTCTTTCAAAATAGTACAGCCATTGCTAACTGCTTTCTGATACAAAAAATAATCAAATGTGTATCTGCTGATACCAAATCCGCCTAGCGGTAGTTTGGCAGTTACTGCTTTTCCGCCACCGGTAGTGAATTCAAATTGAGTAATAGTAGCGTGGTCTAGTTCTAAAACATCAGCATCGAGCCATTTTAGATAAGGAAGGATTTCGTTCGAAATATACTCTCCACATACTTTATGATGCGGATAATCGGATTTCTCCATTAGAGTTACCTTCAATCCTTTTTTAGACAGATGCAGTGCACTTGTCAAACCAGCAAGACCGCCACCAATTATTATAACATCTTGATTAGTATTCATATACAGCAATTTAGTTATAAAATATGAAATGACAATCGTTTCTCACAAAATAAAAAAAAGCCCTCCCGATACCAATTCGAGAGGGCTTCTTCCAGAAACATTTTCTATATTATTAGTGACTTTTACTATTTTCAAAGCCAAGAATTGTAATGGCATAAGGCGTTGCCGAAACTTTTATTTTCTTTACTATGGCCATTGTAGCCAGATCTAATTGCCATAATTCTCCTGTAGTGGGAGAGGTGATGTAAGCAAAACGCTCTGTTAACTGCATTTGAGGTTTTGAAGGAGCATCACTAGCCGTTTGACCGATTGGTTTTCCTTCTTTTTCAACTTGTAGGCTGGTTAGGTTGAATAGTTTAAACTCACCGGTATTCAACAGTATCCCTAATTTGGTAGCATTGTAGCTCACTTTACATTGTATAATATTTGTACTTTGTAAAATAGGTTTGATGGTCTCGTTTACCACATCGATAGCGTAAGCACCTTTTGCAGCAGTATATCCAATAAATTTACCTTTGGCTTTTGTTTCTAAAATGGTTCCAAACCAAGCTGCTCCAAAATCTTCAGGAAGTGTGATTAGTTTTTGTTTTCCTGAACTTTCCACCACAAGCACACCGCTTGCAGAACCGAAAACGGCGTAAGTTCCGTCAGTAGCATTTCCGTGAATTCCTTTTGTTGCAATAGTAGCCTCAAAAAGAGTTTTACCGGTAGCATCTATAATTTTTACTTTTTCAGGTAATGTTCCGGTAACCGAATTGTCTTTTTGCGTAATAGCATAAGTTCCGTTAGTAAAACTAGCCATAGCACCGTGATGGGCCAATAAACCTGCATTTATTAGCTTAAATTTAGCTCCAGCCGTATTGATCTCCGATTCTTTACCAACTGATAAAGTACCATCACCATCATTGAATGTTAATAGCTCCCCAATTTTACTTTTAAAATGAGTAGGCGTAACTGATTGCCCGACTAATGCACCAAATTTCGGAATTCCATCTACATCTACGTGATCACCATGACTTTCGAATCCGCTGTCAAAAGTTTCAACCGTATTGTTTGCTCTGTGAATTATTCCTGCATAGCGGCCGGATTCTGTTGTATAGAGGGCAGATTTTGCAAATTTTGCATCAAAAGAACTTGTCGTAGCCTCTAACGGATTAACCAGTGTCAGGGCTGTAGTTTTTTCATCAGAAAGGAATATTCTTAGATACTTATGCTCTGTCAGCTTTTCTATTGGAGTTTCAGTAGTATTGTCATCATCGTTACTACAAGAGAATGTAAGGGTTGATAACGCAAATAAAAAAATCAGTTTGTAATAATTGTTTTTCATTGTAATGGTATTTAGATTAATATTTAGAATTTATGGATTAGTATGCAATTGTAATAGGCATTGATTTGTAAACACTCATATTGTAAGTCGTGTTTTTGTAAAGCACCACCCAGTTGTACTGCCCGGACTGCCAGGCTTTGTCTGCCGTTGTAGGATCACCGTTGGCATCTTTATCGGCACCAACTACAATGCTTTCGCCGCCCCAAACCTCATTTATCTTTTGCAGGGTTGAAATTTTTGAAGCTGCCGGAAGGCCCGTGTGTGTGACTTTTGAAATTACAATAACCTTTTTCAGATCCAGATTATCGATACTTTCAGGATAGTAATTGAGGCTCTTCTTGATTAAAACAGAATATAAAATTCCATCACCCATAATCTGACTTACCTGAGCATGTGCGGTCAATTTATCGTTCTTTTTGAAGATTAATTCAGCTTCGACCCAGGTTCCCATGTAATAGATTAAATCCTCATTTCGGGATAACATATCGCGACCAATTAAGGGATCGGCGGGCATATTTGCGGGATCTGTTAGCGTAACCTCTTCTTTGATTTCTAACTTAGTTCCGTTTTCATCCAGTACAATAAAGAAGAAATCATATTTACCTTCCGGAGCTTCGGCAGGGATGGTAAAGTGTTTGTGCACGTTGGTGTTTTTTGCTCCTTTGTAGACGCTCCAGGACAATTCTAACTTCCAGTCCTTGGTATAGGTTTCTCCTTTTTTGGGAAGTATTTTTAGTTGCACATCGCTAATTTTATCTCCCGCAATCACATCTGCATTGAAATGGAAATCACGGCCGATTAAGGCTCGTTTGTTATTGGCCGTTCCAATTTCAACATTTTTGACTGTTGGTTCTGAGACCTTAGCGGTGTCCTTGTTGTCATCGTTGTCACAAGCGGTAAAGGCTGCGGTGATAAGGAATAAGAGTGAGATGATTTTCTGCTTTTTCATAGGTAAATAGCGTATTAATTTGGTTTATAGGTATTATGTATTAAAAATGGAATTTTGACCGAAAGGATAATATTTCGACTGGCTTCAGGAAGTTCAATCAACCTGTAAAAACTGGTGTGATTGAGGTATTTTGTATTAAACAAATTTTGAACTTGCAGACTAATCAACAGATCCTGCTGGCCTGTTTTTACTTTTGTCCCCACACCGAGGTTAAAGACGTTACTACTTGGCGTTTTTCTCTCAGGAGGAACAATTTGATTTTGTTCGGCAGTGTATCGGTAGTCTAGGGAGAAATAAGTATTTTTCAACCCTTTAATTTCCGGACTATAGGTGATATTAAATAAAACTGATGGAGGAGGAGAGAAAGGCAATGTATACCCTTTTTTGCTCCCTGATAATTGTTCCGAATAGAGATACTCTGCCAGAATCTCACCGCTTATATTTTTGGAGAATTGATAGCGTGTTTGCAATTCGACCCCGTAGCGCATGACTTTACTCTGCTCGTATTCGAAAACCTGATTGCCGGCTCCGTAATAAATATCGTGCTGTGAAGTAGGATTGAGGTAAATATAATTGGTGAAATAATTAAAAAACGGACTCAGCTGTACCGACCACTTATTTTGCTGCCATTCCATTCCAAGATCTACTTGATAAGAACGTTCTGGCGATAAATTCGGGTCTCCTTTTTCAAACCTGAAATAATGGTAATTCACACCATTTGAAGCCAGTTCTTTTGCGATAGGCATTCTAAAACTTGTTCCAAGATTTGCTTTAAACGAAAATGGGCCAGGGGTGTAATTAATTCCTGCTGACCAATTGAGACTGTTGAATGTTCGGGCCAGTTCTTCGGAGCGCTTTAAATAGGCCGAAGTGGTTTGTCCATTTTCGGTAATTTCGCTTTTAAACCAGTCGAAATAAGGCTTCATGTCGATTTTGCCGTAATCCATTCGAATAGCTCCATGCAACAGCCATAAATCGTTGATTTTAAATTTGTCATAAATAAATATTCCCGCATTCCATTGTTGAAATGCCGGTATTAAAAAGCTCCAACCCGCGATGGCATTTTGCTGTTGCTCGCCATTTATTCCGACAGTAAATTGATGTTGACCTAACGAAAATTCGTCTTTAACCGCAACAGAGAAAACTTCTTTATCGTATTCTCTCTCCAAATCTTGAGATCCGGGTCTGTTCTCAGGATATATCGGTGGCATATAACCATGATTTACATAATGACTCCATTCCCGACGGAAATTCTTCTGAAAACCCAATTGTGTTTCCAATTGATGCGTTCCGATCAAAAAGGAAGTGGTATTGCTAATTTTAGTATGCGTAACTTCCTGATATGGCATCAGTATGTCTCTGCTTGATTTGTCATGAAGTTCGGTATCTACATTTCGTGGTTCAAGCCCGTGGGCATTGGCAAAAAAACCGCTTTTGGTGTGAATAGAACTTAGGTAGAAAACCGATTTAAATGTATCGGTCAGGTATCCAACACTTCCATGTAAATCCAATTCTCGTCCTGCCGTATTACGCAGTTGATTTTTGTTTAACGGAACAGCATAATTGTAAACATGCACCGTATCTGCAGGAACGCGGTAATCTCCGTAATCCATAAAAGTAATTCTGGAATCGAAAAACCATTTTTCCTTTCTTCCAAATAAATTGAAGGAACCTCCATACAGACTGTTATTGCTCTTGCCTGTAAAATCCATACTTCCACCCAAAACATGTTGCGATGGAAAAGGAACCGGTTTGATATTAATAGCACCACCAATGGCATCTGATCCATACATGATAGAAGAGGGGCCTTTTATAATTTCAACGCGATTTACGGCATATTGGTCAATTTCTAAACCATGATCGGCTCCCCATTGTTGTCCCTCATGTTTAATACCGTTTTCTACGACTATAACCTGATTAAAACTTAACCCTCGAATTAAAGGTTTCGAACTTCCCGAGCCAATAGAAATGGCTTTTACCCCCGGGAGTCTTTGTAGCGACTGCATCAGGCTTCCACCAAGATTGCGTTGAATAAAACCACTACTTACGATTTCAACGTTTAAAGATTCTTCTTTTTTTCGTTGCCCCTCGTAAGTATTGGTAACTCTGACTTCGTTTAATTCTTTTACTTCCGGAATTAAGGTAATATTAGGAATAGTATTTGAATTTTTATTTAAAGAAAGTTCCATTTCGTAGCGCACATAATCAGCATAAGTGATGGTTATTTTTTTGGATTTTTTATGAATTTGTGTAAAGGAATAATACCCCTGTTTGTCTGTCATGGCAGTAATACCTGAAGGAAGTACGGTTACGATAGCACCCTCCAACGGTTTATGACCATTGGAGAATACGCTACCTGATATACGAACAGATTGCCCTGTAACTGTTGAAACTATAGCAAAACAAAACAGCCACAGGCAAAAAGTTCGCAATCGATTTGATTTATTTTGGTTCATCAAAATCAACTTATAATATTTTAATACTTAGTCCTTTAATGGTTTGCCATCCCTCTTTATCAGTCAAACGAATCATAAAGTGATAATCACCCGGATCGATATCCGCCGGGATAAAGATTTGTTTTGTTGCCTCGTGGCTTTTTTGTCCTTCAGGAATAGGCGTGATGTTGATGTACAACATTGGATTTACCGGTTTTTTGATCGGATCAACCACACAGGTATTGACCTCTGTACTATGTGAATGATGATCAAAATTGTGGTGAATGTCCAGACTATAAGAGCCGAGATTAGCATTGTCCGAAAATTTTGCTTTGAAAGTAAATAGCTGTCCACGTTTTACTTCACTGCATTGTTTCGGAAATGCAGTGGAAGCCGAAATATCAACTACCGGATATTCCGTGTCAATTTCGTTTTTGTCACTGCTACAAGACGTTAAAGCGGAAGCACCGATTAAAAGGGCGACTAAGATTCTGTTTTTCTTCATTTTGTCTGATTTGATTTTAAGTTTATTCATAGGTTTTTATTTGGTATACGAATTGGAAAAGGGGTTCCCGAAAATCATTAAAATAGCACAGCCATTTCCTAAAGAACTATGACAGTCTTTTGCAAATTGGCATAGCATAATCAAGAAAGATTACACTATAAAAAGCATGTTTTTTTGAGAGAAGAAGTAAATCATTGGCAGGGAATCATCCCGAATATCAATCAGTTGCAATTGATTTAAGTTGTTCTGGCCGGACTTCGAAAAGGAGATATACAGAATTTCTGAATTAGGTTTTGACGCTAATTGTTTTTAAATAATAATGAAACACTCAATAACCCAAAAAGTAGGGGAATGGGGTTTCTTATCAGCGGTATTTATTTAGTATTCAATAAATTATAAATACGTTGGCTTGACTCAAGTCCATAAGACAATGAATTCTGGCCAATATCTAAGAAATGGTAAAAGAAAAAGGTTTCTTAAAATGACTTAAACTTCAATAAATAATAATGGTAGTGCTACTGATTGTATTTAAAACAGAAAATTGCAGTGATCCTTTCGAAATAGAAATGATTACTTTTTTAGATTGTCGGAGGTGCACGAAGCGCAAATAAAGCCCCTTTAAAGTAATTGGAGTACGTTTTGAAATAAAAGTAAACATAAGGCGTATTGCTTATACTTTTATAGAATTCAAAATGGACATAGGAAAAATTAGCAACCGGACTAAACTTGAAATGACATATTTGACATTCTTCGCTGGTGTAGTTGTGTGCCTTAAAATCACTTTTGTTGGTAGTGTATTGTTGAACCTTTTTTTCTGCACTGAGATTGTGACTGTGAATATGTTCGTAAGAATGGACAACCGGAAATAGTATTGCAAACAATACTATCAATGGCATTAGAAGATTAATAAATTTTAATTTCTTTTTCATTCTGTGAATCCGGTTTTACTACTACAAGATTACTGCAAATATAAAATACTTATTTATAAATGCAACATTGTTTCATTAAAGTTTTTGTAAGATGTTATAGTTTGGCGCCGTAAACTCCTTTAAAATGCTAGTTATTAATGTAATATAGGACTTTAAAATTGTTATTTGTAGGACTAGTAATACTTACTGATTGTCTTTAAGTCTGTTGCTTTTTTGAAAGTCTTTTAATTGCAGCTGATCAGGGATTTGTTAGGACAGAAAGCGTGTCAAATTTTATTTTTTTTTGATTTTTTTGTATCTTAGCGTAGTGTATTATACTGTTAAATAGAGAGTTGAATTCTATTGATGTAATATGCTTTATAAAATTCTTACAATTAATAACTGTCGCGCTATGTCATTGGATAAAACTAAATTGAGTCTTTACAGTTTTTTAAAACGACACAAAAATTTAGTAAACAATGCCGCGCTAAATATTAAACCCAATTATTTTGATAAAGATTTGTACTCAGGTCACAGTTACCGTGGATATGATGATGCCGACAGAGACTTTATTTGCACTAAAATAAAGGATCTGGATCTTATTTTTAACGGTAACAATCACAGAATTCAATTAGATGGTATTGATTTTAATACTGAAAAAAAAGCCGTCATTGAACTAATGGCAGTGAAGAAATGTATTGAAAAAGTTCTAATTGAATTGAATGCAATAGAACTAAAAAACAGAGATCGTGATTACTCCGAGTACCCGTTGAAAATTTGTTATACTACATTTAAGGAAATCGACGATGATTTACAGGTAATTCTCTCGTCTGAAGAAATGTCAAGCTTTCTCTACGATATTGATCTTAGGACGCTGGAATATGAGAATCTAAAATTAGAGTTTGGTATTTTGTGGCAGACCAAATTGTTTAGATATTCGTTGCATTTTCTGGCATTTGTACCATTTTTAACGAGCTGTCTTTATGTGGTGTTTAATGCAGATGATGCCGATTTCCCTTTTAATGAAAGACTCGTAATAATTGTTTCAGGCTGTCTGATGACAATTTTGCTGCATGTTTTTTTAAACACCAAAAACTCATTCAAAGAATCTTTTAAATTTATTGCGCCAAAATCAAGAAAAAATCTTCGGGAAAAGAATTGGTTGCTATTTCTGGATGAGGACCATTAAATGAGGTAGTTTTTAAGTAGAAAAGGAATCATAGGCTTTCTTTAAGTTTGACTGTATTTAGTTTGATTAGTTTTGATGAAGGTTAATTGCCCAAAACATATCCGACAAGAGCTGATATCCCCATGACAAAAGTACTCCAGATACTGAGCCGGAGCGCTGCTATAAATATGTTCGATCCGCTTGCTTTTGCGGCCAGTACGCCGGATAATATCAAAAAAAGGATAGAGCAGGTGTATTGACAGAGTACCATTTCTTTTATAGGTGCCAGAATAACCACGAGTAGCGGTAAAAGTCCACCAACCATAAAAGACATCGCCGCTGCAAAAGCCGACATGAGTGGGTTGACTTGTTTAATTTCATCTGTTTCTAACTCATCTCTGGTTTCAGTATCATAGGTAGTTGGAGACGACAGCTCTGCGACAACCTCTTTTGCCAGTTCTGTATTTATTCCTTTCTGGATAAAAATACGCGTCAATTTATTAAGTTTTTCTTCCGGCATCTTGTTGATTTCTTCATTCTCTTTTTTGAGATCAGCAGTTTCGATATCAGATTGAGAACTTACAAATACGTATTCTCCTGCCGCCATCGAAAGCGCTCCGGCTGTTAAACCTGCTACGGATGCGAGTAAAACCGGTTCGCGGGTTATACTGGCAGCAGCAACACCAATTGCTAAACTGGTTATAGACAATATTCCGTCTTTAGCACTAAGTACGGCTGCTCTGAACCAGCAGCTCCGGTTAATGTCGAGTTTTTCCATTTCCATGATTTTGATTATATACGGGGTTTAATTTGTACGGGATTGTAAATTGGGTGGGTTATGGTTTCATAATTTATCTTTTAGCTGTTTCCCTATTTGGATATCAGGTAGTTAAAAACTGTAATTGATTTAATTTTTTTATGTAGCGCACTCTTTCAGCGAATCTTAAAGGTTCACGAATGGCTGTCGTTTTTATTTTTGAACGTGTTGATTTCTTTATAAATGCTTTTGAAAAGGATCATTAAGTAGCCTTTGAAAGTGCTACTCGAATTATAGCTTAAAAAATCTGCGGATAAGTAAGAATTAGGTACGGAAGACCTCGGAATTAAAGCTTAAAAAACTCTAATCGCACTAGTTAAAAAGGCTGTATATTATTTTTCGCTGGTCCTAATTTCTAAAGCTATTATTGTGAAACTCTTAAAATTTGCAGTTCTTCTGGTTTTGATTAAGGTTATTAGGTGAAAGTGACTTGGTTATGGGTAAGCTTGCTATTTTACAGGTCTAAAATATGGATTTTCACATTGAAATTAACACGTTTATTTTAATTGTAAATCTTTTGTCTTTGAATGACAAAAATAGTCGTTGAAAGGAGTGTTTTCTTCGAAAAAAATAGGAAAAAGAAGCTCTTTTTTGCCCACATAATATATAGGTAAAATAGTTTGTTTTTTTTCAAAAATGATTTAGATAATAAGTAGAAATAATTGCAGCAGTAGTTCATTAAGTAGACTTTCACTTAATGAATCACAATTGAGACCCCACAGCACAAACAATTTATTTTGTCATTAGTGACGTTGATAGCAGCAATGACAGGGGGTGTCGACCGATTTAACGTACTGTATTTCGCAGATTTAGAATGAATCTAATTAACCGCATTGTACGAAAAACCAGTAAAACTACTTGGTCGTTTTTTAAAATTATGCTTTACTATTGTAGGAATAAATTTCTAAAAAAGCGGCATTACATTGTGATATAAAATTTTAAAGTCAACTACATACAGTGCTCCTTTTTTTAGAAGTTAAATGGTTTAGTTTTTATTGAGGTAATATACGGTACTTATTTGTTTAATAACTATTTAAAACAAATGTTATTCGTTTTATTTAAACAAGTAAATCAGTAGGTTATTCAATTAAATCTAACACGGAAAGAAATAAAAAAAGAATCAGAATCAATCTATTATAAGCATCAGGTCTTGAAACAACAATTTGCTGGATTACTATGACAACAGTTTGATTTTAAGACAAAACAACTAAGCCCCTTAACTACGCAAATTATTAACTTTAAAACCAATATTATGTTAAAACGTAACGATCTCGGAGACGAGATGCAAGAATCTCAAAAAATCGCAAGTTTCAGTGCGCAGGAAAATGAACTGGGAGCAGATCCAGGAGCCAATAATAACATATTAGAGAAGTTGATGAAGGGATATACAAAACTCGAAATCGACGACCCACTTAGACCTTTTTACGAACACAACCTTCAAAAAATTGTAGATGAAGTAGACTACGGAGTTTTGGCAGCTTTACAGGGCACTTGGGTGAGCTACAATAATAAAGCTACTAATCCAACAGTAGACAGATTAATAGGAAGTGGAGTACATACCACGATTATGCCTTCGCCGGGTACAAATTCCGGAACTATTCCAGGAAAATATAGTTTTGATTGCCAACAGTATATCGAAAAACTAACATTCGATTTGGTTCCGGGAGGAGTTCGTAACCGTGGTGGTGCCAATGAACAATTTTGCGGAGCTGTAAAATACGAGCAAAGTGTCAAAAGTGTCAGTACTGAAAAAGAAAGCGCTGCTTTAAAATATACTCCAATTCACGAAGAAAACGGTATGTATTTATGGCTTAGTGACGTGTTTAATTATGCTGCCACCGAGAAAACCATTAAAGAAGACCGTGGTTTGCTTCCTGTAGCAGAAACGAATCCAAATAAAGATCTATATCCTGATGGTTATCCGGACGAAACCTTATTTTTAGTTTTAAACGATAAGGGAGTAAAAGAATACGTAACATTAGCAAACTTAAACGGAAGACATTATTATGCAATCTTGGCAGCTAAAGAACTTAAACCCGGAGCCGGTCAAACTGGTCCGTATTTTATACCTGATTATTCTATTTCTAGAAGTGGGGTAATTCCACACGGTAGTACGATAACTTTATTAGGAGATCTTGCTCAAGGGGATAATGGCTTTTTAATTAAAGGTGCACCACAATTTCCGGAAGGGAATGCTGCCTGGAAGTACGATCATCTGGCTATTTCAAGAACAATGGGAGGAGCCGGCGCAAGCGAATCAGACCCAATAAATCTTGATGCACCGCCACCACCATGGGTTTTTGAAACACTGAATCACGATACTGATCCCGAAGAAAACAAAATATATACGCAACGTATACTTGCTAATCCGTTATATCCTTATTCAGTAAGACCGGATTTGCGACTTCGTGATACGAATAAAGGACAAGAGATTACAAACCATGTCCTGATTCAAATGTCTTCGAAAAATAAAACAGGTGCACAAGGAGGAATTATAAATGTTCCTTTTGTGGATCGTTTTGTATCGACAGTCGAAATGAAAATGAATCTGTGGATTGAAACCGTTAAAGAAGACGGAAAAGAGTTTCTACAATTGCAATACGAACAAATTATATTCTTCGAATTTGCTTTTGGAGACAGCGGAGGCACAACAAGCTGGCCACACATACAAGTTAATACACTGCGTAAGATCGAAGATATTCCTGAAGATCAAAGACAGATAATTATAGATCAATTCTACAATACCGGCAAAAAAGATGCTGCTGCGGCCGCTGCCGGATGTCCGTATCATAAAGAATAAAAAACTTTAAAATAAAACGCTACAGTGTCTTGTCATCAAGACGCTGTGGGGCTTTATTGCCTTTAAAAATCACACTTTCTTCCGCTTTTCAAGCATTTTTTTTAGAAATTCTAAAAAGTATGGCTGTTCAAAAAAAAGTAACCTATCAAATGAATTGATTTGATACCATCTTATAGTACAAGAGATTAAATAGAAATTTAACTAAACAACGTATTATGAATTACAATCAGAAAAGAGACCATTTTATTGCCCCAATATTAGAATGGGCCCAAAAGAATAAACCAAAATCGACTACTGCAAAAGGTATGTATTCAGCTGCTGCTGCTATGAGTGGTTGTGATCATCTGAAAAACGCAAAACCTTTTGAGGTACCTTCTCAGTTTACCGGAAAAGATTATATCACCATGTTGCTTCAGATCGATGCTGAAATTGAACAAGGACTTATGTTGCAATACTTGTATGCGGCTTATAGCATGGGTGGAAAACAAATTCCCGAAAAGTATCAGGAAAAAGTGCATACGTGGCAAAACATAATTTTAGGTATTGCTAAAGAAGAAATGGGGCATTTTATCTCCGTACAAAATGTATTAAAAGTGATTGGAGCCCCCCTAAATTTTGGAAGAGAAAGTTATCCTTGGGACAGCCCGTTTTATCCTTTTCCCTTTACTTTAGAAAAATTTTCCCTTAGTTCACTGGCCAAATATGTCTACGCCGAAGCTCCTTGCGAATGGCTGGAAAGTGATGATCCGTTGGCAGCCGAAATTGTAGCTTCTGTAGACGCAACTGTCAAAGATCCACATACTGTAGGTGCTTTATTTATAGTGTTACTGCAATTAATTAAAGATCCTAAAGTAATATCCGATGAGACTTTTCAACCCGGAACCTACAGCTGTCAGGCGAAGTTTGATGAGTGGGGTCGTGGCTATACCGGAGGAGACCGAGGAACCGACGGAAAAGGAATCTACACCAAAAGTCCGGATGTTTTAGTAGCGCCCCTATTATCTCGTGATGATGCTTATAATGCGTTGGCAGAAATAGCAGAACAAGGAGAAGGTATGGATACAAAAGAGGAAACAACACCATCCCATTTCGAACGATTCTTACACATTTACAAAGAATACAAAACAATTTTAGAAGAAACCAATAACACTTTCGAGCCTTCCCGAAATGTGGCAACCAATCCTTATGTGGGTTCAAAAGTACACACAACGGAGTCCGGTACTTCACCTAAAAAAGTGGATAACAATGCTATTACAGATCCAGAAGCCATTCTTTGGTCCGATTTGAGTGATCTTCGGTATCGTTTATTGCTTAACTACTTAAATCATAGTTTTTTACTGGATAATGGTTATAACAATTCAGGAAGCTTTTCGCCTCGTGGTATGATCATCAATTCGGCATTTGGAGAAATGTACAATTTAAGAAGTTTGGCAACTATTTTGGTTCAGACCCCAATCGCTAAAGATGGCGATGTAATGGGAGGGCCACCTTTTACACTCCCTTATACTTTTGATTTGCCTTTTGGAGAGCACAACCGCTGGAGAATGCACAGAGATCTTCTCGAGGCTTCTCAGAATATTATCGTAAAGCTAAAACACTTTCAAAATCAACCTCATATTCAATATTTGAATGGATTACAGGAAGCCGATCAAAAGCTACTACAAGTCATTGTAGACTTAACAGAAGAAGTTTCAAATTAATTCAATCCATTTAATAATTTAAAATACTACGATATGAAAATTATAGAATTAAGAATTCTTCCACCGATTGCAATTGGCAGATTAGGAGAATCAGAGGAACCAATGGCGGCATATGATCTTCAATTATCAAAAGAAAAGCCACTAGATTACAGAGAAATTACTCCCGAAACGACTTTGACCGTAGATCCCGTTTCAGGAGAGCTAAAATCATATAATCCAACGCATATAAAATTTAAAGACGTTAAAACTCTGGCGGACAGAAATGGAAAAATACATCCCGTTTCTCCCTTTTTGGAAGTGTTTGCCATAACAGATCAAAAGCCGGATGAATTAGTACCGCTCACAGAAGCCTTGCTTTCTGAAGCCGGATTGAGTTTGACAGACATTAGCTGGGATGTAGACGTGGCCAACATTAAAATTTTCAGAAGAACGGGGGATGTAAATGATAAAATGTTCGCAAAAATCAACAACATTACCACACACGAGGCCAAACCATTGTTAGCGGAATGTGCCAATTTTCTGGCCAGCAAAAGACTGCCGTTAGGTTCTATTCAATATATAAAACCAACTCCAGAGTTTCCCGAAATAAGATTGCGCTATACACCGGCAGCAGGAAAAGTGTACGGTTCCGATAGATATAGAAAAACAGGTAACGGACCTAAAGACATAGAAAAAGATCCGACTTTCACAAGTGACGACCAAATACTGTATGATATCAGCGAAGGAAAAGGCAAATGGCGTGGTTACCAAGAAGGCAGTATAACTAATGTACTCTACACTAATCCGGCGCAAATTTTTGCAGGTTATTCGTATACCGATAAGGAAGGGGAAAGCTGGCAGGTAAGCTGGGGTTATATTGATGATGAATGTGATGGTTTTGTAACCGTTAAACTAAAAGTTTCAAGCGAAAAGACCCTAACTGCCAAAGCACATATTAGTGCCGGACCTCCTTCTTTTGCTCCTGATACTCTGCCGATTCGTGTGGTGTCAGATGAGCTCGAACAAATTATATTGAGTACAGATATAGAAGGAGAAGTAACGATAGAAGAAGCCGAAGAGATTATTCGCCGGGCTTTTGAAACCATTCGTTTGATGAATACCGCTATCATGAATGGCAATAGTTACGAAGGAAAACAAAATGTTGCCAGTACCATGGTACGCCAGAACACCAATGATTTTGGTCGTTTCTTCGAACCTATTATGGCAACCTCTCTGGTGGACAATCTTGCTTTACAACTTTTACATGAAAGAGTGTTCAACGGATTAAGTTCCGGTGCATCACCCTGGTTTGGTGATTTATTGCGAAAACCGACAGAAATTGGCGATTTGTCCAGTAAAGCACTTCGAAAAATGCCCGCTTTAATGCGTGGTGCCGATGGTAGGTCACTTACTTTTACCTACCGACAAATCAATATGATTATTAAGGCAGCAAGTACTTCGATGTTCAAGGATATCAATCCGGATACATTGCCCGTAAGTTATGGTTCAGCATTTAAAGCCAACAATTTAACAGCGCAATTGCACTACAGAGGAACAGGAAACCCTATTGCTGTTTTGCCAAGAACGGCCATTTCGAATTGTTTTCCGGGATTGGAATTTGATTTCAGAAATCTTTGGAGAAGAGCCTTTAATGGAATTGTCCTTATCGAAAACAATAACTACGTACTAGAGGCCACCGAGGAAAAATTCAAAAATTTAGTAAAACACCGATTGGTAGCCATAGAAGGCCAACCTACCATGGTGCAGACTTTTGGTCCTTTATTCCCCGATGGAGACAATGTACCTTTAAAAACAGATGCCAATCCAAATGGAGTTTCGTTTATGGAATGGTCGAACTCGATGGTTCATGTTTTACAAAAGCAAGGACAAGAAGTGGTATGTCATTTCACAGCAGAAGAGTCAACACAGGAAGTAGTTGTAGATTTAAAGGAATTAAATAATCCCGAAAAATATATTGCAGTTACCTTAGTTGTTAATACGATATTTGATGGCAATAGTGCCGCATTTTCAGATACCATTATCAAACCCGGAGAATTGACACAAGGACTTTGTGCGCCGTGGCAAAATGATTATCGTGAATGTTCCTGCTATTATTGGGCTGCCAGCAGACCTGATTTCGTAAATATTGTTCCGGATGAAAATGGTTTAAGTACCGGAGATTTATGGATGTCTAAAAAACGAACCGGATCTTATATTCCGGATGATTGGGTAAATTCAAGATTGATTTCGTATCAGGATCTTTTTGAAAACTGGCAAGGAGAACTCAATTTTATCATAGCCGGAAAAGATGCTATACAAAGTGAGCCCGTAAAACCTAAATCAACCAAAAAGTAATGACAGGGGCAACAGAAAGATCCGTCAATGTAGGAATGAATGGGCCCATTGCAACCAAATTGGCACAGCTGATTGTTCCGCAATCGAGACCACGATCTGCTACGGCACATTTGGTAAAAGGAGGACAATCGACTCAGATTTTTATTCCAAACGGAAGCCGGCTTTATACTATTTCTGAGGAAGTAGAGCAAAAAATAGCTTTTTTGATGGACGAAAAGAACGAAAAAGGCTTGCAAAACGAACTGATTCGCTTAGGGCTCGACGCTCCGGAATATATCACGGATGAGCCCTTGCAAAGTCCGAGATTACATGCTTTGTCATTGGCAATAGCGCAGAAATGCAATATGGGATGTACGTATTGTTATGCCGATCAGGGTGATTTTGGAGGGCCTACAAAGAATATGTCCTTGGAAACGGCTTTTAAAGCCATCGATCTGTTACTAAAAGAATGTCCCGAAGGAGGGAAAGCACAGCTAACCTTTCTGGGAGGAGAGCCTCTAATTAACAGACAGGCGATTAGAGAAGCGACTGTTTATGCCGAAACAATGGCAAAGAAAAAAGACATACAACTCAGCTATTCGATTACCACAAATGGAACATTGGTCACAGAAAGTGATGCTGTTTTTTTTGAAGAATACGGTTTTTCGGTGACTATTAGTTTGGATGGAATAGGAGAGGATCATGATCGTAATCGCCCAATGAAGGGCGGTAAGGGAAGTTATAACACCATCTTGAAAAACATTCAACCCTTATTGAGGCTGCAGAAAAAAATGCAGGTATCAGCAAGGGTGACCGTAACACCCGAAAACACAAACCTTCCGGCTGTTTTGGATGAGTTTGTTCAGATGGGTTTTCATGGCGTAGGTTTTTCTCCCTTGTTAAGATCCAGTAATGGTCAGAACGAAATGAACAAAGAACAGCTGGCGGTCATGTTAGAAGGGATGATTGCCTGTGGACTTAATTTCGAGAAAAATGTATTAGCAGGAAAACGCTATCCTTTTCTGAATATGGTAAACGCCTTGAAAGAAATTTCAAAAGGAACACACAGACCTTATCCTTGCGGTGCAGGGGCAGGTTATATGGGTGTGTCTGCAGACGAAGATTTATTTGCCTGCCATCGTTTTGTGAATGAAGAGGTCGGTAAAATGGGCGATTTAAATCAGGGCATACAACCCGAGTTACAAAACAATTGGTTGGCCTCCCGACATGTAAATACACAGGATCCCTGTTCACAATGTTGGGCCCGTTATCTCTGTGGCGGTGGATGTCATCACGAAGTAATTGAAAAAGGAAGACCGGCTTGTGATTATATCAGATCGTGGTTATTTTACACCATACAAGCCAATGAAAGACTATCGAGATTAAAACCTAATTGGAATAATTAATTCAAGTTGCCATTTAAGTAACTTTTGTTGAATTAATTAAACCGATTTGACGAAAGTATAAAAGGATTAATTTGCCTCTTGCTTTAGTTCAATGTCATTAAGTTAGGAGTTTTTTTCGCGCAGATTCGGCAGATTTTGCGGATTTTTTTAATTTGATTCTGCTAAAATCTGCGTGACACTTTTTTGACAATCCTTAATTTAATGACATTGTGCTTCAGGAGGAGGCTATTCAAAATGATACTTTGCAAATATTTTAATTTTAACCAGAAATTTATAGTGTTATAATTCGGAAATGAGGTCTAGGCCTTATAATTTCAAACATAAAACAACTAACAACTTAAATTAATTAATAGAAAAATGAAACGGTTACCTGAAACTTTCGACGTATTTATTCTTGGCGCAGGTCCTGCCGGATTGTGTGCAGCGATCCGTTTATTAGAGATGGGATATACCGTTGGTATGCTCGAACAAGAAGAATTTCCAAGACCACAAATAGGGGAGTCGCTTTCTCCGGGGATTCGGAATATTTTCGAATATCTGAATGCAAAACACCTACTGGAAAACCCAGCGTATTTAGAAAATTGTGCTGCCAAGGTTATTTGGGAAAACAAAGAACAGGTTTACAATCGTCCCGCTCAAAGTAAGGGTGGAATAATTGTAGATCGAAGTAAACTGGATCTGGATTTACTTGAATTCACGGTTTCCAAGGGATTACATATCATACAACCCGGAAAATTAAAACAAGCCCTAAATTCTGAAAACAGTTGGCTATTAGAAATAACAGCAAGTTTGGATGAAATTAAAATTAGTTCCAAAATAGTACTGGATGCAAGGGGACGCAAAGGAACACTTTTAAAAGAAAGAATGCCAATCGCGCCTTCAGCGGTCGCCGTTTGGACCCACATTGAAACGAACTCAGTCTACAACGAGGCGCTTATTGAAGCTGTTGAAGAGGGTTGGTTATGGGGATCGCCCGTTTGTGGAGATCTTTATCGTATTATGACTTTTACGGATCCGATTGCCCTAAAAAAGAATAGTGAATCCCATCTTTTGGAGGTCATGCGCAAAACAAAATTATTCTCTCCATTTGCAAACGAAATCAGAGGTGAGGCCATAGAAACCTGTTCCGTTACTTCGTTTGTGAATCAAAATCCTTGGAACAACGGATTTATAAAAATCGGTGAAGCTGCTTTTACCTTAGACCCTTTGTCTTCAACCGGGGTAGAAAAGGCCATGCGTTTTTCTTTGCAAGTTGCCATTGCGATAAACACCTACCTAAAAGATCCGGATTCGCCACACCCAAAGGATTTTTATGAAGAAAAATTAATAGAATCAGTAGTAAGTCATGCGTATTGGACAGCTGATTACTACCGCAATGCATGGACTAGCCACGAAAAAACGGAGTTCTGGACAAAAAGAACTAATTTTCAACTCGATGTTTCAAAAAATGAAACGGATTTTACACTCAAATTGGAAAAAGAATTTAATACAAATGGTATACTTTTTGAAAAAAAACAAGAACCCATTCCGGTAGATTTTATTCTGTACCGTTTTTGGAATGAGGAAATTGTAGTTTCTCCTCATGCGACGTTTAAAACGGTTTATGCCATTAGCAAAGACAGTATAGTATTAAAAGAAGCTTTACTGCATCCAAACTTGGAGCGACCTTCCGTTTATCTGGATCAAATCGAATTATTTCCTTTTTTAAAGAACATAAACGGCAAAGTAGTTTCCAGTATAGCAGCGCATTTGAATACCACTATTGGAATAGAAAAGTCAAAAAAAATACTCGTTTTTCTTTTATCCAATCACTTGCTTGTGGTCGATAAAAAAGAGCAAGAGTTTAATCATTATTTGTAAACCGGATCGCATTCAGGTCCAGGGTGTCGGCCTTCTGTGTTGCAATTTCGTAGGTTATCTCTATTTCATTTTCCGATACAAATTCGATTTTCTTGTCGCACCCTGTAGCACAGGATTCTGTAATAATCGGAAAGTATAATTTTTTAGTTTTATCGTATCCTATAATGTTATGACGGAAGTAAGTAACGATTTTAAAACGATCGTTTTCAATGACCTGATCTTTGTCGTAATTGCCATTAAACTGAAATAGATTTTCGGAGTAGTACGTACTTTTTACAGAATTCGGAAATGAAGATTCAGTATTGGCATTGTTGTCTAATTGCCATTTTTGTTCAAAGTTTTTATAATAATTGATGTCTTTTTCTTCTTCGGTCGGATTGTAAACCCACTTACTTTTATTCGCAAACTGATACAATTCTTTTTTGATTGTAGCGTTGGCTTCTAAATTTTCATTTTTTAAAAACGCACCATCAATACCCTCATCAGATCTTAAAGTAGCCTCTCCGACATATTTTAAGGTATAGGATTTCAGATTAGTTACATTTAGCATAATAAAATTTAAAATTATCTCGCGATCTCCATTGCCTTGTGAAGACTCCATTACAGCAAACAGAAAATAGTCCTCGTTTTGAATCTTTTTTCGCAAGAAGTGGTGCTCGTCAATATTGACATAATAAAATTCATCTGAAAGCAAAGTCTCTTTTTGAATGAATTGTAAACTTTTACCATTTTTTCTGTATCTCGAAACGGCAAGTGCATTTTTATCCCCAACCAGGAAAAAAGGATTATCAGAACTGATTTCGCTGGCAGAGATTCTAACAACTTCCGTACTGTCTTGATTGCTTAAGGTAAATAAAGTAGCGGTCTTATCGGAAGTTTCCTTTTCGATACCTTCTTTTTGAATAGTATCAGTTGTTTTTACTTTTTCTGTCTTTTGGTCTTTCTTGCAGGAAGAAAAAGTAAAAAAAGAGAGTAGAAGTATTAGGATCGTATTTTTTTTCATTGCTTTAAATTAGGGGCTATTCCAAGTTTTGAATCGACAGGTTTTTTTAATTGTAACCGATGAATTTTGTGCTTCTATCGGTTTAGATATACCAAATATAGAAAAACAGCTGTAATAAAAATCTCTTCTAATTCCACTAAGTATCTTGATGGTTACTTCGAACACCTTTTAGATTCTTAAAAAATAGTACAAATAGAGTTTATTTGTTAAATTATTGCGAAATAACCCGTTTCCGTCTAAACGGTTTTCCTCGTTTATTACCTCTGTCTAAAACCAATTTTTCATCATTTTATCCTGAATTTACTGAGAATAAGTTAGTATCAAGTTAAGTCCAAAGAAAAAAACGGTTATCCCAAAATTTAGGCTTAAATCACGAGATTTTAGTAAAATTAATCTTTATAGTAAATTAAATTTTTTTATAAAATAATTTTTTATTTATTTTACTACATCGATTTCGTAATGCGATAATCGCAAATAACTACTTAAACAAACAACAAAAATTATGACTAATTTACAAAAGACGGTATTCACTTTTGGCAGTAAAAAAGCCCAGGGTGATGCGTCAATGAAAGACTTGCTGGGTGGAAAGGGGGCCAACCTATGCGAAATGAATCTTATCGGAATGCCAGTTCCTCCCGGTTTTACCATTACCACAGAAATGTGCAAATTATACAACAGTGAAGGTAAAGTAGCCGTTTTGGAGAAGATCAAAGAAGAAGTCCATGCCGCAATGCTACAGATTGAGGATCAAATGGGCAGTAAATTTGGAGACAATCTAAATCCTTGTTTGGTTTCGGTACGTTCCGGTTCCCGTGCTTCTATGCCCGGTATGATGGACACGATTCTAAATTTGGGTCTAAATGACAAAGTGGTTGAAGGATTGATCGAAAAAACCGGAAATCCACGTTTTGTATGGGATTCTTATCGAAGATTCATTCAAATGTACAGCGAGGTAGTCATGGGGATGAAACCAAAAAGCAAGGAAGACGAAGACCCTTTCGAAGAAATTATTGATCAATTAAAACACGAAAAAGGGATAAAATTAGATAGCGAATTTACGGCAGAGCATTTCAAAGAGATGGTTTCTTTATTTAAAAACGCCGTAAAACAATTTACTGCTACCGATTTCCCGACAGATCCTTGGGAACAACTTTGGGGAGCGGTTATAGCCGTATTTGACAGTTGGACCAATGAACGTGCGGTATATTACCGTCGATTGAATCATATTCCGGACGATTGGGGTACAGCCGTGAACATACAAGCCATGGTATTTGGTAATATGGGAGAAAGTTCAGCTACAGGAGTTGCTTTTACACGTGACTCGAGTACAGGCGAGAATCTTTTTAATGGAGAATATCTTATAAATGCACAAGGAGAAGATGTTGTGGCCGGTATTCGTACGCCTCAGCAAATTACGCTTGAAGGTTCCAGAAGATGGGCAAGTGTTGCAGCTATTACGGAAGAAGTTCGTGCTGAAAAATTTCCATCGCTTGAAGAAACTATGCCGAGTATTTTTCAGGAATTAATCGATATACAAAAAAAATTAGAACTTCATTATAAAGACATGCAGGATATCGAGTTTACGATTCAGGAAGGTAAACTTTGGATGCTGCAAACGAGAAATGCAAAACGCACCGGTGCAGCAATGGTACGTATTGCTATTGACATGCACAAGGAGGGTCTCTTAGACGAAGAAGCAGCAGTATTAAGAGTGGACCCTAACAAACTTGATGAACTTTTACATCCTGTTTTTGATCCAAAAAGTTTAAATCAAGCCGCATTGGTAGCACAAGGATTGCCGGCATCACCAGGTGCAGCAACCGGACAAATTGTGTTTTTTGCAGATGATGCAGAACTAGGGGCAGAGGAGAATCGTGCTGTTATTTTGGTGCGAATTGAAACCTCACCTGAAGACCTGAAAGGAATGGTGGCTGCTCAGGGCATACTGACGGCACGTGGCGGTATGACTTCACACGCAGCCGTTGTGGCGCGAGGTATGGGGAAATGTTGCGTTTCAGGAGCAGAGCGTCTTCAGATTGATTATAAAAACAGAACGGTGTCAATTGGGGATCTGCTACTAAAAGAAGGAGACTGGATTTCATTAAATGGTTCAACCGGTAAAATATACAAAGGTAAAATCGAAACTACTGCTGCAGTACTAAGCGATGATTTTGATACCTTGATGGAAATGGCGGACAAATACGCTACCATGAAGGTCAGAACCAATGCCGATACCCCAAAAGACGCAGAAGTTGCGCGTCGTTTTGGAGCACAAGGAATCGGATTGTGCAGAACCGAGCATATGTTTTTTGAAGAGGACAAAATCATGGCCATGCGAGAAATGATTCTTGCAGAAGATGAAGCCGGTCGCCGCAAAGCACTGGCAAAATTGTTGCCGATGCAACGCAAGGATTTAGAAGGTATTTTTGAAGCCATGAACGGACTTCCGGTAACGATTCGATTATTGGATCCGCCTTTGCATGAATTTGTACCTCACGAATTGGAGAATCAAAAAGAAATGGCAGAAGAAATGCGTATTTCTGTTAAATCGGTTCAAGATAAAATTGCCTCGATGCACGAGTTCAATCCAATGTTAGGACACCGTGGATGCCGTTTAGGAAATACCTATCCGGAAATCTCCGAAATGCAGACAAGGGCCATTTTAGAAGCTGCAATAAATCTGAAAAAAGCAGGAATTAAAGCACTTCCTGAAATTATGATTCCCCTAACCGGAACACTTGCCGAAATGCAAATGCAAAAGCAAATTGTTACGGAAACTGCAGAGAAAGTTTTCCTTGAAAAAGGAGATTCTATTGCGTATTCTGTGGGAACCATGATCGAAGTGCCACGCGCCGCACTTGTTGCGGACAGAATTGCAGAATCAGCAGAGTTTTTCTCTTTTGGAACTAATGACCTAACACAGATGACTTTTGGATATTCACGCGATGATGCGGGGAAATTCCTTCCGTTTTATTTGGAAAACGGCATTCTGAAAAACGATCCTTTTCAGGTTTTAGATCAAAATGGAGTGGGGCAGCTTATCAAAATCGCAGCAGAAAAAGGTTTGGCAACACGTCCTGACCTAAAAATTGGAATTTGTGGCGAACATGGAGGCGAACCGTCTTCAATTGAGTTTTGTCATTTGGTAGGAATGAATTATGTGAGTTGTTCTCCATTCCGAGTGCCAATTGCTCGTCTGGCGGCTGCTCAGGCTGCCATCAAAGAAAAAAAAAATTCTAATAAGGAAGTTAATAGTATAAAAAAGACAGAAGAAGATTTGGTTCTTCTTTAGTTAGTTTTTAGTTTGTTTTTTTTTAAAACAGTTGCAGGTATAAACTTGCAGCTGTTTTTTTTTGATGTAAAGTGAGTGGAAATCTCACAGAGTCGCGAAGTCGCAAAGTTTTAATGAAAAATCGAAGGAAACTTTCAAATACTGTGTCATTTCAAGAAACCCACTGTGAGAAAAAGGAAAACACAAGCAAAAGCCAAAAAATAAAAAGAAAAACTTAGCGACTTCGCGTCTTTGCGAGACTATAAAAGCGAGAAACGAGGAAATAAGACTTAAAAAGTATAAGATCTGTTACTTCCAACACAAGCAAAAAGCCAAAAAATAAAAAGAAAAACTTAGCGACTTCGCGTCTTTGCGAGACTATAAAAGCGAGAAGCGAGGAAATAAGACTTAAAAAGCATTGTTGAAAAAGTATAAGATCTGCTACTTCCAACACAAGCAAAAAGCCAAAAAATAAAAAGAAAAACTTAGCGACTTCGCGTCTTTGCGAGACTATAAAAGTGAGAAGCGAAGAAATAAGACTTAAAAGTTTTGTTGAAAAAGTATAAGATCAGCTACTTCCAACACAAGAAAAAAGCCTAAAAATAAAAAGAAAAACTTAGCGACTTAGCGTCTTTGCGGCATTATCAAATCCATATTAAGACCATTATGACCTCTTTTTTAGCCCTAAACAGGCTCGCAAAGAGTACTAATTTCTAATTCAATACGATCTGATTAGAAAAATTCCTACACATTTCACAAAGTAAGTACAAGTATTAACTATCTTATTGTTAGTGATTTGAAATATTCAGAATGAACCAATTAACATTTTTTTACAAAAAAAAACAACTAAAATTTTTGGTTTTACATTTTTAATATACTTTTGTTCTATCAAATTAGTAGAATTTAAAATGAATCAAAAGACAATAGAAAAGATAGTCATCAAAGAGACTTTATTTTTAAATAGGCGGGGGGCATTTGGCTCTTTCATCTTTTAAATGTTATGATAATTTAAAAAGTGATAGTCTATACTTCTTCCAGAATTTCAAATAAGATTGGCTTTTAATTTTAGAGCCGAAATGCTATACAGATCAATTCAAATATAATAGTAATCCAAAATAGTTAAAAATGAAGAAACGAATGCGTTGCATGTAAAAAAAAACCATTTCTGCGGGAACAGAAATGGCGAAGCTTAAAGAAATTGTACATCTCTATAAGGATAGCGCGAGTGGATTAAATCCATTTCGGCCTGCCTTATTTATTAAACCAAAACAAAGTAATGAAAAAAATAATTAATAGCTCTATATGGTTATGCATTTTGCTAATTTCCATTGGAAGTATAGCGCAGGAGACAAAACCGTTAATCCAGTCCAAACTTGATGGAAAAGTCATTGATGCTGTTACAAAAGAGCCTGTTATCGGTGCTTCCGTAAATATTAAAGGCACCACACACGGGGTTGCAACAGATTTAGACGGAAATTTTTATTTCCAAACCGGCCAGAAATTTCCTTATACACTAATTGTAAGTTATTTGGGTTACAAAAAAGCAGAAATTGTGGTTACTGAAAACCCGATAACCATTTCACTTACGGAAGAACAGAATGTGTTGTCGGAAGTTGTAGTTACGGCATTGGGAATTTCAAAAGAAAAAAGATCATTAGGATATACTACCCAGTCTCTTAAAAATAAGGATTTAGCCAATACAAAAGAGTCGAATTTCCTGAATAGCCTTACGGGTAAATTGGCCGGAGTACGAATCACCAATTCGCAGGGAGATATGGGATCATCCCGTATCGTTATTCGTGGCGAAACCTCTATAGCCGGAAACAATCAGCCTTTATTTGTGGTAGACGGAATCCCGGTAGACAACTCACAGTTGAACTCCGGTGGAGCAACCCGCGATTTTAAAAATGCGATTGCCGATTTGAATCCACAGGACATTGAAACCTTAACAGTATTGAAAGGACCTAACGCCGCTGCCCTTTACGGATCACGTGCGGCACATGGTGTAGTGCTTATTACTACGAAATCCGGAAAAGGTCAAAAGGGATTGGGTATTAATTTTAGTACCGGTATAACAATTTCAAAAGTAGCAACTTTACCCGATTTTCAGAATTCATTTGGACAAGGATCAAACGGAAAATTCAGTTATGTAGACGGTAAAGGAGGCGGAATAAACGATGGAGTTGATGAAAGTTGGGGACCAAAATTAGACGGGCGTCTTATTCCGCAATTTTATTCCAATGGCGCAGCAGTACCTTTTGTCGCACATCCTGATAATGTGAAAGATTTCTTTAATACCGGGGTTACTTACGATAATAGTATTTCGATAGCCAGATCAGATGAAAAATCAGATTTTCGTTTAGGAATCAACAATCAAAAACAAATCGGGACCGTGCCTAACAGTGAAGTCAACAAAACAAACTTTACCATAAACACCAATTACCAAATATCTAAAAGTATAAAAATAGGGGTAACGGCCAATTATATTGTAACCACAGCACCAACATTACCAGGTGGACCATCGGGGAACCGTGCTGCCGGTGTGATGCTACAGTTTCTTTGGTTCGGTCGTCAGGTCGATATCAATGAGCTTAATAAAGATTGGAACACCAACTGGAACAATAGCTATTACAGCAATCCGTATTGGAATGCCAATTATAATACAACTAGCCAACAACGCAATCGTTTAATAGGGGATATTCATTTGGAAGCAAAGATTGCGAGCGGACTTGATTTTAAATTCCGTACAGGAGTAGATTATTATAATGATCGCAGAAAATACACCATTAAATATGGCACAAACGGAACGCCATTCGGTTCGTATGCTGAAGATGCTTATACAGTAGAAGAAAGAAATACAGAAGCGATCTTGCAATATAACAACAAATTGAGTGAGGATTTTACTTTGGATGCTCTTGCCGGATTCAATGTACGTAATCATAGTGATGCTAATAACTATCAAAAAGCACCACGTTTGGCTGTACCAGATTTGTATACCTTGACAAATTCGCGTGATCCGTTGACATCATCAAACACGTTTTCGAAATTAAGAGTCTATAGCGGATATGCTTCGGCACAACTGGGCTATAAAAATTACGCTTATTTAAACCTGACGGGGCGAAATGACATATCGTCGACATTGCCAAGTAGTAACCGTTCTTATTTCTATCCTTCGGTAAGTGGTAGTTTAGTGGTATCCGAAGCCCTGAATTTGAAAAGCAATACGCTTGACTTCTTAAAGTTGCGTGCAGGTTGGTCAGAAGTAGGGAATGATGCTGATCCTTATCAATTGGTTACTGTTTACAATTTTCAAAGTGCATTCGATGGAAATCCGATTCAAACTTCCTCGCAAAAGAAGCTTAATGCGGACTTGAAACCCGAAACAACCCGCTCCACCGAATTGGGGATAGAATCTTCTTTCTGGAAAAACAGACTGCATCTGGATGTTGCTTATTACAACACCAATAGTTTTGATCAGATTCTGGAGATCAAAACAACGGCTGCCAGTGGATATAATTCACAATTAATCAATGCCGGTAAAATAAACAACCGTGGTTTAGAAATTCAATTAGATGGAACTCCCATTCAAAGTGAAAATTTCAAATGGAATATTGGTTTAAATTATTCAACCAATAAAAGTAAAGTAGAAGTTTTGGATTATGAAGGAAAGATTAAAAACTACACTATAGGTTCTTCAGGAGGTGTTGATGTATTGGCATCGGTTGGACAAGCTTATGGAGCACTTTATGGTACAGCTTACCAACGTGACGCAAACGGAAATATAGTAGTAGGCGCTAACGGATTGCCAAAAGCAGATCCACAAAAGAGAGTATTAGGAAATTATACCCCGGACTATCTGGCCGGAATTACAAACACATTGACCTACAAAAACCTCGAATTGTCCTTTCTTGTTGATGCCAGTGTAGGTGGAGAGATTTTTTCAGGAACGAACAGAACAGGAAATTATACAGGTGTACTGGCGCAAACCCTTGCAGGTCGTGATGCTGCCAACGGTGGATTGAATTACTATTATTCAGGGAATACAAAAACCTTATTAACAGGTGGAACTGCTCCAAACGGGGTACCGGTATATGATGATGGAGTTATTTTTAATGGTGTTTATGCCAATGGAACTCGCAATACTCAGGTAATTAGTGCGCAGGAATATTACAAAGCCTCTTACAATATCAGCGAAGCCTATGTTTACAGTTCGACTTTTGTAAAATTAAGAGAAGTAAAACTCGGTTACAATTTTGATAAGAAGCTGGCTAAAAAACTTGGATTAGCAGGAGCAAGTGTTACTGCTACAGGTCGTAATCTGTTTTTTATTTACAAAGATGCACCAAATATCGATCCTGAATCGGCTTTTAACACTGGGAATGCACAAGGACTTGAAAGTTTATCGTTGCCAACCACCAGAAGTTTTAGCCTTAATGTTAATCTTAAATTTTAAAAATACCGAATCATGTTAAAAAAACTATCCTATATACTTCTATCTGCATTGGCATTAACCTCCTGCAGTGATACTTTGGATGATATTAATAAAAATCCAAATGCGACAGAGACACCATTGGCACCCTTCCTTTTAACAGGAACATTAAAACAAGGTGCCGACTTATACTGGGGCTCAGACAACAACTTTAACTCGTCTTTGTTATTTGTACAACATTGGGCTAAAGTTCAGTATACCGAACCCGACCGATATGATGTGTCGAACAATTCTTTTACTTATTTGTGGAATGCCGGTTACTCAACTTTAATTACAGATTTGAATACGATTCTGAATTTTCCGGATCAGCAGGCCAATTCAAATTATAAAGGAATTGCACTGACCTTACGTTCCTGGACTTTTTTATTATTGACCGACGCTTACGGAAGCATTCCTTATAAAGAAGCGGGCCTAAAAGTAACACCGGCATACAATACTCAAAAAGAAGTTTATACTGGATTGCTTGAAGATTTAAAACGTGCTCAGTCCTTATTAGCTATAACAAACGGAACAGTAACGGGTGATTTGGCTTATAAAGGTAATATCGCAAAATGGAAAAAACTGGTGAATTCGCTTCGTCTGCGTATCGCCTTGAGAATATCAGACAGAGAACCTGCTTTGGCTAAACAAGCCGCAATTGAAGCAACAACTGATGCTGCGGGACTAATTAGCAGCAATAGTGAGATCTTTCAGTTTGTTTACACCAGTTCGCCACAACAAAATCCGGCATCGGCATGGTTTGAAACACGTGATGATTTTCGTATCTCAAAGACCGTAGTAGATAAGTTAAAGGAATTGTCCGATCCACGTTTGCCTGTGTATGCTCAGTTACCATCAGACGCGAGTGTAGGTAAGTACGTTGGAGGCGCTAACGGCTTATCAAACAGCGATGCCAACAGTCAGGGTTTTGCTAAAACATCAAAACCGGGTTCGTATTTCTTAACCTCGGCATCACCGGCTGTACTGGTTTCTTATTCTGAAGTCCTGTTTAATCTTTCTGAAGCGGCTGCACGTGGTTACATTGCCGGAGACGCAGAACAGCTTTATAAAAGTGCTATTACGGCATCATTCAACCAATTTGGGATTACCAATGCAACTGTTATTTCAGATTATCTGGATCAGCCGACCGTAAAATACGATGCCGCCAATTACGCCAAATCAATAGGCACACAAAAATGGATTGCCTTTTTTGGACAAGGTCTGGATGCCTTTGCAGAGTGGAGGAGACTCGACTATCCGGCACTGACAGCGGGTCCGGCTACTGTTTTAGACGGACAACTGCCTTCTCGTTTCTTTTATCCGGGTACAGAACAATCGCTAAACGGAACCAGTTATCAGGCGGCAGTTGCTGCTCAAGGAAAGGATTTGCTTACAACAAAACTGTGGTTTGACACCAAATAAATTAGAACAAAAAAAAGCTCAGAGTGTAACTGAATCTTAATTATAATTGTTTAGATTTGAAAATGAATAAAATATTTCAACATAAGTTATTATTTTCAGAATAGTACTGTTAAAAATATTATATTTGTATTTAACAAATAATTATTTTAAGATGCAAGAAGGTACAGTAAAATTCTTCAATGAAGAAAAAGGTTTTGGATTTATTACACCAAAGAATGGTGGAAATGAGGTCTTTGTTCATGTTTCAGGTCTAACAGAAAACATTCGTGAAAACGATGAAGTTCGTTTCGAGATTGCTGAAGGTAAAAAAGGCCCAAACGCGGTAAATGTAGTTGTACTTTAAAGTCTTACTGAGCGTATAAAAAAAGCATCTGTTACCGGCAGATGCTTTTTTTATGCTTATAATTTGCCGTGGTTTCTTTCTCCTTTTTTATTCTTTGGCAGTATTTATTTATCGCTTTTATAGATTTATTTATCGTAAAACCAAATAGAAATCAAACGATATAACTCTTCAGATTACCACTAAAATGGGCATATCACAGGATTTAAACTGAACTTTACAACAGTGTCCCTCATTTTTTTGTATATTGAATTTTAAAGTTGTGCTGCCGTGTCTTTTTTGCATTTCCTAAAAACGGCAAAATTTTGAATTCCACATCACTGGAAAAATATTTTGTATTTATGATAATCTCCCTTTGTTTACTTGTTTTAGTTGCCTATGCTTTTGACCTAAGTTCAAAGCGAACCAAGATACCAACCGTAATTATATTGTTGCTTATGGGGTATTGTTTGCGTTATGCAGCACTTTTTTTAGAAATAGAAATCCCTAATCTGGAACCCTTATTACCTGCAATAGGAACCCTCGGATTGATTTTAATCGTATTGGAGGCGGGATTGGATTTAGAGCTTAATAAAAATAAAAAAGCGATGATTTCGAAGTCCTTTTTATCTGCTTTAATCCCTTTATTGTTTCTATTTCTGATAATTGGTTTTGGAATCAACTATTTTACGGGTGCCTCCATCATTAATAGTTTTATAAATGCCATTCCGTTTTGTATTATCAGTAGTGCTATCGCGATTCCTAGTGTTCAGAATCTTTCAGACGACAAAAAAGAATTTGTAGTTTACGAAAGCAGTATGTCTGATATCTTAGGGGTTATTATTTTTAATTTCTTCTTATCAAATGACACTATTGGATTAGGGTCATTTATAACTTTTATTGCTCAAGTTGTGGTTATGCTGCTCATATCCTTAATAGCAAGCATCGGTTTAGCTTTTGTGATCAAAAAAATTGACCATCACGTTAAATTCATCCCCATTATGGTCATGATAATTTTGATCTATGAAGTTTCTAAAATTTATCATTTACCGGCTCTTATTTTTATCTTAATCTTCGGTCTCTTTTTGAATAATCTGGATGAGCTAACGCATTTTTCATTTATAAAAAAACTGGAACCCAAACGATTGAATATAGAAGTACACCGATTTAGCAAATTAATCGGTGAAGTTGCTTTTCTGATCCGAACGATATTCTTTTTGCTTTTTGGGTATACTATTACTACTGAAACGGTATTAAATACCAGTACTTTGCCTTTCGCTGTTGGCATTGTAGCAGTCATTATTTCTATTCGGTTTATTCAACTTAAAGTTTCAAAAACACCGATTAGTCCTTTACTTTTTATAGCACCACGAGGTTTGATAACCATTATGCTTTTCTTGTCGATACCACTTTCTAAAAAGGTTGGTTTTATTAGTAACTCCTTGTTGACACAGGTGATTATTTTGAGTGCTATCGTAATGATGTTGGGGTTGATGTTTGCGAAGGAGGATAGGGGTGTGGGGGAATCCTGTAACTCATATTAGACAATTAACGAGTCTTTTTATTTTGAAAAACATTTAAAAATAAATTACGGATCGAGCAGCTTGAAAAGTTTTATTATCCTATGATGTAGATGATAAATGGGGAAACTTTAAAAACATTTTAATTCACGATTATCGGTATTCGGTAGCATTAAGCATGCTTACAAACAGGGTTTGTTCTTTACCAAATACGACCTTATACCGCCAAAATAAAGAAGTTTCGAGAGCAATATAAGATATTGAAGAAGTTTACATAAAACACAATGTTATTCCTCAAAGATCTGTAGCAGTATTAACCTCTGAAATAGCTTATTATAACAACATATCTTTATAAATAAATAAATAAGTCATTTATTTATATGATAATGCCTTATTCAATAGTATCCTATTTTTCAGTTGGCAATGTAGGAAGCTAAATCTATTTAATATATTACATCTTCCGTGTTAACTCCAAGACTAAGTTTGATATCTTTTTTTACTCTATACTTTCAACTAAAGCATCAAACTGATCCGAATCACTCTCTTTTATTTTTTTAATTATTATCTTGGAAATTTTAGAAATTTCATCAATGTCTACCGGTTCCATTCCTCTTTCGAATTGCTCTCCGATGTGTGAATATTCATTAATTACTCGATTTATCAAAGTAATTGAAATATTGTTTTCATTTAAAAATTTGCGTAATCGCTGGTCATTCGATAATTTGTGGCTAGGGTATTTATAAAACAAATAAGCTTCCAGGAATTTGCGCATATTATTACCGAAATTATATTGATATTCATATGATATTGTGGCTGAATTTGATAAAGCACATTCATAAATTTGCTTAAATAAGTAATTGAATTCCGTTATATAATGTTTTAAATAATCGGGTGATGATTTTAATAATGTTCTATCTCTATTTTTCCTGTCAATTATAAAGTGTTTTAGATCTGCTTTATCATTACTATTCTCTTGCGGCTTGTATTTTGGAATTGTTAGTTTTTTCAAATACTTTAAAAAATCAAGATTATGTGTTGAAATAAAAAGCTGGCCATATCTGCCTGGCTTAGCGATAATACTTTCAATTAAACTAAACATGAAGAAAATATGATTACTGTCTAAACTTGATATTGGATCGTCTATGTAAATTATAAGTTTACTACCGTCAGCTTCTTTTAGTTCATCTTCCATTTTTGCTACAAAATAGCAAAAAGAAATTAAGCTAGATTCTCCCTCACTTAAATTACTTGCATCTTTTTCTTCCCTTTGAATTTTAAATCTCACATTTGGCGCTTCACCTTCCGCTTTTAATTTCAATTCATTATGCCCAAAAAAATGAGTTAAATGCTGGTTTACCAGCTCCGCACCTTTACTTTCATCTTTAGCCTGAGTTTCTAAGAATCTTTTCTCTTCAGATAATTTCTCTACACTTTCTCTTATTTCGGACAGTTCCTTTTCTGTTTTTTTATAAGTTGTTTCTGTGTCTTGTATTTTTAATAGTTCTGCATTGTAATTTATATCAGTTAAAAACTGACTGACAGTTGCTTCTCTTAGGGATTGCCTCGCATTATGCTGATCTGTTGATAATGTTTCTGTTTTGATATTATGTTCTTTTATTAAAACATTAAATTCTTTAATACATTCAAGTATATTATGAGAAGTGTCCTGTATATCTGAGATTGAATTTTCAACAAATATATTTTCTTTACGATTGTTGAGTTCAGTGGCAATCTGTTTTAAATTATTGCCGTATAATTTTACTATAGCTTGCCATCTTATGTGAACTTCTTCCAATTTAGAGTGTAGGCTTGGATAAAATTGATCTTTGTTTAGTTTGATAAAAGAGATTAAATTTTCTTCTGCTTTTAATATCTGCTCATTCTGATTTTCTATACCTGTTCGTAATTCCTCAGATTCTTTACTAAAATGAGCATCTAACTTATCCCAAAGATCTTTTGGTAAGGTATTTCCGCAGAAACCGCATGTTGTTCTTTTGCCTTTATGTTTGTCAATTCCGTGTCTGACCCATTCCTGCAGTGTATTGTCCAACAATAGTTCTGTTATCGGTTTATTAGGTTTAATCTTTTTCTCGACGAGTTCTTTAGCGTTATTATAGTAAGACGAGAAATTTGGCTTAGATTCAGAAATAGAATTTATATTAGGCATAAATACTTCTTTCAAAAATTGTTTTTTTTGGTCTGTATCTTCAGGTGAAAGAATATAATTTAAAGGATCTGGGGCGATTTTCGCAATTTCATTTTTAATATCTGTAATGGAATATGTTTTTTTTATCGTAGTGGCGATAAATAAATTAGTATCAACTTTTATAGTGTCATTAGCTTTTTTTCTTAATTTTTCTTCCAGAGCATCGAAGAGCAATTTGTGGTTTGCCATTTCTTTGCTGAGTTGCTTTTCTTTTTCGGTACATTCAAAGAGAAGACCTTTTTCAATAGTAATGTTGCCTAAAAGCGATTCAATATCCTTTATCTGTTTGTCAATTTCAACATTTTTTGCTCCTAGAATAGTAAATGGATTTATAGTTCCGTCGTCGTTGTGCAGCCAGCTTAAATTAGCTTTGACAAAGTCAGAATTGTAAACACGTATTTTAAAATTATTTTCTAAGTTGGTATGTGATGATAAACTTCCGTCAGAAAAACTTACTGTAAAACCACAACCTTTATAATTTTTATGAACTGCATTATCTTCAAGACATTTAAAAACCCTTGATAAAGTTGTTTTTCCTGAGTAATTTCTACCGTATATAATATTTAATTTCTTGAAGGTTTCATTATTTCCAATTTCGGCATTCCAACTATAATTATTATAAAGTCCGAATTTTTGAATATCAACTTTTGTAATCATATTTTTAATATAATTTAAGTTATTATCTATTAATAATATTTATAGAAGCATTCGCATCTCCTAATAAGTGAAGATAATTTATTTTGATATCTAGTACTTTAAAATTATTTGATGAAGATTATGTCAATTGCGAGCTTTTATTTTCTAGATACAAATTTTGCTCTAATTTAATTTTATTCATTATGGTAAACCATATTCTAACTCAAATACATGTTTTATTGAATATCTATGAGTGAGTGAATCTATCATGATTCTTAAAAAGTTCTGTTTTTACAACTTTTTAGCTTTTGGTAGAGTTAATTCTATGTATTTTGATGCTAGTTTATAAAGCAGTTATATATTATTAAGTTTGATCCCAAATTAGTAAATTTTACTCTTCAAATTAATTTTAAAATCAACAGTAATTATATTGGAATGTCTTAAGTTAATTATGAATTTAAAGTAGTTGTTAAATATATGTAGTTTACATTAGTTTATAACCAAGTAGAAATACTGTTTTTTTTATGAGTAATGAATACAGGTTTATTTTAAGATAAATGGATAAGGAACTATTGGGCTAGCAGCAGCCATTTTTTGTTTAAGATGAATTAATCTTTTGAGTATTAATCCAACCTAACAACCCCCAAAATTTCCTTAGATTTTTTCAAGCACTAAATTGCTATGAATTGTTACTAATTCCTGTAGCGCTATTTTTAGCTCAATATTCATTTCTGTGATCAATTTTTGCTTTTTTTCGTATTCAGCGAAATCCTTATATTTTGTAATTGTTACCAAAAGATTTTTATCCTGAAAAACTGGGAGTCTCGGGAAATCATTTTCTTGCATTTCGCTGACCCAAAGGGATAGGTCGCTAATATTCAAAGATTTTAAAAACGGAATGTATGTAGTTTTAAATAGATCAATAACCTTATTTAAAGTGCTATTGCAGATATAAAAATCTATAAGTACTATCCCTTCATTTATGTCTAAAAAGTCAAGAGTGGTGCTTTTTTCTAATGGCTTCAGTAAATGCACGTGATCTGAATTTAGCATCATAGCATTAGCTCCTTGTCCAAAATTTTTCCATGTTGGACTGTTGATATAAAAATCATTTAAGAAGTTTACTCTCGTTTTCATATCTGTAAACCCACGTAGCCAAACAAATCGATCATTTACATTATTAATTTTAAATTGCCCCAGAGTAAAGCCATCCAGTTCAGCCATTGGGGTTACAAAATGATTATTGAAATATTCTTCAAAATCGTTCAGTTTATTGGGCTTTAGTAAATAATTACGAAGTTCTAAAACAGTAATTTGCTTATCGTTTTCTTGTTGTGTATGCTTCATTTCGTTTTTTTATTTTTTAAAATTTATGGAACTTGATTTGAAAGAAAAAAATATTTACCTGATGACAGTCTTTAGCGCAGATTAGAATTCTGTGCACACAAAGTTAGGAAAGAAAGTATAAAAAAAGCGAACAAAAAAGCCTCAGATTTCTTTGAAAATTTTGTCCTTCGCAGTGCTAAAGGGATTAGAACCGTTTTTAAGCAAGTTATAATTTGATTTAACCATTGCGTATCTATAACGGCTGCTAGATTTAAGAAAGAATAAGTTAAAACACTTATCTATCTAATGCAAAATGTTTGTTTTTTAACAAATTATTTATCAATATAAAATCTAAAGAAAAGTTTTTTCTTATGTTTGTTAGTTTTTTAAGATTCATCTTTTGAACCTATTGTTTTAGCTATAACATTTTAAAAACCTATTTAAGTGAAAAAAACTCTACTCTTTTTTTTTATTCTAAAATCTTTAATACTATTTGCTCAAAACGCCGCTGATGTGGAGCACCATTTTGGACCTTCACCCGGATTTGGCGGTTTGGTAGAATGTATCGTAACACAACCTGACGGTAAAATAATCATAAAAGGAGCTGCTGTCTTTAGGAGTAAGAGAACTAATGGATTGGTTCGTATTAACCCTGACGGAAGTCTGGATCCGACTTTTGTTTATAACGAGGATATTACTCGTTTTACTGTAAAATCTATCGCTTTGCAGTCTGATGGAAAATTACTGGTTGGAGGAAACGATAACGTTGAACAATCTCGTGTAATACGTTTAAATGCAGACGGAAGTAAAGATACTTCTTTTCTATTTGGAGGAGGTGTGGGCGAAAGTTCGGTTTCTGTGAATGCTATAACAGTTCAATCTGATGGAAAAATACTTGTAGCTAATAAAAAGATATATTCTACGCCACAGAGACGATTGATTCGTTTGAATGCCGATGGAAGCCTTGATACAGCCTTTAATATAGGCAACGGATTTGATAATGATATTACTGCTGTCGCCGTTCAATCTGATGGAAAAATAGTTGTAAGTGGCAAGTTTAGTACGTTTCAGGATGTGGCTCAGCAATATTTAATTCGTTTGAATGTAGATGGTTCCAAAGACACTTCGTTTAATACAGGAACTGGCTTTGTTGGTAATTACGTATATTCTGTTTTAATACAAAGTGACGGAAAAATAATCGCTAGTGGTGGCTTTAGAACTTATCAGGGAGTGGCTCAGAAATATTTAATTCGTTTAAATCCCGACGGCAGCAATGACACTTCATTTACTAATCCAATTAATTTTGCATATATGAATAATGAATATGCAAGTAATATGTCCCTCCAGCCTGATGGAAAACTAATTGCAAGTTTTTATAAGCCTAATAATTCTTCCGGTGATGATGGTGTCTATCGTTTTAATTCGGACGGAAGTCTAGATAGTACTTTTTCAATCGCTTCTTTTGATGATGGAGCAAATCTTCTTACAGGAAAAGGAAATGCAGACGTTTTGGCTACAGCTATTTTAAATGATGGAAGAATCCTTATTGGCGGTAAATTTAACTATTGCAATAAGATTATTGAGAAAGGTATAGTTTGCTTAAATGCCAATGGAAGCAGAGATTCTTCTTTTAACAAAGACACAGGTTTTGACGCAGCTGTGCAGTGCTCAGCCGTGCAAGGTGACGGAAAAACCTTGATAGGAGGATATTTTGACAATTTTCAGGGAGTTACACAAAAAAAACTGATTCGCATAAACCTTGATGGAAGCAAGGACACTTCATTTAACCCGCCGGCTGAATTCAATGATGAAGTTCAATCGATACTATTACAGGCTGATGGAAAAATATTGATAAGAGGTAAATTTACTAACTTCGGGAATTCAGGCAGAAATGCTCTGGTTAGATTAAATCCTGATGGTTCCCGTGATACTTCTTTCCTTAGATCATCTGAATATGATGTTGACGTTATAGCTTTGCAGCCCAATGGAAAGATTATCATAAGTGCTTTTGTTGATAGTTACCCGTATCTCCCTGTTAGAAGATTATTTCGTTTGAATATTGATGGTACTAACGATGTTTCTTTTACAGCCGGAAATAGTTTTGATTTATCTAAAGGAATAATTTCTTCTATAGTAGCACAACCCGATGGCAAAATACTGGTAGGAGGGTCATTTACTACTCTTAATCCAATTCCTCAAAAATATTTGGTTCGTTTAAATCCGGATGGAAGCCAAGACACTTCGTTTGATATCGGAACGTTATATAATTTGGCGATTAATGTTCAAAAAATAACTTTGCAGCCTGATGGAAAAATACTGGTGGCCGGTCTTTTCTCACCTACTACCGGAAATTATCAAAATTACCTCGTTCGTTTAAATTCAGATGGGAGCAAAGACCCTTCTTTTAATCAGTCCATTGGATCTGAAAGTGTACGAACAGGATATGGTATTGAAATTAGTTCTTTGGTTTTACAACCTGATGGAAAAATAATTGTAGGAGGGGAGTTCGATACTTTTCAAGGAATTACGCAAAGCCGTTTAACCCGTTTAAATTCTGATGGAAGTATAGACGCTTCCTTTGATACAGGAAACCAATTTGTAGCTCCGATTTACTCTATTTCATTATTTCCAGATGGAAAAATTAATGTTAGTGGCGTGTTTTCTTCTTATAAGAGTTTTACTTCCTCTTATTTCATTCGTCTGAAGGGTACCTATTTTACGCCTCTAAACGCAACAACGATCCAAACCAATGTTACTTGCCTTGGTAGTGCTACAGGCTCGGCTTCTATAGTTTCTGTTAATGAAGGAAAAGCACCTTATACCTACCTTTGGTCTAATGGAGCAACAACACCGGAAATTACCGGATTAGTGGCTGGAAATTATTCTTGTAAAATAATAGATAGTGAATCGGCAACGATAACTAAGAACTTTATAATAATCACAGATTCTGATATTGAAAGACCGACTATAACTGCTCCGGCAGCTGTAACAGTCAACGCCAATTTAGATTGTACAGCAACAGCTGTTGTACTGGGAACTCCCATAACATCAGACAACTGTAACGTAGCTTCAGTAACCAATAATGCTCCTGAAGTTTTCCCTGTAGGAAATACAACAGTGATCTGGACCGTAAAAGATGCAAGCGGTAATGTTGCAACAGCTGCTCAGACCATAACGGTAAAAGACGTTACTTTACCTACTATTACAGCTCCAAGTGCTGTAACGGTGAATCTGACTGCTGCAGGTTGCACACTATCAGCAACGGATGTCGTATTAGGAACTCCGGTAACGGCAGATAATTGTTCGGTAGCTTCTGTAACTAGTAATGCTCCAAAATTTTACTCACTAGGAAGCACAATCGTAACCTGGACCGTAAAAGACAAAAGCAATAATAGTGCAACGGCCACCCAAATAGTAACAGTAAAAGATGTAACACCGCCAACAATTACTGCTCCTGCGGCAATAGTATCAAATACCACGTTTAACTGTAAAGCAGCAGGAATCGCATTGGGAAATCCAATAACTGCCGATAATTGCTCAGTTGCTTCAGTTACAAATGATGCACCGGCAAATTTCCCTATAGGAAACACAACTGTAACCTGGACTGTAAAAGACAGAAGCAACAATACAGCCACAGCAACACAACTAGTAACAATAAAAGGTCTTGATGTAACAGTTTCTTACAATGAAGGTAAATTAACTGTTGCCGAAACAGCGGCAACTTATAAGTGGCTGAGCTGTAATAATGGAGTATTTACAGCCATCCCAAACGAAAATAATCCCACTTTTACACCTAAGCAATTAGGAAGCTATGCTGTAGAGGTTACTAAAAACAGCTGTACGGCTACAAGTACCTGTTTTGATGTTGCAGTTCTGGCAACAAAAGATTTTACTTTCCAAGACTCATTCAAATTGTATCCAAATCCGGTTAAAGATTTCATAACAATTGACGTGAATATACTAAATAGCGCAAAATTGGACGTTTTTGATGTAACGGGGAATCTTCTTATTACAAAAGAATTAAAAACGATATCTACCAAATTAAATGTATCTAATTTACCAGTTGGTGTCTATTTATTTCGAGTTTCAAATGATATGGGAACTGTAACGAAAAAAGTGATTAAAGATTAAATAACGGTCTCAGATCAACTGTTTTTGCACAATAGCCATGTAAATCAGTAAAAGAGAAAATAAATTATAATTTTTTAAATAGTATAAAGAGACGATCTGCTGGTCGTCTCTTTTGTTTTTAATACCCACTATTTGAAGTCACCCGACTTCGTAGGAGCAACAGAAGTTAAAGGTCTAAACATGAAATCTTAAATGATTCTCAAGAAAATTTTGCAGGATAATTTATTAAATGTTGACTAGAATTAAAGCAGCATATAAGTACAAATAATCAATTAGTTAGATAGTAAAAAAAAATATTTTAACCATTCTGTAAATGGGCAGTTTGACTTTTTAAAATATTTGATTCTGACAGCTGCGACACAACGATGTTTTGTAGGATTCCTTTTTTAACTTATCTTCGCTTTTTATACATTTCTGAATACATCTAATCCCTTTAAAAATCTAATTTGTGAAAAATAATCAAGATACTGTACAAGAGAATCAACTTAAACGCGGACTAACTAACCGACACATTCAGTTAATTGCCTTAGGCGGATCGATAGGGACAGGTCTTTTCCTCGGTATTGGTCCGGCAGCCGTATTAGCAGGGCCATCTGTCATTTTAGGATATGCTATTGCCGGAATCATTGCTTTTTTTATAATGAGACAACTTGGTGAAATGGTTGTTGAAGAACCGGTATCAGGAAGTTTTAGCTATTTTGCCTATAAATATTGTGGTTCTTTTGCAGGTTTTGCATCGGGTTGGAATTATTGGATTTTGTATATTTTAGTCAGTATGGCTGAACTTACAGCTATTGGAGTTTATGTGCAGTTTTGGTGGCCTGAAATTCCGTTGTGGGCATCCAGTTTATTTTTCTTCCTGATTATTAATGCTTTAAATTTTGCTTCCGTAAAAGTGTATGGAGAAACTGAATTTTGGTTTTCAATCATAAAAGTGGTCGCTATTATAGCCATGATTCTTTTTGGTATTTATCTACTAGTAAGTGGAACAGGAGGAGAGCACGCTACGATTCATAATTTATACAACGATGGAGGTTTCTTTCCAAAAGGTTTCTTTGAAAAAACAGGAACTGGCGATTTTCAAGGTTTATTGGCTGCAATGGCACTGATAATGTTCTCTTTTGGAGGTTTAGAACTAATTGGAATTACCGCTGCAGAGGCCGAAAATCCGGAAAAAAACATTCCAAAAGCAACCAATCAGGTTATTTATAGAATCCTTATATTTTATGTTGGGGCATTGGTCATTTTATTTGCTTTGTCGCCTTGGCAGCAAATTACTACAGACAGTAGCCCGTTTGTAATGGTTTTTCAAAATTTAAACGGAATGGAGTTTGAGCTCTTTGGCAAGAAAATATTTTTCACCAGCCTTATAGCCAATGTGCTTAATTTAATCGTATTAACCGCCGCTTTATCTGTATACAATAGCAGTGTATACAGCAACTCGCGAATGTTATTTGGTTTAGCAGATCAAGGCAATGCGCCAAAATTTTTAAAGAAGCTAAACAAACAATCAGTACCTGTCAATGCCATTTTAATTTCTTCCTGTTTTGCAGCGATCTGTATAGTAGTAAATAAAGTAATTCCAGAAGAGGCTTTTAGCATTCTAATGTCTTTAGTGGTGTCTTGCTTAATTATTAACTGGGTTATGATTTCGTATACCCATCTGCAATTTAGACGCGCGAAAGACAAAGAAAACACAAAAACTAAATTTGCGTCTATATTTTATCCGGTAAGCAATTACATCTGTTTCGTGTTTTTATTAGGTATTTTAGCCATTATGTGGATTACGAATATGAAGATATCTGTAGAATTAATTCCTATTTGGTTGGGGATTTTATTTGTTTTTTATAAGGTTTTTAAAGGGAAAAAATAGGTAGTTTTTACTATATTTCATTAAAAAGTATTAATGCTGGCGCGAGCGGGACGCTCGTGCGCTCGATGCAGAAAATCATGTACATTATTACCCAGAGATAATTATCTTAAATGTATTTCTGAATTCAAACGCATGTTCACTAGCGAGACGCTCGCGCCAACGGAGAAGTTTTAGGAGATTAAATAAACCCTTTTTTGTATAATTGTGACAGTAACAAATGATCATTTTTTGATGTTTGAGTAAAGAAAAAAGTAAACTATGATAAGACACAACGAAATAGATATTGATCCCGCTGATCCTTTTAGGAAATGCCAATTGGATAGAAAGAAATATGCTGATGTTTTAACCAGTATTGTTTCTACTTATTCTAGTGGATTTGTATTGGCTATCAATAATAAATGGGGAGCAGGGAAAACGACATTTGTTAAAATGTGGGAGCAGGATTTAAAAAACAAAAAATATCAAACCGTTTATTTTAATGCGTGGGAAAATGATTTTGAAAATAATCCTTTAACAGCATTAATGGGAGAGTTGAAAACATTAACAAAAAAAGATGTAGATCCTAATTTTGAAAAAGCATTAAAGAATGCAGCTCTTTTTACTAAAAACATTGCACCAGCCTTAATAAAAATATTGGCAAAGAAGTATATAGGCGAAGGTATTGAAGATATAGCTGAGGGAGTTACAAAGGGAGTTACAGATATTTTTGAAAACGATGTAAATGAATATACGTCTAAGAAAAAGAGTATAAAAATTTTTAAGGAAAGCTTGTCTAAGTTCATAGCTGATACTAATGAGGGGCAACCCTTAATTTTTATTGTGGATGAATTAGATAGATGCCGACCTGATTACGCCGTTGCTATATTAGAACAAATAAAACATTTTTTTTCAGTTCCTAATATTGTTTTTGTTTTGTCAATAGACAAAGAACAATTAGGCAATGCTATACGAGGTGTTTATGGTAGTGAATTGATTGATGCTGAAGAATATTTGAGACGTTTTATAGATATGGAATATTCAATTCCGGAACCTGAGGTAGAAAAGTATTGTGGTTATCTTTATAACTATTTTGGATTTAAAGATTTTTTTGAATCTATTTCAAGACTAAATAGCTGGGATTTACGGAAAGATAGTTCAGATTTTATTACAATCGCAAATATTTTATTTAAAAAATCAAATATTTCCTTACGCCAACAAGAAAAAATATTTGCTCATGCGCGTTTAGTTCTGAGGTCATTTTCAGAAAATAGTTATGTAATACCAAGTTTATTTCTTTTGTTAATATATATTAAAGTTAAAGACATCAATCTTTATAATAAGATTAGATTGAAAAAAATATTGATTCAAGATTTACAGGTAGAATATTTTAATATCATAAAGTCAGATAATAATGAAGATGACAATGGAATTGTTCGTTTAGAAGCTTATTTAATGCACTATTATAATAACTATCAAGTGCCTACTTATGAAAGAACTAAACTTTATTATTATGACAATGTTAGTGAAGAAAGAAAATTACTAATATCTTCATTGACTGATAAAACAAAAGACCATGAAGATTTTTTGCAAATACTTATGGAAATGTCATCTGTAAGAGGAAATGGAAGAGAATTAGATATAAGCCATTTGTTAAAGAAAATTGACCTAACGGAAGCTGTTAATTTTTAATAACCTAATCTCACCACGTAGTTTTCTAAATTTTTATTTTACCTTCTTCGTAAAGCATTATTAGCATCAATCCAGAAGCTGTTGCTTGACTATTGGTAAATACTATCAGATTATTGTATTTAACCTCAGAAATAATACTAAATGCAATCATTCTATCTTTACATCGCCTCTTTCTATTATTAACTAAAACTGTTTTTTTAAAAAAATTCGTTAAGATATACTTTGCGGGTAAGGATTAAAAATTCGCGTGATCTAGATATATACAAGAATTATTAGCTCATCAAAGCAACAAGACTGCCGAAATTTACACTCATGTTAGTACGAAAAGTATTAAACAAATAAAAAATTCGTTTAATGATTTATGAAATAAAAATCCTATTTTTGAAAGTGTATAAATACGGATATTTATCAGACATATCGACCCAATTTAGAGTAGATAAGTCGGATATTGTCAGGTATATATACAAGTTACCTGCAATGCGATCGCAGAGTCAAGAATCTAACAATATTAAAAAACAACTAAGAAGAAAAATAAACAAATGGACTTAGATAGAACTTTAGCAAGAGGTATTGGGGGATGGTTGCAGTTTGAGCACGCGTGCCATCGTTCATCAATTTTCTCTGAAAAATATTTGTCTGTTCCTATTGCCCAAATTTTAAATACCAAGTTTGGAAAAAATGTTCACGCTGAAGTGAGGCATCCTATACTTGGTGACTTATCACCTGGACGAGGCAGACCCCCAGAAATAGATTTTGTAGTTACGGATGAAAAACAAAATATGAAAGTTGCCATTGAAACAAAATGGGTAGGTAACACGGTGACAAAACAGACAGTTGAAAGGGTTATATGGGATTTAGTAAGATTAGCAATGATTGGAAACAATGATGATATAGAATGTTACTTTGTTCTCGCAGGGAAGAAAAAAGATTTGTGGAAACTTTTTAATAACAAACATTTCAATGGAGAATTAGATAAAAATAATATAAATAGGCCAATTCTTAAAGTTCGTCCCTCAGATTATATGGATTTTAGAATTGATTCTCCAAGACAAGACCGATTGGAATTACTAAAACCTATTTTTGCATTATGTCAAGATGTTGCTCTTCCGATGAGATTAGGAACAGGACACACAAGAGTTTATCCTGAAAATGCTTTTAACTATGAATATCAAGTTTATGTTTGGGAAGTATTACCTAACAAACAAAAAATAGTTTTTAAACCAAAAAATCATTCTCATTATAAAATATAACATACTTTAAACGATATTAGATTTTTATCTTTGTCTTTTTAAATCTTTTATTTAGGCAAATCTTCCGAGTTAAAGAAGTACTACCGCTAACAGCCGTTAAAAGAGATTCGAGCATTTGACTGAATTTAAAGCTGGTTTTGTACTTGTAGAATTTGTTCATAATGGAAAAATCTCGCATCTTTAATCCCAAACCTATTGTAGCGCCAGGACGTTGATTGCAATGTTGCGTTAAAACGCTAAAAATCTGTAATTTAATTAATTTTAATGAAGTCAAAGCTTAATATAACTGAATTTAGAAATAGACTAAAAGAGAATACGAAAATTGGGAGAGCTGAATTACAATTATCACTTGGAATATTTTCAATTTTTTGTCTAAGTTCAAAAAGTTTTTATGGAACCTTTGACGATTCATCTTTCAGACTAACAGAAAATTATAATTTTACTTCAGGCTTATATTTGCTTAAAGGAAAATATCAAAATATTAACAACAAAGTAAAACTAAATTATACTATTGAACCTATGAGTAAAATAGGAATGATTTGGCTAAAATATTTTCCATTTGTTGCGATAATTGGTTTCAATTCCTTTTTCTTTTTTAATTTTAAAAACGCACCAAATGACATATATATAGTTTTTAATTTATTCTTCGCCTTTATAATATTCCATTCGAGATGGAATATAAAAAGGAAAAAGAAAAACTTGGAACAAAAATTTATTGAAATATTTGAAATAGAAAATATTGATAAATAAAAACACAGCCACCAACAGCCATTACAAGAGATTTGGGCTTTTGGCTGAATTTAAAAATGGTTTTGTACTTGTAAAATTTGTCCATAATGGAAAAATCTCGCATATTTAATCCCAAACCTATTGTAGCGCCAGGACGTTACCAACTATTTTGCCAAAAAATCTCAGAAATTGAATAAATAAAAATGAAAAAAATATTTACAACATTACTTATAATAAGCTTTAACTTAACTTTTTCTCAAAATTATTTTGAAGGTAAAAAATTGTATTGCAAATCTGAAAACACCGAAGCTATGAAGCTTTTTAATTTAGGTATTGAAACATTATATTTAAATAAATCTTTAGACCAAAAATATCTCAAAATAACTTCAAATATTTTCTTTAAAGCATACAAAACTGATACAACATTTTGTGATGCAATTTTTTTTACAGGTTATACTTTGAGTTTATTGAATGACAAAAAAGCTATTGCTTGTTACATAATGGCTGACAGCTTATCAAAAAACACATTAGAGTTTAAAATAAATTTAGCCTCAGAAGGATTAAGAGTTGGTAATGAAGAATCACTTAAAATTGCACGAAAAAAATATAATGAATTAATTAATTTATTTCCTGAAAACCCAGAAGGTTATTATGGATTTGCATTAACCTCTCCTATTTTTGGAGATGTAGATAAAGGATTAGAAAATATAAATATCGCAATTGAAAAATATAAATTATTAAATTTAAAATTGAAAGACGAAGTTATTTTCTTAAAAGGAGTTTTATTATCTAAAAACAAAAAATATGATGAAGGTTTAGAGTATTTAGAAAAATGTTATTCAACATACAAAAAAGACGAAAACTTTAAAATCCATTATTCATTGTGCTTACTCAAAGTTTCTGAAATTAAGAATGACCAAAAAATGAAACAAAAAGCTTTTAAGTTTTATGAACAAATTGAAAACAAAGAGCAAATACCTGAAGACATAAAAGCCTTATTGAAATTCTAAAAAAAAACAGTTGGTAACAGCTGTCACAAAAGATTCGGGCATTTAGCTTAATTTAAAGATAGTTTTGTACTTGAAAAATTTACTTCCTCTCGCTGGCGCGAGCGTCCCGCTCGTGCGCTCGATGCTGAGAAAATCATTTACATTATAACCTAGAGATAATTATCGTAAACGTATTTCTGAATTCAAACGTATGTTCACGAGCGGGACGCTCGCGCCAGCGGGGAAAAAATAGTAGTTTTAAAAAATCCCATTTCGTTTGAAATGGGATTTTGTTTTTTGTAAGTTAGTTAAAAACTGTATTTTCTTTTCTTAAATCTGTTAAAATATACTTTGCTGGCACGGATTACAAATCTGCATGATCGGGTTAACAATAATCCACATTCTCCACCAAATTGTCTTGTTAATGGTCCTCTAATGAATACGCCACCTTTTTATGAAGCATTTAATGTACAGCCTGGATAAAATGTTTTTATCTTAGTACTCAATAAATAATAACTGTCAAATTATTTAATCGAAGGTTTGCAAAATCTTCCTTTGGTGCATAGATTAGAAAAAAAATATTTAATTGAAAAAGGGAATAACAGGAAAAAATAGGAAGCAGTTAAATAAAAAACTAAATTTGTATAAATTGTAATTTAAATGGTATCAAAAATCAGATTTAAAAACTTCAAGTTATTCAAAAACTGGCAAGAGCTAGAAATAAAACCTATAACAGTATTAATTGGAAAGAATAATACAGGTAAAAGTGCTATTCTAAAACTACCAACAATGATCAGCGAAAGTTTGAAAGGGGAGATTCATGAACCAATCTCACTAAATAGCAAAATCAGCGTTGGGAAAAGATATGAGGAATTATTTTATAATAAAGAAATATTCGCTGATACAATTGATTTCGAAATTTCTGACGAAAAGGAAAAATTAAAGATCTCTATCAAAGGAATTAACAGAGGTGAAAATATAGAAATTAAAAATTATAATTTAAACGATGAGGATATTAAAATTACTAAATCAAATGTAAAAGGTTTTAAACATTCGAAAGTAAAATCTTTGAAATTAACCTTTGATTATATAGATGCCTTTAGGGAGTTTCCTAAAGGGGGATATATAACCGATATTAATGGTAAGATTGATAACATTGGAATTTCAGGACTAAATGCCTTTAAACTTTTAGCACAATATCGTAAAGAAAATAATCTGTTACTATCTTCGATTTCTAAATGGTTTGAAGCAAATTTTGAAGGATGGAAAATTGAAATTAATGAGATAGCTGCTTCCATAGAGGGGTTTGATTTTGTATTGTCTAATGATAAAATTAAGAATATAAATATTATCAATACGGGTTCTGGCATCAGACAAGTATTGCCCCTTATCGTAAGAAGCTATATGCCGGTTGAGGAAGAAACTCTTATTATTATAGAAGAACCTGAAAGCCATTTACATCCAGCCGCACATGGAAATTTAGCACAACGATTTGTGGATTCATTTTTGGAAAATAAGAACAAAAGATATTTGATTGAAACTCATTCAAAAAATTTTATTTTACGACTGCAGGCTTTGATTGCTGATCCAAAAGTTAGCTTTTCAAATAAGGATATTGCTGTATATTATGTGGATTATAAGGAGGATCAACAGCTGAGTATATTAGAGCGATTGGAAATAGATGAAGATGGTGAATTCACAAAATGGCCCGAAGAAATTTTTAATGAAAGCTACAGAGAATTATTACTATTAAAGCAAAACCAATCCGATAGAGATGATAGTATCAATTAAAGCTGACATTTTCAATAATGATAAAAATTCCTCTGATTTAAGTGATCTAATGCATTTTTTTAAAAAAGGTAGACACAGGATGAATTTAAGAAAAATTGATGATTTTAGTGCATTTGAAAATTCGCAATGGAAACAGACTTTATCAAGAAGTGATATCGATTTTTTAAAAGAAGGGATGACAATAGTTGATAAAAAAGAAATTATAGTTTCTGAATCTCCTTCTGATAGTGAATTTAGAATTAAAGAAGCATATTGTTATTTACAGCAACCTCTATCAATTGTAGTTGAAAATTATGAATATGAGCCGGTATTTATTAATTGTATTTTCAGAAATTTTGGAAATGAATTAATTACAGCCAAGGACAGACATTGGTTAAAATTTGAAAATGGGGGCGGAGCCAGTGATAACACAATTAAAGGGATGATTAAAGAATTGTTCAATGATACAGTTTTTACAAAAAGCAAGGAAAAGTATTTAAGATGTTATATCATAAAAGACAGTGATAGAGAATACTGCACAATTAATCAAGATGACACAATTAGTATTAAAAAACTGCCAGAAGCGAAATTCCGTTTTTTAAAAGATATGCAGATTCCTTATCATATTCTTTACAAGAGAGAAAAAGAAAATTACATGCCGGATTCAGTTTATAATAATTTTCTTCAGACAGCAAATAAAAATGATAAAAAAAAAGAATTTTCACGAATATATCTGGAGTTTAATGCTCATCAAAAAGATTTTTTTGATATAGAAAAAGGATTTTCCCATAAAGGTAGGCTGAAAAATAGAAAATCCCTGCAGGCAGATGTTCAAACATTATTTGAAAAGCTTAAAGATGGAAAGGATTTAAATGACAGGCAATATACTTTGATAGGGAGTGGATTACCATTTCCAAATTTAAAATCAGATTTTTCAGAAAAATTTAATGCTGTAAACCGGAATGATCTCGAAAAAAGAATAGAACATCAACCTTTACTAAGATCAGAGGTAAATCCGGCAGATCAAAATGAACGTAATGAATTCGAACACATTATCAACGAAATAAAATATCTATTATGAGCCAGGTTTCAGTCTCAACCAGGGTTTTTCGTCTCTTAAGAATTATAAAGGATTTTGAATCGGGAATTATTCGTGTGCCTGCTTTTCAAAGAGACTTTGAATGGGATTATGCTAAAAAAGTACAGCTTTTTGAAAGTATTTTAAAGGGGCTTCCGATTGGAACTATATTTCTGTGGAGACCAGACTTTATTGATAATGAAAATTATAGACTTTTTGAGTCTAATTCCATTGGAGGATATGATTTACCCAATAGAGCTATCGACTACTATTATGTTTTAGATGGATTACAGAGGCTATCGACACTTTTTGGATGTTTAATAGATGAGAATCAAACGCCATTAAAGAAAAATAATAAGCTATGGACAAAACAGGGATTTAATTTAATTTATAATTTAGAGAGTAATCAGATAGAGAAAGGGAAGAGAAATCTACAAATATTTGAAGTTGAATTACACAGATTTATTGATCATGATTCCTATGCTGACTTTATTGATAAAATGCAAAATATCGACATTTTTCCAGAACAAAAACAATTATTTAGAAATCGATATGTTCATTTTCAAAAGCAGATAACTACGTTCGATTTACCAATCGTAGAGTTGACTGGAGCGAATATTGAGGAGGCTGTAGAAATTTTTGATAAATTAAATTCTACTGGTGCAAAAGTGACTTCTGAATGGAAGCTAAATGCACTTTCTTTTAACATTGAAAAGGGGTTCAGATTAGGAAATGAGATTGACAATCTGCTTCTTGACCTTAAAAATTATAATTTTGATAGATTAGATAGAAAGGTAATTTTTAACTCTATAATAAACTCTTTTGGAGTAGTGTTCTTCGATAAAAGTTCTGAAAATGATAATAGGAAAATAGAAAAACTAGCTAATGACTATAGTTTTATTGAAAATACTAGAGATACCATTCAAGCGATACAAAAAGCTGTTAAATTTTTGTATTTTGAGCTTTTGGTAGTAGATAGTAAACTCCTGCCTTATAACAATCAGCTCATTTTTATAACAGATTTTTTTAATAAAGTCGTTAGTCCAACCAAAGAGCAGTTGGAAGAATTGAAGCATTGGTTTTGGATTACCACATATTCCAATTATTTTACAATTTATAATTTAAGTAAACAAAGAAAAGCGTACGATACATTTCAAAATTTTATTCGATTTGATGATGATCCAGTATATTTTGATGATTCAAGGAAAAAATTTACTACCGAGAGATTTCCTAAAAAAATATCCATGGGAAGTGTTAGAGGGAAAGCTTTAGCATTATTTATGCTTAATTTTTCGAACAATTTTAAACCTTTGGATGCGCAAGAAGAAGGAATAGGACTTAGGTTGGAAAAAATCATTTATTCTTCTGATAAAGATGATTCAGAACGCACTTTTATTAATTCGTCTGAAAACACTATAGTTTATTATAAAGTTAACAATCAGAAAAAGGACCCGTTCACTGAGGAAAAAGATTTTATGCTAGGTATCGGTGAATCTCTTGAAATCTTTTTAAAACGAAGAAGAGAGAGCATTGTTGAAAAGGAAATGAATTTTGTTAAATCATTAGGAATCGAATATTACGAAGACATTTTTTAATTACTCAGAATTTGAAATTAGATGGTTTTAAATATTGTTTTGACCATCTATTTTTATAGTAACATTTCAAAATTATTTAGATTGACGTAAAATACTTTATAATGCCTAATTTTTTTAATAACTACGTGAAGAATTTACGAGCACATTCGCAACTTTGAAAGTCGTTCCTCCTAATAAAGTTTCTAAATTGCTCCTCTACTAAATTCCCAAGGGTTTCACTATTTTAAAAACCAATTAATTTAGCCATATTCACAGTTTTTCAATATTGCCAAGTTATTTTTTTTACTAAGAATTTTTATAGTATTACCATAAAGATTAAGTATTTCGGTTTGAATTAGAAGTTAAAATTGTAACATTAAATTTAAGTATAGATAGTTTTTCTAAAAGTGAATAGTGCTTAAAACAAAAAAGAGACTTCGATAGTCTCTTTTTTGTTTTAATATATCTTCTAAATAATTATTTATTTATCAATTTCTCAAGCCTCATCATCATCTCATCTTTCTCTTTCAACATACGCTCGTACAACGCAATTTTTTCTTCGTGCATCTTTAGCACTTGCTCTATAGGATTAAAAGTAGGATTATCATTTTTCTGATATCCAATACTATTATCCCCAAAAGTATTAGAAATAACATTAACCGCCTGTTCCTCATCAAAATTCTGAAAAGCTTCAACAGGAATTTTTAATACCGCCGAAATTTGTTTCAACAGATTATCTTCAATTACATCTTTTTGCTCCAGCATAGAAATTTTCTTTTGGTTCCAGTCTTCGCCCAGATCATAAGCCAATGCTTCCTGCTTTATGTTAAGCATTTCTCTAAAACGTTTTACGTTTCTTCCCTGATGTATTTTCTGTTCCATAACGAATATCTATTTTTCTAAAAGCTCAAAGATAAAGCCATTTGGATTAAAAACCCTGAATTTCAAAGATAAAAAAATATCCCATAAAACATCCTTTTTGTCAGATATCGAATAACATTAATATACTTTCGTTATCATTTCATCTATAGGCAAACGAACTTTTTTCGTAGTTGCCATATAGTCTTTTTCTAAATCACGGTATCCTAAAGCAAGGATAACTGCGGAATGCAGCCCTTTCTCTTGTAAACCCAAAACTTCATCGATAAGAGAAGCATTAAATCCTTCGATAGGAGTGGCATCCACTTTCAATTCTGCCGCAGCAATAAGTGCTGTTCCTAGTGCAATATAAGCCTGTTTGGCCGCCCAAAGTACTTTTTGCTCTGTGTTAATAGCGCTAAAATAGGAATGCAATCCATTTCTAAATCCTGATAAGGCACCAGCTTCAAGACCTCTTTGTTTTTCTGTCATTGCTATGTAATCGTCAATGTAAGTTGGAGTCACGTCATTAAATGCAGCAAAAACCAACAAATGAGAGCAGGAGCTAATCTGTCCATTATACGAGTCAGCGCCTAATTTTTTTTGGATTTCCGGGTTGCTTACAACAAAAATACGGTAAGACTGCAGACCACAAGAAGATGCTGAAAGATTTATAGCTTCTAATATCTGATCAACCTTTTCTTCTGTTACTTTAAGGGCGCTGTACGCTTTTGCGGCGTAACGCCATTTTAAATTTTCTATCAAATTCATTGCAATATCTATCTTAAGTTTTGCCAAAGATAAATTATATTGTTTTCTTTTTCGAGTCTTGAGTTGCTGTAGGAAATTTCAAATCAGTCATATCCTGGTTCTCTAAAGAATAATTATCTGTTTTCCTTCATTATTATATTTACATAAAGATTAATAATCTTCAAAAGTATATTGAAAAAGAATTATTATCTGAATTTTTGGTTTATATAAAATATTAAATCTTTTATTTTCAATTTTGCAGGGTAAAAAAACTAAAAGTTGTCATCAGATGAAAGCGAACATACAAGAAAATAGCGGAATACACGAAAAGCAGGATATTGAAAACACCCAGAATACAATCAAGAATGATTTTGCATTCACACTAGAGAGTACTTGTTTAGATGAAAACTATCACCCCTCAAGTCAAACGCGTTTGACTACCAATTTTGCCAACTTGGCTAGGGGAGCTAATCGTCAACAAAACTTACGCAATGCCTTAAATATGATTAACAATCGATTCAATGCATTGGCTCATCTGGATAATCCAAAAGCGGATCGTTACCTTGTAGAACTTGAAATCATCACAGTAACGATGCGTATTGATGATACTAATGGTATTAACAATCTGCCGTTGATTGAAGTTTTAAAAACGAATATTTTTGACCACAAGACGGGCCAGCAGATCGAAGGTATTGCCGGAAATAATTTTTCTTCTTATGTTCGTGATTATGATTTTAGTATTTTATTGATCGAACACAATAAAGATAAATCTAATTTTTGTATTCCTGAAAATTTTGGTGATTTGCACGGAAAACTTTATAAGTCCTTTGTGAATTCAGCCACTTACAAAGAACACTTTAAGATGTCACCGATCATTTGTCTAAGTGTATCGACTAACAAAACTTATACGCGCACGGAGTATCAGCATCCGGTACTGGGTTTTGAGTATCTGCAGGATCAGTATTCAATCACGGATGAATATTTCTCTAAAATGGGCTTGAAAGTTCGTTTTTTCATGCCTTCGAATAGTGTGGCACCAATGGCTTTTTATCATTCCGGAGATCTACTTGCTGATTATACTGATCTTGGACTAATCAGCTCAATCAGCACGATGGAGACTTTCCAGAAGATTTATCGCGCTGAAATTTACAATGCAAATTCAGTGGCAGGGAAAATCTATCAACCCAGTCTTAAACACGAAGATTATTCACTGACTCGCGTGGTTTATGACCGCGAAGAGCGCAGCCAATTGGCTGTTGAACAGGGTAAATATGCAGAAGAGCATTTCATTAAGCCTTACAAAAATCTCCTGGAACAATGGTCTGCTAATTTTACCCTTTAATTGATTACAACGCATTAAAATTATACTATTATGAAGAAATTATTATTGCCTACCTCTATTGTTGGAAGTTTACCGAAACCTGCCTGGCTTGCACCACCAGAAAAACTTTGGTCACCATGGAAATTAGAAGGTGATCAGCTACTTGAAGGGAAACAAGATGCTTTACGCATTTCTCTGCAGGAACAACAATTGGCAGATCTGGATATCATTTGTGACGGCGAGCAGACACGCCAGCATTTTGTAACGACTTTTATCGAGCATTTAAGCGGTGTGGATTTTGAAAATCGTAAAACAGTAAAAATCCGTAACCGTTATGACGCGAGTGTTCCAGTGGTTGTAGGTGAGATTGCACGTCAAAAAGCAGTTTTTGTTGAAGATGCTAAATTTTTACGTAAACAGACTAATAAGCCTATAAAATGGGCATTGCCAGGCCCGCTGACAATGGTAGACACCTTGTACGACGACCATTATAAAAGCCGGGAAAAATTGGCGTGGGAATTTGCCAAAGCACTCAATGAAGAAGCAAGAGAACTTCAAGACGCAGGGGTGGACATTATCCAGTTTGATGAACCTGCATTTAATGTGTTCTTTGATGAAGTAAACGATTGGGGAATGGCTGCATTAGAAAGAGCCATTGAAGGTTTACATTGTCAAACTGCGGTTCATATTTGCTATGGTTATGGAATACAGGCAAATACGGATTGGAAAAAGACATTAGGTTCAGAGTGGCGACAATACGAAGAAATTTTTCCAAAAATTCAAAAATCTAAAATTGATATAGTGTCTTTAGAATGTCACAACTCCAATGTGCCTTTAGATTTAATGGAACTTGTTCGCGGTAAAAAAGTGATGGTCGGTGCTATTGATGTAGCAACCAACACTATCGAAACACCGGAAGAAGTAGCGGATACCCTGCGTAAAGCGCTTGAGTTTGTAGATGCCGAAAATCTTTACCCTTCAACAAACTGCGGTATGGCCCCGCTATCTCGAAACGTAGCTAGTGGCAAGTTAAGTGCTTTAAGCGCAGGAGCAGAAATTATACGAAAAGAACTTGGGATTTAGTCTCCATGTATTAATTTGAATAGGGTTTCCTTGTTTGAAGCCTGCTGTCCGTATAATTTAACAGAGCGACTCTGCGGACAGACTAATGAATCTGGAGAATCCACGTTTATCTGCGTAAGCTATTTTTGTAACCTTGACTCTACGGAGGAATAATATTTAAAACAAATTGAAGAAATTATTAGAAGTATTAAAAAAAGCAGGTTTCGACGGTTTCCTGTTAATGATAGCCACCATGATTCTGATGGCTTATTTTTTGCCAAAGCCAGGTATGGTCAAAGAACCTGTTTCACTGGAAGAGATTGCCAATGCCGGCGTTTCCTTGATTTTCTTGTTTTATGGCTTACGACTGAGTGTCGAGAAACTAAAAGCCGGACTTTCCAACTGGAAAATGCACATTGTCGTTCAGTTGACAACCTTTTTATTTTTTCCGCTCATTGTTTTGGCATTTCGCCCGTTGTTTGTCAATAACGGCTTCGAACTGCTTTGGCTGGGTGTATTTTTTCTGGCAGCTTTACCGTCTACAGTATCGTCTTCGGTGGTCATGGTTTCCATCGCCAAGGGAAACATTCCCGCAGCCATTTTCAATGCGAGTATTTCCAGTTTGATTGGAGTAGTGGTTACGCCGCTCTGGGTCGGGCTGTTTATAGCTTCTGCAACTGGCGATTTTGATGTCACTCAAATCGGCACAAAGTTGATTCTGCAAGTCTTGCTGCCCGTCATCATTGGCATAAGCCTCAATTCCCGTTTCGGTGCCATTGCCGAAAAATACAAGAAGCAGCTCAAATATTTCGATCAGGCAGTTATTCTAACGATTATTTATACGTCGTTTTGCAAGTCATTTTCCCAACATCTTTTTGAAGGCTTCACCGCCCTTGAACTTGCCGGATTGGCTGCAGGGATGATGGTATTGTTTTTTACCGTATTCTTTTGTGTCGGACTACTAAGCCGCCTGTTTGGTTTTTCAGATGAAGATCGTATTACAGTCTTATTCTGTGGGTCTAAAAAGTCATTGGTACACGGCACTGTTATGTCAAAAGTACTTTTTCAACACAGTACCATCACCGGCATCGTATTGCTGCCACTCATGCTTTATCATGCCTTGCAATTGATTGCCGCTAGTATCATCGCTCAGGGTATGGCTCGCCGAAAAGAAGTATAATTTTATTTATGACGTGACCCTTTATCTTTTTATAAAGTGTGCCTAAGGATAAAGATAGATTTTAAAACGACGTCAAGCGATGACAATTTTAATACAAATAGTATTTGATCATCAAAATCATAGCTGTCATCACGATTAAGATATTTTTAGCTTTGAACAGCTAAAAGGCATCAACTCCATCATTCCCTGTGATAAAATAGTGTATTTTGGATTTTTATACTGTGAAAATAAACTTTGCAGTATGGTATGTTTTTAATTTACACAGAATAAGATTTTTATGTTGTTTTGAGTTATATTTGAAGAATTTTATTCTGTTATTATAAATAAATTAAACTTGTTTAAAGTAAAACATTCAATGGAACAAATAGACGATATTGATCTTCAGTTATTAAATATACTTCACGATAATTCTAAATACACTGTAAAAGAGCTTGCTAAAATGGTAAATCTTTCGGCATCGCCTGTTTTTGAGCGGATTAAAAGATTAGAGAATAATGGTTATATTAAGAAGTATATAGCACTACTGGATGCAGAAAAATTAAACAGAGGATTTATCGTTTTCTGTAACATCAAACTGAAACAGCACGATCGTAATATCGGGAATCAGTTTGTTAGTGATATTATGAAAATAGAAGAAGTTGTGGAATGTTACAATATCTCAGGAGATTACGATTTTTTAATGAAAGTTTCTGCCAAAGACATGAAGCATTATCAGGATTTTGTGTTTAATAAATTGGGATCAGTTGAAAGCATAGGGAGTACCCAAAGTACCTTTGTTATGTCGGAGATAAAAAATATGTATGGATAGTTCCGCGATGGTTTATTTAAATCGAACCATGAAATGTTAGGTTGTAAAGGCTTCATAAATCTACATATTAATGCATAAAAAAAGAGACAACTATTTGCTAGTTGTCTCTTTTTTGTACCCTTAAAGGACAAATTTTGCACCATTTTATGCAGGATTTGAAGAGATTGGCTTACTGGAAGTAGAGGCTGTCTTTGAATGTCTTCAGTATTTTGGTTTGCTTGTCCTTTCGGGGATTGATGTAAAAATGTTATCTAAATTTGAGTTTGTTTAATATAGTTTATCATTCCAAACCAAAACCGTGAGTCACTTTTTATTTTTAATTTCAAATCAGATATTTATAAAAACCTTTACTTATCAAAATGGTATCTATTGAGAGTGCTTTGGTATCTGGTATCATTACTCTAAGTTTTAATTTTGTCAGATATAAATTTTAAAATTAAAATAAAATGAATAAGGCACTATTATTAATTGATATACAGAAAGAATATTTTGAAAATGGGGCATTAGAACTTGTAAATCCTATTGGCGCAAGTAAAAACGCAAAGAAACTATTAGAGCATTTTAGAAAAGAAAATGGGACTATTGTTCATGTTCAGCACCTATCGGGAGAAGGTGTTCCCTTTTTTGTTCCAGGTACAAAAGGGGCGGAAATTCATGAAAATGTAAAACCGCTGGAAGAGGAGAAAGTAATTACGAAACAGTTCCCTAATAGTTTTAGGGATACTGATTTATTGGAATATCTGCAGTCAAAGAAGATAACACATTTGGTAATCGCGGGAATGATGACTCACATGTGCATTGACGCAGGAACAAGAGCTGCTGTTGATTATGGATTTGAATGTACAGTAATTGGAGATGCCTGTGCTACAATGAATCTTCAAATAAATGATCAAGATGTAAAAGCTGCGGATGTTCATAATGCATTTTTGGCGGCATTAGAATTCTTTTACGCAAAAATTACTACAACAGAAGAATATCTGCTTTCGTAAAATTAAAGATAAATAAGAAATTACTTTTATGAAATGGGCCGTAATTAATTACTGCTCATTTTTCTGGTTTGAAGTAATTTGTAAATGAAGTTGTAAATTTGCTTTAATTATAATGTTAGAACAAATCTTAAAAGTAAAAGAAACGGATTTCAATAGGTTAACTAATTAGAAAAAATGAAAACAGTTAAATTTCATAAAACAGAATGTGGTGTTGAAGTGCTTCTCAACGTATTGCACGGCGATATGCTGAGTGAGAGATATTTGGAGCGAGATACTTACAATACTGATTTTTTTGAAATATTACTTTTTAAGACTGCCAAGGGATCCCTGATTTTAAATCAGCAGAAAATCAATATAACTGACAATACAATTGTTTTTATTTCTCCTTTTCAAAAAAGGCAATGGGCTTTGGAAAGAGAGGGATTGGATTATACTGTTCTGGTTTTTCAGGAAAATTTTCTTAATGATTTTTTTTCGGACAAATTCTTTACGTATCGGCTTCTTTATTTTTATCAATTAAATTATCCTTTAAATATTAGTATTGGAAGGGAAGAAGTTCAAAAAGCATTTGACCAGCTTATGGAAATCAAATACGAACTTGTTAATAGCAAAACAGACAGTATTCATATCATACGATCTCTTACTTATTATTTGCTTTTGAAGTTCAACAGAATGTATGCTGGTGCAAATAATCTTTCCATAGATAGGGCAGAAAATAATTTCGCTTACCAGTTTAAACAATTAGTAGAAATACATATCAGGCAAAAGCAACGCATTGACTATTATGCAGATTTATTAAATGTTAGCAGGATTACAATTAACTCTTGTGTGAAAAAGCAGTTTAATGTTACCGCGACAGAGCTCTTAAAACAGAGACTGCTTTTTGAAATAAAGAATGACCTGATACATTCTGGAAAAACTATTGCTGAGATAGCCTACGATCTTCATTTTTCAGAACCTGGACATTTGATGCGATTTTTTAAAACTCAGACAGGAATAACCAGCAGCCAGTTCCTCTCAGATTACCAAAATGGTATATTTTCATAGCATTTTAGTTATCCAAACTATCAAAATGTCATCAAGTTTATTTATTATTTATAACTTTTTACTCCTTAATAAAACCAGCTGCAAATAAAAAAAACTCATTTCGAAAGAAATGAGCTTTAAATTTTGTGACGTCTAGTTTGCAATTTACAAACCATTTTATGAATGATTTAAGGAAATTTGAGAACCTATCGGTTGTATGTTAAAAAAATCTGAAAATGTATTTTAAAATATACTTTTTAGTATATTTGTACTCTAATTAAAAGAGTAATGTTAACTAAAGCGGAAAGAACAAAGCAATTTATACTTGAAACTGCGGCTCCTATTTTTAATCAAAAAGGAATTGCAGGCGCGAGCATTGATGATGTACTTGAAGCTGCTAAGTTGACAAAAGGCTGTCTTTATGGGCATTTTGAAAGTAAAGAAGATTTGTCTATTCAGGTAGTAAATTACATGCTTGATTATAACGGATTGAGATTGGTAGCGGCTATTAATAAAGCTAAAACGGCTAAAACTAAGGTTTTTGCTTATTTGGATTTTTATAAAGATCCATTAGAAACCAATATAAAAGGCGGATGTCCAGTGTTTAATATGGCCGTAGAGTCAGATGATACTTTTCCAATAATCAAAGAAAGAGTGGCTGGCGTGATCAGAAATGGACAGGATTTATTTGTCGAAATTTTAAACAAAGGTATCTTAGATGGTGAGTTTACAAATAAGTTAGAACCCGAAATCTATGCTTTTAAAGCAGTTGCAGCCGTTGAAGGCGCTTTAGTTTTATGCAGAACTATGAATACTGCTAAACCTATGCAAGGCCTTATTAAAAATTTGAAGGAAGAATTAGAGCAGTTTGTAATTTGACTTTTTTTTTGGCTTAAAATAAACTTTTTAGTATATTTTATAGTTTTTAAATGAAGAAAAATTATAGCCTTCAATCTTTTTTTGAGTATAAAATATACTAAAAAGTATAAAATTATAATTTAAATATTTAACAATTAAATAAATAACAAAATGAAAACAACTAATAATACAATATTTATTTCAGGCGGTAGCGCTGGAATTGGATTAGCATTTGCAAAAAAATTAAGTGCCGCAGGAAATAAAGTGATCATCAACGGGCGTAATGAAGAACGTTTACAAAACGCATTGAAAGAATTAGACAATGCTGTTGCAATACAAGGAGATTTATCTGTAGCAGAAGATCGTATTCGAATTGCAAAAGAATTAACAACACAATATCCTGAGGTAAATATTATCATCAATAATGCCGGTGCTGCCTTTATGAATGATTTAAGCGACAGCAAAAACAATGCTGCCGAAAAAGCATTTCAGGAAATTAATACGAATTATTTAAGTGTTATCGATTTTACACAATTGGTATTGCCTCATTTAGTACAGCAAAAAGATGCAGCAATTGTAAATATTACTTCGATTGCAGTTTTTAGAGGAAATAAATACCTGCCAACTTATTCTGCAAGTAAAGCTGCATTACATCTTTATACACAAGGTTTAAGAGATTCATTTGAAGAAAATCCTAATCTAAATGTTTATGAAGTTTATCCACCTTTGGTAAATACAGAATTTTCTGCTGAGATTGGTGGTGCAAACGGGATTCCACCTTCAGAAGTTGCAGATGAATTATTCTTGGCATTAGAGAAAAATCAATTTGATGTTTTGGTTGGAGAATCAAAAAAGTTCGCAGATAAATTATAAAACTGAAAATAACTTAGATCTAAATCTTTCATTAGAGATTGAATTAATAGGAAAATGTAAAATTATGGTACTAAAGGATAAAGTGATATTAATTACCGGCGGAGGTTCTGGAATAGGTCTTGAGGCTGCAAAACAATTCTTGCGGCAAGGCGCAAAAGTTATTATTACGGGTAGAAATCAAGAGAAGCTTGATAGTGCAAAAAAAGCGCATTCAAGTTTAATTACTATAAAAAGTGATGCCGGAAAGGAAGAAGATGCGATTGCTCTTTTCAATCATATAAGAGGATTGGGCGGAATTGATATTTTATATCATAATGCAGGAGTGTTAAGTCCGCTTTTAAATTTAGCTCTTACAGATGAAAGACATAGCAAGAATGCTGCCTATGAAATTGAGGTTAATTATCTTGGCGTAATTCGCTTAAATAATCTTTTTATGGATATGCTCCAATCACGAAGAGAAAGCGCCATTATTACTACAACCTCGCTTCTTCGTTATGTACCTTCAATTGTAGAACCAACGTATTCTGCGAGTAAAGCGGCATTAGCTTTTTATACAGAATCGCTGCGTAAACATTTACAGATTTTAAACAGTCGTGTAAAAGTATTTGAACTTCTTCCTCCAGTTGTTGCTACCGAAATGACTGCAGATAGAACAGGTAAAAAACTAACAACAGAAGAGTTTGTGAAAGAGTTTATTAATGCTTTAAAGAAAGATCATTATACGATTCGAATAGGAGATACAAAAGTTTTGTATTTGTTAAATAGATTCTTTCCTCAATTAGCATATGCTTTAGTTAATCCTAAAAACAGCTATAAATTATTACAAAAATAATCACTTAATAAAATCATATGAAAGCATTTATAATAAAGAGTTATAAACCTAAAGACGGTATGACTCTGGTCGAAGTTCCGGAGCCAAAACTACAAGAAAACGATATTTTGGTTAAAGTAAGTGCAGCCGGAGTTAATCTGCTAGATTCTAAGATTAAAAGTGGTGAATTTAAAGCTATGCTTCCTTACAAAATGCCACTTATTTTAGGTCATGATGTGGCAGGAGTTGTGGTAAAAACAGGTTCTGGAGTAAAGAAGTTTAAAATAGGAGATAAAGTTTATTCGCGTCCAGCCGATTTTAAGATAGGTACTTTTGCTGAATTTATTGCCATTAATGAAAATGATGCTGCACTAAAACCAACAACTATTTCGATGGAAGAAGCGGCCTCAATTCCGTTAGTTGGGTTAACAGCTTGGCAGGCATTAGTTGAAATAGCCGCTTTAAAAAAAGGACAAAAAGTATTTATTCAGGCAGGTTCTGGCGGCGTAGGAACCTTTGCGATTCAGCTGGCCAAACACTTAGGAGCTACAGTTGCCACGACAACCAGCACTACAAATATTGAATTGGTAAAAAGCCTTGGTGCAGATATTGTTATTGATTACAAAAAAGAAGATTTTGAAACCATTCTTAAAAATTATGATGTTGTTTTAAACAGTCAAGATGCTGTCAGTCTGGAAAAATCCCTTCGGATATTAAAACCAGGAGGAAAACTAATATCAATTTCAGGTCCGCCAGATCCGGAATTTGCAAAAGAATTTAGACTCAATGCCGTATTAAAAATAGTGATGTTTTTTCTGAGTTACAGTACTAAGAAAAAAGCAAAACGATTAGGAGTATATTATTCGTTTCTTTTTATGAAAGCAAGCGGGGAGCAACTTCATCAAATTACAGAACTCATCAATTCTGGAATTATACGCCCGGTAGTAGACAAAGTATTTCCATTTAATAAAGCTAACGATGCTATGACTTATGTAGAAAGCGGGCGTACTAAAGGGAAAGTTGTGATTAAGGTTAATTAAAATTGACAACAGTTTATTATAATACATAAAACAAAAGCTCAATTCTTTCGAATTGAGCTTTTGTTTTTGTGACCTCTACGGGACAAATTACAATAAATTTTTTGGAAGATTTGAAGAGATTGGCTTACTACATGTAAAGCCTGTCTTTCATTGGCTTTATAATTTTGGTTTAGATGTACCGTTGAGGATTGATGCAAAAATTGTAAAAACTCAATTGATTTATCGCATTAAACTGATATATAAATTTACAAAATTTATGGAGGATTTTAAAAGAATGTTCTAAGTTAAGGCAGGATTGTCTTTCTTTGGCTCTATGAATTACTTTATGCGATTTAGGATTTGTGTCGCAAAAGTCGTCCCTTTCGCTTATTAAAAATCTATCTTAAGGTTAAAGTAAAAAGGTGAAGATAGTGTTTACCTTTTTACTTACAAATGTTCTTTTTTTTTGGAATTGAATTAAATACTTCATCCTTTTTAATTTTTTCCCATTCATCTTTTAACATGCTGTAAGAAACGGTATTTCGTCTAAATCCGTCAGACATTAGCGTATGGTTCCTTAATATTCCTTCAAATTTTCCTCCTATTTTTTCAATCGCTGTTCGAGATGCTATGTTCCTTTCGTCAGTTTTGAATTCAATTCTTTCAGCTCCAAGGATCTCAAAAGCATATTCTAACAGCAGGAATTTACAATTTCTGTTTAAACCTGTCTTTTGAAATTCTTTGGCATACCATGTGCCTCCAATCTCCAGTCTGTCATCTGCATTGGAAATATTAAGATAACTTGTACAGCCTGCATATTTATTTCTAATTTTATCAAATACGCAAAACGTATAACGATTTTTAGATAATCTATTTTCTAACGCTTTTCCAATATATTTTTCTAATAACTCTTTATTATAAATAGGAGAGGGAGAATATTGCAGTAAAACTGTATCAGCTGTAGCAGCAGCAAAAAGATTTATTAGATCATTTTCCATTAATGGTCTTAGTAGCGCAAAGTCGTTCTCAAGCTGTATATCGTTTTCAAATAAAAAATTCACGGTTTTTGGAATTACAGTTTTGCAAAAATATACAGTAAAAGTATGAATATATAGTGAGATTTTTTAATTTTTCAGATAACCATAATATGAAATAAAAGCTAAAAATACGAATCTTAGCTACTTAGCTTTTGTGTCAAATTATAAGTTAATTAGTTTAATATTTTGGGCTTTATTTTTTTGTTTTAACATTCTTGTTGAAAAATTGTTATCGTTTTTTTATAAACTCCTCTGAGGATAAAATATCAAAAAAAAACTAGGCAATAGTCTTTTTTTTAATCAGAAATAAATCAACTTTTAATCTATGTTGCGCAACAATATTTAATATCAAAAAATTACGATAAACCAAAAGAGAAAAAAATCCTATATCCTTAATGGGATTTCGAACCACCGTTCAGCTTCGATTAAATCTCTGATAGCGCCACTTTAAGACTGTTTATTTCAAACAGACTAAGAATTTCTTGTGAAAAAATCGAACCGCAAATATTAGGCTGTGAAGGCTTGAAAAATCTATATGTTTGGGCATAAAAAAAGAGACAACTATTGTCTAGTTGTCTCCTTAAGTGACCCTTACTGAACAATTTACAAACCATTTTATGAACGATTTAAAGAAATTGGCTTATTTTCAAGTGAATTTGTAAGATAATTTTTTGATTTTTTGTTTTGAAGCGGTTTGCATGTATCGTTAGGGTATGTATTGAAAAACGTTAAATAACTTTATGCTTTTATCTTTTAGCTGTAATAATTATTTGTTGGGTAGATACTTGCATATCCAGATAAAATATAGTGATTAAAAATAAAATATTTATTTAAGAAAATGAATATCAAAATTTGTTGATGATATAATTCAACCTTTCAGATAAAACAAACTTTAGATTTTTTAATTGTGTAAGATTTAATACAGGATATTATTTTATTTAATTTTTATAATGCTTTAAATTGATCGCGTTAAAAGAATATGAAATCATTAAGTAGCTCCAAATAGCAAGTTTATTTTCATCTTGTATTTTTGGCAGATATTGCATTGCGTTTGTTGATTTATAAAAAGAAAAGGCATAATTAATTTCCAGTTCTTTGACAGGTAAGTACTTCAAAGAAAAATCATTTTCATATCCAAGAAACTTTGTCATTTTTTGACCCAAATTATTTAAAAGCGGGTATCGAGTATAAAAAAGGTGAAAATCAGAACGAAGAGATAGTTTACTATTTAAGGGAATTACGGTAAATAGATAAGGATTTACTAAACCTTTTCCGTTAACGTCGGAGGGAAAACGGGTAAAGACATTCATATTTCCATTGAACTTCCATGTCACGCCATATAAGACATCAAAATCTCCCGAACTATTATCTGATAGATTAGGACTGCTGCCACTAATTATTTCTGCACCTAAACGCCAAGTAGATTTCAATAGAGATAATTTAACTTCAGGTTGAAAATAGTAAGCAAATAATTTTTGACCTTTTGAATTACGTCCAAACTGCCAATATGAATTTAAAGTATAATACCATTGTTTCGTTTTAAATTCTATTCTTCCGCCTGCTGTTGCACGAGTATACAATTTCCCTGAACTTGAGTTTTCTAAAAAATCAACAGCATTCAATGAATTAAATGAAAATCCATGATTGTTATTGTAATTGAGACTATTTACCAACAGGTATTTATACCTATTTGATGCAACAGGAGAGTAGGCTGACTCAAATTCAGTGCTGTAGTTTCTGGTAAACAAAAAGAAAAAATCATTAGAGAAATATTTTGAGTATTTCATTATCCGTATTCCTTCATGGGCTCTCCCTTGCTGTGCCCAAGGAGCATCAGAAAATAATCTGCCATTATCTAATAAAACACTTTGCCTTCCCAATCGTACATTTAGAGATTTAATCTTAGTCTCAAAATACAATTGATAAAAATTAATGCTTCCAACTTTGGAAGCTTTGCTGTTTTCATCCCAAAGATGAATTTCCTGTAAATCGGATTTAATAAGCCATTTTTCTCTAGCATACTGCATAGAAATTCTGTTTCTCTGGGTAATAATAAAATAAGGATCAATTGAATCGTTGGGAGGAAGAAAATAATTTGAAGTATATTCGACTCTTGGTCTGATTTCAATATTCATTAGAAACTGTTGGGATAAGCTATTTTTTTGCTGTGCGTATAATTGAAATACACATAAATTAATAAAAAGTAATAAGATTTTTTTACTCGCAAGTATTTTGACTATCATACTTCTAATATCCTATAGAATTAGTGTATAAAAGTAATAATAGTATTCATATTTACAATATTATAATTACGTTTGATAATCCGCATTTATAATTTGTTCTGTTAAATCAGTAATGCGATTAGAGCCGGCACTTCTACCAAAGAATCTATGACAAATGCAAAAGCCTGAACGATGATTATTACCAATACTCCATGCATGCAGCAATGTTAAGCTGGAAAATACTGCCCGTCGCTGTTAAAGAAGATCAAAATCTGTCTCACAATTTGTGTGAAACAGATTTTTTTTGGTTTCTCTATTGGTGCAGCGATAAAAAAAATAATTTTGAAGAACATTCTATACTTTTAAATTACCAAATATCATAACTGTAATATTTTTAATGCTCCTCTAGCGACTATGAAAAACACACAAACACCAATAATAAGATCGGGTACCATTGAATTAGTAAAGTATACTAATATACCAGCAATTATGACTCCCATATTAATTACAATATCATTCGAAGTAAAAATCATACTAGCTTCCATATGTGCCTCTTTACTTTTAGATTTTTGAAGCAGGTAAAGGCATAACGAATTACCTACAAGTGCAAATAATGAAACTATTATCATAGTTCCGTATGCAGGAATATGGTCTGAGTCTACAAATCTTCTTAAAACTTCAATAAGTCCCAAAACTGCAAGACCAATCTGAAAATAACCACTTATTTTTGCTACACTTCCTTTTCTTGAAGCTGTGCTCCCGACAGCAAACAGAGCTAAACCATATACAATGCTATCGGCGAACATATCCAAACTGTCGGCAACCAATCCCATCGAATTGGATATAAAACCTGTAATTATCTCTATTAGAAAGAATGAAAAGTTTACAATGAGAACCTGCCATAATAACTTACTTTGCTGTGAGTCACTGTTTGTCTCTACATGTTCTGATGTATGTTCTGATGCCAGCAGAGTGCTGTCCAGATTAAGAGTATCAATTGCATTTGTTATAAGAGTGTCGTCGTCCGTATGATAGATCTTTAATCTTCTGTTTGCAATGTCAAAATCAAGCTGTTTGATTTGTTCTAAACCAGCGAGCTTCATTCGTATTAATTGTTCCTCACTGGGACAATCCATTTTTCTTATATTATATATACTTTTTTTCATAAGACTATATTTTAATCTTAATACCTGCATTTACAACAAATCCGTCTAACGGTGCATAAATATCTTTGAAAACAGGATTTGAAATTGGTCCTGTGTAGATACTTCCAAATTTTGTCTGTCTGGTATCAGTAAAATTTTCAAAATTGGCAAAAATTGAAAAATTTTCCCAAAGCTTTTCTACCATGAAGCCGAAAATCCAATATTCCCTTCCAGTTGTACCATCACTTAACTTTTGAGGACTGTAATAATAAGCTTCTAAACCAGCTTTCCATTTATCTTCGACTTCATACATCAAAACATTATTTAATCTGTGTTTAGCAGTTAAAGGATTTTGAGATTTTATGCCATTGTTGTCTATCGAAGCATCAGTAAAAGTGTACCCAACAAATAGTTTAAAATCTTTATAGCCTAATTTCACATTTGTTTCTGTTCCTTTTGTATCTAAATATCCATTAATATTTACAAATTGGTAAAGGTCATTAGGAAGCGAAGTTAAAATCAGTGGATTATCAACATTTGTATAAAAGAATAATTGATTCAATGATAATGAAATATCTTCGGTAATTTTAGTTTTATAATTCACATCAAAGTTAAGTCCGTAACTTTTTTCAAGTTTATTGAAATCACTATTAATAGGGAGTACATTTTGATATTGAATACGCTCGCTTTCTTCGGTAAAAATAGTTGGTGTTTTGTAGCCTAAACCGCCACCAAGTCGTGAAGTAAGTTTGGAATTAATTTTAAATAAAGCTGAGATTCTAGGTAATAATGAGAATCCGTAATCAACAACATAATCACCTCGAAGACCAGTCTCGATATCCAGCCATTCTTTAGCTTTGACGGTATTCTGAACAAAAGCACCATAAGTGATCTGATTATAGTTTCTTAATGGAAAAGCTGTCTGGCTGTTTTCAGTAAACTTGTCAGTATATAAATTTCCACCAGCAACCCATTCTGCAATTTCTCCATTTTTAGAATAGCTGATTTCTGAGAAAGTACTGTTCTGCAGGCCATCAAAAATATAGTCAGGAATAGTTATAATGCGGCTGAAATTATTAAAACTGTTTTTAATGGTAATAGATTCCTGATCATTAAATTTATGAGTAAGGGTGAACTGAGTGCTTATTCTCTGCGTTTTATTTTTTTCGAAATAACTGTCAGGGTATTTATTTTCGTCTTTTATATAGTCAATATTCCCGCCGATACGATTTTCAAAAACTGTATTAATGCCAAAATTTAGTTTAGTGTTTTCATTAAAATTGACAAAAAGTTTTGGATTAAAATTAAAGCGTTCGAATTTTGGAATCGCAGTAAGCTGTATATCAGCAGGGTCATAAGGAGCGTTTCGGTCATGAGATGCAAAAACAGTCAATCCAATTTTATCAAACTGCTGGGAATAAAAACCATTAATATTCAAACCAAGAGCGGAAGTCCCATTAATTAGAAATCGCAATTCTCTTTCTTCGGTAGGGGTTTTAGATACAAGATTAACCAAACCTGCAATTGCACCACCTCCGTAAAGGGTAGAGGCAGAACCTTTAATTATCTCAACCTGTTTTAAATCTAACGGAGGAGTCTGCAGCAATCCCAGTCCGCTTGATGCACCTGAGTATACAGGAAAACCATCTTTTAAGATTTGTGTATATCGTCCGTCTAGTCCCTGAATTCTGATTGAAGAATTTCCAGAAGTAGCTGAAGTCTGCTGGGTCTGGATTCCGGTACTTTCATTAAGCATCATACGGATATCCCCCGGTTTCATATTTGCTTTTTCTTCAAGTTCTTCTCCTGCTATAAACTCAACTCTGGTTGGAATATTGCTGATTGTTCTTGTACCTCTTGTAGAAGTTACCACTATTTCTTTCATTTCTTCGGCTTCTTCTTCCATTTCACTTTGCAATGCAATTTCTATAAAATTGACAGCTGCAGGCACTTTAAAAAGTGTTTTATTGGGAGCATAACCCTCTATTGAGATCGATAATGTGTAGTCTCCATTTTTAAGGTTTTCGATAATGATGTTACCATTATTATCTGATGACAAAACTTCATTGGTTTCTTCAATTTTAGCTGAAGCACCTTTTACAGGTTCATTGGTTGATGTATTTTTTATATGGAATGTGATTTTATTCTGTGCCTGTACAGTGCCAATAGATGCTATTGCCACAATCAATAAAATATATTTAAACATTTGTGATTTCTTAATGTTAATAAAGGTGATAAGCCCGCTTAATTGAAGTTAAGCAGGTAAAAGCGGTATTTTATTAAGAAATTTTAGGAGGCTGCCAGATTTTGCAGATGAAAGAAGAATCGACAAATTTATAGTATGATAGTGTCTGTGAAGCTTCTTCAATTGTGAATTCTAATTTTTCGGTAATAATTGAAGAATTAAAGTTTATTGTAAAACCAATACAGGTTCCACAGGAATAAAATGGCGAACATTTTCCATTGCATTCATCACCGCAGTCATGAGACTCACCCTTGCAGTTTTTTTCCACTCTACACTCAGAGTGTTTAGCAAACGCAGAGCAAGGTACTGTCGAAAGAAACAGTACAATGAACGATAATATTGTTACCCATATTTTCACGCGTCAAAATTATAAATATTTTACTTAGTAATTTCATGTAATTGTTTTTCTTTCGGCTAAGTTTTCTGTTTTTTTGTTAATATAAATATAAAATTATTGTGCTAGTCTTATATAACAAGGATTAAAGTGATTTGTATTCTGTCAAGTCACCTTTTAAAATATTCAAACCATATATATTTATAGGTAAAAGTCTGGTTAAATACAATTTAAAAGCATAAAAAAAACGCTAATTCCTCGGAATTAACGTTTTTTTAAGAAGTGACGTTTAGTTCACAATTTACAAATCATTTTATGAACGATTTAAAGAAATTAGCTTATTTTCAAGTGAATTTGTAAGATAATTATTTTAAAAGTTTGTTGATAAGCGGTTTGTATGTATCGTAAGGGTTAAATGTTAAAAATCGTTAATTCAGTAATAGATGTGATTTCTGTCATAATAACTTATAGATTTAAGTTGAAGAGAGCGAAAAAAAATGTCATCAGTAAATTTAAATTATTATTCTTAAAATTTTATAATCAAAATTTGTATATGATAATCTATTGTCCATTAGAAATTATTCAATTTAGCAACATTTTTTATCTTGCTGAATTGGTGGACATGGCACAGTTCCATAACTGCAATATACACAGCAATCACCTTGATTTGGTTTAAGAGTTTGTTTGCAGTTCTCACATTCGTAAAAAAATTGGCATGCATCAGTTGGCATAGTTTCTTCTTTACTGTGGGAGCAAAGGGGGCAGGTTATTATTGATTGTAGAACGATTTTCATTTTAATTTTTTGTTAGTTACTGTATAGCCTGTTGAATTTATTGCTTTTTCAATTTCATTAATAGTAGTTTTGGAATTATCAAATTCTACAATTGCGTTACCATTAGTATAATTTACATTTGAATTTATTATTCCAATCAATTTATTCACTTCGTGATTCACGTGTTTTTCACAGCTGGCACAAGTCATTCCGCTTATTCTAAACTCAGCTTTTTGAGTGCTGGTCTTTTTCACGACCAAGACTTTCTTTTCTGTATTTGGATAAAAAATGCTTGAGTAGTAAGGAAACGAAAGCATGAGGGCTGCAATTACTGTAATTATTCCTAAAAACATTTTTGAATTAACGAATTTCGGATTTTCTTCTCTATCGCAGTTACAGTCTATCAGCTTTTTAGTTTTCAGCTTTTGATACCAAGATAAACCAATAATTATAACAGTCAGGCCGATGAAATAAGGCCTCATTGGTTCAAGCCATGAAAAAGCAGAAGCAATCCCGCTTGTTCCGGCAACTAATGCTAATATGGGAGTAATGCAGCACAATGAAGCAGCTAATGCTGTGAAAAATCCGGCTCCGATCATTTTATTCTCTGTTTTCATATTTTTTCTAAAATTTCATTTTGTGCTAAAATTTCGAAGAAAGGTTTCAGCATTTTTTCATATTCCTTTGTCAATGAATAGAAAATGGTCTGCGCTTCCCGTTTAGTTTCAATAAGTTTTCTGTCTTTTAGTTTCCGTAAGTGCTGTGAAATTGCAGAAATACTCATTTCAAGAATATCACTTATGTCACAGACACAGAGCTGTTTTTCTTCATAAAGTAAAAAGAGAATTCTTAATCTCACATTATTGCCAGCCAATTCAAGCCCACTTGATAAATAGTCAAATGAGGTATTGAGTTCTGATACTCTGTCTTTACAGCGGATTATTTGTTTAATATCTGCTTGCTGTCGTATACAAATTATATCTTCCATAATGCAAATTTATACTTTTTGCTTATTTAAGCAAATGCTAAAATACAAAATAATTGAATTAAAATTTTGAATGATTCCTGCCCATAAAAAAAGACAACTTTTTGAGTTGTCTTTTAAACAGTAAAGCGAAATATTACTTATTGCAATCTTTCGGAGCACAAGTTCCCGAATCGTCACTACAGCAATGCGTAGAACATTTTTCAGTGCAGCAGACAATACCAATGCTGCAAGAGTAATGTACATTTTGTTTTTCATAATTTTAATTTTAATGATTAATACTACTTAAGACGCACTAATCTAAAAATGATGCAGGCTTTGCTGATTTTTTTTTTTTAACAGCCTGAATTTTCTATATATGAAGTTTTCAAAAATGATTCGGTGTTATCAGCATTTTCCTCCGCTGCATGATTTTTTAGAGGTAACGTTCATAATATTTCCACGGCGGTCTAATTCAATACTGCAGCAATCCAGAAGCATTTCCTTTAATTTGGATCTGCCTCTTTGCACTCTAGAACGGATGGAAGGGTAGGCAAGGCTGTATTTTTCTGTTAAGTCTTTCTGTTTAATTCCATGTATTTCGCTATCCATGATAATGTCCCGATAGTCTTCCGGCAGCCGCTCAATGAATTTTATTAAACAGCAGTCCAGACTTTCCGAAGTATCAAAATCTGTTTCATGCATAATCTTTTGCATCATACATTCGGTCAGCTCTGATTTCTTATGATTGGAATCTTTTCGGTAATAATCAATAATGGAATTTCTTGTGATTGTGAAAATCCAGCTTTTTAGTTTGCCTTCGTCGGTAAGTGATCCTAAATTCTCGTTTATCTTTATAAAAACTTCCTGCAAAACATCGGATGCATCGTCGGTATCATTTATACGAGCCTTTATATATCTGCCCAAGATGATATAAAACTGATTGTGAATAGTATTTATTTCCAAATTCATAAAATTTATCTTCTGCTTATGCAATAAGATGGATTAACAACAATTGATTTTACTTCTGAAATTATTCCATAAGTTGGCCGTTTTTGGAATGCATAAGAAAAGATGAAGAATTGCCATTAGGATAGCTCCCGGCAAAAGATTTACAATTAACAGATTAAAGAATCCTGGAGATTGATTTATATTGTAAATCATAATTTCCCCATTTTGAAAAGTAAACCTGATGGAGAGATAAACTGCAATTGACGCAAAATGAAAACCATTTACAAATAAATGGACAATGTATTCCCAGCGGGGAAGCCCTCCCATAAACTGCCTGCTGTCTTTTTCTATAAAAGCATCGTAACCGAGAACCAGTATATCCAGAATGACAATGGTCAAGCCTATTACAAAACTAGTATGATTATCCTGTTTCAAGAACAGAAAATAAAGGATTGCCGGAAAGAAGACAGCTCTCAAAGTATGGGTAATGTGCTCGGTTTTACTTTCTTCTCGATCGTGAAGCTGGTATTTGAAAATATGCAGATAAAAGCCGTCATATAAGGCCAAGACCGCAAATAGGACAAGAAAGAAGGATGAAATGATAATTGCTGTTTCCATTTTATTTTTGATTGATTATAAAAGCAAAACTATTGGAAAGTATAATTAGCAAAAAGGACAAATGTCCTCGAATTTACAGACTAATTTCTTTTCTGATCCTGCTCAGCGTCCTGCGTGTTATTCCAAGATAGCTTGCAATATCATTTACTGAAGCCTTGTTTACAACAGCAGGCTGTTCCTTAAGCATGCGCATGTATTTTTCCTTTGCAGTTTCATTGCACAAAACACTGGCATACTGTTCCATTACCATATACTGCCGTTCGGCAATTGTCCTTCCGATATTCTGCCAGAGAGGGCTCTTTTGATAGAGATTCTGCAGGTCATTGTAACTGATTGTTATAAGTTCCGTATCTTCCACTGCCTGAATGGAAAGTTCCGAATGCTGCTGCGAAATAAAGCTTTTATATGAAGCTGTCAGATTATTTTCTGCACAGAAGCAGGAAGTCACTTCTTCGGATTTTTCATTTATGTAATATGTCCTTAGCAAACCTTTTTTAATAAAAGCCGCTTCATGAGAGGTTTTGCCGATCTCTGCAAAATAACTGTTTCGGGCTAATGTCCTTGTTTTGAAATACTGACTGTACTTTTCAAATTCCTGATCGCTTAGAGGGACAATGCTCTTTAAAAATAATTTAAAACTTTCCATAGCAGGTTTTATTTCAATACATTAATATGCTTTTCTAAGCATAAAGGCGTAAATGTCCGGAAGAGGACTCTCTTCAATAGCGCGGGCTGCTTTTTCAATATCATACGGAACTCTTATGAATTCTACTTTAATGCCGTCTTTTTTGGAAATATTGCTGCTTTTTTCAATTGTTATCACAGCATAACAGCAGTGTGGATTTCTATCTTTAGGTTTTCCAACCGACCCTGCATTAATGGCGTGAAAATAAGTGCCTTTTTTATTTGGATTTTCCAATATGCGATGATACGGCAGATGAGAATGTCCGCAGATAAGAATGTCCGTATTGGAATCAAGAAAGATGTCGGTAAAATCTTTCTCATTTTTATCCTCAAGCAAATATTCCCTGTTGCTGTAAGGACTCCCATGGACCATCAAAATTTTTATAAGTCTGCTGGCCGTCTGGTATTCAAGTTTAATATGGGCAGGAAGAGCAGAAAGATATTTGATCTGCTCTTTGCCCACAATCTGATATGCGTAGCTTTGAATGTCATTTGAACCGTCATTATGTATCTCGACAGCTTTGACATCGTGATTTCCTGCAAGGGTAGGGATATGCTTTTTACGAATCTCATTGATCACGGCATTGGGGCATAAATTGTAGCCTACTAAATCTCCTAAGCAGTAAACGGCATCAATATTCTGCTCTTCAATACTTTTTAGGGTCTGCTCCAATGCGGGGAAGTTCGCATGTATATCCGATATTATTGCAATTCTCATATTTTCTTAAGCAGTTTCTGCAGCTACCTGTTTTGTGAAATACTTCTTTCTGAACCAGAATGCAAGGTTTACCAGTGCTATAAGAGCAGGTACTTCTACCAAAGGGCCTATAACACCTGCAAATGCCTGGCCGCTGTTTATTCCAAACACGCCGATTGCCACAGCAATGGCAAGCTCGAAATTATTGCCGGTGGCTGTAAAAGCTATAGAGGTTGCCTTTGAATAGTCAGCCCCAAAATATTTTCCTGTAAAAAAGCTGATGACAAACATTAAAGTAAAGTATATGACAAGCGGTATTGCAATACGCACGACATCCATAGGGATCTGAACAATAAGTTCCCCTTTCAGACTGAACATTACAATGATCGTAAAGAGCAATGAAATAAGAGTAATTGGCGAGATAAACGGTACGTACTTATTCTCAAACCATTCAGAACCTTTTAAAGCTATCAAAGAATAGCGGCTTATGATTCCCAGAGCAAATGGAATACCTAGATAGATACCGACGCTCTCGGCAATTTGAGCAATGCTGATGTTCACCTCAAAACCATCATATCCAAAATAGGGAGGGAGGATGGTTATAAAAATGTAAGCGTATACACTGTAAAGCAGCACCTGAAAAATACTGTTAAGGGCAATAAGTCCTGCTGCATACTCACGGTTTCCGTCTGCCAGATCGTTCCATACCACAACCATTGCAATACAGCGTGCCAGACCGATCAGGATCACCCCAATCATGTATTCAGGATATCCGTTCAAAAACAGGAGCGCCAGTAAAAACATCAAAACAGGGCCTACGATCCAGTTCAGGAATAAAGAGGCACCTAAGACCTTTGTGTTTTTGAAAACCTGCCCCATCTGCTCGTATTTTACTTTTGCCAGAGGCGGATACATCATAAGGATAAGTCCTATTGCCAATGGAATGTTTGTTGTTCCGCTGGAGAAAGAATTGATAAAATCTCCGCTTGAAGGAATAAAGTATCCTATTGCCACGCCTATAGCCATGGCAAGGAAAATCCAAAGGGTTAAGAAGCGGTCAAGGAAGCTTAACTTTTTGCGTCCGACGGCTGGTGCACAGTTATTTGCTGACATTTTATTTTTTTATTTGTGAGAATACGTAAAACATTTCAGTTCCTATCTGCAGGCTTCGCTCCAGATAAGTTTCTTTCTGCTGAGGCGTTCCGTCAGAGATTTTTGGATCTTCAAAGGTAATCGGGATTCTTTTCTCAGCGCCTGCTATAAACGGGCACCCGCCGTCAGCCTGCGAGCAGGTCATTATTGCTGCGAAACTGCTTTCAGGATTGAAATCATCATCATAGGTTTTGGAAAAACCGATAACAGGAAGCGCGTCAGCTGAATATTTTATGGAATAAACCGGGTTTGAACCCTCTGAAAGTGTTTTGATGTTGAATCCTGAATCCTTCAAAGTCTCCGCTGCCATTGGGAAAAGGGCGGTAGCCTCTGTTCCTCCTGAATAGCATGAAACGTTTTTGATGCCGTAATAGGCGGCCGCAGTCTGCGCCCAAACCTGCGAGAGGTGGCTTCTTCTGGAATTATGTGTGCAGATTAGGTTCAGTCTGGTTTCCAGATTGCTGTCCGCTTTTGTCTGAATGAAGTCGATTAATGGCTGCAGGACTGCTTTGCGATCTTCGGAGATCTGCTTAAAATCAAATGATTTAACGGTATTCTCAATTTGTGGATACAACATAGTTTTTTGGCTGTAAAGGGTTATTGATTATCTGTTTAATGATTAGCAGCATCCTCCGCCCGGAGTGCATGAAGAAGCATTATCAGCATTTAGCTGAGATAATTTTACTTTAAGCTTATCAGATGGGATTCCGCACTGCTCCTGAGCAAGGCACGCTGTCTGTTTATTAAGCAGAGTGAAGTTTTTACCGTTAAAATCCAAATCGTATTTACCGATAGTGGTGTTCTGGTATTCCACTTCAATTTCATGGTCTTCAATTCCCAGGACTTTTTCTGAAAGCTCAATGATGTGGATCAGTTTCTGAGGTTTAAGCCTGTGCTCGTAGTCGTTGGCATCCCAAAGCTGGAAGTTTACAACTGTTTCTTTTCTTACTGTTCCTCCGCAGTCGATGAAGTTTTTGGTAACCAAGCCTACTTCAGTTACGTGAAAATATTCCGGTACAAATGTGCCGTCCGGTAGTTCAAAATTTACAGCTTCCACTGTTTTAAGCACTTCTTTAATTTCTGAAAGTTTCATAATTTTTTATATTTAGTAAAACTATATTTTTTATTAATTAATAACGGAGCTTCTTCTTTCAAGAAGCGCAGTATTTCTCCAGATACCATTCTGTTTTCCGATTTTTTCTCTTGTTCCAAGTATTCGGAAGCCTGCTTTTTCATGGATGCGGAGACTTGCTGTATTCTCAGGAAAGATTCCTGCCTGAAGCGTCCAGATTCCTTCTGTTTCGCTCTGTCGGACAAGTTCATTTAAAAGGGTAAGCCCGACTCCTTTTCCTGAATGTGCTGGATCCACATATACGCTCACCTCTGCAACCCCCGCATAAACGCAGCGTGAAGAAACAGGGGTAAGGGCAGCCCAGCCAATTACATTGCCATCTTCCTGCATTACAACTCGGCAGGACTTAAGATGTGACTGGTCCCAGTCTTCCCATGAAGGGGCGCTGGTCTGGAAAGTGGCATTGCCGGTATCTATCCCTTTTTGGTAAATTATTTTTACCTGATCCCAGTGTTTATCCGAAAGTTTTCTGATTTCCATATTTTTATAGATTAGCAGCATTCACTTCGCTTTTTTGCCAAATGATCTGATATATGCTCAAAGAAACCTTTTATCTTTTCAAGTCCAGGTTCGTTGATGCAGTAGCAGATAGAATTTCCTTCGATGCTTCCTTTAATCAGTCCCGCATTTTTCAATTCTTTCAAATGCTGTGAAACGGTCGGCTGTGAAAGGGGAAGTTCGTTTACAATATCTCCGCAGATGCAAGCATCCACTTTTAATAAATATTCCATAATAGCAATACGCGCAGGATGGCCTAATGCTTTTGCTAAAACAGCCAGCTCGTTCTGGCTTTCTGTAAAGTGATCTGTTTTTGTTGCTCCCATCGTTTTATATTTATATTGCAATATTACGATAATAATTTAAATAAAAAAAAATATAAAGATTTATTTTTATGAAGATGAAGGCATCGGCTAAGAAAAAGATTCGATGCATATGGTTTTATAATATTGTTTGTTACCCGAATGCTAGTTTTATCAAACCAATGTATAAAGCAATAATTACATGGTTTATCGTTAGCTGATATTATATAAATACAATACAAACTGAACAACCCATAATTAGAAAGATGTTCAGCATTTGCAGTTATTTGTTATTAATAATACCAATTTTAAATTTAAAATTGGTATTATTAGATTTTCATACTGGTTCAATTTCGATCATTAATTTGAATGGACTTCCACACCGTTCAAATGAAAGACAATTTAAAAAAATTGATATCCTTCAATATTAACCGATTAATCTTAATTCTAGAATTTGGTCTTACAATAATTTACTATTGTACTTATAAGCTAGTAATTTAAAATAAATCCTGCACCAAAGCCCATATCACTGTCATAGTGTGAAGACAAAGAACCCCATCTGGTAATTATATAGCGTAGTCCTGCCATATATTCCTTGTCTGTATTCCACATCAAATTCATTCTAAGCCGTTTAGAAACGGGAATGTCTTTACGTTCAAATTGTAATCTGACTTTACCATCGGTAAAAACTTCAGCTTGTGCTACTATTAACATAGGTAGGATGTAGTTAACCCCTAGACTTACCACTGCACGTTTATCCTTAGTATTGGTTTGTCCAAAAAGATTATTTTCTTGTATATCTTCTCCCATTCTTCTATATCTCCAGTCAAATCCTATAAAAGGCATTAACCATTGCATTTTTCCAATATATCGACCAATATGTGTTTCTGTTTCATAACCATGCATGTCATTGTATCCTAACCTCCATTCGGTTCCAATGCTCCAGCGTGTACTTTGATACATTGCTTCACCGTCATTTCCATTGGTGGCAAAATCATTTTCTGCCATAAAGTGGAATTTTCTGTCGTCGGCAAAAAGTTTTCGCTGTGCTAGTTTTGGGTTTGGTATTTCAGGATTGGCCGGCTGATTTTCATAAGTAAAAACCCTGCCCATTCCGCTCATCATATGATATAAAATATGGCAGTGAAAAAACCAGTCTCCATCAACATTGGCATTAAATTCCAAAGTATCGGTTTCCATAGGCATTATATCAATCACATTTTTTAATGGTGCATATTCTCCTTGTCCATTAAGAACCCTGAAATCATGTCCATGCAAGTGCATTGGATGGCGCATCATAGAATTATTATGCAAAATTATACGTACATTTTCACCTTTTTTAATTAATATTTTATCAGCTTCTGAAACCACCTTATTGTCCAGACTCCATACATATCGATTCATATTCCCCGTAAGTTCAAATTTTAGTTCTTTAACAGGGGCATTTTCGGGAAGCGTAGTTTTTGTAGGTGATTTAAGCATTGCATAATTTAGTGTTGTAATATCCGAAAGTGCATTGGCATTATATTGCTCAGCATCCATTTTCATTCCTTCCATCTTTGTACTGGTTTTAGGCTTTGTTTCACCTGTAATCTCAGGATACATTACTACATTCATATCCATCTTATTAAGGCTCATGCTCATTCCCATGTCATCCAGATCGCCATTCATTTTCATCATGCCGTTCATCATTTTCATTCCTTCGAAATATTTAAGTTTTGGCAAAGGAGCTACTAATTGCTTAATTCCGCTTCCGATGTAAAGGGACGTAGATTTTGTTCGGTCTTCGGGTGTTGCTAAAAATTCATAAGCTGTTTTATCAGCTGGAATAGTAACAACTATGTCATAGGTTTCAGAAACTGCAATAATTAGTCGATCAACCTCAACGGGTTCTACGTCATTCCCATCATTTGCCACAACCGTAATTTTCCCACCGGCATAGGTTAACCAAAAGTAGGTTGATGCACCTCCATTGGAAACCCGTAATCGGACCTTATCACCTGCTTTAAATTGGGAAAGCTGATTTTCATTTTTCCCATTGATTAAAAATTTGTCGTAATAAACATCACTGACATCCATGGCATTCATTCGCTTCCATTCATTTTTTATTTTGTCGCTGAAATACCCCTGTTTTATAGCTTCTGCATAACTTTGTGTAGTGCCCTTTTTAATAGCAAACCAGTCTGATGCATTGTGCAGTAATCGATGTACATTTTCAGGTTTCATATCTGTCCATTCACTTAGTATTATGGGAACGGAAGGCAAATCATCGATTCCCTTGCGAAAGGTCGGATCATCTGTCCTTTTATTCATAATGAACGAACCGTACATGCCTATCTGTTCCTGAAGTTCCGTATGGCTATGATACCAGTGTGTGCCATGCTGAATAATGGGAAAAGTATACAGATGCGTCGTATGGGGTTTAATTGGCATTTGAGTTAGATTTGGCACACCATCATATTGATTGGGTAAGAATAAGCCATGCCAATGCAAGGAAGTATCTTCATCCAGCTCATTGTGAACATAGATTTCCGCAGTATCTCCTTCTGTAAAGGTCAAAGTAGGCATAGGTATTTGTCCGTTAACGGCAATGGCCCTTTTTGCTTTTCCTGTAAAATTTACAATTGTGTCTCTTATATACAGGTCATATCGGACTACACGCGGTGGCGAAGTATTTTCTTCAGCTCTTTTCTGAGAAATAGAACTACTATTGCCGTCCTGAAGTGTCTTATTACCTTGGTCAGTTTGCTTGGTGGCTTTATTTTCTGCTGTTTTTGTTTGCTTGTCTGACTTTTCCGGAACTAGTTTCATACCGCACTTGGGGCAGTTTCCTGGTTTGGCTTCATGAATTTCGGGATGCATTGGACAAGTATACGTAGTGGGATTTGACTCTTCTTTCGAAGGCTTTTTATCCATTTCCATTGTTTTCATATCCTGAGCATAAATTAGGACAGGAAGCATGATAAAAACTAGTATTGTAAGTATATTTTTCATATTGCTATTTTTATAGAATATTGTTCTGTTATTTTTTTTTCATTTCACCCAACTTGGCTTTCATCTGCGCAATTTCAGCTTCTTGTGCTTTTATAATGTCTTGTGCAAGCTGACTTATTTCTGGATCTTGAAGGGAAGCCTCTTTGGCCATGAGGATTGCCGCTGCATGGTGTGGAATCATTGATTTTAAGAACTCTTTATCGTCAACAGCCGCTTGCAGTCTGATGCAGGAAAAAAAAATAATTGCAGCAAGGCCGCCTATGGCAAGTAATGCCATGTTCCACTTTTTATTCATATACATACTGCCCATTACAATAATCTCAATTATGAGCATCGGCATAGTCATTAGTCCTGCCATGTAAAATTGATTTACATTGGGAATGACATTAGCAAAAACATCTACCATCGAGTACATTAGGATGTACATAGCAATAAATGACAATACGATCATAAATGCTAATTTTTTGTACATTTTTGGGTTTTTCTCTTTTGAATGCTGCTGTGTTGTGTGTTCCATTTTCATGATTTTTTTCCTTTAAAAGTTATTTAGATTAATAAATTTTCCTCCAAAACAAATCTAATGGCACTATAATATAATACAGCATTAGCTTAAGTGGCGGGGATTTTTTCTGCGCTTGTATTTTTCAATGTGATATTGTAATAGCTTAATATTTATTTGCTTTTAAGTAATAATTGTAACTCTTCAAGCTGGTTTTTTAATTTTTCCGTGCCTTTCATTTTTTTCTGTTCTGCAATTGCAAGGGCTTTTTTTGCAGCCTCGATGGCATTGGGATAATCCTTGAGTTCTACTGAGATTTTCTGTCTTAAAGTCGGATAATAAAAATTTTCAGGATCTAATTTTTCAGCTTCAGCTAACCACGATACTGCTTGGTTGTTTGCTCTGCACGTGGCTGAATAATAATTTGCTGCCTGAAACAATAAAGTAGCATTTTGACTTTTTTCTTTAATAATATATTTGTCAATTAGGGCTAAAATTTCTTTGTCAGCTTTGCTTTTCATAGGTATTTTAACCATTGTGTTTTCCCATTCTATTTTAAGGAAGCCTTCTCCTTTACTGTTGATGTCATTTAATTCAATGGTAAAAGTTTCATAAAAACCAATCGTTTTTTCTGTGGGAACGGTAAAACGCATAACATCTTTTTTCTCATCATAACCAGTTTCGCCATGTAAAGTAATATCACTATTGATAATTATAGTCCACTCATTTTCTGAAGGAATTGAGAATACAGAATAAGTTCCTTCTCTTAAAATATTGTTTCCAAAAGCAATATCTTCATTAGTACTTATGGTCGTACAATCGCTGGCGCCTGTTCGCCAGAGTTTACCAAAAGGCACTAATTCGCCAAATATTTTTCGCCCTCTTACTAAGGGTCTGCTATAGGATATTTTGACTGTAGAACTTCCGATTTCTTGTTGAAATGATGCAGAGGGACTTGCAGGGGTAAGTTTAATTTGAATTTTTTCTTGTGCAGAAATTGATAACGATTGCATAATAATGAAGCTTAGCAGAATTATTTTTTTCATAGTTTTTAATTTTAAATTGATTTTGATATTTTTTCCATTATCGAATGGTCGCTGCCAAATTTGCATATAGCATCACAATTGGCTCTTAGTTCAGAAAACAGGATATACTTAATATTCATTTTAGAGTTTTTTATAACAGGTCTATTGAGTTGAAGGACTAAATCCTTTTCCCGATTATTTGGAATTATAATATAAAAAACTTCCTGTCCGTTTGAAATAGTAAAGTATAGGTCAGACAACCGTAGTATGCCCGAATAGATACTAGTGCTCTTTTCTACTTCAAAGGCTCCTATAATTTTGTTTGTGCCTTTTTCGAACCACAACACATCAATTAACTTGATGGTATTTTGAGTGTCCTTGTCAGTAGGCAGCTCAGGGAATTTTCCAAGTGAAATAAAGGAGAAATTCTGCCCATCAAACGATTTGCTTTTATCATTGCTTGCCGGAGTAACATCGAAACCCAATGAAACTCCAATTTTTAATAAATGGTACTGCATTTCACTATGCAGATTTTCTTCTAGTTTTTCGTCAAGTATTTCTTTCTGACGTTTGTGTACGTTTTTTTCGAATCTTGCACGTTCTACTTCGCTTAAATATTCATCATTGCCTATTAGCATTTTCTGAGTTCCAATTTCAAAACACAATCCAGCGATGGCACCCAAATCATTTGAGAGCTGAGATTTATGCAAACTGTTAGTTTCCATTAAAACTTCTCTTATTTTAAGATATTCTGTCCAGCTTCCCAATTTTTTTTTGTCTTTAAAAAGAAAATTAAAACCATTTAGAATAGCAGTGTTGAATGGTGGGAACCAGGTTGGGTGTATGAAATATAGAATACTGGCAACCGCTGGCCCTAAGCCTTTAATTTTTAATTCATCGAGTCTTATGATTTCTTTTACAACCTGTTCTTCAGACTTGGCATTGATACAATTTTCAAGAAACTGACCAAAAGCCAATTTATTGTTTTGATTTTCATAGATATCTGGAATGCGTAATTTGGGTTTCCAGTAAAACGGATGTGAAACTCCGGCAAAGACTTGTTTTTGTTCAGCAATGCAGCTCAGTACAAATTCTAGGCTGCTTTCTTTGAAATCATTAGGAAAGGTTTTGCTTTTAATATCCTCAATGACTTGCAGAACACCGCGTCTTATAGTGCGAAATGCCTTTAATCGTTGATCGTTATATATAAACCAGGTATTGTAGACACTTTCGTTATCAATTTTATACTGCAGAATAATTTGTCCTAGATTGGTCATCTTTGTTTGTATAGTAAATTATTTATTCTTTAGAGTTTTAAACTTCTTAATCGCAATGCATTGACAATAACAGATACAGAACTAAAGCTCATTGCCAGGGCAGCAATCATAGGAGAAAGTAATATTCCGAAAAACGGATATAAAACTCCAGCTGCAACAGGAACCCCTAATACGTTGTATATAAAAGCAAAGAAGAGATTTTGTTTTATATTGCTCATTACAGCATGGCTCAGGTTTTTAGCTTTTACAATTCCTTGCAAATCTCCTTTTACCAATGTAATCTTGGCACTTTCTATTGCAACATCTGTTCCTGTTCCCATCGCAATTCCGATATCCGATTGTGCCAAAGCCGGCGCATCATTTATACCGTCACCCGCCATAGCAACAATTTTTCCTTCAGCTTGTAATTTCTCGATTACTTTTAATTTATCCTCTGGTAAACAGCCTGCTTGAAAAGAAGTCAAATGCAATTCGTCGGCAACAGCCTTGGCAGTATTTATATTATCTCCCGTAAGCATGATTACTTCAACTCCTTGACGCATTAATTCTTTTATAGCAGCAGCACTGGTTTCTTTTATGGCATCGGTTATCGTTACAAATCCCACCACGTTTTTATCTACAGCGATGTAAGAAACCGTCTTTCCTAATTTTTGCTCGGCAATAATTTTCTCTTCTATGACAGCAGAAACAATTGCCCCTGCTTGCTCCATTAATTTTTTATTGCCTAATGCCGTCTTCTTACCAATAGCAGTTCCAATCACTCCTTTACCTGCGATGTTTTCAAAATCATTGACTTTTGTCAAAGAGACATTTTTCGCTTTTGCAAATTTCACTACGGCCTGTGCCAAAGGGTGTTCGCTATATTGATTTAAAGAAGCAATAAATTGTAACAGTTCCTCTTCTGAATACTCGAAAGCAACAATTTTCTCTACAGAAGGTTTTCCTTCGGTAATTGTCCCCGTTTTATCAGTAATCAGAACATTTACTTTGTTCATATTTTCTAAGGCTTCGGCATTTTTTATGAGAATTCCCGATTGTGCTCCTTTACCAACCCCTACCATTACAGACATCGGTGTTGCTAAACCCAGTGCACATGGACAAGCAATTATCAATACGGCAATGGCGTTGATAAATCCGTAAACCATTGCCGGTTCCGGGCCAAATTTTGCCCAAATGAAAAAAGTAAGAACAGAGATAACAACAACAATCGGCACAAAATATTTGGCGATACTATCTGCTAGTTTCTGTATTGGTGCTCTGGAACGGCTTGCATTATTGACCATTTGTATAATTTGCGAAAGCAAAGTTTCCGAACCTACTTTTTCGGCAATCATAACAAATGATCTGTTTCCATTGATGGTTCCTGATGATACCGCATCTCCCATTTTTTTATCCACAGGAATTGGTTCGCCGGTAATCATCGATTCGTCTATTGTGCTTTCACCATCGGTTATCTTCCCATCCACAGGAATTTTGTCTCCGGGTTTTACCCGTAATAAATCACCTTTTTTGATATCATGGATTGAGATTATTTTATCGACTCCTTCAAGAACCAAAGTAGCTTCGGTAGGTGCTAATTTCAATAATTCTTTTATGGCACCACTGGTTTGACTGTGCGCTCTTGCTTCAAGCAATTGTCCTAGTAATACCAGTGTAAGAATTACCGTTGCCGCTTCAAAATAAAGATGAATTGTTCCGTGTTCCGATTTAAACTCCTCCGGAAATACATCCGGAAAAAACATTCCAACAATACTAAACAAAAATGCTACCCCAGTACCAATTGCGATAAGGGTAAACATATTTAAATTCCAAGTTACAATTGATTTCCATCCGCGAACGAAAAACATCCAACCGGCATAAAACATCACGGGGAGTGAGAAAATCAGCTGAACCCAATTCCATTTTTGAACGTCCATTATTTTCAATAATGGATTGTCATGCATCATCTCTATCATAGCAATAAAAAAGATAGGCACCGTAAAGAGTATTGCTATTTTCATTTTTTGCAGCAACTCCTTATATACTTTGTTCTCCTCTGTATCCGTTGGCTCCATAGGCACTAAGTCCATTCCACAAATTGGGCATGAACCAGGCGCATTGGTAATAACTTCCGAATGCATCGGACAGGTATATTGCTGTACTTGAATAGCTGCTGGCTCTTGTATCAAATCCATTCCGCACACAGGACAATCTCCGGCTTTATCATACATTTTATCACCTTCACAATGCATTGGGCAATAGTATTTTCCACCGGCATGATTATGAGGTACCGCTATTTTTTTATGATCCTTGTTGTGTTGATGATCATTAGCAGTACTACAGCATGATTTCTCAGCTGTTTTTTCGTGGGAATGAGTAGCATGAGTCATTTCAATGGTGTACTTTCCAACGGCAGTTAATGCGGCTTGAAGTTCTTCGGTGGCAATATGTTTTTCCATCGTAATGGTTGCCATCGGTGGATCTAATGTGACATTTGCCTTTATTCCTTCGACTGCATTTAATGTTTTTTCTACTTTGGTGCGGCATCCATCGCAAGTCATTCCTGATATTGTATAGGTATGTGTCATAAGGTTGTTTTTTTAGATACGATGTGTTATTTGTTTAGTATATAGAAAGTTAGTGTTTTTTTTTGAAGCTAATATGTATTTTAAACTTGTTTCAAATGGCTTGTTTCTCATCAGCTGTTTCAACCAATTGTTTAACACTAAAAAATAATTACAAACCGTCTTCAATCTTAGATTCTGATTATTTAATTGTTTCTTTCACCTCACCACATTTAAGCATTTTTTCTCCAAAGTAAGGGTTACGCACTTCTTTGGTAGTACTAATCCATACTGCCCCTTTATTATCAAAAGCCATTGGACAATAGTGCACATACAGCTCAGCGTCAGCCATTCCTGCTTTCTTCAGCAAGCCAACCATTTCATTACTTAGTTGAGAATAAGCTACTCGCTGCTTTTCAATATCCGGAGCTGAAACGATTGCCCCAGCACTTGTAACAAGATTACTGTTGGCGCTGATTTTTTGCGCTCCCGCCTCAATCGCATTAGCTGCCAGTTTTGCCTCTGCGATATTACCTTGAGTAAGGGCAACTGTTAAATGAGTATACTGGCTGTAAATTGCGTTTAAAAGATCATCATTTATCTTTACTTCGGATTCCTTAGTAATTGCGACTGACGTTTTCTTATTCTGTGGAATCTCTTTCTTTTTGTTTTCATTATTACCACAGGCAATAAGCAACAAGATTGATAATATGGAGATTCCTGATTTGATTAATTCTTTCATTATTTGCTTGATTAATTATTACATTTTCATTCCTGACATTGGGTTTTTGCCTTTTTTTAATATAAATTCACTGTACAAGAGATAGGCGCCAGTTGCAACCACAATATCACCTTTTGTTAAGCCACTGGTAATTTCGACTTCATCGAAGGTTTCAGAACCAATAGCCACCATTCTAGGCTGATATTTGCCTTTTTCAATTTCAATCCACACATGTGTACCGCTGCCGTCTCTTATTACGGCATCTACAGGTATGGTTAATTTCATTTTTTGTTCTGATGAAGGCAGTAAAACAATTGCCTGTTGACCTGCCTGCCATTGCTTGTTTGGATTGGCAATAGCACCTCGCAGCTGTATGAGCTGTTTGCTTGTCTGCAGGGCAGGATTTATAAAATCTACTGTCATTGTTTGGGGCTGATCTTCATAACCCGAGACTATAACTTTTACTTTTTGGCCTATTTTAACTTTACCAGCATCTGCGGGATAGACATCAGCTTCGACCCATAAACGGGTATAATCTTCCAGTTTCATAATAGAGCCTCCTTCTGCTACATATTGGCCTTCTGTTATGGAAAGTTCTGCAACTATTCCTGAATCCGGGGCATAATAAACAACATAAGGAGAAGCTTTTTGTTTTTTTAATAATTCATTAAGCTGTGCTTCAGATTGTCCATATAATAATAGTTTTTGTTTTGCAGCATTTTTTATTTGGGCAAATCGTTTATCCTCAGTAAAGCTTGCAGCCTGTGCCGTAGCTAGAAGGTACTCCTGCTGCAGGGCTGAAAGCTGCTCTGAATATATTTTGTACAAAGGCTGGCCTTTTCGAACGGGAACACCAGTTTCTTTTACATACAACTCTTCAATCCTTCCTGCCACACGACTTGAAATGTAAATAGTTTGCTCAGGGTCAGTAACCAAACGTCCGTTAAGATGAGAAGAATTTGAAAATTCATTTTCCCCAGCAGTTATTGTAGTCAGATTAGCTAGTGCCTGCTGGCTGGGTCCCAAGGTTAGAAAGTCCTGTGCGTTGTTTTTTTCGAAAGGCACTAAATCCATTCCACAGATCGGGCATGAGCCGGGGCCATCTTTTACAATTTGCGGATGCATGGGGCAGGTATAGGTTTGAGCTTTTTCCTGACTGGTTTTTTTTTCTTCTTTTTGGGCACATGCTGTAAATAGAAGTGGAAAAACCATTGCAATGAGCAAAATAGTACGAATTATTAGTTTATTGTTCATGGCTTAATTTTTTAATTTATTTTCTGAAGCTGTCTTGATAAAACTCTCACTGTCTATCATATAAGCCGCATTACTGGCGATATTCCAATTATTGATGTCTTGGTCTATTAGCACCATTCCATCACCATTATTTTTCGTTTTAACTTCTCTGGGAACAAACACGTCCTGCTCTTTTTTGAAAACGATGGATTTATTTCCTAAATTAAGAACGGCGCTTTGTGGAAGCCACCAGCCTTTACTGACAATAGGAATGGCTGCAGTTACTAATTTTCCGGTCTGAAATTTATTATCCTGCAAATAAATTCGGGCTATGGTAAAGTTGCTTCCCTCTTTAAAGACGGGTTGAATGAGTCCGATAGTACCAGTATACACGGTTTGCTTATCTGAGGGTTCATAAAACACCAACTTTTGTCCTTTTTTAATCTGGGATGATACCGATGGATCAAAAGCAAACTCAGCGATAAGGTTTTTGTTGGTATATATTGTAAAAAGAGATTGTCCTGCACCAACATATTGTCCTTCTCTTAGCATAATAGCAGAGGAAGCAGGGGCAGATGCGCTGCTATTTGATGCTGCACTGCTACTTGAACCCATTGCGCCCATACCATCATCTGACGGTGCGCTTTGAGGCGAAGCCGCAGGAGCTGTTGCAGAAGCATTTGCCGCTCCCGTGTTGTCTAAGATGTACCCGGTGGCATTACTGTAAACAGGAATGCGATAGGAGATTTTACCTGTTTTTAATACCTGTTGAATTTGCCCCTGTTGCATACCCAGCAGAGAGAGTCTGTCTTTTGCTTTTTGAAGCATCGGATTGTTTGGGTCAGATTGATAAATAAATAACAACTCTCTTTGCGCGGCAGCCAGATCAGGGGAATAGATTTCCATGATTAACTGTCCTTTTTTTACGGGCTGATAATTGTACTTAATCAGCAGACGCTCAATCCTTCCGCTTACCCTGCTGGAGATACTGGTCTGCTCGCGGGTATCGTAGGTAATAATTCCCTGTACCTGCATAGAGAATATTTTAGTACCCTCGTCAGGTTTTATGACAGATATGTTTGAAACAACTTGTTCGTTAACTGGTTTTAAAAGGTGTTTCAGGCTGCTGTCTATAGCTGTTTCCGTTCCAGGAGTGTGTCTTGCAACCAATTCCATCCCGCATATTGGGCAGCTACCGGGCTTATCCTGAATAACTTCGGGATGCATTGGACAAGTATATTCCTGATTTGTACTATGCTGATGTGCGGGCTTACTGTTATGCTCTGTTTTCTTGTTACAGGCTGTCAATACTAATATCGAAACGAATAACAATCCGACTAACTTAGCGATAGAGTTCTTTTTCATAATCGACAATCATTTGATATAGTTTTAATTTTTCATCTAATAAGTTATTCTGCAGCATATTTAAAGCTTCCCAGGAGTCAATTACTACAGGAATCTGCAGTTTGTTTTCCTGATAGTTCAGAAAGTTTACATCCAGCGATTTTTGCATTGAAGGGATTATTTTTGTTTCGAGTCCCTGGATTCTTTTTTGCATGGTCAGTATTTCATATTGCATACCATATAACATACCCTGGGTTTCCTGCAGCATGGCGGATTTCTCTTTCTCCATTGCCTGTACATTATATTGCATTGCTTTAACATCTGATTTATACATTTTTGATGACCATGGAGCAATAGGAATAGACATCATTGCCATTACCGAATAGGCTTTGGGCATCATTTTATCGAAAGAATTCATGTGGTCAAACTGGATTTTAAAAGAGGGATTTTTCTCCGCTTTCATCGCCTGAATACTGAGCTGCATCGATTCAATTCCCGCATCCATCTTTTTAATATCTCCCCGCACAGCAGCAAGACTTGTGGTGTCGTGCAAAGCAGGGTTGAAGACAGGAATAATACTTGTGTCGATTGAAAAATCAGCATTGCCAGGCTGGTTCATCAAGCTGTTGAGCCATGCTCTTGCTTTTGCGATTTCACCTTCCTGCATGCGGATCATATTTTTGTTCTCTTCAATCCTTGCGTCAATCTTGTATACATTACCCAATTGCGACTGATTGTAAGGATAGCGTACTTCCTCAATCTTTTTCATGGTCAACATTATCTTTTCGTTCTGATCCAAAACTTTCATTCGCTCTTCGGCTACCATCCAGCTGTAGTAGAGCTGTTTGGCCTGCGCTTTATAGTCGTTAAGGGTAACGGTCCGCGTAGCGTTCTCAATATTTCCTTGGGACTGGATAAATTTTTTCTTCTTGTTTAGCTTTCCTATATTGGGGATATCTTGTTCAACTCTGAACATTAAAGATCCTTTGTCGCGGTCATCCATAACTTCCTGAAAAGGATAGGGTGTCATAAATGTCCCAACACCCACCATTGGTGCCATCCATGCCGTTGCGGCATCAGCACTATATTTGTACCCTTCAGCCTTTAGGCTATAGCTTTGCAGGAGCACGTTTTTTTTATCAATCCTGTGAAGGATTGTATCAAGAGACAAGACCTGTTGGGTCTGGCTCAATAGCTGTAATGGCAGTAAAAGCAATAGTACTGCCAGTATTTTAATGTTTGACATCATGTACTTCAAGTTTGCCATATTTTCGTAATTCATATTCTTTAGACATTAGGAAAATAAGCGGGGTTACTAATAAGATATGTACGGCAGAGGTAAATACGCCGCCAATCATAGGCAATACGATTGGTTTCATTACATCCATTCCGACACCATTGGACCAAAGGACAGGCACTAATCCAAATAATGAGACACAGACGGTCATTAGTTTTGGGCGTAATCTCTTTGCGGCGCCGTGTACCACATATTCTCTGAGATCGTCTTTAGTAATGGTTTCTCTTGAATTACCTTTGGCCTTGATAAGCTGCTCCATTGCATCATTGAGATAGATAACCATCACAATTCCGGTTTCCACGGCAATACCAAACAAGGCTATAAAACCTACAGCTACTGCCACTGATAGATTGACATCCCAGAAAAAAATTATATAGGCACCTCCAATCAAAGCAAAAGGCACTGTTATAAGACTTAAGAAGGCTTCTCTAAGGGAATTAAAGGCAAAATAGAGGGAGAAGAAAATAATAAGCAATACTATCGGTGCAATGATTTTAAGGGTCTTTTCTCCGCTGATCAGGTTCTCATATTGTCCGCTCCATTCTATAAAGTACCCTTCGGGAAGTATATTTTTGGCACTTTCTAATTTTTTCATAGCTTCCTGTACGGTTCCCCCCATATCACGATCACGTATGTTGAACATGACTGCCCCGCGAAGGAGTGCATTTTCTGAACTAATCATTGGAGGGCCATCTACGAATTTAATATCGGCAACAGAAGATAGGGGCACCTCTCCAAAGGTTGGAGACTGCAGGGGAATGCGTTTAATGCGTTCTACGCTATTTCTATAGTCCTGTGCCATACGAACGCTTATTGAAAATCGTCTTCGTCCTTCAACGGTATTGCCGATGGACGCTCCTCCTAAGGCAAATTCCACGGTTTGGTTTACGTCATCTACAGTGAGTCCATAACGGGCCAGTTCGGAACGATTGACATCAACATCCAGGTATTTGCCACCAGTAATAGGATCCACAAATAAGTCAGACACTCCAGGGGTTCCCTCTAAAGCCATTTTTACTCTTTCTGATACTCGCGCAATGGTATCGAGATTTTGACCGTAGACTTTAATACCCACGTCGGTACGAATTCCTGTAGCGAGCATATTGATACGGTTGATGATAGGCTGTGTCCAACCGTTTACCACACCCGGGATCTGCAGTTTGGTATCGAGTTCCTTAATAATGTCTTTTTTGTCTATTCCTTTACGCCATTCTGATTTTGGTTTTAGCATGATAATGGTCTCAATCATGCTCATTGGGGAATTATCGGTAGCTGTATTAGCCCGTCCGGCTTTGCCTAAAACACTTTCTACTTCGGGAACTGATTTTATTATTTTATCCTGTACCTGCAAGATGCGTTTGATTTCTCCATTGGATACATCAGGCAGGGTAACAGGCATAAATAAAATGCTCTGCTCATCCAGTGGGGGCATGAACTCTGTTCCCAGCCGCATCAATAATGGAATGGAAATCAATAACGCCAAAATATTAACCGTAAGGGTTGTTTTTCTCCATTTTAGGACCCAGCGTATGATAGGCTCATAACCTTTTTCCAAAAAACGATTTACGGGATGTGCATCAGTTGGACGGAATTTCCCTTTCATAAAAAAAGAGATCAGTACCGGAGCTAATGTAAGTACCAACAAGGCATCCACAATCAGTATGAAAGTTTTTGTATAAGCCAAGGGATGGAATAGCTTTCCTTCCTGTCCGGTAAGCATAAATACAGGCAGGAAAGAAGTAATTATAATTATGGTGGCAAAGAATACCCCGCGAGAAACCTGCTTGCTGCTTTTCTCAATTACTTTAAGCCTTTCCTCTTCGGATATCCACTGTGTTTTTTTGCGAAATATATTTTTAATTCTTTTCATCAGAGTTTGTTTCAGTTTTTTGTTCGGATTCCCATTGTGCATACCGTTGTGAGAGATGCTGGTAGGCATTTTCACTCATAATAATACCGTTGTCAACTATTACCCCAATGGCAAGTGCGATACCGGTAAGGGACATGATATTGGAGGATATTCCAAAGGCATTTAGAAGTATGAAACTCGCGGCAATTGTAATTGGGATCTGGATTATGATACTTAATGCGCTGCGCCAATGGAAAAGAAAAATAATAACGATAAGCGAAACCACAATCATCTCTTCAATTAAGGTGCGCTTAACCGAATCAATAGACTCTTTGATCAGATGCCCTCGGTCATATACAATATTGAATTTTACCCCTTTAGGAAGCCCTTTTGCGACTTCTTTCATCTTTTCTTTCACATTATCAATAACGGCATCGGCGTTTTCACCGTAACGCATCACGACGATGCCTCCAACAGCTTCGCCTGTACCATTATGATCAAAGATTCCCAATCGGGTTTCTCCGCTCATCTGGACTGTTCCTATATCGCTGACTTTTATAGGGATACCATTCTGGTTTTTCAGTGGAATATCCTCAATTTCTTTTATGGATTTCAGATAACCGGATGTCTTAATGATATAGCCAATATCACTCATGTCGAATTTTCTTCCGCCGCTTTCGTTATTATTGGCTCGTACGGCGCTTATAACCTCAGGGACAGACAGCTTATAATATAGCAGTTTGTTTGGATCAATGGTAACCTGGTATTCTTTTTGAAATCCTCCAAAAGAAGCAATTTCACTTACTCCGGGGACATTTTGCAAAGCAAATTTGACATACCAGTCCTGCAGTGCCCTTTGTTCGCCAAGGTCAATGCCGGGAGCGTCCAAAGTATACCAGAGTATATGGCCAACTCCGGTTCCATCGGGTCCCAATTGCGGTGCAACTCCTTTGGGCAGGGTGCTGCTAATTGTACTGAGCCTTTCCAGTACTCTTGATCTTGCCCAGTATACATCAACATCATCCTCAAAAATGACATAGATAAAACTCATTCCAAACATGGAAGCAGCCCTTACATATTTAATTTTAGGCAATCCCTGAAGGTTGGTAACCAAGGGATAGGTGATCTGGTCTTCAACGAGCTGTGGAGCACGTCCCATCCATTCTGTAAAAACGATTACCTGATTTTCAGATAGATCTGGAATAGCATCAATAGGATTTTTTTGAATAGAGATAATACCCCAAACAAATATTCCTGCTGATAATAGTAATATGATGAAACGGTTGCGCAGGGACCATTCTATTAATTTGTGTACCATAGATTTAATTTATTTTTGAAAGACTATCACTTACTTTTTCAATCCAATTGAGTAGCTGTTCTTTCTGAACAGTATTCAGTACTGCATCTTTATGGATCAGCGTATAGGAAGCCAAAGGCATTTGATTGGCTTTTATCTGCTTGGCAATTCGGTCTAATTTATTTTCCTGTTTTCGTTTCGAATAACTTCCCCATTGGCTGAAATTCAAATTTTCTTTTCCTTCCTTGATATGTCCTTCCATAAAGGTACGTGCCGGCTGGATGTAGGAGTACCATGGATATTGCGTGTTGCTGCTGTGACAATCGTAACAAGAAGTCTTAAGAATCGTTTGTATATTTTTGGGAATGGGATAGACTTTTGAAATGTGAATTGGTAAAACCTGCCCGTAATCGGAATTGCGGGCAGGCTGATACAATTGCATCAGTAGAAAAATAATTAACCCAATAAAAAGAATCTTTCTGATGAACCGTTTCATTTTACAATTGTTTTTTCATTGAACCGCAGGTAAGCATTTTAGAACCATAGTAAGGGTTTTTTATCTCTTTTGTTTCACTGATCCAGATAGCTCCTTTTCCACCATCATACATAGGGCAAGAATCCTGATATAGTGTTTTTGCAGCTCCAAAAGTTTTGATCAAATCATTTATGTCTTTACTCAATAGAGCGAAATGCTCTCTTTGATGCTCAATATTACCGCCATTGGCCCCAATATGTTCTGCATGCTCTTTGGCATCGTCAGCTATATCAAGATATTCAGCTTTGGATTTTGGATTTATCGATTTTACATTTGTGGTTTTGAAAGCCGAATACAGTGCCTTGCCAGCTTTAGCGGCCCCGTTGCTGTCATCTTTTGCGAGTGCATTTTTTAACGCTAAATAATCTGCAACAATTTGCTGAGTTGAAAATTTTGCTTCTGTTTTTTTGCTTTGCGCATTGCCAGAAACCATTACGCATACCATTAATATGGCTGAAAGAATTGTATTTTTCATTTTAATTATATTTTAAATTGTTTAAAAAATAGGTTGCTATTGATTTTTTTTCTAAATATCTATTGGACTGTCTACACAATAAACACATGGGAAATAAGTGAATATTCAGCAAAGAGTATCGCACGGCGTAGTCTAAAAAAATTAGATACATTTCAATAAATTATGAACATCATTAGTCACGAGAAAATTGAGTGGTCATTATGTAAACAGCCCGATAAATTTATTAGTACTTAGCTGTACTATAGTTCTTTTTTCATAGAACCACAGGTTAACATTTTTTTTCCTTGATATGGGTTTTTGATCTCCTTGGTTTCGCTTATCCAAATAGCTCCTTTTCCGCCATCATACATAGGACAAAAGTCCTGATACAATTTTTGTTCTGATTTGAAAGATTTTATCAAATCATTCATGTCTTTACTTAACACGGCAAAATGCTCTCTCTGGTGTTCAATATTTCCGCCGTTAGCTCCAATATGTTCTGCGTGTTCTTTGGCATCATCAGCAATATCAAGATATTCTGCTTTTAATTTCGCATCTATCGAATTGGGATTTACACTGTTAAAAACTGCATATAATGCCTTGCCTGCATCTGCAGCTCCTTTTGTATCATCTTTGGTTAATGCATTTTTTAGGGACAGATAATTACTCACGATTTCGTTTATAGAAAATGTTCCTTGAGCAGTCTGGGCTGTTTCTACTTCTGCACTTTTTCCGGCCGTTTCCTTTACTGGCTCGGTTAATTCCATTCCGCATTTGGAACATTTGTCTCCTTTTTTTCCTGTAATTTCAGGATGCATGGAACAGGCATACAATTGCGAGTCATTCTGAGCTGTCCCGGAAGCCGCTTCAGGAGCTGCAGTTTCTTTGTTTTTTGAATTACAAGCTGTAAGTACAATTGCCATTACAAGGGTTGAGAAAATTAGTTTTTTCATTTTTTTTAGTTTTTATCTCTAATGAATGTTTTTTTGTCTAACATTCCTTTGTTTGAGTGTTATAAGAATTATTCTTTTTTTGATTGCAAATCCAATCTCTATTTTGCCTTTTAAATGCCTTTATATCAGATTTATATTTTCAGCACCAATCCGTTGGGTTTTCTACCGACATTAATCGTTTTAGAGACCGTATGGTTTGATACATTAACAACAGAGACCGTATTGGCGGTCTGATTGGTCACATAGGCAGTATTTCCATCTGCTGTAAATGTTATAGCATGTGCACCGGCACCAGTAGTGAATACACCTCCATGAACCCACATCATCTTAGTCTGGTCCCAGGTCCAATAATGGACTTTTGCATTGACAGGATCACTTACCCAAAGTTCTTTCTTATTTCCATTGTGAGACGCTATTCCAGGCATAAATCCTAGATCAATGGTTTGGCCTACGGCATCGGTTGCCACATTGATTACCGAGATAGATTGCCCGTCTTCATTATCAACATACATTCTGGCGTCAGTTCCTGTCCAGGCACCCACAGGGTTTTTTCCCACAGCAACTGTGGCTGTAACCTGCTTGGTTGCGGTATTTATAACTGACACAGTATTGTCATCTCCATTAGCAATATAAGCCTTAGTCCCATCAGAAGAAAAGGTAAGCTCAGCGGGCATCATGCCAACTGCAATGGTGCTTTTCAATGCGTATGTTAAGGCGTCATAAACCAGAACTTTTCCATTGATGTCCATTTGCGGCACCCAGATTTCTGAACCATTTGGGCTGTATATTGTGTTGTGGTTCATCATTGGCAGGCTGATATTTTTTACTGTTGCCCCACTGGCTGGGTCAATTACAAGGAGTTTACCTGTCATTCCTCCCATACCTGCGGTATGGCCTGCAGAGAAGTCCATTCCGGGTACACCGATAGCCAGATGATTGGAATGTAAAGAAATGTGGTGCGGCCACATGATCATATCGTTGCCGCTGCCCATTAGGCTTAAGGTTTCTGTAACTTCATTAGTTTCCAATTTGATTACTGAAATTGTGCCGTCCTGACCATTGACCACATAAGCGGCAGGATAGTTTATATTCAGTTTTGGATCGGACATATTCATATCATCCATTTTACTGCAAGAAAACAGCGAAACGGTCCCTAAAATTAAAACTCCAAGCATTGAACTAACGGTTATTATATTTTTCATTTTTTGATTTGGGATTATTTGATTGTTTCTATAGTTGATCCACAGCTTAACATCTGTGAACCGTAATACGGATTCTTGATGCCGCTTTCTTTGCTGAGCCAATTCGCATCAACCATTGGACAATGATTATAATAAACCGGCTGCGGCTGATCAGCAGTTTTTATAAGATCGTACGTGTTTTTGGAAAGGCTTTTAAAGGATTCCCTTTGCTTTTTTACATCTTGGTTTTCAGAAATATTTGTGGCATCTGAAGCTAAACTTTTCATTGCATTCATCCATGCAGTATGTTCTTTTGGCTTTAGGTTCTCCATTTTAATAGCATTGATTGCAGTAAGGAGCTCTTTAGATTTCAATGCGGCAGTTTTAGCATCTGTTTTCACCAAAGCATCTTTTACATCAAAGTAGCTGTCGAAAATTGCTTTAAAAGGACTGTTTTCTTGTGCATCTGCAGGAACTGCGGCTGTATGCTGTGAATGATCCATTTTACCCATATCCATTTCGGATTTTTTTATTGGAGCCGCCATATTTGTTCTTTCATATTGGCAGCATTGTGGAAGTTTTGCATAGGCGTCACCAGGAGCTAAGAACTGGTCGCTGTCATATCCTGCTAAGGCAATTCTTTTCAGGACTTCATCCTGATTTGTTTTCTTCTCATCATAGGTAATAGCCGCTATTTTGGTGTTTTCATTCCAGTTTACCGAAGCGATATTTTTGATGTTTCCTGCTTTTTCAATAGCAGTTTTGCACATTAAACAATTACCATAAATTTTTGCATTTATGTTTTTTGCATTTTTTATAGGTGCGCCAAACACTATGACTGACAGCAATAGAGTGATTGCCATCAATCCTTTTTGAATTGATTTCATTTTAAAATGTATTTGAAGTGAATATTGCTTTTGAGAAATAATTGCATACAAGAACTGTATAGAGAATTATTCTACAAAAAGCGAAAAATAAAAAAATGAAGCAGTTAGGCTTCCTTTTTTGACACACGTATGGCTGTCAAAAAAGGTATTTAGCTTATTTTAGGGATAAGCCAGATAGTATAGAAACCAGAGAGAATGGAGGTTTCTGAACTGTGGAATTTTTGTTTTTTAGAAAAAACACTTATAGTGATGTTTTTAAAGTCAAGTTGGTTAAAGAAAGTAATTCCTCCGTTACAGATTGAGACACAACCGCATGACTTGTGCCCACATTTATGACCGCAGCAGCCATCATTATTTTTTTTGGAATGACTGCCATCTTTCGAGCAGCAATCATTGTCATGATTTTTGGAAGCTTCTTTAGTATAAGAAATCTTTCCAGAAAGTTTTCCACAAGCAAAAGTAGCCATTGGCATCAAGAAGAAACCTAAGGTAATAATTACTATGATGTGGAATCTTTTCATAAGACATGTAAAATCGTAAACAAAGATAATTATAAAAATATCTCTGTTTATAAATGAAATGTTAAAATTGTTATTTTTTCATAGTTTATTTAGAAATGGATTTTTCTTCCCCTGTTTAATAGTCTGCATTGAAGGCAGTACGCTATTGAACAGTAATTATTTTTTTTTGATTTGAACAATCTAAGAGGAAGATTGCTATAAATCAGCAAGGAAAATTTCAGTGTCTGAAATGTTATAAAGCGGAAAAACCGAAAGTTCTTCGGTTTTTCCGCTTTTAGCATTGTTCTGCTTTCTTCTTTTTCATTCGGGAGCGAATCTGATAAAGGTTTTTTTTCATCAAACTGAAAATAGCTTTATGATGTTTTGAATTGTGATTCCTCAAACCACGGCACTGTGCTATTTCCATTTTAGAAAGAGAAACCTCTATAGTTTCGATTGGTTTGTTGTCAATGCGTGCAGAGAAGAGCAGGGAATCTATCTTTTTGAAATACTCATTGGTAAAAACACAGTGTCTCAGGCTGTCGCCTTCGGTCATAAATTCAGAAACATTCTCCAATACTGAAATAGTAATTCCTGCCCCTGAAAAGCATAACCCGAAAAACTGTTTTTTCTCCTCAGCATACAGACCTTGCGCTTTTTCTATTTCCGCACGCATTTTCACAAGATATTTTTTTCTCAGCAACTGCTGTTTTTTCTCCACCAATCTGTCATGCTCCAAGTGTAAATCAGCAGGACAGACGAGCAGGGCGGAGGTTATGTCTTTTTTAAACCAACGCAAAAGTTCGATATAATCCTCCCAAATTCCAAAATCGGAAACTGTATAATTCTTTTTAAGACATATTTTTACGGCCTGCCAGTTGCGCAGGACATGCTGATGGGGAGATTCAAGGTAATAGCGGAGCCATGAAATCTGCCTAGTTTTCAGCAGAGTTTCAGCACAGTGGTCTTTTAATAATGATGAAAGCAACACCTGAGGTGCTACCTCATAAAAACTTGTCTTAAAGCCATTTCGTTTCAATACGGGAAGCACTTTCAAGCGTGGATAAAACCTGTAGGGGTTGATTCGGTACTTGGGAGAGTTCTGAAAATCCTTTGGGCGGATTTCAAGGGGCGAATAGTACTGCCATGCATCGTATGCGTGCGAAAAAACATTTGTACTGCGTGACATGGTGCGCACTTCGCCTTTTGGGTTTATCCAATGCTGCATCACTTCGGTATGGGAATAGGAGGGCAGACAGTTCTTCTTCATCTGTTTGGTCGAACAAATGATGCGCACTATTTGAAAATCCGAAAGACAAGTTACTACTGCGCTGTATTCTATTTCCTTGAAATGCACTTGATTGCAACCGTGCATTTTAAGTTTTCCTTTACAGGCTAAGCAAGCCGTAAATTTCGCAGACTGTTTTTCGGATTCGGGTTTCCAAGCGTTTCCACAGTCCAGACAGTGAAATTTTCCACGTGATAAAACGCCCCATTTCAGAAAAATGGTCTTTTCTGCCCATGAGTGTATTTCGGGGGTAATGGGCGCAAGGGATTCGCTTAATGCGACTATCTGTTTTTCTATGGCGGTATGCGGTTTCATAAGTCAAAAAGTGTTAAGGTTTGCTGTACGGGTTTCGCTGTATGCAACACTACAGTTTCAGGTCTTGCGACCTGCGGAGTCATTTCAGGAGTAGAGCTGAATAAATCAGCCTTTACAGGCTGATTTACCACCACTTTACAGTTGATTGGTGCAGGCGCACCAATACTGTCATCGTTATAATATTTGAGTGCCATATCAAAGATTTCCTGATTGTCAAAGGCGCACAATCCTGTTTTTTTGACCTCGCCAAAAATGTAACTGCAACAGCTCTCGATGTTTTTGGTTTCTTTGGCAAGGCTTTGGGCAAAGGCTGAATCGCCCTGCGCAGTTGTATTGAGATAATTCTCTATAGCAGTTTTAAAGTCTTCAGATGGTTTCATGATGGAAAAAGTTTGATTAATAGCTATTGTTCAAAGACATCTCTGTAAATGCCGTAGCAGTACTCCTCAAAGCAGAGCCAGCATAAAAAAGTATAGTGGGGCAGTTTATAGCGGTTGGCTACAGGCTCTCCGAATGCTTCTTCCAAGTCCTCTTTGATGCCTTCCAAATCTTCAATGTGTTTGATGTAAAAAGCTTTGCAGTCGTTGTGGTAGATAAATTCCCCTATCATACCGCTGATACAGCCCCCTTTCTGTAAGTCTTCGAGGAAAGACTTCAACTGCTGTTTTTTCTTTCCGTTATAGCTATCCAAATGGCTTAAAATGATTTCGTTGAATACATGGCTTACATCGTAGTCCGTATACTTGTTTTTGTCTAAGGCTTTCATAATGTGATTTTTTGGCGTTTATAAATACAATCCTAGTATCTGCCTTAGAAAGGCAGGTCATCGGGATCGTCTGAGGAATTTTGTTTTTTAGGTGCAGAAACTGCGCTCGCAGATGTGTCCTCTTTTTTGGCAAAAGCCAAAATCTTAAGGCTGTTGATGTGAAAGGTTAAAGACCCCATAGCCGAGCCGTCGTGACCGATATAAGTACTCAGCCCCACACGCCCGAAGAGCTGAACTAGCGCCCCTTTTTTAAGCCATTCGGCAAGTTTGGCATTGAGCCAATACGAGCAGTCGATAAAAGTTGTAATCTGTTTGTACTCGGTGCTTCCTTTGGGTTTGTAGCTATCATTGATGGCAATGGAGAAGTTAACGACCTGTTTTTTATTTCCCACTTTACGGGCTAATGCATCTTTTGTAATACGTCCTGTGATTTCCATGATTTTAAATTTTAGCGTTACTGTTATTTAAAATTTCTTTCTCCCTGCACTCCCAAAAATTGTTTTCAAAAGAAAAAACGGGAAAAAAGAAAGCAAGAATCAAGTGACCGGTTATGAGGATGCGGAGTGCTATAAGTCCCGAAGGGTGGCAAGCGAAAGCGGCGCCATTATGCGCATGCAGCATACGGCGGGCACTATCTTGGCTGCCTTTTTATGCCGTTTCGAATGAAAATGAATACTTATCTATTTGCTGATTTTTAAAGTTTTATGCAGTTGGTTTTACTACAACAAATGTGGCAGGACTTGAATTCTCATCTTTAGGGTACTGGCTGGATTCGTTATTAGGATGGGTTATGGTCAGCTAGCTATATGGGAGTTATTTTGAAAGAGAATTGATTGTAATCTTTAAGTAAATTTTTTAGATATGCTCTGAATACTGCTGAAGTCCAATATTAGCGAGGTTTTATAGGTTTGTTTGTGTGGTAATATTACGGTTAACCGTAAAAAAAATACGATTTTTTAAAAAAATATTACACTTTTTGTGTTTTGAATATCAAAATTTATTAAATTTGTACCATAACCTACAATAAAAAAACAGAAAATGTACACTGAAATATTAAGAATCATAGAAGGAGGATTGTCGAAAGACTCTAGCAAAGTTTATAGTTATGCTAAGCTTCTTGCTGATAAAGTCATGAAAGACGGTGATGAAAAGATGTCAAAAATGATTTTAAAAGTAATCGAGAAAAAAGAGCCCAGTGTGGCTGTGACTATGGATGAGTTATTGACTGTGCCTGTAGATCATGAAAGCAGAATGAGTATTGTTGATATTGAGATTCCAAATAAAAACGCCAGTCCAATTGTGCTGCCCCCATTGATGCACAATAAAATTTTGGATTTTATAAGTGCAGTTAAGCATCAGAATAAGTTAATTGGACACGGAATCGAAACTTCTAATACTTTGTTGTTGTATGGTATGCCTGGAGGCGGAAAGACAACTCTTGCGAGATATATTTCTCAGCAGACAGGCCTGCCTTTAGTTATTGCAAGATTTGATGCAATTGTATCTTCTCTACTTGGGAATACCGGAAAAAATATCAGAAAAATATTTGATTTTGCTGATAATAAACCCTGTATTTTGTTTTTAGATGAATTTGATGCAATTGCAAAAGCACGAGACGACCAGCATGAACTTGGTGAGTTAAAAAGGGTAATAAATAGTTTATTACAGAATATTGATAGTTTTTCATCAAGTAACATACTTATTGCGGCAACAAATCATCCTGAATTATTAGATAAAGCGATTTGGAGAAGATTTAATCATGTAATAGAGGTCGGAATGCCAAAGGAAAATGAAATCAGTGAATTATTAAAAGAGTTTGTAAACGATTTTAAAACTGATTTTTTTGATGATAAAAAGAAATACGACAGACTAATAAAATTATTGGAGGGTAAATCCCCATCAGATATAAAAACAATAGTTAATAATTCAAAGTCACAGGTTATTATTCATGAGAAAGAGGTACTAACTTATGATGAGCTACTTTTTGAAATTTTTGAATTTAATAATCACGGATCTTTTTCTTATGACAAAATGATTGAATTTTTAAATGATAATGGTATTTCACAAACAGCAATTGCAGATAAAATGAATGTTTCATTAAGACAGGTAAGAAATTATCTAAATAAATAATTAAGATATGGCAACCGAAAGAAATTTACCAATTAAGTTTTTCCAGAAAAGAGAAAAAGATGAATCCGGAACTGAAGGTGCCGGAGGAGGTCCTATGCCTAAATGGGTAAATAAGGACAACATCGCTGGAAAATCTATAATTTTTAGAGAGAAATTGATTGAGGTTGACCAGCTTTTGAAACGAAAAGTAAGTTCGGATAATTATACTCCAACTGTTTTAAGACTTAAAGTCAACGAAGACGCACTTGCCAAGAGATTTCGTAAAGAAATAGCTTTGATCTTCAATGTGGATAAAAAACTTAATTTAATAGGTTTCAATTCAGAAAGTGAATTACTGGTTAAAGTGGACAATGCACGTGATGTTAAGAAGATGATCGATAATTTTGCAAAAGCAGATCAGAATTTTATTTCAGATTCAATTATAATGGGTATCGATGCTATTGAGAATATTGAAGTTTATCATCCATTAATTAATGTTAATCCAAATACCGAATCTAAGATAAAAGTTAAGCTGTTTAATTATGGAGACAGTGAATTAAATAGAATTCTTATCCAGAACTTTGAATCTTTCTGCCAAAACAATGATATTGATGCAGAACAAACTGTTTATTCTGCAGACCTCAACATATATAGTATCGCTTCTATTACTGAAGATGCTCTTGATTTGCTGCAGGATTTCGATGGAATACAAATGATAACAGAAATGCCTACTTATGACATTACTTTTGATGAAATGATCGGTGAAGACGAAATTCCCATAAAATATCCAAAAGCTGGAAAAGAATATCCGATAGTAGGGATACTGGATTCGGGTGTGGCAAACATTCCGCATTTCGAGCCATGGTTGGAGAATGACCGCAGCACTTATTTTATTGATGATGTTATTAATAAGGGGCATGGAACTTTTGTTGCAGGCGTACTGTTGTATGGAGATGATTTCCAGGGTAATAAATATACCGGTCTTGAAGGGTGCAAAATTTATGAGGCTATCGTTATTGCAGATAAAAACAAACAGGCTATTTCTGAAGATGAGCTCATTGAAAACATCAGGGATGCGGTAAGCAGAAATAATCATATAAAAATTTGGAATCTCTCACTTGGTACTGCTACAGAAGCAGATTTATATGAGTTTTCAGATTTTGGAAAAGCATTGGATGAAATTCAGGATCACAACGATGTGCTGATTTGCAAATCGGCAGGAAATTGTGAAAATTTTAAATTCAAAGCACCAAAATCAAGAATCGCTAATTCAGCTGATACGGTTAGAGGGCTGGTAGTGGGATCGATTTCACATGATCAGAATGCAACGGATCAGGTAGGAAAGCATAATCCTTCGCCTTTTTCCAGAAAAGGTCCCGGGCCTTCCTATACGATAAAGCCTGATCTTACTCATATTGGAGGAAATGCAGGTTTGAATTCTAGAAATACTGCAATTTACAATACTGTTAAGTCATTTTCGACCTCTGGAGGGGTAGCTCATAATGTCGGTACAAGTTTTTCGACACCGCGTATTACAGCTATTGCTGCGGGTTTAAATTTTAAGCTAAACGAAGTGTTTAGCCCAACGCTGCTTAAGGGCTTAATCATACATTCTGCGAAATATCCAGATGAGATGAAGATGGAGCTTGCGGAAAAATTAAATCATGCCGGATTTGGTCTGCCTACCAATATTGATGATATCTTGTATAATGAACCAAATGAGATTACATTAATTCTGCAGGATAACTTAGAAAAGGGAAGCTTTATTGATATTTTGGATTTTCCATTTCCTCAGAGTATGATTGATGAGGATGGATATTATTATGGAGAAGTTACAGTTACGCTGGTAACTTCTCCAATTCTCGAAGTTTCACAAGGAGTAGAATACTGCCAAAGTAATATAGATGTTATGTTTGGCAGTTATGATACTAAAGTAGCCAGGGACATTACCCAGAAAACGATTAAAAACCCAATTGGAGCAGATAATCGACAAAATCTTTTGGCGCCTAATCTTTATTCACGAAAAACGCATAAATCTGTAACGGATAAATTTTCAACAGAGCGTATGCTTATTTCTTACGGAAATAAATTTCAGCCGGTCAAAAAGTGGTGCGTTAATTTTGATGATTTCACTCCTGCCAATAAAGAGCATTATTTAAAAGGCCCTAAAAACTGGTATTTAAAACTCGAAGGTTTGTTCAGACATTATACCGAGGCGAAGGCAGAAGCTCAGAATTTTACACCTAGTCAGGAATTTTGCTGCATAATAACAATAAAAGACACAAAGAAGCGCGGTAATATTTATAATGAAGTTACTCAGCTATTGAATAGTTTTAGCTTTATCCATGGCAATGTTAAAATTAGACAAGAAGTTGAAGTGAGAGTTGATAATAAAAATTAATAAAATGAGATAATTGATAAACATAAAAAAACCCAATCAGAACTTGGCGGTGCGGATTGGGTTAGGGAATAAGTTTGTTCGACTTCTATATAGAGGCTTATCACCTCTGTATCCCTGCATTTGTTGTGTAAAACTAAGTTGTTTTTTTATCAAAAACAAAATTTTAACAACAAAAGTCTGGTTCTTCCACCTCTTGGAAGTTCTTAAAGTCTTTAGAGGAAATTTTATATAAATAATAAAACACAAGTACAATGGAAAACTCCAATAATAAAAGCGGTCATGTAGAACCAAATAAGCATGAGGATAAAAACTCAGGCTCTGTCCTTAAATATGTAATTGAAGGAAAAGACTATTTCACAAAAGACCAGTATAAGACCGGTAAGGAATTAAAAGCAGAAGCAGGTATTCCTCTTGAAACAGAACTTTACCTGTCCATACGCAAGCCTTACAGTGATGAATTAATTGATAACGATACGAAGGTCAATCTTGCCAGACCAGAAACAGAGTATTTTTTTGTGAAGAAGAAATTGCATTTCACCATAAACAAAATACCCTTTATTTGGTATAAGCAATTTATCAATGGTGCCAAGATTAGGGAATTAGGCAATATTGATCCCAATGACGATTTGTATCTCGACATCAAAGAAGGCTATGAAGATGATTTTATTACTGATGATGAGATTGTAGATCTTGCGCGCCCTGGTGAGGAACATTTTTTTTCCAAGCCAGCAAAGGCTGATTTCATAATTATTGTAAATGCAGCTCCAAAAGAATGGAAAAAAAGAACCATATCCTTTCAGGAAGTTGTTGTGCTGGCATTTGGATTGTATGATGATAATCCAAATAAGGGATACACGGTTACTTACAGTAGAGGTCATGATCCTAAACCAGAGGGAACGATGGTTAAGAATTCGGTGGTTAGGGTTAAACATAAAATGATTTTCGATGTCACAGCAACTGATAAGTCATAGTGTAGATCTGAAGCGTCTTAGAGACGAAGGATATGAAATTGAAGTAAATGGTGGATTTTTATTAGTCCACCATATACCTTATTTGAATGATAAGAGGGAACATCTTTTAGGAATATTGGTAAGTACATTGACCTTAAAGAACAATGAGACTACTGGCGTGCCTGATAATCATGTGATTTACTTCATTGGTGAGAACCCATGTAATGAAGACGGCTCCCTAATAACGGCTATTCAGCACAGTAACGTTGATGCAACGCTCCGTGATGGAATAACGGTGAATCGTTCTTTTTCTAATAAGCCTGCCGCAGGTTATCCTAATTACTATGAGAAGGTAAAACGTTATGCGGATATTATTTCGGCGCCAGCTAAATTTTTAAACCCCTCGCTTACCGAGAAGACATTTAAAGTTATAACTGATCATGATAATCAGGGTGTATTTCATTATTTGGATACTAATTCAAGCAGAGCAAATATAGATATGCTTAATAATACATTCTCTAACCAAAAGATAGCCATTATTGGTTTAGGCGGTACCGGAGCGTATATTTTAGATTTGGTAGCCAAAACACCAGTAGCCGAAGTGCATATCTATGATGGTGACAGTTTTGATCAGCATAATGCTTTCCGCTCGCCTGGTGCAAGCTCCATTGAAGATCTTCGTGCAAATTTGAAGAAGGCAGAGTTTTATGGTACAACCTATTCTAAAATGCACAGGAGAATAATTTCTCACCCTTACTGTAAAACTCAGTGATATTGACCACTGTTTTCCAATTTAAAGTGACCACTTCGTTTCGGTTTAAAGTGACCATCTAATTTCGGTGCAAAGTGAGCACCTAAAAAACTACTTTTTTTCGTGTGTTAATTATTGTTTCAAATATAAATAAATAATTATTCCTTGATTATGCTTTTTTTCTTTCTCATTGATTCCCCATGCAGCTCAACCCTGTGGGCTTGATGTATTAATCTGTCCAGGATTGCATCTGCTATGGTTTTCTCGCCTATTATGTCATACCATCCCTGAACGGGGATCTGCGAGGTTACAATAATAGAACCATTGTTGTGCCTGTCCTCGATGATCTCTAAAAGTGTGATTCTGTTCTGGCTGTCCAATGCCTGGAGTCCAAAGTCATCTAGTATGATAACATCCTGCCTTTGTATTTTCATCAGTTCTCTCAGGTATGTGCCATCTGCCTTGGCCATTTTCAGCTTTGCAAATAATTTTGCAGTATTAAAATAACTTACTTTATACCCTTCGATACAGGCCTGATAACCAAGTGCTGTTCCTAAAAAACTTTTACCAACCCCTGTGCTTCCTGTGATTAGTATATTTTCATTCTTTTCTACAAAACTGCATTCTGCAAGCCGGAGTATAAGATTTCTGTCAATGTTCCGGGACTGGTCAAAATTGATGCTTTCAATATTTGATTTGTAATGGAAGCGTGCATTGGCAATACTGCGTTCAATACGCCTGTTGTGGCGTTCATCCCATTCGGCATCTATTATCATTGACATAAACTGGTCAATGGTATAATGATCGGTTTTACCGCTTTCGATAGCTGTCATGAAGGCGTTATGCATTCCATGAAGCTTCATCTGTTTCATTTTTGCTACAGTAGATTCATTCATTGTAAATTGATTTTAGTTATAATAATTTTTTCCTCTGATATTGCCGTGGTCGGGAAGATCCTGATCTTCTTCCTTTTCGTGTTCCATGGGTATCTTATCCAGACTGTTTTCTAAGATGTTCTGTATGGTTTTAAAATTATAAATCTTAAAATCCAGAGCACGTTTGCAGGCATTTGCTAATCTTTCTGCACCTACTTTCTTATCAAAAGACAATATGCCTAAACAGCTTTTATAGGCCTGTTCGGGGTGGTTCCTGCTTTCTATTATCTGCATGATATATTCTCCTACTGCCGGATCAATACTATTGGCCCAGTCAATAAACCTTAAGGCATTCCACTGTGCTACAAACTGATGTGTGCTTGCCATATGTTCGGGATTTGTGGTATAGATATAGGGCTTGGGATTTCTGATATGAGTGGCTATACGGTTGTATTTGAAGTATATTTCAACAGTAGAGCTTGTGTAGAGCAGCTTTACTTTTTTCTTTAAATATTGATAGGGCACGCTGTAGTAGTTTTTATCCTGGCTTAACTGGACGTGCCCATTCTGCATTACTGTTGCCAGAGACTGGTATTTAATCTCAAAGCGTTCCAGAGGAAGAGGCTGCAGTTCATGTCTTTCATCTTCCATAAAGAGTTCAAAACGAGAGTATGGTCTTCCGGTAAGTTTCTTGTTGTTATGTGCATCGAGCAGATTCCATATTTCCTGGTTCAGTTCTTCTATGCTGAAGTATTTAGAGTCTTTCAGATTTGCATAAATTCTTCTGTAAAGTATCTTAACCGCACCCTCAACTAAAGATTTGTCTCTGGGTCTGTATGCTCTTGCAGGCAGAATAGTAGTTTCATAATGTTCAGCTAAATCAGCCAGAGTTTCATTAATGGTGGGTTCGAAGCGGCTGGTTCTGACTACGGCAGATTTTAAGTTGTCAGGCACAATTGCGGCAGGTGTTCCTTGAAAAAAACGCATTGCATTTTCTACCGAAGCTACAAAATCTTCCTTCTGCTGGCTCATTGAAGCTTCTGCGTAAGTATACTGGCTGGCACCGAGTATGGCAACAAAAAACTGTACTTCCTGAACCTCGGATGTGCTTTTGTCTATGATTGAAAGCGTCTTTCCAGCATAGTCAACATACATTTTATCGCCAGCCTTGTGATTCATATGCATCACAGGGTTTACCTTGTTGCTCCAGTCTCGGAAGCGATGCCTGAACTGTGTTACTCTAAGACCGTCAGGATGGGTTTCAATATATCTTTCCCACATAGTCTGTATGGTGATGCCTACCTTTTTTAATTCACGTTCCATCTGAGGAAAATAAGCATACAGATCTTCGATTCTTGAGGAAATAACTTCTGTTGGACCCTGAGAAAACAGTTCGTCTAATTAGGTGTCAGTTTTCTTGTTTACGGTTTCCAGGCTTAATCCAAGAACTTCAAATAAAGAGATATATTTTTTTACAGTATTTCTGGATAAAGATAAATATCGGCTTATAAACAGCTTGCTTTTGCCGTTGCAGTGCAACTTAATGACTTTTCTAATTTTGTTCATGTCTAGTTTGTTATTTGCCATAGTCTGTAGTTTTTATACAGATCCATGGTTTAACAACATGAAAAGAAGTAGTGTTTGGTGGTCAATTTAAACCGAGACAAGGTGGTCAGTTTAAATTGAAAAGTGGTGGTCAGTTTGATCCGAAAGCGGTGGTCACTTTATATTGAAAAAGCGTGGTCAATTTGACCGTTTTTTCCAGCCTTGTCCCATTCGCTGGAATACACGCATCTTCCGCCAGCAGACTGCATTGCCATTCGGAAACCTCCAATGCCTGCAAATAGGTCTATAAAGGTAAAAGAGGTTTTCTCAGATGACGAAAAGGGAAAAGACTTTACCTCAATTGATTGTTTTGGTAAGGCATTATTTTTACCAGCGGAATTAGAGTATATCATATCTGCATTTTTTTCAACACTTCGTTGTCAATTATGAATTAGACGATGATTCAAACTTATTTTGTTTTATGGCTCAAACGATATGATGTCTTTAATTGTCTCTAATTTCCGCCATTTGGCGGCAATAGAGTTCGACCGCAAGAATTGCAGTAAATTTAATGGTAAATTTGAAAATAATGTATTGGATATTCTGCGGGCATCCTAAAGGAATAATTATTATAACCTGTTAAATGCAGCAAGCACTGCCGATACCTCGAGCAGAGAAATTTCTGTAGGCTGTTTAGTTAGACGAACTGCTTTGCAGGCAGCCGATGCCGCTCATTTGTTCTGGAAATTTTATTAACGCAGCTGACAGCGTAAAAAAGAACGAGAGCCAATTTATTTTTTTTATTTTTATTATTTTTATTGAATTGGCTGCACAAAGCATTTGAGCATAAGGGTTTCAACGAAAGTTAAAAATCATCAATCAGATCTAGTATGATAATTTTTTTTTTAGTTAATTTTTTGCGATATGAAAACACCGGAAGAATTATATAGAGAGCTTCAATTAATGAGTCTGGGTTCAATGAGGAACTACACATGCATTCTTCTCACTGATACCTCCAACTATAAAGTTCATGGGACAGGTGTGTTTATACAGATTCAAGAGCATTATTTTCTTGTATCAGCCGCTCATGTTTTTGACAGGTACAGGGATTTATTTATTTTCTTATCGGAAGATTATGAAACGATCAGGCCAGGCGGGACAACTTTTTATATTGGTCCTGCAAATAGGGAGAGAGATGGAGTAGATGTGGCGGTCTTGAAACTCAATGATAATTGCGTCCAGCATATTTTAAGAAGATACAGTTTTGTCCAGGCAGATGATCTTGCAATCAACCACACATTCAAAGACGGGGAGTGCTACACTTTTCTTGGTTACCCTGCAACAAAGTCTAAAGTTTTGTACAAGACCGATATTTTTGATGCCACCACGTTTTTTCATTTTACTTCGCCGGCGAAACTCGACCAGTATTCTAATTTAAATCGAAATCCGGCAGTTAATGTAGTTGCCCACTATAATAAAAAATCTGCGTATAACAGCAGGAATGGTACCTTTGGAACTGGACCAGACCTTCACGGAATCAGCGGGTGCGGCTTGTGGTATACGGATCCTTCGCATTTGATTTCGGGAACTGTAAAGCCAAAATTAACTGCAATAATGACCGATTGGCCTGTCAAAAACCGATCTGTGATTATCGGGACCCGCATTGATGTTATAACCGGAATCATAAAGAAATATCTTGACGTCGATTTTCCCGAATCTTCGGTTGTAAGGGTACATTAAAATGTGGTGTAAAATATTGATTTTAGCAAAAATCTTTAGATTGATTGGCTCTCCAGAAATAAGAGAAATTGAGATATCAGGTAATTCTACCTGCGTTTTTTTCTGTTTTATTTTAATAAATTTGGCTGGCTGCATATTTTATTCTGCGCCGTCTAAACTTAAATAATGCTTTAATTATAATTTATAATAATGAAAGACTACTTTCAAAATGATGTGCCCATACTGCTAAAGCTGTCAGAGCATAAAGAACTGCTGGACGGCTTTCCCGGTGAAAGCGGAGATTCGCAGTTTGATGCGAGACTGATATATAACCAGAGAAGACCTGAAGAGGCGCAGCTGATTATTTATTATAAGCCCTCTGATCATCTGTACGAGAAATTCAGAGCACTTGCAGAAGCAGGAACCAGCATCCTGGACTTGGTAAATCCTGCATTATCGCCATATAAATGGGTGAACCCGGAGTTTTTTGAGTTTTCTGAAAGCTCTCTGATAGATTTTCATGGAACTAATTATTTCGATCATGACAAGAAATCCGTCATACTGGTTATTCGAAATTTCTGTCTTTTCCAGAATGGAAGGTATGCCGCTGACGCAAGATTCAGCCTGGCAGACAATGCCATTTCCCATCTCACAGGATATATCCAGTACGGCCAGCTTGGAACTTATGATTCAGATGACAAATTCATTGAACGGAACCATAACAGATGGACCAGGTTTGGTCCTGTCGAATTTATGCTTTCATTAAGCCATTCCTATAAACAGGGCGAACCAAAAAAGGATTTTGTAATAACCAGAGATGCACAGCTGGCTCTAAGGGATGACAGCGAAAAAGTTAAAGATCTGGAGCTGCTTTCCCTCGGAGAAGACTTATGCTTGCTGATGTCCCTGTACTGGGAGAAGAACATTGATTTTTTCAATGCCCTGCTCAGGGTGAATGATAGGGATAATTTTGGCACCAGAGAAGTCTTTAAGCTTTCCGGCGAAAACTTTGATTCCTCGCAGGAATTTCATTTGAAGGACAAATATCAGAATATTTACGATTTTGCAGATTCGGTAAATTTTGAGAAATTCCAAACTTTCAGGGAGCTTATACAGGAGGCTGTTCCCAGACTCGTAAGGATAAAGCACCTTGATGATATTTCAGCTTTCATGGTCCTTTACAACATCGTTGAAAAGTTCAGAAACTATTTCTTAAATGAGCCCTTGGACGGCAGTGCTTTCACTGTCAAGGAAGAATATGCTTTTACAGGATCAGAAAGCTCTATTAATAAGTTCATAAAAAAGAAGATAAAAGAAATCGGTGAAATAGTCGCGGACGCAGATAAACAGGAATTTGATTCTAAAGCTTTTGAGAAAGTATCCTTTATTAAAAAGACCGGCCTTATCGATCAGTTTGAGGGTTTTATAAAATATCTCCATCTGGATCCGGACGATTATGATGTGGAATTTGGCCAGCTTATTAAAGTCAGGAACCTGATTTATCATGGAAATCCGCCCGACAGGGATTTATCGCTCTGTAATAAGGAGCTTAAAGCGCTTGTCTATGATATCATACTTGCCATTATTGCCTGATACTTTTTAGCATTCCGCTTGTGATGCCTTGGGAGCTTATTTTAAATATCGGAGCAGCCAAAATGGACGGGAAAACGATTATTGACCATCAAAACCATTCGCCTGCGCTTTATGTCAGCAGAAAAAGAGACAATTATTGGTTAATTGTCTCTTTAATAAATGTCTAGATTTTTCAGCGAAAGAATATCGCCTAGTATGTTGTTATTTAGTTCCTTGCAACTGAGAATACCGGAAGGCTTTCAATCTGTATGGTCTGCGTTGGATATGCAAGCTCAATTCCTTTTTCTGTAAAGGCACTGAAAATTTCAAGATAGACGGCCTGCTGGGCGTCCATATAGAAATTGTAATCCGGGTCATCGACGTAGTAGACGAATTCAAAGTTAAGGCTGAAATCTCCAAAACCTGAAAAATGCCCCCTGTCATAGCTCAGTTTATCTTTCGAGGCTATTATTTCTCCAACAATACCGGGAATGTCCCTAAGCTGTCTGTTAGTGGTCTGGTAGGTGACACGGATTGCGAAAACAATCCTTCTTCTTTCCATCCGCTTGAAGTTGCGCAGCCTGGAGTTGGTCAGGTCTGTATTGGAACAGACAAGCTGTTCTCCGTTCAGGGTTCTGATTCGGGTGGTCTTAATCCCGATATATTCGATAACGCCGCTGTCTGTGCCCACCGTTACAAAATCTCCGATTTCAAATGGACGGTCAAAGAAGATGACAAAATAGCTGAAGAGATCTCCAAGCACGGTCTGTGCCGCAAGCGCGATAGCGATACCTCCGACACCCAGACCCGCTACAATGGTTGTCACATTGTAGCCCATATTATCAATCAGAAATACGGCGCCTAATAGCCAGATGATGATATTGACTATGGCGATAAGCCCGCCTGCCTGCTTTTCTTTGCTTTCGCTGTCCTGGTCGCGTTTGATAAAGGACAGCACGAATTTTTTGAAAGCGGCAATTATTATTTTGATTACAAAAAAAGTGATGGCAATCATATATGCCGTATGAAGAATATTTTTTGCCCTTAGGCCCAAGGCCAAAGTCTGCAGGGCAAAATAAACGGTGCTTATGTACAGCAGGGGAAGAATGTTCTTCTCAATGACTTCCATTGCGAATTCATCCCAGGATGTGGCGGTTGCAGCTGCCCATTTTTTGAGCCGCTTGAAAATGTACACTTTGAATATTTTTATAATCGCGAAAAGGACAATTATAATTATCAGTGCTGTGAGCCATTTATATATTGTGTTTCCCCAAAGTGGGGTGCTTAAAATCTCATTCATGATCTTTGATTTAATTGTGTTAAAGAAATGGATATATGCATGCAGTGCGCAGCGTAGTTATCTGTCTTGGCAGAAACTGCTCCAAATCGAAATCCAGCAGATATTTCTGCTATTGGATCCTGTATCCGATGCAGATTACAGTTTCGTCAGCATTTACAGCATCTGCATCTGTTTTGTAAAGTACGGTGCCCGACTCGGGCGCTCTGAGAGTTTTTTTCCTGTTGCCGAAAATATCGGTCAGATAGCCTATCTTCTGGCTTTCTTTGATTTTATCCTCTGGCTTAATGGAGCTGCAGAATATGCCCTGAAATGGAACCTTTATACAGGCCTTTCTGTTATACCTGGATTTCTTTGTGCGGGAAGGCTTTGTTGTGCCATTATTGTAGATTTCCAATTTTGCCATAATCCTGTAAAGCGCTTCTTCATCCGATGGCTGGCTGGAGGATCCCTGTTTTTCATATCCGCCTAATGTCATGCTCAATGAGGGAATTCCCAGCCTGACCGCCTGCTTCACGGCGCATTTTGAAGGCTCTCCTGATGAGAGCGGGTACGGATGGCTCAGGATGGTGCCGAGTCCGCTTGCTTCGCTCAGGCGGTACGCCAGCATTGTCTGCTGCATGAATTCCGCATTGTCGTAGTAGCACATAAAAGCTATCGGATCACTGCCGGAATAGCAGCCGTTCAGCTCCAGAAATACATCAGTTGCATCAAAGACATCAGTCGAAATAAAATCGGCGATCAATTCTGCCGCGGTTCTCTTGGCGCTGCCCGGAAAAGCATCGGAAAGATGGGACATTCGGATGTTGTCGGATTGGGAGCTGCGGCCGCTGTAGCGCTGTACATCAGCGTCGGGAATTATAATGAGGTTTCCCTTGAGCTTTTCAGGCATTATCTCACGGCGAAGCTGCAGCAGGGAAGCGGCGGCGGAAAATCCGCCTTCGCGGATTCCGGCGGCTAGGGTAAGGGTTGGACCTTTTTCACGCCCCCTGATTAGGGTCACGGGAAGATCAGCCCAGACCGAATCCGAGGATTTCAAACAGATGACCGTATCGGTTGTGGAAGCATCCTGTTTTTCGAGGTATCTCTTAAGCGCGTTTTTTTGTGACTGGGCGCTATGGACTGCCAAAAGCGATATAAAAGAAAGAATTAAATTTTTCATTGCATTAAATAATCGATGATTATTCCGGCTGAATACAGAATAGCCATACTGATTTGCAGACCGTCGGCGGGTCTGGTTTTAATTGGTTTAAACAGGTTTTCAGCTGTATTGGAAAGCGCAGCGGGAGTGCGGGCTGCCATAGTTTTACAGGGCATTTCAGACTCTTGAAGCCGAATGCTAAATAATGGGCTTTTCTCGTAAGCCGGCACTTTTTATATATGGTCTTGCAGCTGGATAGGTCGCTGTTTTACAGGCTGGCAATCGCAGGTGGCAGCAGAGAACATAAAAAACGGCCTTCTTTTACGATGTGATGAGCGTACTATCGATAGTTAAGCCAGCGAATCGGTAAATTTGAAACTGAATTTTGAGTCTAAAAGAAATGGAGTCTGTAGAGGGAGTTTTTTGAAGCGTCTGCAAATGCAGTGTTCAGCTTAAAATAGGCGGTGCTTTTGCTGTGAGGGAGCGATAGCGCTTCATCAGTAAATTTTTCTGATAGCGATTTTAATAGCGCAGGGGTTTTATGCTTTTCTTTTTTGTCCTGGGAAGAAGCGCTTATGCGGATTTTCTTTTTGCTATGGGGCGCATCTACGGCGCACTGGTGGGCTTTCCTGCCTGAAATATTCTGCATCTCGGCGCAATCGGCAAGCACGGAAGAGACGCTGTGGATTTCAACGCCGTAAAGCATTCGCATGGCAAGGAGCGCCATTATCAATATGCCTTTAAAATGCTTCATGCGTAAGGGGAAATGCTGATTTAATTGTTTGTTCCGGCCAAATATAACGCATTTTAAAGAAAATCAGCCGGCATAAAAACAAATATAGCAAAGATTTAACTTCGTCCATTTGTGCAGTAATGCCTATCCAATATTTAAATGCAGTGTCCGCAGCAGAGTGCAAAAATAATGCTGCGGACCGATAAAGGAAAATGCTTTTTCGTCCTTTTTCTATTCTATGGCTAAAATGGCGCGCTCTTCGGGTTTGCTTGACCACTGCACCTGCCAGACACGGCCGTCAAGCTGGTCCAGCAGAATGAAATTGTATATATTGGTGGTGGGGCTGAGGACAAATCTGCTGTTTTTTTCCTGATCGGGTGCGGCGAGCGCCTTGAGCGAAAGGGGAGACTCGAACCTGTTTTTTCCAGTGTCCCACTGGACCTGCCACATCTGTCCGTTTCGGGTGTTGAGTTTGATATAGGTCCACATATTGTTTGTGCTGTAAAGCCTGTATGCAGCATCGATGCAGGGAAATGCATTTGTGCCGGAAGAAGGCTGGTTCTGGGCGGATGCGCTTATAGCCATTGCGAAGAACAGAAGAGAAAATAAAGTTGTTTTCATAATTTTCAGATTAGTTAATCAGCGGTAAATTAATGTTTTATAAAAAAAAAACAAATAACGTGCCGAAATTTGAGTGATCTCCAAATGCAAGAGGCTCAGGTGCGCTTTACGGTCTGAGCCGATAATTAGCGGCAGTATCTGGCCTGGGGCGAGAAATGCTAAGAAAAAAAATGGTAAATTCGCCTTGCACTGCAGCATTCACTAGTGTATAAACTTGAAGAAAAACTGTAATGTCCAGTTTTAAATATTAACCTAAAAAACATCACATTGCCGACAAAAGATTATTTAAAGTTTTTATTGGAAGGGAAACATCTTATTGTAAATAAGAACGACCATTATAACACTGCCATGCTTGGGCAGATTTCGGAAATAGAGGAAAATGCAGTAAAATTTTTGTGGCACTCAATAGCTCCGGACGCCATGGCAAAAGGAACGGTCAGATATACAATAGAGGAGTTTGAGCAGCAGGTCGATCCGTTTTTAATTGTTGACAGGCGCCGTTCATTCGATTCGGGTCCATATCTTGATCTGCAGAAGAAGATCAGAAAAAATTGGCATATATTTATCAATACGCTGCATTTCTCTGACCAGTACCGATTAAAGACCGCTGACTGCATCAATGTATTGGTTAAAGAACTAGGGGTTTCCGTGTCGGATGCAGAGGGAATAATTAAATCGCATATCGCACTCAATTCATTAAGATATGTCAAATTGAAGAGGGATGAGTATATTGCTTTGAGTCCCGACAGGATCGAACTAGAAAACAAGAAAAGATATCTTTCCTCCATCTCAAATGAAATAAAGAGCCAGAGCGACAGGATCAATTATGTAATAAGCCACGGACAGACTGTTGGAAATTATAGAGAGCAGCTTTTTATTTCCGTACTTCGAAAATATGTGCCAAAAAAGTTTCATGTGGCTACAGGATTCATCGAGGGCAGCAGCAAGCAGATCGATATCATAATTTACGACCAGCATAATTATATTCCGGTTTTTAGAGAGGATGATCTGGTCGTGGTCAAAAAGGAGGCCGTGATTGCCGTAATCGAAATTAAGACGACCCTTGATTCCGGTACACTGGCAGATTCGCTGGAGGGAATAGATAAAATATTCGACTCAGGTATGAGCTCCGTACCTTTCTTTAAAGGCATATTTGCATTTAACACTGATTTGACAAATAAATCGGCGGCTGTAACTATAGGCAATTTCTACAAAAAAAATGAAATCGCTGCTATCCATCATCATCTGGATGTGGTGTGCGTTCCCAATGCAGTTTGCGCGTATATTGATTACAGCGGGATCGATGCAGAGCAGTGTTCTTCTCCAGTATTATATACAGTTGAAGATACAAAAGGATTCAGCGTTGGGGAATCTTTTTTCCTCCAAAGGCTTTTTGCCTTTCTTGAAGTTGAGAATTCGGCAAAAAAAATCAACGGATTATACTTTAGCGAACTTCGCGAGACCGCGGAGTCATCTCCATACGGAAGGCTGACGGAGGAGAATTGGCTGCCGTACAAGACTTTTTTTACAGAAGACAGGAGCACCGCTCATCTGGATCTCGATGACAGTGAAATAATGGAGATCCAAATCAAAAACGTTAAAGAGCGCATCAGAGATGTCAGGAAATGGATGGAAGGAGCCGTTGACAGGGAGTATTTGATTGAAAAATATAATAACATTGCTTACTAGCTTTGCAGGCGTATTGTGGGAACTACTGCACTTAAAAGGCAGTTTAATCTCCTAAGAAGTTTATTTTAAATCAATTAAGCAGTATGAGTTTAAAGTTTAGAAGAGCAGAAGCGCACGATCTGCCCGAAATCATCAGGCTACTGGCGGATGATGCCCTTGGCCAGAACAGGGAGGACTACCAGATCCCCCTACCTGAAGCTTACTTAAGCGCGTTTGAAAATATATGCGCTGATTCCTCGCAGGAGCTGGTCGCCGTCACTAATAAGGCTGGAGATCTGGTCGGAACCATGCAGCTGAGCTATATCCAGTATCTTACCTATCAGGGCGGAGTAAGGGCGCAGATAGAGGCGGTCAGGATAAGGAGGGAAGACCGAGGAAAGGGATTCGGAAAGCTTATGTTCGAGTGGGCCATAAAGCGTTCAAAGCAGAAAGGGGCACATGTGGTCCAGCTGACCACAGACAAGAAAAGGCCAGAGGCTTTGAAGTTTTACGAGAGCCTGGGCTTTATGCCGACACATGAGGGAATGAAGCTTCATATATAAATATTGCATTGCCGGCATGAAGGCAATTATGTCTTCATTAAGCGGAAGAAAAGAAGAAAAGCAATTTTTTTTTACCTAATCTGTCGAAAATTCAGAATGTCTACAATATTGGGTTGTTACTTTGCGTAACATAAAATTATGAAGGAATTAATCCTTGCCTTGCAATCTATATATACGGCAGCGGGTAAGTTTTTAGTTTGCTTACAATGAGTATTTTACAGTGTAGCGGGTCACTTTGCAATCGGATTGCATAAACTATTTTATACATTTGTCCCATGAGATGGAAAACAACAATATTATTACTTTACATTCTAGGGCTGCTTGCAGTTCCATGCAGTGATGTATACAATAGCTGTATTTCCTCTAAAACTGCGCAGAAGGAGCTGTCGCATAATCACAGCAGTGATAATGACGACCACTGCTCGCCATTCTGCCAGTGTTCGTGCTGCAGTGTTTCGGTAATAAAGTTCAGCTTTAAGATGCCGGACTTTAATCTTCCCCAGCAGCCTATCAGTTCAAGGAATACTTTCCTAAAAGAATGCCAGGTAAATTCAAGCTATACCGGCAGCATCTGGCAGCCGCCTAAATTTTCCGTTTAGATTTTTTCGTAGTGCGCATACCGCGTAAAGTGATTTCCGGCAGGCATCTAATGTCCTGCAGGGATTGACAGTGCTTTTCCGTAACCATTCGGAATGCCCGTGCGCACTTCATACTTTCCCCATACAGCTATGGGTGAACAGTCTATTTTCTAAACGTTAAAATTAAATGCATAGTGTTAGATAGTATAATTAAATTCAGTATTAAAAACAAAATCATTATTGGCCTAATGACTTTGGTCCTCATATTATGGGGCTCATGGAGCGCAACCAAACTGCCCATAGATGCCGTTCCTGACATCACAAACAATCAGGTTCAGATTTTCACAAGCTGTCCTACGCTTGCAGGCCAGGAGGTTGAGCAGCTGGTGACATTTCCAATTGAGCAGAGCATTGCCACTGTTCCAAAAATCCAGGAAATCAGAAGCATATCAAGATTCGGGCTTTCGGTAATTACCGTTGTGTTCGATGATGAAACGGATATCTACTTTGCCAGACAGCTTATCAGCGAAAGATTAAAGGAGGCAACCGACAGAATCCCCCAGGGGATAGGAACTCCGGAAATGGCTCCCGTGAGCACGGGTCTGGGCGAGGTGTACCAGTATATAATCCATCCTAAAAAAGGAAGCAAGAATAAGTATAATGCCAAAGACCTGCGCACGATGCAGGACTGGATTGTGGCAAGACAGCTCTACGGAACACCCGGCATTGCAGAGGTAAACAGTTTCGGCGGCGAGCTGAAGCAGTACGAGGTTGCCGTTAACCCGGAAAGGCTCCGCGCCATGGGGGTAAGCATCCCGGACATCTTTACGGCACTTCAGAAAAACAACCAGAATACCGGAGGAGCATATATCGATAAAAAACCAAATGCCTACTTTATCAGAGGCATAGGTCTTGTGACTTCGTTGGACGACGTCAAAAAGATCGTGGTTAAAAATACAGGAGCCGCTCCGATCTATGTGAGCGATGTTGCCGAAGTGAGATTCGGAAAAGCTGTGCGCTACGGTGCCCTGACCTATAATGGGGAGGTTGATGCCGTTGGGGGCGTTGTGATGATGCTGAAGGGAGAAAACAGCAATGAGGTGGTGAAACGCATCAAAGAGAAACTGCCTACGATCCAGAAATCGCTTCCTGCCGATATTGTAATCGAGCCGTATCTTGACCGTACGGATCTTGTGGGCCGTGCGATCAGCACCGTTGAGAAGAACCTTGTTGAGGGAGCCCTGATCGTAATTTTTGTACTGGTTTTATTCCTTGGAAATTTCCGTGCCGGGCTTATCGTGGCATCTGCCATCCCTCTGGCCATGCTTTTTGCTCTCGGGCTTATGAATGTATTCGGGGTGAGCGCCAATCTGATGTCGCTTGGAGCAATTGATTTTGGTCTGATTGTCGACGGTGCGGTCATCGTTGTGGAAGCTACGCTGCATCATCTGGCCATGCGCAAGTCGCTGAACAGCCTGACGCAGGAGGAGATGGACGACGAAGTTTTCGAGTCGGCATCCAAAATACGTACAAGCGCGGCCTTTGGAGAAATTATCATTTTAATTGTATATATCCCGATTCTTACCCTTGTGGGCGTTGAGGGGAAAATGTTCCGTCCGATGGCACAGACCGTAGGATTCGCAATCTTTGGAGCCCTGATATTGTCTCTGACCTACATCCCGATGATGTGCGCGCTGTTCTTGTCTAAAAAGCCGCAGCACAAGGAGACCTTCAGCGATAAGATGATGAACAGAATCCAGAATATCTACCAGCCGCTGCTTGCCAAAGTAATTGAAATTAAATATGTTATTGTTGGAGCAACTGGCGTTGTATTCCTTGCCGCTATATTCTGCTTTACAAGAATGGGAGGAGAGTTCATCCCGCAGCTGCAGGAAGGGGATTATGCATTCCACTGCATCCTGCCGCAGGGAAGTTCGCTGAACCAGAGCATCGAGACCTCAATGCAGGCTTCTAGGATCATCAAGCAGTTTGACGAAGTCAAAATGGTGGTCGGAAAAACCGGTGCTGCAGAGGTTCCCACAGACCCGATGCCACCTGAGGCTACCGATCTGATGGTTGTGCTAAAACCTCAGAAAGAATGGAAATCGGGCAGGAATTATGCCGAACTAGCAGATGCGATAATGGAAAAGCTTGAAGTGATTCCCGGGGTTTTCTTTGAGAAGAACCAGCCGATCCAGATGCGTTTCAACGAGCTTATGACCGGTATCAGGCAGGATGTTGCCGTAAAGATATTCGGGGAGAATCTCGATACGCTTTCACAGTATGCCAAGGAGGTCGGACAGGTTATCCAGAGCGTCCCGGGAGCAACCTCGCCGCAGATTGAAAGGGTGAGCGGCCTTCCGCAGATCAATATAGAATATGACAGGACCAGAATTGCCAATTACGGGCTTACCATCGAAGATGTAAATGACGTTGTCAGCACCGCATTTGCAGGAAAAAGCACCGGACAGGTTTATGAAAACGAAAGACGTTTCGACCTTGTTGTGCGTCTTGACAGCGTGCACAGAAGCAGCATAGACGATGTCAGCAACCTTATGATTCCAACCAACACGGGAGTCCAGGTGCCTTTGTCGCAGGTTGCTAAAATCGACTATAAACTTGGGCCTGCACAGATCAGCAGGGAAGCCGGCAAGAGAAGGATTGTGATCGGATTCAATGTCAAGGGCCGAGATGTGCAGAGCGTAGTGCAGGACATCCAGAAAAAGCTTTCTGAAAAAGTGCAGCTGCCTCCGGGGTATTACTTTACCTATGGAGGACAGTTCGAGAACCTTCAGGCGGCCAGCGCAAGGCTTATGATTGCGGTGCCGGTGTCGCTTCTATTGATTTTTGGGCTGCTTTATTTCACATTCCGTTCATTTAAGCAGGCTATGCTGATCTTTACTGCAATACCTATGAGTGCAATTGGGGGGATTTTTGCCCTAATGCTCAGAGGGATGCCGTTCAGCATCAGTGCCGGAATCGGGTTTATTGCATTGTTCGGGGTGGCGGTTCTGAATGGAATCGTGCTTATCGGAACATTCAACCAGCTTGAAAAAGAGGGTATGAGCAACATTTTTGAAAGGGTAAAAGAGGGCACCATCACAAGGCTTCGTCCCGTGCTTATGACCGCTATGGTGGCATCGCTGGGATTCCTGCCGATGGCTATCAGCAGCAGCGCCGGAGCAGAGGTGCAGAAGCCGCTTGCCACCGTTGTAATCGGAGGTCTGGTAACTGCCACGTTCCTAACGCTTTTTGTCCTTCCCCTTCTTTATATCATTTTTAATACAAAGTTTGACTTTAAAGGAAAATTTAAATTGAGAAACACAACTGCCATTATTATATTGTTTATCGCGGGTCTCGGCTCTGCAAATGCGCAGCAGAGAATCCCGATTGAGAGGGCTGTCGAAACCGCACTGCAGAGCAACCAGCAGCTGGACATCAATAAATCTGAAATCCAGGCTGCCGGGCTGAATGTAAAAACGGCCGTTGATATCCCTAAAACAGGCGTTTTCGCTGAGAATGAGGATTTGAGGCCGTCGGACAGGACAGGGATTCTGAAAATCGGAATCTCACAGAGTTTTGCGTGGCCGGGCCTATATGCAGCCAGAAAAAGCTATTTCAAGAACCAGCTGCAGTACAGCCAGCTTAATACAGCGCTTTTGAACGCAACGATCAAAAGGGATGTGCGCACTGCCTATTACAAGCTCTGGTACCTTCAGGACAAACAGCTGCTGTACAAGCGTCTGGACAGCATCTATACGCAGCTTTCCAAAACTGCCGAGGTGCGTCTTAAGGCCGGTGATGTGGCGCAGCTGGACAAGATTGCGGCCGAGGCCAAACTTCTGGAACTAAAGGCCTTTTCGGACCAGAACAGGAAAGACATGAGCGTGCAGCAGCAGCAGCTGATGATGCTCATGAACCTGAACGAATGGCTGCTTCCGGTGGAAGCTCCGCTGGGCAAAGCGGAAGTCAGCTTGTCTGAGGGCGGGGGACTGCATCCTCTGCTTACCCTTCAGGAGCAGAATGTGAAGATTGCCTCGTCAAATATTTCGGTAATCAGAAACAGCAACATGCCTGAGCTGTCGGGAAGAGTCTTCAGCCAGAGGCTTTATGGGCTGGATGATCCATATACGGGATTTTCGGCCACTGCATCATTTCCGCTTTTCGGAGCCGTATCTGCCCATAACAAGGTAAAGGCGGCAAAGGCGGAAAAGGAAGTGCAGGAAAAGAATCTTGCCTACCAGACCCAGCTTCTGGCTACGCAGAAGAATTCTTCTGCCGCAGAGATTGAAAAAAACCTGTCGTTGCTTAATTTCTATGAGACTTCAGGGCTTAAGCAGGCAGAGGACATCATCAAAGCTTCGACACTGAGCTACCGCTCGGGGGAGATCAGTTTTGCCGAGCTTGGTCAGTTTCTGACCCAGGCAGTGGGAATCCGCCAGAATTATCTTGATGTATTGAACCAGTATAACCTTTCTGCAGTGCAGTTTGACTATTTCAACAATAAATAAATAATATAACAGCCTGTGGGACAGGTACATTCTTCCCACAGGATAATTTTAAATATAGAGCATAGATGAAACTCAAAATCCAATTATTAATCGCGGCCGCTGCAATCTTCTCGCTTGCAGGCTGCGGACAAAAAAGCAATGAAAGCGAAACTGGAGCTAAAACCGAAAAGGCCGAGGGAGCAAAAGAAGAGGAGCACGGCGAGGAGGAAGCTGCCACAATTGCGGTGCTGACCAAGGAGCAGATGAACTCTGTAGGGGTTGAGCTGGGCACTATCGAGAACAAGAACCTGACCGCAGCCATTAAAGTCAACGGCGCGTTAAGGGTTCCCAACAATAACAAGGCCAATGCCACCTCTCTGTACGGAGGCGTGATCAAGACCCTTAAAGTGCAGCTGGGCGACCAGGTGCGCAAGGGCCAGGTGATTGCCACTATCGAGAACCCGCAGTTTGTGCAGCAGCAGGAGGAGTATATCACCATCAACAGCCGCATCACCAATGCGGAGCAGGAGCTGCAGCGCCAGAAAGACCTTCAGGCGGGCAATGCCGGAGCCTTAAAAAATCTTCAGAATGCCACTGCCGAGGTAAGTGCGCTGCGCGCCCGCAAGGCTTCGCTGGCCAAGCAGATCCAGCTTATGGGGATCAATCCGGCAGCGATCACCCCTTCGAATTTAAGAGCGGCATTAACGGTTACAAGTCCGGTTACCGGCACGGTAAGTGCGGAATTTGCGAAGATCGGAAGCTATGTTGACGTTTCATCTCCTGTTGTGGAGATAGTGGACAACCAGCTGATCCATCTTGACCTTCAGGTTTTCGAGAAGGATCTTCCCAAGGTAAAGGTGGGGCAGAGCGTAAGCTTCACCCTGACCAATAACCCGGCGGTTTCCTACACGGCTAAGGTGTTCAATATAGGGTCATCTTTTGAGAACCAGAGCAAGAGCGTTGCAGTGCACTGTACGGTTACGGGCAGCAAGACCGGGCTTATCGACGGAATGAATATCACTGCCCTTGTAGGGGTGGGCACTGCACTTACAGCAGCAGTTCCCAATGATGCCATTGCTGAGGCGGACGGTAAATTCTACATTTTCGTGAAAACGGACAAGAAACCCGAGGAGCATGAGGAGTCGGAAGCTGAGGGAGGCGCCGACGAGGGGGAAAAGCACAGTGCCGAAGAGGAGAAGAAAATCGATGCGGCAAGCATGAATTTTGAAAAAGTGGAGGTCACCAAAGGGGTTTCAGAAGTGGGCTATACGGCAGTTACGCCGGTTAAGGAAATACCTGCCGGATCGCAGATTGTGACCAAAGGAACCTTTTTTGTAAATGCCAAACTGAGCAATTCGGGAGGCCACGAGCATTAAGAAATTGAAGGATTTAATGCAGGTTCCTGTTCGACAGCGTGTGTTTGCCTGTGATTAACCCGGATAATTGGAGACCCTCCCCCTTGGTCTTTAATTGATGGTCTCGAACGGGGAAACCTGCATTAATTTAAAAAATGCCGGCAGTCAGGGCCGATTATCAAGTATCTGCCTGCTGAAAAGTGAATCCGAATGCTGAATTTAAAAATAAGCTTCGTAAATTTACTGTAACTGCCCAGCCGATAGGCCTTGCTGCCGGTTTATTTTTAATGTAAAAATTATATGAAGAAAACAACGGAAGAAGCCTTTAACAGCAAGAACATACGCCTGACCACGATGCGTATCCTGATCTATGAGTACATGCAGACGCTGAGTGAGGCTCTGTCTCTGGCCGATATCGAGAAATATTTCCATAAGGCCGACAAGGTGACCATCTACAGGACGCTCCAGACTTTTCTGGAAAAAGGCCTCGTGCATAAGATCATGGATGAAAACCAGGCCAGGTACCGCTTATGCGCAGATTCATGCGAGCAGGAAGAGCATAACGACAGGCATCTGCATTTCTACTGCAGGAAGTGCGGGCAGACCACCTGCAGGGAGGAGATCATTCTTCCCGAAAGCCTGACAGGCAGCCTTCGGATCGACGAGATCCAGATTCTGGCCAAAGGAATCTGCGAGAAGTGCCTCACTGCATCATAATTCAAATCAGATAATTGTGAACAAAGGATAATTGTAAAATTTTAATTTTAAGCTATGCTGTTAAACCGCAGAATATCAGTGCTGTACTTTGTGAGGGAAATAAGATCCCAGATTATTCTCATTGTCATTTTTGCCGCTGCAATCGGCATGCTGGATATGCTTCCCGTTTTCAGGAAAGTATCCCTTCCGCTCAGCATTCCGGCTCTTGTCGGAACCGCAGTCTCGCTGCTGCTGGCCTTCAGGACTGCGCAGTCCTACGAGAGGTGGTGGGAAGCCAGAATGGTATGGGGTGCGATTGTAAACGATTCGCGCACCCTTGTCAGACAGGTGATGCAGGCCGCATCCAAAGAAAACAGCCAGATTGCAGACCAGTTTGCCGAAAGGCAGATCATATGGGTGTATGCCCTTGGAGAAGCGCTGCGCCGCCAGCCCTTCAGCCCGAAGGTGGAGGCCTATCTGAAGTTCCATAAAATTACCGGGACAAACATCCCCAATGCCCTGCTGGACAGGCATTCGCAGGGCGCTGCCGAAATGGAGCAGAAAGGGATCATAACGGATTTCAAGACCGTGCAGCTCAATGAAACCATTTCACGGCTCTGCGACCATATGGGAAAATGCGAACGGATCAAAAATACGGTCTTTCCAAAGTCATACAGCCTTCTGGTGCACACGCTGATCTATGTTTTTGCGGCCATACTGCCCTTCGGGCTCGAGGATTCCCAGCTGGCGGTTGAACTGCTGCTTACCATCCTGATTCCGCTGCTGTTCATTGCGATCGAATCAACTGCCATCATCATGCAGGATCCTTTTGAGAACACGCCTGTGGATACGCCGATGACTTCGCTGGCACAGACCATTGAGATCAATCTCCTTGAGATGACCGGCGCGAAGGATATTCCCGTAAAACCTAAGAACAGCCTTTATTATGAAATGTAGCAATTGGGCTTTCTGCCAAAAATCAGAATCCAATGGATATCGGGGTTGAACTTTATATGTCAGCCAAGCTGCTGCTGGCTGCTGCCCTGGGCGGCCTGATCGGGCTTGAAAGGGAAAGGGAACAGCAGAATACGGGCGTGAGGACTTTTGCATGCATCTGCGCGGCCTCCTGCCTGTTTGTTTCCATTGCGGCCCATCTTACGGAAGATGTCTCGGCTGTGGCCCGAATGCTTGCCGCCATTGCGACCGGGCTGGGATTCATAGGGGCGGGAATAATTTTCAGGGACCAGAGGAACCTGCCCAAAGGCATCACAACCGCCGCGGGCCTTTGGACCACATCAGCGGTTGGAATGGCCATAGCACTGGATATGCTTGTAATTGCCGTTTCGGCGACACTCATCATACTGCTAATTTTCAGCGTGAACCATTTTTCTTGGTACAGAAGACTGGTAGATAGATTAATTAAGAGCAAAAAAAAGGACTAACTAAACCAATGGACTGCCTTTTATCGGCACCGGGACACTTCAGGGAGAATGGTGCCGAATTTTTTAACCTTATAAATTATATATCATGGAACACAAACATAAATACGATAAGAACGGGAAACAGATCTGCTGCACGCAGACCGAGAAGGTGTATGTGCAGGCCGGCGCAAAGGAACTTCTGAAGGGGCACACTCCCGGTGACGGCCACAACCATGCGCACAGCAGCGACGACGGGCACAGCCATGCCCACACCGATGATGACGGCCATAACCACAGCACTGCCGAAGGCGGAGCGTTTAAGATGTTCCTTCCTTCGATAATTTCACTGGTGCTGCTGCTTCTTGCCATTTCTTTTGACAACTGGATCAAGCTGCCGTGGTTTTCTGGCACCCTGCGGTTCGTGTGGTACCTGGTGGCCTATCTGATCGTCGGATTTCCGGTTATCAGGGATGCCTTCAAAAGCATCACCAAAGGGGAGATATTTTCCGAGTTCCTTCTGATGAGCATAGCCACAGTCGGCGCCTTCATCATTAAGGAATATCCCGAAGGGGTTGCGGTAATGCTTTTTTACGCCGTAGGGGAAGTTTTCCAGACCCTTGCCGTATCAAGGGCACAGCGCAACATCAAAAGCCTTCTGGACCAGAGGCCCGATGAAGTGACCATCGTCGCAGACGGAAAGACCAAAACAATCAAAGCCGAACAGGCCCAGATTGGGGATATCATCCAGCTGAAACCAGGAGAAAAGCTTGGGCTTGACGGGGAGCTTCTAACCGACAGCGCCTCATTCAATACGGCGGCCCTTACAGGGGAAAGCAAACCGGACACCAAATCCAAAGGCGAGGCGGTCCTGGCGGGAATGATAAATCTCAACGTGGCGGCACAGGTGAAAGTCACCGCGGCCTTTACCGACAGCAAGCTCAGCAGAATACTGGAACTTGTACAGAATGCGACCTCGCAGAAGGCTCCGACAGAACTGTTCATACGCAGGTTCGCCAAGATCTACACGCCTATTGTGGTTTTTCTGGCTATCGGAATCTGCCTTCTGCCTTATTTCTTTGTGGACAATTATGATTTCAGCAGCTGGCTTTACAGGGCTCTTGTCTTTCTGGTAATTTCCTGTCCGTGTGCGCTTGTCATTTCCATACCGCTGGGCTATTTCGGCGGAATCGGTGCGGCCAGCCGCAACGGGATACTGTTCAAAGGGAGCAATTTCCTTGACGTGATGGCCTCGATCCAGAACGTGGTGATGGACAAGACCGGAACGATGACAGAAGGGGTTTTCAAAGTGCAGGAGACTGTCTTCAAGCCGGAGTTTGACAAGGATGAGATCCTGAAAATGGTCAATGCGGTGGAGAGCCAGAGCTCGCATCCTGTTGCTACGGCAATCCATGAATACGTGGGTGAGGTGGACAGTTCGATAAAACTGGAAAGCACCGAAGAAATTGCGGGCCACGGACTGAAGGCATTAATCGGCGGAAAGGAGCTGCTTGCGGGGAACTTCAAGCTGATGGACAAGTTCGGCATTTCTTATGATGTCGATCCGGCTTCGATAGTATACACGACCATCGCGGTAAGCTATGACAAAAAATATGTCGGGTATATCACCATAGCGGACAGCATCAAGGAAGACTCGCAGCTGACCATCGACCTGCTGCACAAGATGAATATAAAAGCGACGATGCTCAGCGGGGACAAGGGAAGCGTAGTGAAATTTGTAGCAGACAAACTGGGGATTGACAATGCCTACGGAGATCTTCTGCCGGAAGACAAAGTAAACAAAGTGAAGGAGATCAAGGCGCAGTATGGAACGGTTGCCTTTGTCGGTGACGGAGTGAACGATGCGCCTGTGGTAGCGCTCAGCGATGCGGGCATCGCAATGGGCGGGCTGGGAAGCGATGCGACCATCGAAACGGCCGATGTCGTGATACAGGACGACAAGCCTTCAAAAATACCCATGGCCATCAATATCGGCAGGCAGACCAAGAAGATCGTATGGCAGAACATCACCCTGGCTTTCGTAGTCAAGGGCGTAGTGCTCGTTCTTGGAGCAGGCGGGCTGGCCACGATGTGGGAAGCCGTATTTGCCGATGTCGGCGTATCGCTGATTGCGATTCTGAATGCGGTGCGCATCCAGAAAATGAAATTCTAAATTGGATAATTCAAAGATTCTAAAGGCTTAAATCCAAAAGATTTAATGCTGCTGTTTAGCTGCCGGCCAGATGATATCCGCTTACGGATAATCATCTGGCTCAGACGGCAGGGATTCTTTGTGCCCTTATCCAATCGTAATATCCATCAGAAATGCCTGCCGCAACCGCACAGGCAGAAATATCAAACGTGCAGTTTTACCGGCAGTTACTGGTAATGCAATGCCGTATCTGCAGGTATAGCGCATTGAATCGAATTTTATGCGAAATGAAAAAACGAAAGAAGAAATACTATCCCAACATACAGAAGACCTCCAGGGGACAGAAGGGCAGGCCGGTTAGAAAGAAGAACAGGTATTCGGCTGTCAATATCGGAAAAACGATCATACTGGCAATTCTGGGAATTGTGATTGTACTTGGAATTTTTGCAAGGGCAAGACATTTTATCCTGTACCACGTGCAGGACAGGCCGCATGAGCAGGCCAATGGGAAATTGACCAATGAAGGCGCAGGACGCCTTCCTGAATCCCCGAAATGAAATATATAAAAAAAAATATAAAAGGCGATTGTTAATTCAAAACCGCAGGCTTTTTCTAAGGTTCTGCGGTTTATTCTATAAAAAAATAAACCGGGCATTTAAACCAAATGATTAGCAGAATATGAAAAAGTATGCCAATATTTCCAATGTAATCCTTACCATTCTAAGGGACAATCCTGATCGTGATTTTGCTCTGGAGGAGCTTTCGGGCTTAATTTTTCCGACAGATCCGATACAAGAGGAGAAGCATAACCAGGCTGCCGTTCTGGATGTGCTGATTTTTCTGGACGACCAGAAAATGATCCTTCTGGATTTTGAGACGGACCGCTCAAGGCTTGCCAAATAGAACTGATAAGATCAAGCGCGGCAGCCCGTATTTCCGGAGAGCCTTCCCCGAAGGGAAGGCAGTTCCGGAAAAGCCTAATTAAGCGTTCAGACCAGCACGCTGAGTGCGGCAGGCTCTGCCGAAATTCTGCAGGTGTTGGTCCTTAATTTATAATGCTCCCCGTCGATCTGCGCATCGGTGAATATATTCGTGGGCATTTCGATCTGCAGGCTCTGCACCAGATGGTGCTGGGCCTTCTTGAATCTGCTGACTGAGCGGGTGAGAATATGGTATCCAAGGGCTATCTTTTCGAAAAAGGAAAGCTCGGGAATGAGAACCAGATCCAGTTTTCCATCCGTCAGCAGTGCGCCTGGGGTAAGGCTCATGCTGTAGCCCATTTCATTTGAATTGGAAACAAAGACCATAAATGGCTTTATTGGTATGACCCTGTCGTCGAAATATACTATGGCGGGCTTCGCCTTATACTCAAAGGCTGCCACAACTGCAGCCTTGATATAGGCAAAAAGCATCCTTTTTTCCCGAATTCTCATACTTTTTTACAATCATCGCGTCAATTCCGATGCCGGTGTTGCTGAAAAAGTAATGCTGGTTGATTCTTCCGGCATCGATCCGCAATTTTCTTCCTTCCCTGATAATTTCAAGAGATTTTCCGATATCGCGCGGAATGTTCAGATGCGATGCCAGTCCGTTTCCCGATCCCACGGGGATGATTCCAAGCTTCACATCGGTTCCGATCAGACGCGAAGCCACCTCATTGATGGTTCCGTCGCCTCCGCATGCCACGATGATGTCGGGATTCTGCTCCAGCGCTTTTTCGGTGAGGATCAGGGCGTGCTTTCTGCTCATGGTGTAATCAGTGCTGATCTTATACCGGTCAGCGGGAAAGAACTGCCTGATGTAAAAATCCGGCAGGCTGTGGCGCCCTGCGCCGGAGACAGGGTTAATGATGAAATGTATATAGGTCATTGCTTATTTTAAAAGTTTGTTTGTAAAAAGGTAGTCAGCGGTCTGGTACCATGCGATGGTCTCTTCAAGAAAGGGCCTGTCCATCGGAAGGGGCGTGAGGCTGTTGTCTGATTTTTTCCAGCTGTAGAAGGCCTGCTTCTTCTGGTCGGAAAGTATCATAACCCGGCTGCCTTTCATGAGCGCGAGCTTGCGGTATGTCCCCAGAAACGCCCGCTGCTCGAAATCCGGGTCAAGGATGTCCCTGCCGAAGAAATCGGATTCGTAGTGCCATTTGAACATCGAAAATACGGTAGGCCAGAGATCGATCTGCGAGCACTGCTTATCCACCTTGCGGCTGGCCGTTTCGGGCATATTGACGATAAAGGAGGGGATATGGTAGTTGGCAATGTCTATCTCATCCTTTCCTGCGCTGCTGGCGCAGTGGTCGGCAACGACAATGAAGACGGTATTCTTGTACCAGGGCTTTTTAGACGCTTGGGCAAAGAGCCTTTTCAGGGCATAGTCGGCATACTTGACAGCCCCCTCGCGTCCCGTTCCCGACGGGATGTCTATCCGGCCCGAAGGATAGGTGTAGGGCCTATGGTTGGAGGTGGTCATCACGAAATTCAGGAACGGCTTTCCTTGCTTATGCTTCTGGTCGGCAGTGCTTAGCATTTTATTGAATATGTCCTCATCGCAGATTCCCCATGCATTTTCAAATGTGACCTCGCTGTCTGCGATATTATGCCTCACTGTGCTGATGCGGTCGCTGAGCACGCTTCCGCGCCCGCGGTCATAAATGCTGAAGCCGTTGCCTCCGAAGTAGGAGTTCATGTTGTCGAAATAGCCGTCGCCGCCGTAAAAAAAGCTGCAGTCATAGTTCTTGGACCTGAAGACATTGCTGATGGTGTAGAGGTCCCGGTTTTCAGGCCTTTTGACAATCGACTGTCCCGGGGTGGGAGGTATGCACAGTGTCAGCGCCTCCATGCCGCGCACGGTTCTGGTTCCGGTGGCGTACATGCCGGTGAAAAAGACGCTTTTCTGGGCAAGGCTGTCCAGGAAAGGGGTCAGGTTCTGCCTGTTTCCGAATTGGGCCATAAAATCCGCACTGAAGCTTTCCATGAGGATAAAGACCACGTTGCTGCGCTGCAGCGGCGACTGGACGTCCTTTATGCTGCGGTGGATCGAGTAGCCTGTAGTGGCAAAGGATACCGTGCTGTCTGCCAGTTTTGATTTGACGATGCTGAACGCGCGGTCATTGCCGATGGAGGTGTAAAACTGCTCGTACTTCATCTGGTTATTGCGAAAAGCGGCAAAAAAGGAATAGATGCCCGATTTGGAAATTTCGGAATTGTAGCGGTTGGGCGACCATTCGGCCAGGCTGCTGGAGATAAAAGTGATATAAAAGGATGCCGCGGCCGTGAAGAGCAGCAATATGGAAACCCTCTTCACTATGTCCGTGTTGTGGGCGAATGCGGCGGCAAAGGCTCTTGATCTGTAAAAGGCAAAAAGCACAAGTGCGGTAACTATCACGACAGCTGACACGAGAAGCGGCAGAGGATAGGACTCCTGTATATTGGCAATGACCTCGTAGGTGTAGATCAGGTAGTCCACCGCAATGAAATTGAAGCGGGTCCTGAATTCCTCCCAGAAGGTGATTTCGGCCAGAAAGGTGAAAACCAGTATGAAAACATTCAGCGCCGTAAAGAACCAGATTACGATCCTGTCGGCCATCGAGCCGGTCCATCTTCCCGCAAATACGGTATAGTATAGAACGGCAGGATAAGAAATCAGCGCGATGGTTCCGATATCAAAAAAAAGCCCTGTAAGGAGCGTGCGGATGACATCAAAAATGCTTTGCGAGACCTGGCCATGCTGCCAGATAAAAAGGATGATGCGCAGCAGCTGCGAAAACAGCAGAAACCATGCAATAAAATGAACCAGCAGTGCGTATCTGCCGGTTCTGATAGACAATTTACCCATAACTCAATAATAACTCAGCAAAGTTTACATTGCAATGTTGTAGTCATTCTGAATTTTTGGTTTTTATTAAGAAATATTAACCCTGTTTATGAAAAAAAAGCGCATTGCAGCCTGGCGCAGCTATGCTGGATCCGAGCGGAAGCTTCCTGCGCGATCAGGTGCCGCCGCTAGAACTTTACGCTGAAGCAGTGGAAATCATTATAATAGGAGTAGGAGATCTTCCATCCGCTTATCTCGGTTATCTTTTTGATGATGGCCAGACCCAGCCCGCTGCCGTTTGCCGAGGTGCCGCCGCTGAAGAAACGTCCGAAGAGCTTCTCGATGGGAAGCGGTTCGGCCGTACCAGTGTTGAGGACCATCAGCTCGCGATCCAGGGTCCTGATTATGATATTTCCCTCGGTGCGGTTATGGCGGATGGCGTTAAGCACCAGGTTGTTGATAAGGATTTCGGCAAGGACAGGGTTGGCTTCTATTTCAAGCTTTTCGGACAGCTGCACATTAATGGCGACCCATTTCTGGCCGGCCTGCTCGGTAAAGAAGTCCAGATGCTTTTCTATCTGCTCATTAACCGAGATGCAGGTTTTTTCCAGATAGATCTCATGCTCTATTTTGGAGAGCAGCAGCAGATTTTTGTTGAGCCTGTTGAGTTTTGCGACATCCCTACTCAAGGCGCCCAGCACCCGAGTCTGGTCCTTGTCGAGCCGCATCTGGAAAAGGGTGTCGATCTTGTTCTGGAACAGCGCGAGGGGCGTCTGGAGCTCATGTGCGGCGTTTTCCACAAACTCGCGCTGGCTTTTGTAGATGGCCGTATTTTTTTCGATCAGCGCCTCAAGGCTTCTGTTCAGGCGTTCAAATTCATCGATTCCAGACTGGATAAAGTGCGGGGGCTTGCTTTTGTCGATCTCAAACTCATGGATCTGGTCCAGGGTATTGTAAAAGGGCTTCCATCGTTTGGATGCCGTTTTCTTGGACAGCCAGACTATGCCGATAAAAAGCACCAGAAGGATAAAGGTGAACATGCCAGCTATGGTGAACACCATCCTTTCCATTTCCAGCAGGTGGATCTTTTCGGTGTAGGTGTATTTTCTGCCGGCAATTTCCACTGGGGCGTAAATGATGCGGAAAGGCTCTTTTTCCTCAGCCGTGGAGTCTTCGATCATGGTGCCGACTATGGAATCTTTTTTTACGCCCATATCGGGCATAATGGTGAAATGCAGGTTGTACCTGTTCCAGGTCTTGATGTCTTCGGGAGTGAAATTGCGGCTGGATTGGTTAATGAATGCATTTTTATGCTGCACGAGCACCTCTTCGGTTTCGTAGATAAAAAGCCACTGGCTCACAAAGTAGAATATCGGAGCGCAGATTGTGAGAATTACGGCAGCGAGGATAAGAAAATCGCGCGTGGTTTTGCTGAGCAGTTTTTTGGTATTCATTTTTCCCATTTGTATCCTTCGCCGTAAACGGTTTTAATATAATCTCCCGAACCTGCTTTTGAAAGCTTCTTTTTCAGGTTTTTGATGTGTGCGTATATGAAATCGTGGCTGTCGAGCATATCGGCCATGTCGCCCGATAGGTGTTCGGCGATGGCGGCCTTTGACAGGACCTTGTCATTGTTGCCGATTAGGAACAGAAGAAGGTTGAGCTCCTTTCTGGTCAGCTCGATTTTCTGTTCATTTACAAGGACCGTTTTGGTGAACACCTCGATCCTGATCTCCTGGAACACCACGCTGTTGCTTCCCCTGAAGTTCCTGCGTCTTACCAGTGCCTGCATCCTTACCAGCAGTTCGGCAAGATGGAAGGGTTTTGTGAGGTAGTCGTCGGCTCCCAGACTGAAGCCCTCCAGCCTTGTTTCCAGGGTCTCTTTTGCCGATATGATTATCACCCCGTCGGTTTTGTCCTTGCTTCTCAGCTCCCTGAGGATGTCAAAACCGTTGCCGTCGGGAAGGCTAAGGTCAAGCAGTATGCAGTCGTAATCGTAATTATCGATCTTATGCACGGCCTGCGCATAATTGTGCGCCGTTTCGCATTTTACGCCATTGTCCTTGAAATAGCTCTGTATGCTTTGAGCGATATCCTGTTCGTCTTCTATGATTAAAATTTTCATGATGCCATTTTCTTACCGCCCCATGACAGTGCATATGCCCACTAAATTTAAGAATTTATGGCAATATATGCGCTGCGGGGCATCATTTTTATAAAACGGCTGTGCCGTTTATATTACAGTCTGTAATAATACGGCTCAATTTTGAATTAATTCTGAATTTTTGCCTGCAGCACGTTTTTTTAGCAAAATCTGCCTTAAGATTTCGGGGCTTTGATAAAGATTCCCCCAGCCATGAAAACTGGATGCCGGGAGAATCACATCAAAAAAAAGAGTCTGGGAGCGTATAAATGCCCTATAGGGTTTAATTGCTCAGCGCTGCACCATGCTGGAAATAATATTGATGCTCAATGCCAGTATGGTGGTGTTGAACATAAAGGAAAGCACCCCGTGCACCAGCGCGGTCCTCCTTATCTTCCTGTCCAGTATGGCGACATCGGACACCTGAAAGGTTGTGCCGATCACAAATGAGAAATAGACAAAGTCGAGATAGTCAGGTTCGCCTTTTCCGGGAAAATCAAGGCCGTTGAGCGAATAATGGAGATTGGCGTATTTGAAGGCGAACGTGGTATGGACCACCGCCCAGGCCGTTCCCACCGATGAGAGGGTCATCACCACATGCAGCGCCAGCTCGGAACCGGTCTTCTGATCGGCTGAAACATACAGCAGCAAGATGCCCAGAAGGCTTACGGCCGTTGTAAGGAGCATGAACAGGGACAGCACAGCGCGTCCCGAGTCCTGGTCTTTGGCACTTTTCTTGAGCTCATCCACGCGGCAGGTCAGGATGGTGAACCAGGAGAAGAACAGCTGGGTTAGGGAAAAAGCCAGCCATACCGCCATGATGTGCACCGAGGGCCTGCTGGTTCCGATCTCAAGGACAACGGCGGTGAGCAGTCCCGCCGAAGCGGAAATTGCCAGCCTTGACCTGTTGCTGAGCCGGTTTATAAATACTGTTCCATTCATAAGAAATTATTTTTATGGCTTGTGCCGGTTGTTTGAATGCTATTGGTAAATGTTCATATTTTCATCATAGATGGGACTTTCTATATTCAGAAAGTTCAGCACACTGTGGAAGACATGGTACTGGGATGCGGTTTTATCGGCTTTCAGTTTTTTTGAGCCGGGCGAAACCCAGACAATAAAAGGAATCTCAAACTGCTCCCTTGAAGCAATGCTCATCGGCAGGCCGTGCATGTAGAGATTTTTTTCGCCGAGCGACTCTCCGTGGTCCGAAACAAAAATCATAGTGCTGTCAAATTCCTTGAGCTCTTTCAGGTTCTGGATCACGCGGCTGAGCAGGTAATCGGTATAAACTATCGTATTGTCGTAGGCGTTCATCAGTTCCTGCTTTGAGCAGTCAGCAAGCTCGACGCTGGTGCAGACCGGATTGAAATACTGGAACGCCGGAGGGTACTTTTTGCTGTAGCTGGGGCCGTGGCTGGTGCTGGTATGCAGCACCAGAAATATCTTGTCCCTGCTGCTGGCCAGGATCTGCTCCCGGAAAAGGTTAAGCAGGACCTCGTCGTATGCGCATTCCCTGCCCGGACATGCAGCGCCTAGGTATTTCCGGTCCTGGTAATTTTTGATATGAAGCGGCGGCTCTCCCCAGTTGGCGGTCCTCCAGATGACCTCGACATCGTTACGGTACAGGTAGTTGGGCAGAATCTCATAAAGCTCATCGGTCTTTTTATGGTCCAGTATCGCCTTCACGCCGCCGGTGGTATAGGTTGCCGAGGAGACAGCATTGAAGATATGCAGGTTTTCAGTTTTGGAAAGCAGCGGATTGGTGTTCTTCGGATAGCCGTACAGCGAGAAATTGGCCCTTCTTGCGGATTCCCCGATGACCAGCACCACAATGGATTTCTTCCTGTCCCTGATGCGGGCATCGGGAAGCAGGATTTCCTTCTGGTTTTTATTGTACTGGTGCACGTAAAACAGGGAGGTGTTGACCGCATAAGACCATGGCATTGCAAGCCCTCCCAGCTTTTTGGAATTCTTGTCGATCCAAAGCCAGCCGGCTGAATTGATAAATACCAGCGCCAGCGCAATGAGCAGGCTGCCTGAGCAGAGCGCCGCAAACCTTTTAAGAGGCTCCTTTATGATCTTTATCCTCAAGAGCGCGGCCGAGGGAACTATCCCGAGCACGAGCACATAAAGCGCCAGCCTGATCGAAAAATAGGCGCTTGATTCAGCATAATTGGTGTTGAGGATATTCCCCACCATGCTTTCGTCTATGATCACGCTGTAGGAATTGATGAAATACAGGGCTGCCGCGCTGAGGGCAAAAAAGAGCGAAATGAGAATTCTGCCGAAAATTCCGGTAAGGTAAAGCAGCAGGTAAAAGACCAGGAAATCCAGCACCAGCATCAGCGCGATGAGGCTGGCGATGGTCATAATGCCGCTGAAACCCGCGTAATTCAGGTTCCCGACCACAAAAGAGAAGAAGGGGATATGGAAGAACAGGCAGTTGGCCAGGCTGATTAAGGCTGCCATGCGGGCTGCCGGTAGTTTACCTTTTAACATATGCGGCGGTAATTTTATATAGTGATATGGTCAAAACGAATAAAGACAGGCAGAATATGAAAAGGTGCTCCTGCATGATCCTGAAGGCCAGCGCAAGCCAGCATCCCGTGAAGGCAATGATGAAAAAGGGGTGGTATTTCCTGTTTCCGATCCATTTCCAGATGCGGTACCTTGTTGAGATAAATATGCCGGCAAGGGCGCAGAAGTAGCCTATGATGCCCCCGACAAGAACATCAATGGGGTAATGCGCTCCTAGGGCAACCCTTGTGAGGACAAGCGCGAGACCTGCTGACACAAAAAGTGTGCACCAAAAGATCCTGTTTATCAGCCTGGCAGGCATAAAGGCAAACATAAGGATGGAAAGCGCCGTAAAAATGGTGATGGAATGCCCTGAGGGCAGGCTGTTGTGCCCTGAGAGGGTTCTTCCGATTATGATAAAGCTGCCGTTGTCAAAAAAAGCTGCCGGCCTTGGGACATGAAAGAGCTTTTTCAGCACGCTGGAAAACAGGCAGGAAACCAGAAGGGCAGAGGCAAGAGACTCCCATATCTTAGGCGCGTGCAGCACAAAAATGCTCAGCAGCGACGCCACCACCAGCGTATTTCCGGTTTCGGTGAGATTGTACTGCATTTCAGGATATTGGGACAGGGTGGCATTCAGCATAAAGAAATATTCCCTCTGGATCAGGATATACGATTCGGCGCGCAGCGCATCGAGCATGAAAAGGAACGCGGCGATTAGCAGCAGCAGCACCGCAGGCAGGAAAAAAAGGGTAGGCCGCAGCCTTGAGAAGTTGAATGAAACATAAAGATCCAAAAGGGGATTGGCCTTTTCGGACGTGATTTTTTCGATGCCCCCATCGGCATTTTCGAGGAATAATTGGCGCATTTTCTAGGACTTTGTTAATCATTGTTTTACACTGGCTTAACCAGGGCAAAACATATCGATTCTTTTTTCCCGAAAGTTTACAATCCAATTTTGTAATCATCCTGAATTTTCATTTCACAGACTTTTATTTTGGATAATTTTAGTGTTTATTTGTTTGTATATCAGATTATTAAAAATATTTTAAAATTTTCAGAAGAGCAGCAAGTCTCTCAATGCGAGCAGTTTTTTTTCTGCCGATCCAATGCGTTTTAACATTCGCCGGCGCATTATTTTAACACTGAAATTTTGCATGCGCCGAATGTAAATAGGTATATTTGGATTTAGAATCCACCCAAGACCAACGGTCAGATCTTTCAAAATGGAAAAAGCGATACGACTAAAAGTGAGAAAAGATTTGGATGCCCGCCAGCAGCATACCATCCTTAGGCTCAAGGGCAGCCTGATTTCCAAAGGCTATACCGAGATTATCCACATCCTGGACAAGGATGAGGAGTTTCATATCAATACCTTTGAAACGCCATCTGAAAAGCAAGTCGAAGTTAAGCAGTATATCGCTGCATTTATAAATCAGGAAAACATCCTGGATACTGTAACGATCGAATAGGTTCAATTTTCAAATAAAAGCTGCTTCGGTTGTGAAGGCAGAAGCACTTTTTGGTTTTAAGGTTGCACATGCTGCAAATAATTGTAATTTTATAAAAAATCTTACTAAAAACTTTTGGCGCATTGATGAACATTGATTTTCTGGATGCAGGCTGTGCGGATGCCATCCATATTAATTTTAAAGGCACTGATGATAAAACGCACAACATCATAATTGACGGCGGCAGCGAGAAGAGCCGCCTTTATGAGTCAGGGCTCAGAAAGAGATTGCATGAAATAGCCAACGTCAGAAAAGAAATAATTGATATATGGATCATCACCCACATTGATGATGATCATATAGGCGGAATTCTCCGTCTTCTTAAAGATGCTGACCTTCTGAAAGCCGTGGATCTCTCCAGAACCACTTTCTGGTTCAATTATTCCAACTGGGACTATGACACCGGCATCCGGAGCAATAACTTAAAAAATGTCAAGCAGGGCATTACCCTTAGGGAGTACCTTGCAGCCCATTCACATGTAAAACAGGACATAACCGACAGCCACCCCCTGATTGATTTATGGGGAGCCAAATTGATTATCCTGTCTCCCGACAATGCAAAATACAATTCGCTTCTCAAGCTGTGGAAAAATGAGGAAGTGAAAATGAGGGATAAGGAGCCTTCATCTTTAAAAAGCATTAGAAATAATGACTACGGCAGGAGGATTGAAGATTTCGACACTTCCAGGGAAGTGAAGGATGTTTCGGTGGAAAACGGATCAAGCATAAGTTTTATGCTGCAGTTCAACGGCGAATCATTTCTGTTTACTGCCGACAGCCATCCTGATGTACTTGTCTCGGCTATCAGGAGAAAATTCGGAGGGCAGAAGATCAAGCTAAAGCATATGCAGATTCCCCATCACGGAAGCAGGTATAATACAAGCAATGCTCTACTGGAGCTGGTTGACTGCGAAAATTACATTATTTCAGCAGATGGATATAACCGTTCAAATCTGCCCAACAAGGAAACTTTAGTGAAAGTGCTTCGCGCCAATCCCGATAAAAACATCAATTTTTTTATCACGCAGGAAAATGAACTTACAAGGAACATTTTTAAAGCAGATCCAGAATTTAATACTAATCTAATATTTCCCCAGCCGGGAAACAGCCACCTTCACTTTGAAATAGGATGACAGCAGAGAAAGATTTTATAGTAAGAATTGAAAATCCCCAGGGATTCAGCAGCGGACTTATATATTCGCCGGCCGGCCAATCAGAAGAGGCCTATGTTTTTACGGCAAGACATGCTCTGGTTGGGGATAATGGGATTGCATGGGATTGCAATGAGCTGTCAGTCGGATTTCTTACTGATAATGGATGGTCTGAGTATAAGCTGCATGATGGGGATGTAATATTATTTGGCGAAAACAATGCAAGTGAAGATATAGGAGTACTGATAGTCAAAAAGCAATTCCTTCCCGTATCGCTTAACTATGATAAATGCCCTGAAATCTGCCTGGTGCCGGCTAAAGTCCATGAGCTTGAGATAACAGGTTTTCCTAAAGTGGTTCTTAATCAATTAAAAAGAACGCTGCACCATTTGATGCCCCTTAAGGATAGAGATTACGAAAGGCAGATACAGATTGAAGTATCAGATCCCCTGACCGGGGAGTACAATGACGACAACCTTGTGGAAGGCTATTCGGGAAGTCCGGTATTTGTTAAAGTGAATGACAGATATTTCTGCTGCGGCCTATTTCTTGCCTATGAGACAAAAAATAAAAGAATATTGGGGATCGATCTTTCTCTGGTAAATGATCTTCTGGCGTCAAGATCGCTGCCCCTTTTATCATTGCTGCAGATAGAGACAGACCCTACTGTGCTTGAAGCAGCTGAAAAGCTTAATGAAAATTCTTTCAGGGTGCTTTCAAGAATACGAGACAGCGTTGGAAAAGTCAACCTGCCGAGGACCGAAATTTCAGCCGCTGCTTTGGAAGTTATAAAAAACGGCAAGCTGGCAATATTTACAGGAAAGCCGGGAAGCGGAAAATCGGCGATGGTTAAGAAGATTTTGGATGGACTAAAAAGCGATTTTGAAATATTTGCTTTTCAGGGCGAGCAGCTGGACAAAAAAAGCATCGAGGAGATATTTGCAGATAAGCCCTTCTGCTTTGGCATATCCCTTTCAGAGGTTCTTGATTCCCCGCAATTCGGTAAAAAGAAAATTTTCCTTATAGATAGCATCGAAAAAATACTTGAAACGGATAATGCTGAGACAATATTGGATTTTTTTGAACTGCTTTTTAAAAGAGAGAATATTACATTAGTGTTTACCTGCAGGAGCTATGCGGCCGAGCATTTAAAAATCCGTTTTTTAAGGCAGTTTCCCGCTTTTCCCGATTTTGATGTGCCTGCGCTTGATGCAGCGGAGCTGGAATGCATCGCTGAGAGCTATCCGATGCTGAGAACGTTAGCAAAAAATAAATCCCTTTTGAAAGTTCTCCAGATTCCCTTTAATCTGGATAAGGCAGTGTCTTTACCTCAGAATTCGGTAAAAGATGATATTGATACTGAAGCAAGGTTCAAACAGATCATGTGGGAATATGTGATTGAAGGGCGCGAAAAGGAATCAGATCCCCGAAAAAGACAGCTGCGCGGTGAGACATTTATGGAAATTGCCCTGAAGAGGGCATCGGCAATGAGCGCATATGCAACTGTTGAGCACGCACGTGCTGACATACTTCACGAGCTGACCGCTGACCATATTATTGATCCCGAACCGGTATACAGAAGAAGCTTTGCGGCAGCTCATGACATCTATGAGGACTGGGCATTGACAAGGCATATTGACAGCAATTATCTGCAGTACATTGCTGAAGAGGACAATTACGGCGCTTTTTATGATGCAATAGGAACCGCTCCGGCAGTCCGGCGAGCCTTCAGAATCTGGATATCAGAAAAAATACAGGCAATGGACGGATCTGCAGGCCAGCTCGTAAAATCAACCCTCAACGATTCGGCAATCCAAAACTACTGGAAGGATGAAATATTAGTTGCTGTCATGCAGTCGCATTACAGCAGTGATTTTCTGCGGGAAAACAAGGATTTTCTATTTTTAGATCAGTTTAAATATTTCATAAGGATAATTTTTTTAGTTCGGGTTTCTTGCCAGAAGCCGGATTTTTCCCTCCTGAACGCATTGGATGTGGACAAAAGGACTCAGGTATATCACAATATCAATCTGGTTCCCTACGGTGAAGTATGGGCCAATCTCATTGAATTTATTTTCTTAAACCTGAATCTGCTGCAGCCACAGATGAGATTGATACTATCAATGCTGCTGCAGTGGGAGAAAGGCCTGAAAAAAAACGGACCGTTTCCTGCCGAGGCCGAGCATGCGGCTAAAATTTTAATATGGTTTTACAGTAATTTTACATCAGGTGTCCCATCTGGCCAGGGAAGGGCTAAAACTGAGAATCTTGAAAATGGAATATTAATGCTTTTCCGTCTGTCTGACTTTGTCAAAGATGAATTGAAATCATTAATAGAGGATGCGTTTAGAAATAAAAACAGGGATGCTGATTTTGAAAGTACAGATAGCTGTCCTGCTGTCTGTGGTATGGGACGTCCGTGATATGGTAGAGGTAGGAAAACACGCTATAAAGCAGTTTTGCATTTCTTTTGTACTTCGCATCGTGGCTCATCCAATAAAGCGGTTCGACGGGTATGTAATACAGGGTCGTGCCTGTATCGTGGGTCTCCTCGCTGACAAGGCAGGTTTCCGCCCCTTCCTGCATCAGACTGATTTCGGGGCAGTCCGTGAACTGCATTTTCAGCTTTCGCTCTGCATCCCACAACGACAGTGCTAAATTGTAAGGGTATTCAAAGTATTCGGTCTGCATGGGAATGATGCCGTAATGGCTTGTGAGATGCGCAAGGGATTTGTAGAACTGCGGCTGCATTTTGCTGAGTTCCGTACGCGGCTGTACAGTTTTGGTCTGCTCCAGTTTGGGCAGGAATGTAACTCTCAGAAAATTATCGGAAGCATTCCGATAGGGACTGATTTTGCTCTGTCTTTCTGAATTTCGCCCGCATCTTTGGGTCTGTGCATCCAAGCCATGAAATTTCCCAGCTGTTCGTGCAGCTGTCTTTGTCTTTTCTGCCGTGGAAGGCTTATTGTGCCTGCTATCGTTTTTTTCTGCATGGTTCATTGTCTTTAATTTAGGTTATCCTTTTGTTCCCATTACGGTTTCGAATCTGTATTCCACCGCATCGTCCCTGATGACTGGCGCTGAAATTTTGCAGGTTGTCAGGATAGGGTATGTCGGGGCGTAGAAATTCAGCACCGCCTCGACGCTCCATCTAGGTTCGGGGTCGCTCAGCCTTATCTGCTGACCCTTTTCGATGATTATAAAAACCCGCTGTAAGTGTGTTGCTAGTAACATATCGCTGTATTTTTAGTATTAGTATTGCTCTTGGTCTTCTTCGTCTTCCTCATATTCCTGCTCCTCAAAGGACATTTCCTCATCGGGCTGAATCTCTGCATGTTCTGGATAGAGCGCCTCTTTGGGCGGTTCAGGCTTTTCCTGCCCAGCCTCGAAGAGGCTTGGAGTTGAGAACCTGTCGGACAGGGAGGTTCTCTTTCTGCGTATCTCGTCGGCTTTGTCGGGAAACTCCGCCGCTTCGGGAACTTTCATCCATGCCTCACGGAATCTTCCCTGCTTCTCGAGTTCCTCTGCCTTTGCCATTGCATCGCTGAACTTTTTGTCTTTTGCTTGGTGCTGTTTTCTCTCCGCATCGGCTTTTTCCTTCTCCTTTGCAGAATGCTTTTTTGCCTGCTCCAATTGTTTCATAAAGGATTCCATATCGGTCATCAGTCCCGAAGCGCTCTGCATCGGGGCGGTGATGGTCTGAAAGAAACCGCTGTCGAGTTCTTCCGCTGTTCCCCTCAGGTTGAGCGGGGGGATGATGTTTTTAGCATTGTCCCCGCAGGCTTCGTTTTTAAGCATGACCGATACGACAAGGATGCCGTCGGTCGATTTTGCGATGGTCAGGTGCAGATCCCCTGCAATGTCCATCTGTCTTATCTGATTGAAAAAATTGCTGTTCATGGCTGTAGATTTTTAATGTCCGTATTTTGTCGGCTTCACATATTGAGAAACTGTAAGGCGACTGCTTTGCAGACAGTCGCCCATCTTTTTTTAATTCAGCATCAGCGCCTTATCGCCGTCCACGGCAAAAGAGGTGCATAGTTCGAAGGCTTTCTGCGATTTCAGCTGTGCCGTTCCGCCCATCATGATGGACTGCAGTTTGGCTTCATCGTCCTTGTAGGTGCGCACGTTCTGATAATATCCCGTCACGGCATTGTAAGCACCGTAGAGCGTGCCTTTTGCGGTTTCCATCTGTTGGGTGTCGCTTGCCATGGCATAGGCAAAAGCATTTTCCACGGTGTTTCTGAAAATGGCGGAGACGGCATCATCTGCGCCAGTTTTAAGCATTTCCAGAGTTTCCCTGTTCGGGCATAATGCCAACTGAATCAGCTTTTTGACCTCTGAATCCGTAACTTTTACTTTAGCCCAATGGTTGAAGATGTCCTGCAGCTGAATGCTTAGCGTGTTTGCCAGTCCCATGACCTTGTGCGCATCATCAAGGCGCTGTTTTGCTCCCGAAGTGTGTCGGATGCGCACCACGTTGCTCATGTTGCGGAGCGAGGCGTTAAGGGTGTTTTGGCATACGATTCGTATAGGCGTGAAGGCTGCGGTAATGCTTCCGCTTCCATCGTGGGAGGTGGTCAGGAAAATATACTTTTCTGTCACATCATCCCCGCTGCCGACCCTTATGTAATCGGGAAGCTTTGCAGTTATGAAAATGCGTTCCCCGTTGCCCAAAGCTCCTGCGGTCTCGTACAGGATGCCTTCGCTGCCGCCGACTATGGCGTCAAAGAAGCTGAACGCTTCACGGTTCTGTACGATATGGTAGTCTTTGCCGACTACACCCAAAACCGTATTGCTGTCGGTGCGGATGGTGGAAAAATAATCGGGAACGTGCAGTTCTGCGCGTGCCGTCACAGTACCGTCCTGCATTTCCTCCTTTGCCAAGGCTTTGGTGTATAAAGGCGTTTTGGCGACCTCGTAATCCAATTGGGCGTGTCTGATGGCTTCTGCGCTTGTCGGATATTCCTGCACCGTCTTTCCGAGATTGTGCCATGCTTTCTGCTTTACGCTGAAAAATGAATAATTCCCTGTGCTGCTGTTGTAATTGATATTGTGTGCCATGATAATTGATTTAAAGTTAAACTTGATATTAATTCCTATGTGCGCCTTAAAATGGAAGGTCTTCCTCAGGCTCCTGCACCGTAGGTTTACTGCTTTGGGTCTGCGTTGTCGTTTCCGCGGTCTGCGCTTTTTTTACTCCTCCGTGCAGTTTAATCTGCGAGGTGTTGAAATTCAGACCCGCATGCAGTTCCCCGTCGCTTCCTTTCCACGCTCTTGCGCTTACCCTGCCTGACAGTTCTACAAGCGTGCCTTTCGTCAGGATGTCCGCTACCTTCGGGCTAATCCAGTAGGCGCAGTCGAAGTAGGTGGTCTGTTCCACTCGTTCGCCCTCCTTGCTTCTGTAGCTCTCGTTGGTTGCTATTGAAAAATTCACGACCTGTCTGTTTCCTGACAATGTTCTTACCTCTGCGTCTTTTGTTAATCTTCCGATGATGTTCATGATTTCTAATTTTTAAGGATTATTTTTTTTAAATTTTATTTATTCGGCAATGACGAGGTGGAGCTGTTTTGTTTCATTTTCCGCTTTCAATATTTTATTTCTCATTGCTGACATTTTTTTTATTCGTTTAAAGAGCCGGTGTATGCTATGTTTTGTTTCATGAGCATAAAAAGGTTAGTGTTTAGCAGAAGCAAGGCTTTGATGAAAAATACGACCCGCACGGGTGGAGATTTTATATCAAATCCGCTGGACATGGCCTTGCTTCTGGGTTAAGAACACGGAGATACCTTTGCTCCTGAAATAAGACAGAAGCATACGGGCTTTTGAAAAAAAAATAGAAGGGAAGCCATGAGGTTTGGATGTTGAATGGGGATTTAATGCTGTTTACTATTTATAATTAAATTATGTATGGTATCGTTTTGAAAAACAAGTATTTATACCTGTTGTCTGTTTGTTGTTTTCTCTATATTTATTGTGTGTTTTGCGTTTGCCATTTTTCTTGATTTAGAATTATTAATAATTGGGCGCAGATTTGAATTCCTAGAGATTCGATACCTGAATTAACCTACAGATGAATATTGGTTGCATCATAAATTTTAAGTGTCTTTTAATCTGATTTGTTATGGGAGAAAATTATAAAATAGAACTGGCGGAAGCTGTTGAGATGGCTAAACATGAACTTTATGGTATTCCTGGAGTCATAAATATTGAGCAGGGCTTTAGATTTAAAAATGGATGGATTACGGACGAAGAGGTGATTTCTGTGGAAGTTGCGGAAAAAATCAATGAAAAGACGCTGCTTGAACTGGCAGTGAAACCTCTGCCTGCAGAGTTCAAGGGATACGGAATTGATGTGGTGGAGGCTGGATTCGAACAGCAGCTTAAATATCTGGGTGTGGATGTAAGCTTTTGGGCTGCGCCAAAGCCAGGCAATTATCGTGAGCCTGTAAATGTTACGCTGCCCCGCGTTGTTGAGTATATGGAAGCGGTTTTTCATGTTAGTCCTGATTCCGGATGGCCAAATCTGAAGAATTTTCTTAAAAGAGTAAGCAGCAGGCTTACTGCAACCATGTACGAGTGGGATGCTGACCACATTACTTCGGCAATTTTTGAGGCTGTGCAAAACTGCAACGGGACCCTTAGAATGGTTACCCAAAATGATGGCACTGATAAAGCTGTGAATAATATGAAGAGCCGTCTAGGGAGTAAATTTGAGCATGTTTGGTCATCTGTAGGAAGCGGCAAATTAATTGCGAGCGACTATCATATAAAAGTAGCCGCGCGAGATGATGAGGAGTTCTGGCTGAGCAGCGGAAATTGGAAGAATTCGAACCAGGCAGATATTGATCCGGCAGGCAAGGGCGTGACCATTCCCGGACCGCTTTCCAAACATAACCGGGAGTGGAATGTGGTAATAAAAAATTCCACACTGGCTACCATTTTCAGAAAGTACATAGATTGGGATTATCAGGAAGCGCTGCGTGTTCCTTTCGATGTAAAAGAAAAGCTCGCAAATTCCTATGTCTTTATCCCTAAAGGGCTCTGTCCTCCTGTACCGCCAGTAGTAAGATATTTTAATCCGTTGACAGTTAAGCGTGTACTTGATGTGCAGCCTTTACTGACTCCGGATAAGAATTCTGAGGGCCAGCGCATGTTCCTCTATCATGCGACAGAAATGGTTAAAAGCGCAAAGATTAGCATTGATATTGAAAACCAATCTTTTTCATTATTGGAGAACAACGATCCAGTTTATGAAAGCTTTTACAGGGCGGTTGTCGAAAAGCAGAACAGTGGTGTGGCTGTGAGGATAATTTTCAGGGATCCGCGGGAATTTGGTCCTAAAGGCCAGGCTGGTCTGGTTAAAACGCTTACAAGGCTTAAAAAATTTGGCTTTAATACTGATAATATAAAAGTACAGTGCCGATGCCATACCAAAGCAATAATTGTTGATTCTTCTGACGAGGCCAATGCTCAGGTTTTGTTCGGAAGCCATAATTTAACCACTACGGGAGCCATGTACAACAGGGACGCCAGCCTATTGATAAGAGACAAGGCAGTGGCGTTCTATTTTCAGGAGATTTTTGATTTCGACTGGAGTACTTTAGCGGTTCAGCAAACTGGCGAAAGCCTGACTGCTGTAAATCTTGCTTTAGCATCAGAAGCGGCGCCGGAAGGATTTAGAAAGGTTCTGCTTTCTGAAATTTTAGGAGAAGCTTAGGTAAATTAAGCAGATTTATGATTTTTCAAAATCTAAAACTTCGCAAGACGATTACCTTTACTATAAAAGCCTGGCAAAATCCAGGATCTTGCCGCCGTTTATAGCTGCTCCAAGGTTAATTGGCAACTGCGTCTTTACAATCTTTTTCTTTTTGATCGGCACTCTTTCTATTTCTCCTTCAGCGGTGTATTGCGGTCCCTCGTATAAAATCCCAAGCAGGATTACCCGATATTTTAGAAGATAATGGTTTTCATTTCGATCCATATATTGGCCGATATTGTAGATAATGATTGGCGAACCGCTTGAACCAGGAAAGCACGCTGCGTCAATTAAAAATTCATCACAGCCAAGATAAGGGAGTCTGGGGCTGGTTGCAGTAATTCCTTTTCTGACAATGGGTTTATTGTTATGGTCATCCCAAATGTTTTCAGGATATCCTACCATAATTATTTCTTCGATGGCGCATAAGTTTTCAATTTCCTGTTTAGAGGGGATATGGCTGGAGTCGAAAGCTCCGTAAAAAAAATCTTCTTTTAATAAGTGTTTGATTGATTTTATCGGCAGTATGCATAAATCGACCTCAGGGTCGGGATGGGCAATCCAGTGCGATTGGAAGTCTTCAAGGAAAATTGTCAAATGTTCAGTGTTAATTGGATCTCCATTTTGGTCTTTTTTGGTTAAGGTAAACTGACCGTTCTGGACTCCATCTACCACATGCCAGTTGGTTACTATTGCCAGGCTGTCCAGTGTTTCTGGAGTTTGCGGATCGAAATCAAAGAAAAAACCGGTACCGGTTCCGCCATTTTGGTCAAAAGTTTCTATTCTGACAGTTGCAGACGTGATTAGATCGGCAACTGAAAGATCGTTGGAATTCTTGTTTGAAGTTTCTTTTGTCATTTATTTTAAAATTTCATAGGGATTGGTTATTTGCAAAACCGCTGAAGCGATCAGCTGTAAGCAAGCTAGTTGTGGCTGGAATATTTAATGTAGGCTTCAACTTCATGATGGAGCCTAATTATATCTGCGATGAATTTGGATGCTGTTGAATTCCGCTTTCCGAGCAGTGATCTGGCTATTGAACCTTCCGCAGCGCCTCCTTCACCTTGTCCGCTGTAAAGCAGATTCTTTTTTATCTTATTTTTCAAAGATATTAATTCATCTGGAACAGGAGCGCGCAGAGCGCACCTTATCTCAAGTTCAGATTCAATTAATCTTTCCTTTGCGTTGCCTTTTCCAATGCAGATTTTATAAATTGCTGCGGAGCTTTTGCCAATAAAATAATTAAAACTCGGATTCATAATACCATAGCTATTCCGTTTAAAAAAATAAATTGCTGATTATTGTGTTTTTAGAATCGTTTAAAGATATTAAGCAACAATTCGGGCCTGCATTATGTATTGATCATGAGCCGCAGCTTGGCCAAAACTCAAGAGGCTGTTTATCTGCTGGATTCTATTGTAAATATACTTTTTATAAATTACAAAAACAGCTATCTCTCGTTCATAGACAAGAACTTCCGTATTATGCCAGAGAAAGCCGCAATAGGCATCATCTCATTTTATTAAAATAAATTTCTTCCTAGTGTATTTATAATCTAAACGGATAGGAAGATGGAAAATGAGACTGGTTACAATGAATCGAAAATTACAACAGAAAAAGCACTACAAATGCTTAAATCTGAAGGCTTGGAGGTGACTTTTGAACAGGCGGAGGAAATCTTGTATTTCTTGAGAAAAATTGCTAATATCGCTGTGTTGAAACATTTAAATAAAACAGAATGAGTAAGATAGCAGATTTATATATCAGAGTGAGCACCGATGAGCAGGCTGAGAAAGGCTTCTCGCAGCGCAATCAGGAAGAGATGCTTAGAAAGTACTGCAGCATCAACAGAATTCAGATACGCAATGTGATCTACGAAGACCATTCGGCAAAAACTTTCAACAGGCCGCAATGGAAAAAATTTCTCGCCGACATAAAAAAGCACAAAAATAAAATAAGCCTGGTTCTTTTTATGAAATGGGACAGGTTCAGCCGCAATGCGGGCGATGCTTATCAGATGATAAATCAATTAAGGGTTTTAGGGGTCGAACCGCAGGCAATTGAACAGCCGTTAGATTTAAGCGTTCCGGAAAACAAAATGATGCTCGCCTTTTATCTCGCTGCGCCTGAGGTTGAAAACGACCGCAGGGCATTAAATACGTTTCAGGGGCTAAGAAGAGGAAAAAAAGAGGGCAGGCATATGGGGATGGCGCCTTACGGTTATACAAATAAGGTAACCGAAGATGGAAAAAAGTACATTGCAGTTGTGGCGGAAAAAGCTGCGAACGTAGTTTGGGTATATGAACAGATTGCTAAGAATATTTTCAGTACCGAATCAATATATCAGACTGCCAAAGAAAAGGGCATGGGAATCTCCAAGAATAACATGTGGCTGATTATAAGAAATCCGCTGTACTGCGGAATGATAGTAGTTCCAAAGTATCGCGATGAGGAGGAAAGGCTTGTTAAGGGGCAGCATGATGCAATAATCAGCCAAGATCTGTTCTATAAAGTTCAGGATATACTCAACAGTAAAGCACGGACCTACAGGCCAAAAATCAAGACAATTGAGAATTTTCCGCTCAGGGGCTTTTTTGTCTGTCCTGAATGCGGGCAGAAATTGGGAGGCAGCAAGTGCAGGGGGAGAAGCAGAGACTACTACTATTACCACTGCGATAAATTATGCAAGTGGAGGGTAAATTCCGAAATGGCCAATAGTGTATTTAAAGGGCATTTAAATAAGTTCAAGCCTTTGGTCGAAGTAAGAAAATTATACAGTGCAGTTCTGCTTGAAGCATACAGAGAACATACAGGATTAGTTATAAATGAGAAAAAGAAATCCTTGGAACAGATTGGGGTTTACGAAAAAAAACTGGCTGTTGCCAGAAACCTGCTGGTTACCGAGAAGATAGATGCCGATGACTATCATTTAATGAAGACAGAATACAATGCTGAGATCAGCAGGCTTGAAAATGAGATTGGAAATGTGGATGAAGACAGAGCCAATATTGAATCTTTAATGAACACAGGACTGCAAAACCTAATAAAACTCGGCGAGGCCTTTGGTGACGGGTCTTTAGTGGATTCCAGAGAGATAATCGGTTTAATTTTTCCTGAAAATTTCACATTTCAAAACAATAAAATCCAAACCGGTAGGGTCAACGAAATGTTCAAGTGTATCTATCTGGTAAACAATAGATTACGGGCAAAAAAAAACGGAACAAAAGATGATATTTTTCTTTTGTCCCGAGTAGTGACCTCGACTGGATTCAAACCAGTAACCTCTTGAGCCGTAATCAAGTGCGCTATTCAGTTGCGCCACGAGGCCTTTTTTCTCAGTTAAACTACATTTAGTAGCTTTACTTGAGCGCTTATCGCGGCTGCAAAGATAGACATAAATGTGAGATAAACAAGGAAAACAGCCCTGATAGGACAGATTTTTTTTATGTGGTTTTGAAACAGGATTTTCTATAAACGTTTATCATGATTAATGCTTTGAAAAGCAGATAAATAGCTAAATATCCTTTAAAACCAATAAGGAGTTATGTATCCATCCAATTTCTTTTTTACTGCCACCATCCGAATTAACGACGTCTTTTTTATCATTTACCAGATAAACTTTGTTCCAGGAACCGTTGGTTTCAATGAGGCCTACCTCATAATCCTTTTTCAGACTTTTTATAGGCGTATTTTCTTTTGAGGGACCACTTCTAAAATTAGTTCCGTTTTCTGTGACCTTAAAGATTTTTCCAACAGTATCTGTTTTTCCAAATACGGCAATTTTAAAGTCGTCCCATGGGAATGCCGGTCCCGGATCGGGTTTTCGAGCCGGTGAAATATCATCGTGACCAATAGCCGTAGTGAGTTCATATTGACTGATCAGTAAGCCGGATAGTTTGTATACGGCATCTAATTGTGCTTTGGGGAATTTAAACCAAAGATGATTGTCAGGATCGGTCCAAAATTTGTGTTTATGGTTACCCACATGCAGTTTTGATGCAATAGTAGCGGGGTAGGTCTTGTAAACCGGTTTTTTATTTTTGTCTGTCCCAACACGTCGGCGGTAGCTGCCGTCGGTTAATTTTTCTAAGTAGCCGGGATTAACAATTTCGATCCCTATGGAATGATCATTAAATCCGGATACTTTATCCCACACGCTGTAACCGGCATGATTGGCTCTTCGGTTAAAGGGAACCAATTGTGTAATACTACCATCAACATCTACCACAATATGCGCTGCAATTCGGTCCGGATTTCCTTTGTCTTGCGGGGTCATAAACCAATTTAAAGCAGATTCTGCAGTATCGCCGGCAGTATAATGAATAACCAAAAACTTAGGAACAATAGTATAACGGGCGTTTGGAGAAACCAGTTTTTTTATTTTATCTGTGACTGTATCGGGAACCAGCCAATCTTTTTTTATTTCCATGATCACTTTCATTTTTAAAATTAATACTGTTTTATTTGTCTAACATTCAGTTCAGGGTATAAAAAATAGAATATGAGTATTTCTAATCAGCATATTTGAATAGTTGTATTAGCAGTTTAGGGTAGGGGCGTGCAGCTTTTACGTTTTACTTTTTCATTAAAACTTTACGATTTTGCAACTCTTAGAGATTTTTACTTCTCCACAACTTTTGGACTTGGTCCACAAAAGACTCAAAAGGAAGGCGTATAGTGTATTTTCTTTCTCTTTATAATACGAAAGAAAAAAGATTCAAAGAAGAATTTACAGTTTACAGATTGCGATCGAGCCATCTGTAACTTATTCAAAAATAACACTATACAAGAAATTATAAAAGGGGGTTTATACCCTTTTTAACTTACTTCATTCAAAAAGAGGCAAAAAAAAGGAACATCTTTTAGAATGTTCCTTTATAAAATGCCTTTTTCTCAATAAAGCCAGACCGATGTTAGTGGTAGCAGCCTTGTTTGTATTTGAGATTTTTATTTATTTTGGCTAAAATGACTTAAAGCCTATAACTACTATTGCGCATCCCAAGACGCACTAGGATAAGAAATAGAGCTCGTCACAGGAGCTGTCCAGTAACTCTGGCTACCACCACGGAAGGTGTGAAGACTTACTGCATTAACATTTCGTTTAGCGTCGCTAGTTACCCAGCGAATGCTTTGATTCAACACCTCCGTACCATTTACATAATATTTGACGTATCCGTTAGTATTGGATCCGGTATTCAACTTAACTGATATTTGACAGTTGTATGTCACGCCTTCTTGGATGTAATATTTTTTCCCAAAATCATTCCCAAATTGTCCGGGTTGATCTTTATAGTAAACGTAAGGCTGAAGATAAGCCCCACTTCCCTTAGCAGTGTTCGATCCGCTAGGGCAGTACCACATAAATCGGGCACTACCGCCATTCCCGTCCCAGCCTGGGTCACCACCTGTATTCTGATCCCCAATTAGGATACCGTATCCGCATTTACCGCCTCTGCTCCAATAAAATCCGGAATTAAATTTCATTGTAAACCACACCGAGTAAACATCACCCGACCAAACACCATACGAGGTACACAAACCACCGGGACATGATAGTGTATTGGTTTGCAAGGTAATCGTTCTGGCTCCTGCAGAACCTTGCAATACTGCGCCATCTGTGGCATCTTTGCTAACAATTTCCGGTTCGCTTTTGTTACCGTTTCGCGACATCTCCTTGTTAGTACTTTGAGGCTCACTTGAATCTTGTTCCTTTTCGCAGGAAGTAAAAACTACTGCTGTAATAAATAATAAACTTGTCAATTTTAAGATTTTTTTCATTTTTAAAGGTTTAAGGTTAGTAAATAATTAATGGTTAATAGGTTAATTTTATGCTTGTTACGTATCACATTTACGCTCATCACGCAATGAAGTGATGTTGCAAAGTTGCTTAATAATAGTTCTCAGGGGGAGCAATAAAGTACGATTCTGGGTACAGAAAAATCCTATTTATATATTTGTAGTATACTTTTTAAGTGCTAAAGAAGTATTGCTAAAAAAAAGCATAAAAAAAAACGCAAAATTCTAATAATTAAAAAAATTTGCGTGTTATTGTTGGTCGGATAAACTTGATTGAAAATACAAACCTCTCTTATGCAGAGGTTAAAGCAGGTTAAATTGCATAAAAAAGAGTATTTAAGTTGATATATCTTCACGCCAAAGGGAGTAGAATTGTCCTTTTGGCGTAAAGATGTTAGTATTGGACTCTTATTATTTTATTTTATTGAACATATAGCGAGCAATCTTCCATTGTCCGTTTACTTTTTCAAATACAAATAACTCTCGATTCTCCTCTGGAACCGTTTGTGCATTGGCGTGAATTAAAGTGGTTCCTCTTGATGTTGTTTGAGCAAAAGCAAAGTCACCATTGACTTGGATTTCGTCAATGTAAAACTGAATGTTTAGTTGAATTGTCTTGAAAACGAACTCATAAGAACTTTTTATTTGTTCCTGTCCAATTGCCGATGGTGCGCCTGAAGGCATAAAAACGCCATCATTAGTATAAAGCGGTAACACCTTATTAACATCTGATGCATTCAGCGCATCACGATAAGAGAAAAGCACTTTCTCAATTGCTGATTTTTCTATTTGAGTATTCATGGTAATTTTATTTAAATTGTTTGAATTATTTTTTACTTTGTTTTCACAGGCTACGAGCGCTACCAAAAGCACTACACTAATTGCAATTTTCTTCATTATATTATTTTTATAGTTGTGATTTTGTAACTGCTACTTTTGCTTCTTCAAGTGAAATAGTTTTCCCTAATGCCCCAAACTGATGCAGATCACCAAAGACTTCAATGCGTATGCTTTGGTCAATTCCACCAATATGCAGAGGTTCAAAACCGGCACTTGAAATGAGTTCTTCAATTTGAGAATTACTGTTTGTGTTGTCTGAAGCATAAAATAAAGTCATTTTCAAAGGATCTTTAAATGCATCGTTCTTAAGTGACCCAGCACCCAGCGTTCCGAATGCTTTTACCAGTTTGGCATTTGCAGGTAATAAAGCAGAAAGAATTTTTGCCGCCGATTCATTCTCATCAATAATTTTTTTGAAACCACCATTTCCATCTGGCGCAATAGGATTCGAAACGTCGATAATTATTTTTCCTGAAAGCGCATCATTATAGTTTTTAAGAAACTCTTTAATGAGATTGAAACCGATTGAAGGAATAATTACATCGGCTTCATTAATGGCTTCAGTAATCGTTTTGGCAGTAGCGGTAGCTCCAAGAGTAGTGGCAATTTTTTTAGCTTTTTCGAATTCTCTTGATGCTAAAATTACATTGTGATTGCCTTTAGTAAGGTTTGTTGCAAGAGCTATGCCTATGTTTCCAAGTCCAATTATAGCTACTTTAGTTGGTGATGAATTTTTCATTTTATCTTTGTATTAAATTGTTATGTCATTATTAACAATACAAAGATGCGATGATGTATTCGCTCATGTCTATGAACTACTTTAAGAAATAGTCTTAATGTAGCTTAAGGGTAAGTGTTATTTCCCCGCTCTATCGTTTCTGATTTTGCTTAGAAATTCAGGTGTTACTCCAAGATAGGATGCTATTTGCGTGTTGGGCAATCGCATAGAAAGTTTTGGATATTGCTCCAGGAAAAATTCATATCGTTCATAGGCTGTTGAACTAAAAGTCTGCAACAATCGATTCTGAAGTTCAATGTATTTGTCTTCAATAATTACGCGAAAGTTTCTATCAAACTTAGGATAGTTGGTATAGAGATACCAAAGATCTCCTTTCGATATTTGGAGAATTGTAGAAGGTTCAATCGCTTCAATATAAAGTTTAGAAGGTTTTTCTTTATGCAGACTATCAATATCAGCAATCCAGTCGTTTTCAGTCGCAAACAAGAGATTGTGTTCCTTGCCTGTTTTGTCAACGCCGTACATTTTAAAACAACCTTCAACAACATAAGTAAAATATTTGCAGGTATCACTTTCTTGTAAAATAAACTGTCTGCGTTTTATTTTACGCTCCACCAAGCGGCTCAGCAAGGCCTCTTTCTCGTTTTCATCCAAAGAAAGATATTTGTCAAAGTGTCTAACTATATTTTCCATTAGTCTTATGTCTTGTAGGATTGCCTGTAAAATTCGGGTTCATGGCAATTTTAAAGATTAAAGATGCGAGTTTTTTCGATTAGGTACAAATTTTATGAATATAAAAAACAATTTAAAAAGCAACAAGTGACTACTATTACATAATTTTGCAAAACATAAAGCAACTACCTTCCTAATATCATACCATGAGCAAAACATTATTCAACAACAACCAAATTGGATTAGTATCAACTTTCTCCGAGCTTGTACAAACCGATTTCAAGGGAGAAATGAATGCATTGTGCTGGCACAGAAATTCGGATGGTGATTTTAACGATGTTGTAGCGCAGTTGAGTATAAAAGGAAATATAACAGAAGTTTGTGCTGAAGATCTGATTGCGCTCCAACTCTCAGAAAAGGGGAATATCGCACGGGAAATGATCTTAAATGATTTACAATTACTAACTGATTTTGGTGCTTCGCCCTCCCTTAATTTACTGAAGTGTTACGAACGCGATGATGAATTTGATTTCATATCAACTGATGTGTATTCGTTTCATGTTGATCGTTCGCCAATTGCGACAGATACTTTTTTATGTACCTATCATGGTGCGGCAAGTGATATTATTTCTAATTCACAAGCAGAGCAGAAAGTACTAATTCCGGAAGTCCGAGCAAAGTTAAAAGAGCTGCATGATGGACCGCCAGAAGAATTCGAAGACTTTTTGAAGGAAAACTATTTTGATTTGCATTATCAGGCACATGCAGACGTGAAGCCAACTAATTTAGGATTAGTACATCTTTGGCGATTGGCCGTAGATCATCCGGAGCAGCAAGTGTTACCTTGTATTCACAGAGCACCAATAGAAAAGGAAGGGGAGTATAGGTTGTTGTTAATTTGTTAGCGATTTTTTTAATTCTTTATTAGTTTAACAACTTGATTTTGACTGTTTTCATTTTCTAATTAAAAACAGAGAGATAGGAGGGAACCATTATGTACGTTGCACCCTTAACAGTTTGCAATTAATCTTTATATTTGATCATTAAATTAATCAAATGAACGAAAAAACGAAACCGTATGCCTTAATTACGGGCGCCAGCAAAGGGATTGGAAAAGCTATTGCTTATGAATTGGCCAAACAAGGTTATCCACTATTACTTGTCGCAAGAAGTGAGGAGGATTTAAAAGCACTATCTGATGATCTTCAAGTTAAATACGGCATCAACGCTCCTGTTTTATCAATTGATCTGTCGATAAATAATGCATCGTTAAAAGTCACCAATTGGATAAAAGAGAATAACTATCGGGTTGGTTTTTTAGTTAACAATGCCGGTTATGGTGTGTGGGGCAATTTTAGTGAGTCTTCTCTAACCGATCAGCTTGGGATGATGCAACTTAACATGAATGTAGTTGTAGAACTTTCACATTTATTAGTACCCATCCTTTCACAAGAAAAACAAGCCTACATTTTAAATATAGCGAGTACTGCTGCCTACCAAGCTGTACCAACGCTAGCCGTTTATTCAGCTACAAAGGCTTTTGTTTTATCGTTTACCCGTGCCTTGCGTTTCGAACTTGCCCCAACTTCAATTTCAGTAAGCTGCTTTAGTCCAGGACCGGTTGATACAGGTTTTGCTGCCAGAGCTGGTTTAAATGCTTTTAGCAAAATGGCGGAAAAGTTCAATATGCAACCCGATGAAGTTGCTAAAATTGCCGTAAAAGCCATGTTCAACAGAAAATCGGAAGTTATTCCCGGTTTTACAAATATCATTTCGGTTTATGCCAACCGCATACTACCAAAGGCTTTCATCGAAAAAACTGCAGCCGGGATTTATAAAATTTAACTTTTTCAAAAAAAAATAAAAAAAATATTCTTTGCGTAAGTGAAATTATATTACATTTGCTTAATATCTACTAATTCTATAGAACATGTGTAATAAAAGAAATTTGTTTAATTTATCTGAAAACCGAATGTACGCCAACATGCGAATGTGTTGTTGCTGTTGCAACTCTTTTAGATAAAATTTCAAACGTTATTCTTTCATTTATTAAATCTATATATTATGGTATCTTCTTATAAAACCTTTACTCTTACTGAGCAATTAACTGACGAGCAAATTAACTTTTTTAACCATTATGGTTTTATCCACTTCAAAAAATTCATAAATCCGGAAACTGTTTCATCAATCATTGATGCCTCGAAACAAGTGGAGCAAGAATGGATTGACAACGATCTTAAAAAGGTAAACGGTGTTCCAATTAAATTTGGAAAAGATTTAGATGGTTCACCTATTGTACAACGTTTTGCTTTTATCAATCAACATCATCAAACCTTAAGCGGTCTTTTACTTGATCCAAGATTCAATAGTTTATTAGAATTGGCAGGTGATGGCGCAAGATTAGGTACGGAAGAAAAAGACGGAATGGTTTTCAATCATTATATCAATGGACCGGAAAGCAAGTTTACTAAAATGGGCTGGCATACAGATGGTTTGAGAGATATTTTTTATGGCGGAAAATTAAACCCGATGTTAAATGTAGGGATTCACTTAAGCACTTTACAACCCGAAAATGGCGGTCTTAAAATCATTCCGGGTACTCACAAACAAAGTGTTTATCAAATGCTTTTCCGTAAAAAGTACTTCTTAGACAATAAACCCGATCCACAGGAAATTTCCATCAATCCGGAAGCCGGTGATTTAACCATTCACGATGGCCGTTTGTGGCACAGAGTTGCAGAATCATCTATCCGTGGCGAAGAAAGTAGGAGGAGAGTGGTTTATATTCCGATTATAGCAGGAAAGTACGCTCCTAAAAACGAAAATAGCCCAACGGTTTTCTATCAACGTTTTGCAGGTATTGTTAAATAATATGCTGATTGTACTCGCATTTAGTTATCTGGTTAGATCAGGTAAGCTAAAAAGAACCACCGACTTTTTTAAAAATACCCAAAGAAAAATAAAACTAAAAATTGTAAAACTAGAAGTGCCTATACTAGCAGGCGTATTAATATTAGGCTATTAATGGGGAAAGAAACACAGATTGAAGCGTATAGTGCAATTGTACAAAGAACATTTTCGGACCGTAAGCGAACTAATATTTTAAAAAGAGCAGAACAGTTAACGATCGTTTTTTTGCTTCCAAAGGTGCCTGAATTCATTTCGCCAAACGCACTCACCTTAATTGGTACACTTGGTTCAGGGTTAATTTTTTTAGCTTTTGCTTTAGGTACTTATTTCACCAATTGGTATTTGCTTTTTGGTATTATTGGCTTGGCTATAAATTGGTTAGGTGATTCTTTAGACGGAAGATTGGCTTATTATAGAAATATTCCACGTCGTTGGTACGGTTTTGCACTCGATATTATTGCCGATTGGATTGGTATTGTACTGATAGGATTTGGCTACTACATTTATGCTGAAAACGGCACACAAATAGTAGCCTTTGCTTTTGTCGCATTGTATGGATGGTCGATCATCATCAGTCAGTTGCGCTACAAAATTACAAATGAATACCGTATAGATTCCGGTTTTGTTGGTCCAACAGAACTTAGATTTATTATTGCTTTAATTTTAATTATAGAAGTTTTATTTCACGGATCCATTACCTATTTGGCTGGTTTAATCTCTATTATACTGCTTATAATAAATACTATTGATAGCATAAAACTTTTAAAGTTAGGTGATTTAAGGGATAAAGCTCAAGACTAATATGTTCAAGAGAAAATCTATTTTCATTTTTCTGCAAGCGCAAGTTGCGGCATTTTTAGGCGGCATTACTGATTATGGCTTAATGATTTTATTGACAGAAGTATTTAAATTGCATTTTACCTTTTCTATTCTAATCTCCGGAACCGTTGGCGCAATTGTCAATTTCAGCATCAATAGATTTTGGGTATTTAAAAACCAATCCGGTTATAGTAACCACATCAACAGTCAGCTTTTTAAATTTGCCTTGGTTGTATTGGGAAGTATCTCCTTAAAGTCATTTGGTACGTTTGTTTTACAAAAAGTATTTCAAATCGATTATAGAATCGGAAGATTAATCACGGATAGTTTTGTCTCTTATGGATTTAATTATCCACTGATTAAATATTGGGTTTTTAAGACCAACAAAAAACAGAATGTAACTGAACAGAATTAGCCTATAAATAATCCATTGGTCGCAACTAAACTACATGTTTTTTGACACATAGAAAGATAGATTCTGATTTACAATTTGAGTGTTTTAAGAAAATTATAATTTTTACACATAGCTTATGTGATTTATTTTAAATGTAACGCCTTTTTAAGCTTTGTGAACTATGTCTCTATGTGTTAAATTAATTGTACCCAACAGGTCATATAAACATTTTGCTATGAACAAATTATCATTTAAATATTTTAGAAAATTACTAATCGTTATATCGATCTTAGTAAATATACTTTCTAATGATCTGATGGCACAAGCCAAAAATCCATCGCCGTTACATTTTCCAACGCCTAAAAATATAGATAATATGCTATTTTACATTCAGCGGGATCCTAATACAAACACTGCTATTTATGCCATAAACTACCAGGAAAATGGAAAAATAAACAAAAGCGATCCCATAAAAGCGTATTGGATTCGATATGCTGAGAAAGGAGACAAAAAAGACTTCAGTTACATACAACGCAAATTTGCATACGGAATAGAAAGCAAAACGGTAAATAATGAGGAGTTTGAGCTTCAATTTGTATCGTACAAAAAGTTGCCTTTAACCTTAAAAAAGATAGAGTCAGATCAAAAATACCATGTTTTTGTAAGTGTAAATCAGAAAAAAATACAGGTAGAAAAAATATTTGTACGCATTGAAGGAGGCTCTTTTTGGTTGCCCAATGTAAAGTACGCCGAAGTTACCGGAATTGATGCTTCTTCCAATAAAACAATTACGGAAAGGATGTTGTTGAAATGAGACAACCATGTACTTGGATGTAGTAGGGGGTAGGAAATCTTTGGCTTCGCTACTTAAATAATAGCTATACATTATTTGGTAAATCTTTTTTAAATTCGGCTAACATTTCTTCTCTGGTTTGTTTTTTAGCAAAACCACTTTTTTCTCCCTTCTCAATTTTCGCTCTCACAAACTCATAGTATTCTTCTTGTGAATGCGCTTGCTTAATCAAATAGTTAATAGCTTCACTTTTACTGCTAAATTCTTCCGTATTAACCTGATTTTTCAACCACTCGTCATTAGGGGCAGTTAATGATATACTTTGTCGTGTCATAAATAATATAATTTTAATAATCCTAAACTATCTAATTTCTCAATTTTCAGTTGTTGATTATTCTTGAATTTTTTCTCAATTGCAAGATTTTTTTTCATCGCTTCTTCAATGTCTTTTTTCATTTATAAATTTACTTTAAAATAACCATTAAGGTTACCTGATAACAAGCTGTTTAGGTACAAATCGACCCAATATTCGGATTTGTCAAAATCATCACAAATACAAAATCAATTCAAATTAAGCTTAATACCCAAATAGCTTATAGCGCGTGTTAGTATCAGGACTTATAAATTTTTATATTCTTTTATAATCGATTCGGATCTTTTCTCATTTTGAAACCATCCAAGTTGTGCTGATAGTGCTTTTAAATATTTCTCTCCAGCAGGGTTAATTTGGGTTGATTGAAATAGCCCAAATTTCCATTGTTTCAAGCCACTGATGCTGCGAGTAAAACAATTTGATCTGCATTTTTATAGTATGCATATAATTGTTGCGCATACAAAAGAATTTGGTCAATTTCTTTTTGAGGTCGTTCAATTGGATAATATACGAAAAGAAAAGCAACACCATTAAAAACTGTAAAGCGACGAGCAAGAAAATCATTTTCATTTTCGTATTTACCAACTAACGAGTATAAATTATTTGCTAATATTCTTCGCTCGAATCGACTCATCGTCATAAATTTTTTAGCCAGCAATTCTCCGTCTTGCATTGGTAAAATATCGGTTTTGACCATTCTATCAATGAAGTAGCTGTTTTCATCCTCAAGTTTTTTTAAAATTACTTCGCGATTCTCAGTGTAATTTTCCCATCTACCTTTAAGAATTTTCGACTCGTCACTGAAATTATTTATAAGTTTTGTATCAAATTCACGCGCATTAGTAACAAAATAAGCAACTAAATCTTTTTCACTGCAGTGACATACACTTTTAATATTTTGCTGTAAAAGTACTTCCCTTGCTTTTAAATATTCAACAAGATCTTTGATAGTATCTAGTTCATTGAATATAATTCCTGCTGTTTCTCTATTAAAAATATTTACAATTCCTTTTTCATTATGATAATCCATAAAATCATAGTGTTCAAAATCTTCTCCAACACTAATAGTTATTTTGAAAACATTTTCAAATGTATAAGTATCAAATTCAACTTCACCTTGAATTTCATGTTTTAGTTTAATTTTACCACGTTGTTTAAATTTTCTTTGCGCACCAAATAATTGTTTAGTAGATTTTCCGATGACCTTTTTTATAAAGCGATCGTAATTTCCATTTAGATTATAGTTTTTAACTGAAATAATGATTGCAGTATCGTAGAAGAGTATTAATAAGTCGCAAATTTCTTTTCCGTCTCCATCTAAATCCATAGGATTTGCAAAGCACCAATATTTTAAATATGCTTTTTCAGTTAAAAATTTGACGAAATCTTCTCCTTCTTTTCCTTTATCAATTGATTCATTCATATTCGTATTGTTGGCGTTTTGATGTTAACGTTCTGATACGACAGCAGATTTGGGGTTAAATTAAACCCTGTTTTCAAATTTGCAAAACCATAACAAATCCAAGACCATTTTCCCATTAAGTTAATTGGCTAAAACCGTTGTAGTCGCTGTTATATTCTTTTTTTTTAAGCGGTCCATATCTTTTTAATTTGGTCGTAGAGATATTGACTTCTGTTTTTAATTTGCTCTTCATTCCAAATTGGTTTATCTTGAAAGTAAGTATTCAATATAACTGTCGATTGAAGCCCTATTTCTTGCTTTTTAATGTCAAATGAAGAGTTACTAACACTTGGATTTAAGGAACTTGTTAGAATTGTCAAATTGCCAATTGTATGCAACATTTTGTTTCTGTTTTCAATTTTATGATACTTACCATCTTTATCAGTTTCGGTCATTACAGCGTGAACTGAAATTTTAAAATCGTCGTCAGATATTGTGTAGCCATCCAATGGCCAATATTCAAACCAATTTTGTGGTAATAAATGTTCTATTGTCAAGCCTGTATTTAAGAATACAACTTGTTCTTGTTTACTCCCACGGATATATTTTTCAACCTCTAATAAGATATTTGAAATGCTCCTAGTTTTATTTTTTTCTTCTCTATATAAAGGTCGATCAAGAAGTTTTTCCAAAAGTATGTTGTCAGTTGGCCAAAGATTCGTTTCAGATGTCTTTGAATTTAATAGTTCTTTAAAAGTATCTGCGTCTTTGTTTTTGGTTAAAAATTTCAAATATTCCAAAAATACATTATTGTAATTCTTGGTGGTGAAACCACACAAGAATCTTCTGGTGATGTACGAATCCAAATAAGAATAAATTTTATTTTTATTGTCTTTGATAATTTCAGAATCGCCCTCAATGTATAATATAAGAGGATATATAGTTGAAATACTCATATCTATTAACCTCGATGCTAAACGGTCGAAAGGTGTATTTCCATCTGGCCTTACAAGTCTTTTGAAAATCTTACTGTATCTATTTAGCTCTTCCAATTCTTGTTCAACATTTATAAAGTTTGCTTGGTTGATTACAAATAGTTTGTAGAAATAAAATACTTGGTCATATCTAATTTCTGTTTGAAGTTTTAGTGTCAAGTAGTCAATAACAAAAAACTGCAAGTTGCTTTCAAAATATCTTCCTCGACTTGTCTTCTCGTGCCACTTAAATTTTGATTCAGGGTCGTCAAACTCATCCCAATAGTTTTCATAAATTTTGTCAAGATTCTCTTGATTACTATTTGCCCGCATAAAAATGTAGTTTCTTATCAGGTCTGTTTCTGTTAATGAAGCTCCACGACCATTCATTGTCTCAAAAATCATTTGAGGATCGTCATTTTGTGTCAAACCGATTTCTACGAATTGAAAATCCCTTTTCAATACCAATAAAAATTGAGTTATGAGCTCGGTTAAGTCACCTTCGTTTTCTGAAACTAAATTGTCCAATTGGTCATAGAAAAATAAATATGCCCCTAAAAGTTTATTTCGGTTTTTGGCAACTTGTCTATAAGTTTTGTGTCCTATACCATACTCCGATAACACTGGTAGCACAAGTAATTCATCAACTTTTTCATATGAATTGGAAATAATGGTGTTAAATATTTCTTTATTGAATTTTGTTGGTTCTAATTTATACTTCTGCATTTCGTAATCTTTGTCGCCAAAGGATTTTTCATTAAAAAGAAATTTGTCCAATTCTTTAATAAGGCTTTCGTCTCCAAGATATTTTCTGCTAACTTCTCGAAATGAAGCAATAAAAATTTGAAATGTTGTAAGTCGTTGCTGTCCATCAATAACGCTGTATGACGAAAGAGTACTTGTCGTTGTATTTTCATGAAAAAGAACAATTGATCCAGTATAATGCGGGTGGATTTTCTTTTTACTTAGTCTTTCGTTATACTTGTTTAAAAAGTCCTCCCATAAAGGCATTAATTGGTCTTGTTCATTCCAAACATAATGTCTTTGAAAAACTGGTATTCTAAACCTAATTTGCTTATTGAAGAGTTCTTCTAAAATGGGTTTTCCTAAATTCATATTTTATTGTTTTTATGGAATGTTTATTATTTGCAGAGTCGTCATAAAATTCCCAAATCTCTCGTAGCTGTTGGCAGCTGCACTTTTATTCATTCAGTGTTATTTCTGTTTCAAAGTCTTTAGGAATTAATAGACTTTTAAATAAAATCAAAATTTTTTCGTGCAATTTAGCTAAATCCATTATTCCAAAAATTCCATTTCTTTTAGTTAATCCTTTTTCAATTAAATCATCAATTCCATAATTATATTCAAATGTTATTTCAAAAGACCTTATTTCAAGACAAACTTCACTAATATTTGAGATTGTTTTCTCATCAATATGTAACGAATGAATTTCAATTATCTTTTCCAATTTCTCTCTCAATAACATTATTCTATTTTTTTCATTTTTAATTAACTCAAATCCATCATCAATAGGTAATCCTTGAATTTTTTCAGCCACAACAAGTACAATTTTAGGAAATGTAATCTGATTAAAAACGTTTAAATTGATAAGTCCAATAAAACGATAATTTTTCAAGTCCTCTTTGGATGTATATATAGCAAGCTGATGTTTATTTAACTCTTTGTCCTTGAAAGGTGAAGCATTCAGAAATTCACAAATTTCTTGAATTACAGAAGAAACTTTCCTAACTATAAATTTTTTGTTTTTTCTTTTTAGTCGCCTAATTGTATAATAAGGAATTATTATAATTGCTAAAGGAATACTTAAAATAAAAAAAAATCCACCTACAAGAATATTCAGCCAAAAAGCATCCAAATCAATATTGTTAAAAAATTCTGTCATTCGTTGTTTTTAATTTATTAAATCTCCTTGCTTGGTTTTAGTCTTGCTGCCAACGTCCTAGCGCTACAAGAGGTTTGGTATTAAAGATGCAAGTTTTTTCATTATGCACAAATTTCCAAGTACAAAAACATTTTTAAATTCAGTCAAATGACCAAATCTCTTGTAACGGCTCCTAACAGTAGCTTTTTTGTTTTTAGAAGTCAGCCTTCTCCATAATTTTAGGTTTTTCTGGTAATGGATATTGTTCTAAAAGTTTCTCTATTCGATTATCATTTATATAATTGCCTGGTTGAATAGATTTTATTTTAAAGTCAGCGAAAGAGTTATCAAATAGTTTTAGCTTTATAAATTTAATATCACCTTGCTCACCGTAGTTGTGTTTAGTAAAATTGAATTTGTAATCATCGGTAGATTCTTTAATTAGAAGTCTTGTTTCATTTTCCGTGTCAAAGTCACCTTGCAAATAAAATCCACCAATTTTTGAAATACCTGACAAAGTAAAATTTCTATTGTATTTACTTTGTACTTCTGATGTTATTTTGTTTATCAGTAAATCAGTCTTAGGAACGCCATCTTGTTTATAAAATACATTCCTGAAGTCGGCATATTTTGGATTTATTTCAAACTCAAGCCTTACGCCAAGTCCTCCTTCTCCAAATGAATTCCATAAACTTTCTTCGTCTTCAAGTCTAATGGTAGATGATTTAGCAAAGGACGTATAAAAAGTTTGCTTCATTAAAGATTTTTCCATTATTTCACCATTATAATCTCTATTTGTTTGATATCCTGTTATTCCGTGATCTATGTAAAAAAGTCTGAATTCACCTTCTTGAAATCTCTTTGCTAAGTTAAATAACCATAATTCTTGGTTTTTAATGATGCTAATGAAGTTAGCATAAGTTGTAAAATGATAGAAAGTTGTTTCAGTTGGTTTTGGATAGTAATGATCAAAAATAATTTCACTTAATTTTAGTTTTCTGAGAATAATATTACTATCAAGTTTTTTGTCCCAAACTATGTAAGGCTTATTCCATAAAAAAGAATTACTAAATTCAATATCATTAGATGAAATTCTGTCTTGAATATTAAAACTCTGAAATATATTGTTTATGGTTGTAGAAGCGTCAGTAATATTAATATTTGAATTTAATTTATCTGTTTCTTCAAACAATTTCATTTGCTTTTTTACATTATTGAAATATTCATCATTCATTTAGTTATTTTTTTAAAGTTACTGCAAACTAATTTACACCAGCCATAAAAATGCCACCAATACGGCATTTATAGAAGGCTTTTTGCTATTAGTAAGATTTTTAAGCGAATATAAGAATAATATACTAAATCTTTTTAGCTGTAAAGCAATAGTTGTCATTAAGTATTTTTGACTCGTATCCTTTACAATACTTCGCAGGTTCAGCGTCTAGCTCTTGGAATTTACTCCCAAGCTGTCTGCTTTTTATCTTAATGCTCTTCATCCATACTATTCCAACTGCTTCCCTTTTGCTTCTATCAAATACCTCACTCCGAAGTGTTTTAATTAAAAGCTGCGCGAATATCTCTGACTTTGCGCAATTTTTTTGTTCCTTAGAAATTATAAACTTGATAGAAATCTCCCGACTTTTTACGGTTAGTTCTTATTATTGTCATGGATTTTTTAGATTCAAGAGAAATACTCTAAGAAAATTAGTTTTAAAGTTATAGACTTTATGAAATCTCTGTTTTTCAATTATATTTGCTTAAAATGACGCAAAGTCAGAGATATTTGCGCAGCGTAAAGAAGAGCACTTCGTATAGCGGGGTAATTAATGGGTCATACAGGTGAACGATTGAAGCTCAATATAATGAAGAAAACATAGCGATAACGGAAGACAGAAGAGCTATCAAGGAATTTGCAGAAAGGCTTATATCGATTAAAAAAGCAACGTTACTAATACTTTACTTTCAATAAACAAAACCTAACTATGATATTATACAAGTATTTACCTTTCGACAGAAATAGTTATTTCGAAAATGAATTGTTGCGATTTACTCAACCGGAAGATTTGAACGATCCTTTTGAATGTTTGCCACAGAAACCAAAGAAAGGTGAATTTACTGATGCCATAAGATTGTTAACGCAAATGATATCTAATGGTAACCAAAAGTTTGAAGAATTTGGTGTACAAAAATTTAATGATGAATTTATAGAAAATCTTTTCGAACAAGCTTATCAAGAGATAAATAATGAAGTCGGAATATTATCTTTAACTAAAAATTGGAATAACTCTTTGATGTGGGCACATTATACAAACTCACATAAAGGTTTTTGTGTTGGATTTGATTCTAACCATGATTTTTTCAAAGATTATTTAAGTGAGGATAAAAAATACTCCCGAAATACTAAGGATGTTGTCTATTCTGAAAGGAGAGTTAAAATTCCAATAACTTTAACGGAACCAGAACTAAGTTTTGAACCATTTTTAACCAAAAGTGTTGACTGGAGATATGAAGAAGAAGTTAGAGTGATTTCAACATTTAACTTATCGGAAAAGACAATTCATAAAATCCCTAATAGTATTCACCTTTTTAAAGTGCCACATAGTGCAATTTCTGAAATTATACTAGGAATTAATATAGACAAAGATATAGAAACTAAAATAAGAGCTTTTGCGGTAAAAAAGAAAATCACTATTTATAAAACTAAAATTTCAGATACAGAATTTGATATGGAAAGAGTATAAATATAATACTTCCTCTATCGGAAGAGTTCTTTTTGGAAAACTGTAACGAATGTATCCTGACTTCGCACCCGTAAGCTTGATCAGAGGATAAATTGAACCAATAATTTCAAAACTATAAAGAGACTTTCGAGTCTCTTTATAGTTTTAATATATCTTTATAATTACTTATTAATCAATTTCTCAAGCCTCACCATCATTTCATCTTTCTCCTTCAACATACGCTCGTACAAGGCAATCTTTTCTTCATGAAGTTGGATCAATTTGTCAATAGGATTAACATTAAATGTTGCAGTATGACCTGTATTTAAAAAAGCTCCATTATCAAAAGTATTAGAAATAATATTAATCGCCTGTTCCTCATCAAAATTTTGAAAAGCTTCAACAGGAATTTTTAATACAGCTGAAATTTGTTTCAACAAATTGTCTTCAATTACATCTTTCTGCTCCAGCATAGAAATTTTCTTTTGGTTCCAGTCTTCTCCCAGATCATAAGCCAATGCTTCTTGCTTTATGTTAAGCATTTCTCTGAAACGTTTTATGTTTCTTCCCTGATGTATTTTCTGTTCCATAACGAATATTAATTTTTCTAAAAGCTCAAAGATAAAGCCAATTGGATTAAAAACCCTGAATTTCAAAGATAAAAAAATATCCTGTAAAACATCCTTTTTACCAGATATTATATCCAATTTTCGAATAGATTATCCTTTTGAATGAATCGAACTTCACTTCTTAATTTTTAAATCTATTGAATATGAAAAAGAAGAAATCATCCTTCGAAACCAGCTTTTGGGCGGGATATGCGGCAGGAAATCCCCTTAAGGCAATTAACGCTTTTTTTGATTTTGCAGATCTGGATTATTATAAACAGAGTTTAAATGAAGCGGTAATTTACAGCTATAAAACAAAAATCTACAGAGAGGACAATCCTTCTGATGTTTTTGTTTTGTATACCGTTTTGAGCTCCTTTGTCAAAGTCTGCTATTGTCTGCATGAGAAAAGCAAAAAACGAAAAGTGAAAGAATCTTTGCGCTGTGAAACGGTTTCCCATCTTTCTTCTCTCACGAAAGAAGAATACGATAATCCCTTTATTGTATTTCAAAAAGCATTTGATGAAAAAACACTGGAAGAATTTGAATTATTTCTATGTCAAATCCTGGAGCTTTCATTGTCTCCGCATCCCGGAGATTCGGATTCTGACCTGACGACGCCCTATATTCATTTAATCAAAATGTTAGATGCAGTAGAACTAATGAGAGAAAGAGGCGTTGAGAAAATAAAGAAAAGGGATAAGATTGTTGCTGTAACGGAATAAATTATCCGGTATTCGAATTTTAAAATACTATATTATGAAAAATTCAACATAGATTTTCTTTAGGTTATCCGTTATAAAAGCAAAAAAAGCCACAAAAAGAAGAAGCCGTCTCAAGTTAGTATTGAAACGGCTTCTTCTTTTTGCTTATGGAATTTTACGTCGTTAAAAAAAACTAAACTTTTCTGTTTAACGTTTTTAAATTGTTCACGTAATAAATTTAGCAATGTCGTCAGTTTTTTCATTTAAAAACTTCTACGAGCGCTAAGTTTCGCAAATAATTAACGTAATTTTGGTTTAATTAAAATGTTATTTATAAAAGTAAAATATGAAAAAAATTATTGTAAGTATGTTTGTTCTAAGTCAATGTTTTAATATACATGGACAATCGATTGATAAAATTATTACGACCAAGGAAGTAACTCGTATAGAGAAAATACTTTCGGCTGATGATATGCAGGGTAGAAGAACTTTTACTCCCGGTATTGAGAAAGCATCTGCTTTTATAGAATCAGAGTTTAAAGAAATTGGTTTGAAAACTTTCAATACAGCAACAAATTATAGACAAGAATTTTCAATAACGGTCTCTAAAGGAGTTTCTTCAAAAATTACTATTGATGGCAAAGAAATAAATAATAATCAAGTTGCAATATTCTCGTACCTTCCTCAAGTTTCTTTAACTGAAAAAAGCGATATTTCTATTGTAAAAATCAATAAAGGGGATAACATTGGGGATAAATTTAATGAATATTATAAAAGTTCGAAAAATCTTTTGGTACTAGTTGACCCTTCATTTGATAGTGTTTTACCAAATATTCAACATATTGATCGAGTAAATTCTAATCCCGGAAACAATACAATTATGTTTGTTTTTGGCACCACAGAAGCGACCACTTTCTCTGTTGAATTAACGAATGTAATCTCAAAAAAAACATTGAATAATGTTGTTGGAATATTACCGGGAAAAACTAAACCAAATGAGTATGTGATTTTTTCAGGGCATTATGATCATTTAGGAATAGGCTCTCCCCAAGAAGGTGCTCCACATCCTGCAACAGATTCTATTTATAATGGCGCTAATGATGATGCTGCTGGAACAACCGCAGTAATTATGCTTGCTAAATATTTTAAAAAACAAAATAACAACGAACGTACTATTATTTTTACCACATTTACAGCTGAAGAAATAGGTGGTTATGGAGCCAAATATTTTTCTAAACAGCTTGCACCGGAAAAAGTGATTGCGATGTTTAATATTGAAATGATCGGAACAGAATCTAAATGGGGTAAAAACTCAGCTTACATTACAGGCTACGAAAAGTCGAATATGGGAGAGATTTTGCAAACTAATTTAAAAGGATCAAGTTTTACATTTTATTCAGATCCTTATCCGGAACAACAATTATTTTACCGCTCAGACAACGCTACGTTAGCCAAGCTTGGAGTTCCTGCTCATACCATTTCTACTTCAAAAATGGATAATGAGCTAACGTACCACACAGCCGATGATGAATTTGAAACGTTAGATATTGATAACATGACCCAAATAATAAAATCAATTGCATTAAGTTCTTCTTCGATTATTAGTGGAAAAGATACGCCAACAAGAGTAAATACTACTCAACTGAAATAACAGAAGTAAATTACACAGAATAGAAAAAGCACTGAAAATGATTGGTTTTCAGTGCTTTTTTTATTTGTCTAGTTGTGATATAGGTTGACTATTTTTGTTTTATTTATATCAAAAATATTTAATTGTAGACCCAAACCTAACAGGTTTTAAAAACCTGTTAGGTTTAATTCACAACGTTTTTGGAAGTAAAAAACCATTAAATTCGATTGGAAAAATACAAAAAAAAGCCCATTTCGTTAAAAATGGGCTTTTCAGCTGTGACAGGAACAGGACAAATTTCAACATCATTTTTGGATGATTTGAAGCTTTTGGCTTACTATATGTAGTTTCTGTCTTCCATTGGCTTGGTAAATTTGGTTTAGATGTCCTGTTGGGGATTGATGCAAAAAATATAAGAACTCAATTGGTTTATGGCGGTAAACTGATATACAATTCTACAAATATTATGAAGAATTTGAACAGATTATTATAGTTAACGTAGAATTGTCTTTCATTGTCTCTATGAATTACTGTTTCGGATTTAAGAATAAAGCTATTTGATTTTTTTTGGTTAGATAAGTCTTTCGTAATTTTTGTGGTAAAAATATCAGGGTTAATCATTCGAATATGTTACTTTCCTAAAAAATACGAAAAATCCTGTTTTAATATTAGCAGTTTATTATCTTTGTTTTAAGCAACAGAAGTTTTTTCACAGACTAAAGTCGATAACAATCTCATTGAACCAATAGTAATTAAAACAACTCTTCGAAATTATAATAGCAAGTTAATGAAAATAGTTTTTCACCAACCTAAAAATAGCATTCTTAAAAAATATATGGAAGGTTACTATTTTATGACTCCTGATGATTCTCATCAACCATTTCACTACCTCACTTTTCCAAATAATTTTTTTATTCTTTCTGTAGCAATCGGCAGTCAGATTATGACTGATGATAACCAAATTATCATAACGCATTCCGCTGAAAGCGAGATAATAGCAGATTTTCTGGCTCGTTATACAAGACCAATTGAAATTCTATATAAAGATCCCGTACCAGAAATCACCATTTTATTTTAAGCCATCGGGCATCAATCATTTTATTGATAAAGCTTATCTGCTTTTCGAGCAGAAAACGGCAATCAACTTCAATCCCTTTGATGATTTTTATGAAAAAATGAAGGGTATATTGGAACTGAAGGATAGAACACTCCAAATAGATCTGCTTGAAGAATACTGGCTTTCTAAATTTGTACAAAAAGACCAGCAATTGGTAGAGGAAATTTTACTTGATATAGAATCAGATCTGAAAATTTCAGACATTGCTTCAAAGCATCATATGTCAAGACAGCATCTTAATACTCTATTCACAAAAACAGTCGGAAAACCCTGTTCTGAATATAGAAAAATCTATCGTTTCAGATCGACAATTGAAAAAAAGAAGGACACAAAAAAACTGACACAGCTTACATATGACAATCTATTTTATGATCAATCTCATATGATAAAAGATTTTAAAGACCTTACCAAGGTAAGTCCTCTATCTTTCTTTAAAAAAATAGATATAGACAAAAAAAATATTTGGCTTTACATATAGACTTTACATTTTTACAATTTTCGGTGTCGTGATAAGACTACTTTCGTAATCTTATAGCGAAAAAAAAATGAAACAAAATTTCAAGCTTGCATTTTTTGCAATCATCATTTTATTTGCAAGTTGCAACTTATCGGCACAGCAAAAAGACAATTACTCAACAAAAATCGACAGTTTACTGAAAACCAAAAATCCAAGAGATTTTAACGGAGTGGTTTTTATTCAACAAAACGGAAAATTAAAATATGCAAAAGCGTTTGGATTTGACGATTTCAATAAAAAAACTTTGCTGAAAGTCGACGATAAATTCTCTACAATGTCGTTGGCAAAACAATTTACAGCAACACTTATTTTACAGCAAGTAGAAAAAGGAACGATTGATTTGCAAACACCTATTCGTAAATATTTGCCAGATTTTAAATATTCCTGGGCAGATACGGTTACCGTTCATCAGCTGCTGAATAACACTTCGGGTTTGTACAGCGAAAGTTTGGACAAACCCCTAAAGTTTAAGCCTGGAACGGCCTTTAATTATTCAAACGTTGGTTATTATGTGGCTGGATTGGTTTTGGAAAAGCAAAGCGGGAAAAAGTTTGAAACATTAGTAACAGCGCTATTCAAAGCATGCAAAATGAGGAACAGCTATTATCCGAATGAAACCAGCAGCCAATTTTTGACGAAAGGGCACTTAATAAAGAAAGATGGAACGATAAGTCAATTTGATAAAATAAGCTTTACAACTGATCATTATTGGGGAAGTCATTTAATTGTATCGGCACAAGATCTGGCAAAATGGAATGAATGTTTACACAACGGTAAATTACTAAAGTCAACTACTTATAAAATGATGACCGGTTATTCAATAACCAATACCCATACACTTTTTAGTGATAAACCAATTGGGTATGGTTACGGATTACGCATAAATGATAAAGAAAATATACTTGAATTTGGACATACAGGCTTTCATCCAAGTGAAGGATTTACAGCGGTCAATTTATATTATCCTAAAACAGATACAAGTATTATTGTTATGGAGAATCAGGCGAACGAAAATTTTGAGATTGCCTACTATTTTGAACATCAAATTAGAAAAATTATAAAAAACAGTCAGCTTTTAAAATAAAACTTAGATATGACACGAGACAACTTTTACAATCAATAATCTTAAGAACAAATATGAATCAAATTTGTAGATTACCATTTCTTGGAATATCACTTCTATTTTTAAGCTGCAATTCAACATCAGTTGTTAGAAAACAAAATGGAAATCTATCAGCTGATACTTATTTGCCTAAAGTGGTTTATAAATCAGGAGATTTTGTCATAACGCAATTAACTGAAAATGCATTTGAACATAAATCTTTTCTGCAAACAAAGAGTTCCGGGAAAGTGCCTTGCAATGGAATGATAGTTAGAAACAGTGGTGAAGCAATTATCTTTGATACAACATCCGACAGTCTTTCCTCTGCGAAATTGATTACATGGGTGAAGGAAAAACTGAACTGCAAGATAAACGCTGTTGTGCCAACCCATTTTCATATTGATAATCTGGGTGGGTTGAAAGCATTTGAACAAGCCGGAATTCAGTCATATGCTAATTTTAAAACCATTGAATTTGCAAAAGAACGAAACGAAAATTTACCACAAAATGGTTTTACGGATTCGCTTGTAATAAAAGTTGGAAACAAGAAAGTCATAGCAAAATTTTTTGGAGAAGGTCATACACGTGATAATACTGTTGGATATTTTCCTGATGAAGAAATATTATTCGGAGGCTGTTTAATAAAAGAGATGGATGCCACCAAAGGCAACCTTGCAGATGCAAATGAAAATGAATGGTCAAATACGGTAGCAAAAATAAAAAAATCATATCCCAATATTAAATACTTGATTCCAGGGCACGGACAATATGGTAATCAAAAATTATTAGATTATACTATCGAATTATTTAAAAAACATTAAGAATATTCCACAATAAGACAACCTCATAAAAAAACACAATGGCAAAGAACTTTTTTATTTTATTCATTTCTACAATTTTATTAATAGGCTGTTCGACAAATAAAGAACAATTCGGAGAAAGTACTATTGAAAATGCTACCGGCACAGCTTTATCGAAAGATGAGTTTTCTAAAATCAGGAGTTTAAACAATGAGACTTTCGATACGGTAAATTTTGTAAGTAGAGAGCAAGTAGGTCTAAAGTACCGTTTATATAAACCCAAACAGCAAAAAACAAGTAAATCATTCCCATTAGTAATCGTGTATCATGGTTCCGGAAGGCCCATTGGAACTGATAATAGTTCTCAATTGGGGGTTTTACCAAAACTATTTGCAAGTGCAGAAATACAAAATAAATATCCAGCATATGTTTTAGCGCCGCAATTCTCTGAGCGGTCTTCAGACTATGAAACCGACAATAAAAGAAATCTGCTGTATTCAAAACCTAGAGCTTCCCTAAATTCAGTAATGCAGCTTATAGACTCGCTAAAATCAAATTTAAATATTGACAGTAAAAGAATTTACGCAGTTGGATATTCTATGGGCGGTTCGACTGCAATTAATTCATTGGCATCAAGACCGGATCTTTTTGCAGCAGGAATTAGTATTTCTGGCATACCGCAGTTTGATAAAACAGAAAAGCTGAAAACAATTCCCATTTGGCTTATTCATGGTCTTGATGACACAGAAAACCCGATCAGCAGTGATGAGCAATTTTATAAAGAAATGAGCGCTAATATCCGTTTTTGGAAATTAAAGGGAACAACCCACGATAATGTATTTACCACTACGATTTTAGGAGAAACATTACCGGAATGGTTGTTCAAACAGCATAAGAAATAAAACTGCTGCTGATACCGATTTTGCAAAAATAAAAATTTCAAAAAATACCAGATATGATGTAGTTACGAATTTTAATAAAAAGATTTTATAAAACAAATTAAACAAAACTTACCTATGAAACAATTACCAAAGTTATTCTTTACCTTTTTACTTATTATGTTTTTTGGTTGTACTGGTTTTAGCCAAGAAAAAGCAATTGCCAGTGACCAACGTTATATTTTCTTTTTTCATAATGGTTTTATTGAACAAAATGATCTTAGTGTAGCACATCCTGAATATGGAAAAGCAGAATACAATGAAATTTTAGATTCCTATAGAAAGGATAATTTTATTGTTTTCAGCGAAATTAGAAAGAAAGATACTGATGTTCATAAATATGCAAAAAAGGTAGTCAAACAAATTAAAGGATTACTAAAAAAAGGTGTTTCGCCAGAAAAAATAACCGTAATAGGAACTTCGAAAGGGGGGTACATTGCACAATACGTATCAACTTATCTGGCAAATCCAGAGGTGAATTTTGTTTTTATCGGATGTTTCAGGGATGTCGATATTGAAGAATGGCCTGATATTAATTTTTGTGGAAACATTCTAACTATATACGAACAATCAGATGTATTGGGCGTTTCAGCTATTAGAAGAAAAGAAACTTCTAAACTTAAAGTAAATCATTTTAAGGAAGTAGAGTTATATACTAATCTTAAGCATGGCTTTTTATATAAAGCCTCAGACGGATGGATTGCACCTTCTAAAAAATGGGCAAATGGGAACTATGAGTAGTGCACATAATTTGACAAACCTGTGGAAAAAAGTAAACAATTTTGGACTCAGTTGATCCGTAATTAATTAGGTACAAGTAGGAGAGTGGTTTGTAAGATTATAGACCACTTTGTAAATTGTCTTTTATAATTAGACCTTGAAAATTAGTTCAGCAAAATTTAGAAAAATGTTAGTCTTTGTTTTAACTCATTCAATGTTTTCGAATGCTGTTAAGTTATCTTATTTAAACGGAAAAATGATTTAAAGGTAATTTCTTTAGTGGTCAAAATAAAAAAATGGCGCCAATTGTCTTCAATTGGCGCCATTTGGCTTTGTAGTGACCGCAACGGGACAAATTTCTATAAATTTTATGGAAGATTTGAAGAGATTGGCTTACTACTGGTAGGGCATGACTTTCAGTGGCTTTACGAATTTGGTTTGGATGTCCTGTTGGGGATTGATGTAAATTTGTTTCTAACTTTATTTTTTTTATATGAGAGTAGCATTAAAATCGTCTTAGCTTTTTATGGTAAGAAAGGTATCCCTTCCAATTTCCTAATTTATCTAAAATTATAAACCACCATCGTCAAAACGACTTTGGTGGTTTTTTAATCAATGTAATTTTGAATTAAGTTTTTAACTATTTGTATTTAATGTTGATACTTATAATATCAGATGTCATATTAGTAGTCCTTGTATAATGTCCATAACGTATCTCTAAGGTATTCCAGTGTTTAAGACCAAAAATTCCATTAAGAGGAGTAAATTTCATTCCCATTCCAAAGAAACTGCTGTCAAACTTAGACAAATCATAGTTGCTGGTGTAGTATTCATCGGCTGCCGTATGTTCTCCGTAGGGTTTAAAATACTTCGTTCCTGTCTGGGTATAATATCTGTAAAACGGACTCACTGAATACGCCTGCGTTAATTTCACCGGAATTTCAAGATCAGCAGTATGGGCTTTTAAGCTCCAATCATCTGAATAATATCTGTAATAGGCACGAATAATTACATTATCTCCGAAAAAATAACTGGCTCTGATTCCCAGTGGAATTTTGAGTCTTGTATCGGGCATTTTTTCCTGATGCACTGATCCGTCTGCAAAATAAACCCTGTGAAACGGAAGGCTTAAATATCCGTTTTGGCTGATAACATCACCTACAAGCATTACCTGCAGATTTTTGTTTACAACCTGAGAATAACTTAAAGTTCCTGCAAAAGTATTTCGGTTCGCACTTCCGTAACCTTCCTGACCGGGAGGACGAAGTTCAATGGGTTCAATTAGCTTTAACTGATCGAGAAAGGTCTGGAATTTAGCGGTAAATTCTCCGTTTCTGTCTCTGTTTTTTTGCGAGAAACTAATATTTCCTCCAAAAGACTGGTAATCAAATTCGGTCGATGATGAAACGCCAATTCCCAGTGTTCTTCCTTTTTCTTCGTTTTCTCTCAGATAAGTTAGAGAAGGGTAGAAGCGGTTGTCTGAAGAGGATGCAGATGAATTGGCACTCAAATCAATCATATCTGATGAGGCAGAAGTATAATGATCAATACCGGCTTCAATATCAAAAGTATGCTTGATTCCGGTTTCGCCATATTTTATCAATTTAACATCAATGGTATTGGCAATATCGGTAAGATGCTCAGAACCAATCCCCCCGGTAACAGCTGAATTGTTTCCGTCCTGCTTGTAATAGCTGGAAACCAGATTGACCTCCTCTAGTTTTAATTTTCTGCTTTTGTAAGCTGTGGAATCTGTAGGGACATTTTGTGCTCTTACCTGAAATAATGCCAGTAAAGCAAATCCTGTAATGAATATTCTTTTCATTTTTTGATCGTATGAAAATTAATTACAACCACAGCCGCCGCCGCTTTTTCCTGAATTTGCTCCGGAAGCTCCTTCACGGTAGGATTGAAAACTGAGTTCTGTCTTTTCGATTTTTCTATTGGAAAGCACCATTTCAGAATCGTTGATTTTTCCTTTCTGGTATTCTTTTACAGATGTGCAGGAGGTGAGTAGAATGCCCGTAAAAGCAATGCTGCAGAATAGTACGAGCGCTTTTTGTTTTGGCTTTTTCATTTTAGGCGAATGTTTTTAGAAGTGTGAATTTTGTTGTTGTCGTCAATGATAATACAATATAGATCTGCTATTTGATCTATTAAAAACAAGCCTGCTTTAATCCCCATAACCGCTATTGGTGTTGCCATTGCATCTGCAAATTCAGCGTTTGACGCCATAATGGTCACACTTTTTATTCCGGTTATCGGGAGTCCTGTTTTTGGGTCAATGGTATGCGAATATTTTTTGCCTTTAATAGTTACGAACTTTTCATAATTCCCGGATGTTGCCACCGCTTTATTGGAAATTTCCATGTATGAAAATGCAGCATTTGGAGCGTCAGGATCTGCTACGCCAATGGTCCATTTTCTACCGTCGGGCTGTAATCCCCAGGCCGAAAGATCGCCGCTGGCATTAATAATTCCGCTTTCAACATTATGATTTAAAAGTATTTGCTTTGCCATTTCAGCAGCATATCCTTTTCCGATACCACCAAAACCAATTCGCATTCCTTTTTCTTTTAAAAATACGGTCGTATTTTCCGGGTCTAAAATGATATTTCTGTAATCAATAAGATGTACCATTTTTAAAGCCGTTTCGGCATCTGGTAATTCAGTCATTTTTTTATCAAAATTCCATAGACTTTTGTCGATACTTCCATAAGAAATATCAAAGGCACCTTGCGTAATTCTTGAAATTCCAATGCATCTTTCAATAAGATGAAAAACTTCAGGATCTACTTTTACAGGTTTAATTCCCGCATTTTCATTAATGAGATTGGTTTGGCTGTCCTCTTTATAAGTAGTCAAAAGTTTTTCGATGCGTTTGATTTCTTCAATAGCAAGATTAATATTCTTATTTCCGATATGCTCATTTTCAGCCACAACAGTAATAGTAAAGTTGTTTCCCATGAGTTTAAGGGACTCGGAATACTTTTGTTTTTTTAGTATGTTACTTTTTGCTATCACAGATCGCTTTTATTTCGGCAGTCCACCCTTCAGGAGTAGTTTCCGGTTTTCCGTGCCAGGTTTTAAGAACTTTACCATCAGCATCCAAAAGCAGGGTTAAAGGGAAACTTCCTTCTTTATTATAAATCTCGGCTAAATCTTCATTTCGCTTTACCTGCTGGGGCGTTCCTATGTTTTTCTTTTTTCTTGGAAAATCAGCATTAACCAGTACCAGATTCTCATTGGCCATCTCTGTGAATGCCGGACTTTCAAGATAGTCTCTGCGCGTCACGATACAAGGCCCGCACCAGTCTGAACCGGAGAAGTTCAATAGAATTAATTCGTGCTTTTCCTTTGCCACTTTTTTGGCATTAGTAAAGTCAGGTTCCCAGTTGATGGGAAGCACTGTCATTAAAAGGAACATTGTAATTAGTTTCATTTTACGGAGTTGTTTTAAGTATATACGAAATAACGAATTGTCGGGTATCTTATTTTTTTTGCTTGCTTAAGATTCGATTAAATTTTAAATCAAAAAAACTATTCCCTAAGCAGTCTGAACACCAAAAATATAACCCACGAGTGCTGACATTACCATGGCAAAAGTGCCCCAGATACAAATACGCACTACAGCTTTTAAAGTATGTGATCCGCCGGCTTTTGCTGCCAGTATTCCTGATAGTGCTAAAAAGAGTATCGAAAAACCATACTGATAAAATACCATTTCTTTGATAGGTGCAAAAATAGCCACCAAAAGAGGCAATAAACCACCAATAATAAAGGATATGGCCGATGCAAAAGCTGCTGTAAGCGGGTTGGCCTGTGTGATTTCATTAATTCCGAGTTCATCCCGCGCATGGGCTTCAAGCGCATCATGAGCCGTTAATTCGACAGCAACCTGTCTGGCCAGTTCTTTATTTAAACCTCTTTGAATATAAATGCCAGTTAATTCTTCCAGTTCTTCTTCCGGCAGGGTTTCAAGAGCAATTTTTTCTCTTTTCAAATCTGCAATTTCTACATCGGACTGGGAACTTACCGAAACATATTCACCTGCTGCCATGGAAAGTGCACCGGCTACTAAACCTGCTACGGCAGCCAGTAAAATAGGCTCCCTGGTTACACTCGCTGCCGCAACACCAATGGCTAAACTGGTAGTGGATAAGATTCCGTCGTTTGCCCCCAGGACAGCTGCCCTGAGCCACCCGCTTCTATTGATATAATGGTTTTCAACGTGCATAATTTTAATTTATAGTAGTTTAATCCAATCCGGATCTTCAGAGGTTTTTGGAACGCCTCCAAAATTAGTTTTTAGAAACTGTCTTATTTGTAATGCTGTTTTGTTTTGTGTAGCACTTTTCCAGTCATTGATATCATAAATATGAATCTGCTTTGCATTTGTGTTTGTAACAAATGAAATTCGGGATATCGAATCCTTATATTTTTTTATTTCATTTAACATCTCGCGATTTGGCACCACAACAAGAATGTTTTCCCAATCAAGAAAATTCTTAGGGATATCCTCACGGTCTTTCAATCCTAAAAATTCAATAAAGGCTTTTATTTTTTGATCATTAAGCCTATGTATAGCTAAGTCAACCTTTTTTAGAATAATGTGGAGATTTCTATCATCTCTAATTATACCCATATTTAAAATATTTTTTTCATATTATAAAATTACATCAACCTGTTGTAAAAGAATGGTTTAAGATCTGTAGAATGATTCTAAATTTTAGAATACAATTTTTGGTTAGTGTTTCAATGAAACTTTTTAAAGCTTTTTTATTAACGATATCCACAGCAGAAATTTTTTAGACCACTGTGGATTATAATTTTTTTAAACAGTTGTTTTAATGAAATGATCAAAGTATATTACCTGATTTCAGAATGTCTGATTTCTCCGCCTGTAGTGCCAGTTTGCTGACCAAAGTATAAAACTGCCAGACAGTATACCAGTATAGCTAAAGCAATATAATTAGCATACGATTTCTTTTTCCAATTGCTCCACAAAGCAACTATCGAACCTATGCCCAGTACATAGGATAGTAGAGCAAATACTTCTGCTTTTTCTTCATGTTCATGGATTAAACTTTTAGAGATTCCGTCAATTTGTTTTACCACATGCTCGGCGCCTTCGCCTGTTGCTATTGCCGCAAATGCTGTTATTGCTCCCAGTATAAAAATACAGTAAGCCGTTCTTTTTACAATTTCAGATTTTACTATAAATCCGCCAATGAGTACCAATAAACCTACAATGGGTATGATAATAGGCAAGTGGTTCAATACTAAGTGATAATGTGCTCCGTTCATAATGTTTTGTTTTAAATTATTAATTTTTATTCTTCTTTATTTTTCATTTTCATAAGTAGGGTATAAGCTCCATTGGTAACAATTTTTTTATTTCTGAATTTTTCAGGGTTTAAAATCTCCAAATAGCCGTTTTCTTTGGCTCCCACGGTAACTTCTGTCATTTCATATTGTTGCTTTCCGGTTTGGGTAAAAACATAGTCTTTACTCTCAAAGGTCACAATACTTAATTCAGGTAATGCATTGGCTAAGCCCGATGTTGTTTCTACTTCGGCATTCATGTACATGCCGGGTAAAAGGTATTTGTCATACTTTACAAAATGGCAATGTACCTCTGTGTTTCCGTTAGAGTTAATGTCTTTGTTGATGAGTATGATTTTGCATTCGTACTTTTTATTGGGCGCTGCATTACTGTAGGCAATCACTTTTTGCCCTATGGCAAGCTGTGCAATATTGGTATCATAAACGTTAAGGTTTAAGTGAATGTCGCTGGGATCTATCAGCTCAAACATTACTTCACCCGGAGCGATATATTTGCCTATATTAATGTTGACCTTGCTTACAAAACCTGTTATAGTACTCAAAATGCTTATACTTTTAGAAATTTTATTGGCTGACAAATGATTCGGATTGATATTAATCAGTTTGAGTTTTTCTGATAAAGCGTTTACTGTTATACGAAGGCTGCTTGCTTCAGATTCTGCTAATTGAGTTGTTTTATCACTGCTGGCTTTAGATTGATTAAGATCTTTTTGACGTGCGAATTCCATCTCAGCAAAATGCAGTTTAGATTTTGCCATCAGATAATCTTGCTGTAACTGAACATATTGCTGATCTTGCAAGGTAGCTATTACTTCCCCTTTTTTTACCTGCATTCCGGGTAAGAGTTTACTGTTTATCAAATATCCTCCAAGCGGAGCATTTACAGATACTAAATTTTGTGGCGGAACATCTATTTTTCCATTTAATTTTATAACCGTGGCAATATTTTTCTGTGTTAATTGGGCAGTTGCGATACTTGCATTTTTGAATTGCGCATCAGTAAGTATTACACTATTTTCGTTTACATGTTTTTCTGTTACTGTTTGTTCTTCGGTTGTGTTTTTGCATGCATTTAGTATAAAAAGCATACTTATAAACAAGGATATATTTTTCATTTAAGTGTTAATTTGAAGTGATAAAATTAAGTTCTATACTGCTCTCGTTTAGTGCTCTTACAGCTTCTAGGTAATTGCTTTGTATGGCAATTGCCTGATTGATTACCATTACAAAATCCAGGAAATTAATTTCACCGTTACTAAATTGTTTATTAGCCGTTTCTTTAATCAGCGTGGCATTTTTCATGCCTGTATCTTCAAAATATGCTGTTATTTTGGTATTGCTTTTATGAGCAGCCATTAATTGTTTATAGCGATTCTGCAAAAGTTGTAATTGCATTTGATATTCATTTTCTGCAATGCTTTCTCCAACTTTAGATGCTTTTATTTTGGCACTCTGGCTTCCTGCAAAAATGGGTATTCCCAGTCCCGCCTGTACAGAGCTAAAGCGGTTACTTCCGTGATAATAGTTATTATCAGGTCCCATACCTTTAAAACTATTATTGAAGTAGCCTATAGTAAGATCCGGCAAGTATTTTGATTTTTCTAATTGCGTTTGTGCAGCAGCATTATTTTTTTGTTGCTGCGACAGTTTTAAAAGAATATTATTCTCAACTCCATCATTCATGGAAACAAGAGGACATTTGAGACTTTTTTCTAAAGGAGTAACAGTATTCTCTGAATTCAAAAGTACCTGAAGCTCTAATAAGGTAGTCTGCATCTCCTGTTGTAGCTGCATCAATTGTATGGCAATGGCAGCTCTTTGGTTTTCGGCAGTAGTTTTTTCCAGAATATTACTTTCTCCTTTTTGCAACCGAAGATTTGCTTTGTCATAAAAGCCATTAAAAAGTGTATCTGCTTGTTGTAATAGTTTTTCTTTTTCTTTATAATAAAGGAAGGTATAAAAAACTTGTGTTACAGCCTTTTTTATTTCGTGCTCTTTTAATGTAGTACTTAATACCGAAGTTTTCCATTGTTCTGATAACAGCTGTTTTTGTTTTTTATAAATGGTAGGAAATGCTATAGTTTGTGAAATACCAAATCTCGTATCATCATAAGCACTATTTATTTGTCCTGCTTCTGCAAAAACGGTTGTTTTAGGAATATCAGATCCTGATTTAATAAGTGCTTGCGTGTAAGCCGTTCTCAGTTTTTCGTTTTTTATACTATTGTTTTTCTCAGTTGCCATTTTTAATGCCGTTTCAAGACTTATTTTTTCCTGTGCATGTGCAGCTGAAAAAACAGAAAAGAAAACCAGAACAAACGCTGCTTTTTGAGTTAAACTTTTTATTTTAAAGCCTTTTTCAAACAAGATATAGAGCAGGGGCAATACAAACAAGGTCAAAAAGGTAGCGACTAACAAACCACCTATTACTACTGTTGCCAGAGGGCGTTGTACCTCGGCACCTGCGCCGTTGCTTAAAGCCATTGGCAAAAAGCCCAACGAAGCGACAAAAGCAGTCATTAACACAGGACGAAGTCTTGATTTTGTTCCTGTTAAAACAATTTGAGCGAGATTTTTCATTCCGTTATTTTTAAGTCGGTTAAATTCAGCGATTAGTACAATTCCGTTTAAAACAGCTACTCCAAACAAAGCAATAAAACCTACACCGGCACTAATGCTAAAAGGCATACCGCGCAAGGCCAGGAAGAATATTCCCCCAATTGCAGATAACGGAATTGCGTTATAAATAAGCAGTCCATGCTTAACGGAATTGAACGCGAAGAAGAGCAAAATAAAAATTAGTACCAGCGAAACAGGAACGGCAATCATAAGGCGGTCTTTTGCCTGGTTTAAATTCTCGAATGCACCACCATAAGTAACATAATATCCGGTAGGCAATTTTAGTTCTTTGTCGACTTTGGCCTGTAATTCATTTACGATACTTTGTACATCTCTGCCTTTTACGTTAAAGCCTACAACAATTCTGCGTTTTGTGTCCTCACGCTGTATTTGGTTAGGACCGTTTTTAATTTCTACCCTGGCAAGTTGCGATAAAGGGATCTGACTTCCGTCTGATGAGGGAATGAGCAGATCTCGAATGTCCTGGATATCTTTTCTTTCATTGGCGTTCAGGCGCACCACCAGATCAAACCTTTTTTCCTGTTCAAACACTAAGCCCGTGCTTTGTCCTGCAAAAGCGGTATTGATCACTTTGTTAATATCACCTATTGATAAATGATGTTGGGCAATTGCAGGTCGGTTATACGATATAATTACTTGTGGCATACCGGCAACGGGTTCTATGAATAAATTGGCAGTTCCCTCTACCTTGCTAATGATTTTGCCCAGTTTGTTTGCCGTCAGTGCTAATGTATCTAAGTTTTCTCCAAATATTTTAAGCACAACATCTTGTCTGGCTCCTGTCATGAGTTCGTTAAAGCGCATTTGTACCGGAAATTGAAATCCTGTCGTAATTCCGGGAACATCTTCCAGGGCTTTGCTCATTTTAGCCGATAATTCATTAAAAGTTCTAGCCGATGTCCATTCTTTTTTATCTTTTAAAATTACCATCATATCACTGGCTTCCATTGGCATTGGATCTGTAGGAACTTCGCCGCTGCCTATTTTGGTCACTACTTTTAATACTTCCGGAAACTGGCTTTTGAGTATATGTGCCGCTTTTTGGGTACTTTCTATAGTGGTATTTAAGTTACTGCCTGTAAGCACTCGTGTGTCTACTGCAAAATCACCTTCTTCCAGCGCTGGTATAAATTCGCCTCCCAGAGTGGTCAGTGTTAGTACCGCCAATACAAAAAGCAGTAAGACAGAACCCAACACGGTTTTAGGAAAACGAAGTATCCTTTTTAGTCTATTTTGATAGCTGTTTTCAAGGCGTTTCATTACCCGGTCTGAAAGATTTTCTTTGTGTTTTGTTTTTTTACTTAGAAAAAAAGCGCTCATCATCGGAATATAAGTCAGAGACAAAATAAAAGCGCCCAGCAAAGCAAAAGCAACGGTTTGTGCCATAGGTTTAAACATTTTACCTTCGATACCCTGCAGGGTAAAAATGGGCAGGTAAACGATCAATATGATGATTTGCCCGAATACGGCACTGTTCATCATTTTACTGGCTGAACTTGTAACGGTTTTATCCATTTGATCAGCAGTAAGTGAAGCGTGTTCCTTATGTTTAGCAGTACTGGCGAGATGATGCATAATGGCTTCGACAATTATGACCGCACCGTCTACAATTAATCCGAAATCGAGCGCTCCAAGACTCATTAAATTCCCGCTTACACCAAAGAGATTCATCATGCAAATAGCAAAGAGCATCGCGAGCGGAATTACCGATGCCACGAGTAAACCTGCCCTGAAATTCCCCAGAAACAGTACCAAAACAAACACTACAATTAAAGCTCCTTCAAGTAAGTTTTTCTCGACTGTACCAATGGCATTATTGACCATTTTTGTTCGGTCCAGAAAAGGTTCAATTTCGACACCTTCAGGTAGTGTTTTTTGTATTTGGGCAATTTTTTCCTTTACATTTTTAATCACCTCACTACTATTCGCCCCTTTAAGCATCATGACGATCGCTCCTGAAACTTCGCCCTGGTCATTATAGCACATAGCGCCGTAACGTGTTGCAAACCCCGTTTTTACCTGGGCTACATCTCTTATAAACAATGGAGTGTCACTGTTTTTATTGACAATGGCGATATTCTCTATATCGGCAATAGTGCCAATGAGGCCTTCGCTGCGGATATAAAGCACGGTTGGTCCTTTTTCTATATACGAACCACCTGTGTTTTGATTATTGTCCTGAACTGCTGCAAAGACGTCATTAATAGTTATCCCATAAGCATTTAGTTTATCAGGACTAATGCTGATTTCATATTGCTTAAGTTTACCACCAAAACTGCTCACTTCAGCCACTCCTTTAACACCAAGTAGTTGTCGTCTGACAATCCAGTCCTGAATCGTTCTTAAGTCTGTTACATTGAATTTTTGTTCATACCCTTTTTTTGGTTTAACCACATATTGATAAATTTCACCAAGTCCTGTTGATATTGGCCCTAATGTAGGGGTACCAATACCTTGTGGAATCTCATTTTGTACCTGCTGCAAGCGTTCTGCAACTTGCTGTCTTGCCCAGTACACATCAACATCATCATCAAAAACGATAGTAACCAGTGACAATCCAAATCTGGAAAAGCTTCGGATTTCTTTCATTCCAGAGATATTGCTATTGGCCTGTTCTATAGGAAAAGTGACCAATCGCTCAATATCAGTCGCGCCAAATGAAGGTGCTATGGTTATAATTTGTACCTGGTTGTTTGTGATATCCGGAACGGCATCAATAGGCAGGCGAGTGGCCTCGTATGAGCCATAGCCAATCAGGGCAATTATAAAAAGCCCTACAATGAGTTTATTCCTTACGGAAAACTCAATTATTTTAGTAAGCATAAGTTTGTTTTGTTAATCGTCGTTATAAAAAAATAAGGAATAGCAAAAACACACGCCATTAGCCGTGAAAGTTTTTAAGCCAGTAAAAAACGATTAACAGTTTCTGGGCGGCTGCCAGATAGAGGAAAGGGAAATAGATGAATAGGAGAAAGAATACGTATCTAAATTTTGTTTTTTATACGTAAAATTCACTTTTTGTATTGTTTTGTATTCTTGTATTAAAGGATAAAATACAATAGAACTTATATTGGTGTGTGATTTAAAAGGCAGTTTCATATCCTTATCATAATCATCATCATACACATCTGGTCCCTGATAGTGAATGCATAGAAACTCAAGAATAGTTAAGCCAGGGTTTTGTTCTTTATGTTCCACATAATGTTCTACCATTATAGGTAGTTTTATGAGTTCGCTCAACTGAGTTATAGACAGTAGATAAACAGATAAAAATAATATGGACAGGTGTTTTTTCACAATTCAAAGATAACTAATATTCTTATGATATTTTGAGGTAACTGGTTGTTTAGAAATGTTGTAAATAGTTAAGTCTTGCCAAAATACTTTTAAGTTTTACCTGCACAAAGATAAAAGGCTGTTTAAAAACAAAGAGCGATGAAGCTATTACTGGAAGTTTATTCCTACTCACTAGAATGGTTCTAAATGTTAAATTTGATTGTTTTTTTACTTCAATTCACACTAAATTAGCCATTGCATAAAAACAACTGTTAAAAAAATGTCTTATTTTTATTTATCAGCTGTTAATAGGATTACATGTCCAATTGTAGAGCATTACCAATAAACTTATCCTGTAGTAATTTAATTAGAAATATTATCCATGTATACTATAAATACGCAGCTGGCTTATTTTAAATACAACTTAGATTCTAAAAAGTTAATTGTAAATATTAAATGGTTTAAACTTGATAAGTTTAGCAATTTAAATTTACAAGCGCTTTCTTTTAACAAATCAGACCTTGAACTTTTTAAGAGTTTTATAGCTAAGAATCAACCTAACTTTCCTGGTTCTTATTTTGTTGAAGAAACCAGAAAAGAAGGATTTGATATGCTGATCAATAATGAATTATCTCAAAGTGCATTGCCCTATTATCTTATTTTATCCAAAAATCCAAAGTTGAATTTGGGTAATTCGATTTATCAGGCTGAAATGATAATCTTGATGAATGAAAATTATGAATCAACTATTGACTACACACTAGATTTTAATATTATCGGCAAAATTGAAATTTATAAAGAGTTAAAAATAAAATAAAGCCTTGTAAATGAGTATAGAATGTTTTTTTGTTTAATAAAACAAAAGGTTTTATTAAAATAAATGTAAAAATGACGTATTTTTGCGCCAATAAACAAGTAAATGAGCAATTGAAAAGGTTAATTATTATAGCACTTTCCATTTTAATTTTATCGCCATCATTTGGCAGCATGTTCGTTTATGCTTCATTCAAACTCAATCAGAAAGAAATAGCCAAAACTATTTGTGTACAGCGCAAATTGGTATTCAATAGCTGTAATGGTCGATGTGAACTTCAAAAAAGCATCAAAAAATATTCTGATAACCAAAGAAAAATGCAGGACAGCCTAAAAGATAAATTAGAGCTTGTTTATGTTCAAAGCACTGCTGAAATCAGCTTTGATATTGTTGCTGCTATTGAATCAAAACAAAACACTTCTGCTTTATTTGAAAAGAAACCTTTAAGAGCTTCTAATCTTACTTTTCACCCTCCGCTCTGGTTGGTATAGATCAATATTTCAGTTTTAGTTGTTTTAAAAAATTTGATGTCATTGTAAATATTCAATGATACATAAAAAGTGTGCTGTATTTTCATATTATTATAAATGTGAATTTATTACAGAAAATGAGGTTATAAAAACTTTATTATTTCTATTCACCCTTTCTTTTTTACAACAGAAACTGTTGATCGTCTTCAATAATTGAAAATCTGCTTTGATTTAGTATTTCAATTAAAAACATCCATTTTAATCTCACGGCACTTTGGCTTTCAAAATCTGATCGCTTTCTGGTGCATTTTAAACCGTTTTTCAAACATTTATTATCAATGAAATCTTTTAAATTTTTAGTCATTGCAGTCTTTTGTGTGATTACTTCCTGCACCATCGACAAAACCGATTACCAGGCTGAAACAGGCTCTGAAGTCCCGGAATATTACGAGTTTAAAGAAGCTGTTTCCTTTACCAGCGGTACTTATAAAATAAGCATTGAAGCTTTAAACGGAACATTTTATAAAGGGTATAACGAACTTCATTTAAAAATTACAAATACGCAGACCAATCAGAGTGTAAGTTCCTCAGAGGTAACTTTTTTACCCATTTTGAGCGCTGCTGATGGAAGTAAAACATCTTGTCCGCACGATTTCACACTTCAATATGATGCGGCTAACAAATATTTCGCCGGCTATGCTGTATTTACAAGTGAAAGCGCTGCAGCAAACAGCTGGAAATTATATGTGGGTTTTACAGCTGACAATCAAAAATATGACATTAGTAAAGATATTTCGGTTGAAAAGCAAAGCAACAAAAATTTGAATATGACAGCCTTTACCGGAAAGGATGACCAGCAATATATTATTGCACTTCTTTCCCCTCAAAAACCGACAGTCTCCGAAAATAAGTTAGTTGCCGGTATTTACAAATACAATACACCAACTGCTCCTGCAGGCGTTTTTCCGGATCCTTCCCAGTACTCTTATTCACAGGTGAGCGGTTATACTTTAAAATTAGACCCAAGAATGCCAGAGCCTTCAATGGGAAATCATTCTTCGCCGAATAATCAGGATCTCACACAGCAAAATGATGGTTTGTATCACGGCGTGGTCAATTATACAATGACAGGAAACTGGACCTTGAATTTAATTATGATGAATCAAAATGGGCTGATCATAAAAGGAACCGTTGTTCCAACAGATTTTACACCCGGAGTTGAAGGAGTGAAAAGTGAACTTTATATTGATACATTATTCTAAGAGCATGAGATATTTAAAAATGTTATTTTTTTTGGGAATGTCTGTAACTGCCCAAAATACACATGTACATCACGACACTATAAAAAACTTAGAAGAAGTGCAGGTAAAAAATGCCGCTAAAAAGAAAATCGAAACCGAAATGAAAATGGCAGTTTCTGTTGATGAATTTTTGTCGTCATCAGATAATATCAGCTTTATCAAACGCGGCGCTTATGCATGGGAACCGCTGCTAAATAATATGAGTACCGAACGTTCTACCGTTACCATTGACGGGATGCACATTTTTGGGGCTTGTACCGATAAAATGGACCCGGTAACCTCTTATGTGGAGAGCAATAATCTTTCGACTATTGATATAAAATCAGGGCAGCAGGGAAGCCTTCACGGTGCAACTGTTGCGGGAAGCATTGATTTAAAAAGAAAAAGCACACCGTTTGGTCTGGAAAAAAAATGGAACGGAGCCTATCAAAGCGGGTTTGAGTTTAATAACAAACAGTTTTTCAATCTGGGAAATGTGGCGTATTCAGGTGAAAAATTTGTAGCCGAGGGGAGTATTTCCTACCGAAAAGCAGACGATTATTATGATGGAAACAACGAGGAAGTAAAACACTCGCAATATAAAAAATTCAACACTTCATTGGGTTTTGCCTATAAAACGACTGATTTATCAGCTGTAAGAGTGGATGCAATTTTTGATATGGCAAAAGATGTTGGTTATCCGGCACTGCCAATGGATTTATCGCTTTCAAGAGCACTTATTACATCGGCTTCTTATAAGCAGTTATTTGAAGAAGGAGTAGTAAAAGTGGTCGATACAAAAGTTTATTTTAATGCCATTGAACATTATATGGATGATACTACACGTCCTGAAAATCTGGTTCACATGGACATGCCGGGCTGGAGCACCACTTATGGACTGGTTTCTAAAGCCAACTTGAAAAAGAACCGTTATTCATCTGAAATACAGTTAAATGCTTATGATAATCTCTCTATTGCTGAAATGAGAATGTATCCGCAGGATAGAAGCAAAAGAACCATGTTTGCCTACAGCTGGCCTTGGGTAACAACTCGTTACGCAGGACTTTCGATGAATAATTCTTGGGATCTTTCAGAGAAAAGCCAGGTAAATTTGGGCGGTTCTTTGGGGGTAAATTACAATTATTCCAAATATGTAGAGTTCAACTGGATTTTCCATCCCGGGGCGCCGCAGGAAAAAACAAGGTTTTTACCGAGCCTTCACGCAGGTTATACTTTGGATATTGATCATTTTAATTTCTCTGTTGGAACAGGTTACGGGCACAGGGCACCTTCGGTTTCTGAAGGGTACGGGTATTATATCTACAATAGTTTTGACCGTTACGATTATATCGGGAATCCTGATCTGAAAAATGAAATTTCGTATGAAGCAAATGCCAGTGCAGGATTTAAAAACGAAAGGTTCAGCCTTCAGGGAAAAATCAATTACTTCTACATTGAGAATTATATCATTGGAAGGATTTTGAGCATGGGAAGCCCGATGAACTATCAGTCCGTTGGAGTGAAAGGCTATACGTCATTAGATTATGCCACACTTTTGAATATGTCTATGAATGTGAGTTACGATATTCTGGAGCATTTGCACTGGAATGGAACGCTTACTTATGCGCGCGGAATGGATGATCAGGGAGGGAATCTTCCTTTTATACGTCCTCTTAGTTATCAGACTTCGCTTCATTTTATGCACAAAAATTTCGGCATCCAGACTTCTGTAAATGGTGATTTTGAGCAGATCAATTACAGTCCGGAATACGGGGAAGACCTTACATCGGCTTATAAAATCTGGAATATTTCAGCCGATTATAATTTTAAAATCAATAAAGTGAGAACTGTTGTTCAGGTTGGTGCCGAGAATTTATTAAATGAATATTACAGCACTTATGCTGACTGGGGAAATATCCCAAGAATGGGACGCAATATTTTCACGTCTTTAAAATTGAATTTCTAATCAAAATGAGAAAAGTTTTTAGTATCACAATGACAATGCTCTTTCTGCTGGTTTCTTTCCAGCAGGCACTCATTATTGTGCACTTTAAACTCGATCAAAAAAATATAGAACAGGAGTTTTGCGTCAACAAAGCCATGCCGGAACTGCAATGCCATGGTAAATGCCACTTAAAAAAAGAATTAGAAAAATCAGATAACACGGATTTGGAACTGACTAGTATTGGCAAAAAAATAGACATGACTTTGATGTCGAATATTGATTTTAAAGTTCTTGTTCTAAAAGCCATAAATTCTAATAAAGAAATTTTTTATAAGGAATTTGGGCAACTAGAACCCTGTTTGGAAATTTTTGTTCCGCCGCCTGTTTAAAATGATCGTTACCCCGTCTGAACTAATAAGTAGAATAACAAAAATTAAATCAAAAGAAATGCAAAATTTAAAAAAATACCTTTTATTATCCATTGCCTCATTGGCATTCGTATCGTGTTCAAGTGATGATGATAATCCCGCAGCAAACAATGTAACGTTAGAATTCAACAATACTTTCAAGAATAACACTATTGTTCTGGGCAATGCAGCTTCAGCATCAGCAACAGCAAATACATCAGCTGCAGGGCAGGTGCATCATTTTTCAGAACCAAATATGTGATCAGCAACATCCGCCTGGTTAAGGATAACGGCGATGAAGTGCCGTACAATGTAAATGATCTGGATAAAGGAGCAACCGTAATCGATCAGGCCAAAACGGCGACACTTAGTTATGTTTTGAGCAATGTACCGTCTGCCACTTACAAGCAGATTAAATTTGGTTTGGGTATCAAACCAGAACAAAACACTTTAGATCAGGTAAGATTTCCTAATTTCTATGCTGCGGCCGGAGCTAACGATACAGAAATGATGTGGGAATGGGGAAGTGGCTACCGTTTTACAAAAGTGGAAGGGTTTTATGATGCTGATAATAAAGCCATGTCAATCCATACTGGAAGCACAGTGGAAGGAACTGCGCCAAACTACACCCAGGGTGTGAATGCGTACAGGGATATTACTTTGAACCTGACAACCAATGCAGTTGTGGGCAGCAAAGCGCCGAAAATTAAGATTAAAGCTGATTTTGATAAATTATTAAGCGGAAAAGCAAATACAATTACCTTGTCAACAGGAACAGGGATGAATGATAATGCAACGCCAAATATTCATACTGCTGCCCAAATGGTAAAGTTTGTGGATAATCTGGCAGGAAACGGATCAAGTGACATCTCAGGAATGTTTTCTGTAACAAGTGTAGAAAACTAAATTCATATTCCAGAACCGTCTGATTTTCAGAAGTCAGGCGGTTCTGTTTTTAAACTCATTTATAATGAAAAAAATAATCGGTATCTTATTACTTTCCTTTTTGTTTGTATCGTGCAGCAATGATGAATCTGATATGATTGCTGTTGATAATCCCGAAATTTCACTCAGTATTCCATCAGGATTTCCAGAGCTTAATGCTTTTGTAAGCCAAAACAGGCCCACTAAATACGGCGTGGAATTAGGAGGGAAACTATTTTCGGAAAAAAGGTTTAGTGCAGATAATACTATTTCCTGTTCTACTTGTCATATCCGGGCAAATGCTTTTACAGACCATAATGCCCAGGCTATCGGTATTGAAGGCAGAGTAGGGCTTCGTAATACGCCATCGCTTCAAAATCTGGCTTTTTTGAAATTTTACAATTGGGACGGAAGCAAACTGCAGCTCGAAACACAGCCTCTGGTTCCTATTATCACCCATGAAGAAATGGACTCTTCGATTTTGGAAGTGATCGGGAAAATCAAAGGTGATGCATCTTACAAAGATTTGTTTAAAAAAGCCTTTGGGGATGCCAATATCACGCCTGAGAGGATCTATAAAAGTATTGCACAATTTGAGTATACCTTAATTTCTGCCGGCAGCAAATACGATAAGGTAAAACAAAACTCGGCCTCTTTTACACAAAGTGAACGGCAGGGCTATCAAACCTTTGAGCAAAAATGTGCCAGCTGTCACGCAACGGAATTGTTTACCGATCAGAGTTTTAGAAATATTGGTTTTCCAATAAACACCAATACCAATGAAGCAGGGCGCGGCAGGGTTACCGGTATTGCTTCTGATTTTATGAGTTTTCGCGTTCCTACTTTAAGAAACATAGAACACACGGCCCCTTATGGAAGTTTTGGGCAGTTTGCTGATTTAAGGTCTGTTTTGGATTATTTTGATAATGGTGTTCTGGATGCCGATAACCTTGATCCGATTTTTAAAAATAACGGCAAGCGGATTCCGCTCACCGAAGAAGAAAAAAATAACCTTATTGCGTTTATGAAAACTTTAAGTGACAGTGCGTTCGTAGGGAATTAATATTTACGTATTGTTGTATAAAGCTACGCAAGCGTTCAAAGTGTTCACTAGTTTGAAATTGGTCACTTTCATCCTCATCGCTCTTGTGAATATCAATATCAGTTTGGGACCCCTTTAAAGGGGCATTCTCTATAAGGTCCTTTTCTATGTCCTTCCCCCTTATGTCTTTGGGGCCGCTTTGGGGTTCCTTATAAGGGTGCTGCGGGTCATAGGGGCTGGGTGTTTTTGGCTGCGCGTTTTGGGGCTTTGATTTGGTTTTGAGAATTACGGTCTTGATGATCGTAATTTTTTGTTGTATGGGAATTTGTCGTTTTACTTGCTGATCACTGATTTTTTTTGGTTTTATCTTATTTTTTAGGAGCTTTTTCCCGCTATCCGTTGCAATCTTTTGTGCCGAACCCCGGCACAAAAGGATTTCCACTGCTATCGGGGCTAGGGCTGCCGGAGCGCCCTATTTTGTTTTGGAGAAAGTAATTTGAACCCAATTGTTGTGTATCTAATTTACGGGCGGTGCAATAAATAAAGTATTTTTTCGTAAAATATTTTTCTGATTATGCTTTATAAAAAAGGAAACGACAACAAAAAAAACACTACTGTATTGATTAAAAGTTTTTTAAGCAAAATAAGGCGACACTTGTCTTTAACTGGCACTATTTAGACCCGTAAGGGACACATCTCGCACAAGTTTCTGCTCCATAATACAAAGATCTCCATTAAGGAGATCGCCTAAAAGCTAAGTTGTTCGAAATCAAATTATTTAGGGCAGTATTTTAAAAATTTTAAGGAGCTTACTCCTATACTTTATAGAAAACAGCTGCTAATTTAGCAGCTGTAGGGTATTCAAATATTATTTAAATTGATTTATTTTTGCTTATCCTTATCCTGCTGTGACTTGTTTATTCCCTCTTTATACTGTTCCAACAAGGATATGACCTTATCGACATATTGAGAGCTGTTTAGGCCACTAATGTCAATATTGCCAGCAATTAAAGTGTCTAACAAATTAATGTTTACGATATTATAATCATGTTCAACACGGGAGCTTAATTCTTTGTTTTTATAGTCTGAGTAATCGTAAATATCATTTGAATTTTTGAGCATTACCCTTCTGAAGGTTTCTGAATTCAAATCCATTTTTAAAATTTCCTCGTAGCTCAATTGTTTAACATTATTGAAGTGCTCTTCTACCTGTTGTTTTAAACTCTGCAACTTTTCATCAACTACTTCCAATAATGCCGAAACCCTTGATAAATCTCTTTTAATTATGTTGGGTATATTTTCTTCCCTTTTATAAAATAGGGCGTGTGATGTTTCTGCCCAGATATGTTCTGATACCGTTCTAATTTGAATTTCAATTTTTTTGCCCGCATGTCCTTCCCAATCTGGTGTTGATGCCCATTGCTCTTTAATTCCTAAGATTAAATGAATAGAGCTGTAGCCGAAACTATCAGGCTTCTGTTGAGTTTTGGAGGGATCGTTTAAAAGCTTAAACTCGTGACACAGTAACTCGACCACTTTCTCTTTGAACTCCGGAAATAGTAAAACTATCCGTAGCCCGACGATATCGTGGAAATCAGTAATGCTTTTTTTAAGATCAACCCTTTGCGCTTTTTCGATAATAGATTCCAGGGATTTAGTTCTCCCCAGAACATCGAAGGCAATCGGAATCTGATTTCTGGTTAGTAATTTTCCGACCGTACGCATGACTTCATTTAAGAAATCATCGTAATCACTTTTTATTTTGAGATATTCATTTGGGATGTCGATCATAAAAAAAACACAAGGATTAAAAGTATGAGTTATTAAAATTAACCACGCATTTATACAGTATAATCAATGATCCCGGCATCTGGCGCATTAACTTTTACAGAGGCAATTCCATTGTCTCTGGCCGAAGTGCTTTCATACATTTCACTGCTGCCCACAATCTGTCCGTTGGATGCTTTCAAATTAAAATAAGGTTTTCCGCTGCTGGATTCCTTTTTGTCAAACCTACTGTCGTCCTGCGAATTCATTCTTACGGATTCAATACCATTCGAACAGCCTGCTTTAGTGCTGTAGCCTTCACTTGTCAAAATCGTCTGTCCGTTACCGGCTTTTAGATTGAATTGAAATTCTCCGTTTGCTCGTTTTGTAATAACAAATGTTCCCATAAAATTGGTTTAATAACTGCTGAGTAGTTTAAGTACTGGATAAAAATACAAAAGATACCCTTACAAATAAGACTTATAAAAAATTAAAAATAATAAAGGTGATTCAGGGCGCCATTATCACAAAACAGGAGTAGTTTTCCGGTGTGATAATCGGATTATCTTTAAAACGATATTTAGTAAAGAAAGATACCTTTGGGAAAGTATAATTTTATTATTTTACCACTAGTGTTTGCCGCATAGGGGCTTTAATTTATAGGCGATTATTTTTTCAATTGTATTTAAGTAATCATTTGGCAGATCGGTAAACTGGACTATATTTAGATTTACTTTGCAATCTAGATTATTACTCCAATGAATTAATTGCAATCCTTGAGTGGAACCTTTGACATAATAACCCAGATGAATGGCTATTCTCCCTGCAATATTTGTTAACTGGTCTCTTTTCCGAATACCTCCACGTCTAATTCCCACATATAAGACATTACTATTAGCATTATTTTTTTGGGCGGGCACCTACGTAAGTTCGACTTTAATAGTTCACGGTTTTGATCCAGTAAGTTCTGTAAATTACTGCAGTGTTCAAGGGTTTCTACTTCAAACCAATATAGGCAGCTGCTTAATTTTTTATTAAGAGCTACAAACATAAGACTAAAATTTAAATCATTTCGGATGTCTGTTTCATAGTTGTTTACATGTGGAAGATCCTTAATATTAAAACTGTATGTTTCAGCTTTATTGATTACTTCCTGAGCTAGTGAGTCAAATTTTTCAATTAAAATAGTAATGTCCATTTATTATCTAACGATAGAGATTAATTTTCATTTTTAATTTAGGTCGTGAATGCTTTTAAGTTTGATACCTTCGATATTGTTGTGTTCTATATCAATTAGATCTTCTTGAAGTAAATTGTCAAGTATTTTATACTTGATCAGTGCTTTTTGGATCTTAGCAAAAAAAAGGGAATTGTAAAATAAAAGAAATAGTTCAGGTGTAGCCATTTGCGCTTGTACAAAGTTAGCATATCGTTGAAATTCTTTTTTTATTTCCTTTGTTTCACTCTCGGGTCTCTTATTTATTTTGTCTGTTTCGGTTTCTTCCAAAAATAAAAGAATATGGTACATATGTCTAAAATAATGACCTATTGCAAATTGAAATTTCTTAAAAAACAGTTTGTAACAAAAAAGAGCAAATTGAACAGGCTCAAGCGTTTTTGAATGTTCCCATTGAACTTTGCTAATCCCATAATATTGATTAGTGTACGTAGCTTTCCTTCTCTTGAGTAAATTTGCACCTTCTTCATCATCTATTGGAGCTCCACGTTGGTCAAGATAATCTTCCCAGTCCGAAAATGTCATATACGCATCTTGTTTTAGGGCGAATTTTATTCGGCTAAGTTCTATTTTAGCATTTACAAAAAATTCACGTCCTTTTACAGTCCGGTTTTCATATTCATTAAAATCCTTTAAATCAGAAATAGTTACATTAATATCGTTTGGAATTTGCTGTTGTGTTTTAAGTAAATTAAAGAAAGTGGTCTGAAAATTTTGATCTTTAAATTCTTCGCGTGTTTCAGATAATTCTTTTCTCTGCAGACTGAGCTCGGCTTGTTGCAGGCGTATCGAATAAATAATCACAGCAAGTGCTAATCCTGAAAAAAGCGAATTGATAAAACCGAATTTATTCCCAAAATCTGATTGTTTGTCCAGTGGGACCATCGTTTCTACATAAATCCATCCTAAGACCCAGAATAAGGTCACAGCGAGTAATATTGCAATAAATCTTAAGTTGTCGTTATCTACTTTCATTGAGTAATAAGTTTTGTTTAAGGTCTGTAAAAATTTGATGGAAGGTAATTAAGTGAATTTGTGATGTCAATTTATTAAAGCAATTTTTTCTTAAAGATGAAGTTCTGTTGACTTGCATTTTAAAAAATGATGGTCTGTAAAGCCCAAGTGTCGCAATTAATTGTTCCTTCATTTGAATTCAGTCTGTTTTTTTAACATTGCCGCCTACGTTTGGCGCTTGGTTGGGGACTAAAGATGCGAGATTTTTCGGTTAAACACAAATTTTCCAAATCTTGCCAAACGACTGTTAGTAATAGTGATTATATTTCCCCAGTTCCTCTATTTAATAGACGGTATTCTATTTTACCAAAAGATGTTCTGGAATATTTACTTTTTATTCCATTTATCAATTCGATTTCTCGTCCATCATGTATTGGACCTGAAGAATGAGATATGCCAATTGGATTATTAATTATTTCTTCTAACTCTAATGACGTTGGTTCTGTACAATGGAATGTTTTACTTAAAACTTTGCAAAATCCAGTTTTAGCAACTGTTTTAACTGGGAAAACATAATTGTAACCTTTGATCTGAGATAATTTTGAATAATCAATTCGTGTTGATGGAAATTTTAATCCATCGATTTTAGGGTTTTTACTTATATATTGTAAAAGTAGTTGAGGAATAATATATTCGGGTTTAAAGTTTGCAAATGGAAATTGTACTTTTATAGAACATGCTATTGTTAATGGGAAGAGAACAAAATAGCTTAGAATGTTCAAAATATTTTGATTTTCATTTCCTCCTTCTAATTTTTCAAGTAAATCTTCAATTTTTTCTATTTGAATAATCTTTAATTCCTTAGTGTTTATAAATCTTGAGAAAAATAAATCTCGCAATTTATGCTGACCAAACTCCTCCCAACAAGTATATGTACAATCTCCTAAATATAATGCAGGAAATCCAGGAACGCTATATCTATTAGTTGAGACAATATGTCTAAGCTCAAATTTGATATGAAATAAATCTTCCTTTTTAAACATTCTATTTTCATTTTTCCGAGCCCTATAAAAAGAAGTATTGATATCCAATGTATTTAAAGCATTTATGTCATGAAAAAAAATTTCATCCATAGTTCTATTAAAGGTTGAAGTTGCTTCAAGAATATTACCTTCATAATAATTATTAATCGTCTCTAAAAGACCACTTGAAAAACTTTCGATTTTAGAAATTATTACATTGGGTAGACCTCCTTCGAACGGAATTGTTTCGTCAACATTGGCAAGAAGTTCTTTTCTATAAAAAGCAATATATTCATCAAACTTTACTTTTAAAAAATCTGGAAAGTAATCACTTCCTGTTTGCAGAATTGGAATGCTGAAATTTTGTAAAATAATTTTGGCTCGTATATTTTCGTAATTACTCATTGAAGTTCTTTTGTTAAGAAGGTGTGTTGTGATTAATGCTAACGTTCTCGCGGCACAAGCAATTTGAAGTTAAATCAGCGTGTGATCTTTGAGCTTTAACAAATCTTTCAAATAGAAACAAATTTTTCCAGTAAGCCAATTCCCAAATTGCTTGTAGCGTGTATTTAGGCAGTGGCTTTTACACTTAAAATAATTCAACCTGTTCTTTCTCTCTCAAATATTCTTTGATACGAGTATCCTCTAAATAAGGTGCATTTTTTACTTTATCAAAAAGATTCAACAATCTGCTCTTTGCTCGTCTCATAACAGTATCATAATCTAAAGGTTGTATGATTACCGCGCCATCCATTTTGGTTGTTTTCTCAGCTTCAAATGGAACAAGTTCTGAACCAAGAACGAAACAATTCACTTTTGAATATTTTTTCAATAATCCTTTGTCTAAAAGTTCCTTTACATATTTCCATGACTGATTTACTTCCTCATTTCCTAACGGTACTCCTGGTCTTTTTAGTTCGACAATTGTTAATCGGTCGATTCCAACTTCTCCGCCTTCATCATCGTATTTAGGATAACTATACAAGCCTACCGAACTATCTTTAAGGATTGCGAAATCAGGACGTTTTGAACTTCCTTTTTGCTCAACTCCGAAAATAGTTTGTATAACTTTTGTCATTCCTTGATTGGAAGTAAAGTCAATTGTTTCATATTCTGGACCAAAAATCCAAAGTCCTCGGTGGAATAGTGGTTGTAAATCGTGAACTTCATCTGAATTATTATTAAGAACCCGGCTTTGAAGTTTTTCGATAAGATTCATTCTATATTCAACTTCATCAAGTACCAATTTTGCTAAATTGATATCCCATTTTTTCAGCACAGTGTTTAACCCTTCTAAATCTTCAATTGATGATGTAGAAAGTATTGAAAGTAAATCATATTTGGATTCAGTTCTTTCTAGTGTAGCTAATAGCTTCCCTAATTTTTCTAAATCGTTTTGTGAAATCGATGGGCATTCTTCCTGAACGTTTGTCATAAATGTCTCCCATTTCTCTCGACTTACCAATCCAATCTTCTTTAAAAGTGGTCTAGTAGATTCTTCAATTTCTTTGAATGTTTCTTCTCTATTTACTTTATTTAAATCTAACAAATAGTCTTTGATTCTTTCCTGAACTAGTGGAAAAATAATTTTATATTTCGGGTCAGTATGATAAAAGGTTGTCCAATCGGGTGAGACTGCATCTTCCAAGCAATCCGCTTTAATTATGAAAATATATCGTTTAGCAACCATTCTTCTACCATCTATTAAATGTTCGTTACTACTACCTTTCCAAGTACATTCTCCAACTAAACGATTTTTGACGTGCCAAGCTATACCGTGTTGTTGAGTTGACCTGTCAGTATCTTTGACGTCAATTATGGTAATTTGAATCTCTCCAATATTTTCAATTGGTATTTTTATTATATCAATATTATCTTCTGGAATGTCTAAAAATGTTATTTTTTCCCCATTTATTATTACTTCAAAATGTGGGTCAGTCATAAATCTCATGCCAATTTCGATTTTTATGCTTTCAAAATCAATATTTGGCTTTAGTGCATTCTTAACGTAGACTTCTGTTCCATGACCTTCTCTATCTTTTTCATCTAGCTTTCTAAATGCAAGTATGTTTGTGTTGTCGGGGAATACTTTATAGGTTACTTCCTTTTTATTTTTCCAAGTTCTAACCTGAAAAAATTCTCCAAATGCAAAGCCAGATAACCTTCCTTTACCATTTCTGCCAAATGTTGGTCGCTTACCAACCAAAAATTTATGGTCTAGAGGTATTTGGGCGTACGAGCCCTGTTCTCTATGTCTATTGTAAGCTAATGTTCTAAATCTGGTATTGAACTCACTTTCCGTCATTCCGTGACCATTATCGGTAATTGAAAAATTATCTCCATTATCAATTGGCCAAATAATTTCAACTTTAGTGGCTCCTGCATCCCACGAATTAGCAATTAGTTCAATAATTGCAATTTTTGAATCTGAAATTATTCCTTTTCCAACAAATGATTCTAAAAACCTATCGTCGAATAATGCAGTCTGTTTTTGGTTCATATTCTGTTTTTTTTAATCTTGTGCCTAACGTTCTCGTGGTACAAGAGGTTGGGGGAATAAATAGGGGAGATTTTTCCATTAAACACAAATTTTACAAGTACAAAACTATCTTTAAATTTAGCCTAAAAACCCCATTTTCTTGTAACGGCTGTTAACAGTAGTTACTTTTCTTCAAATTCATATATTTTTTTCCATTCTGCAATTTCTTTTATACAGTTTTCGTTTGAATCCATATCTTTCCAATAATCAGTTTTTTTCTTTTCAAATTCAGCCAACTGACGATGAGCATTTGAGCGCGAAGGTTTTGGGGGATATCTAAAGGTTAGTTTGTGCTCGTCCCTTTCCTTTTTTAATAAATCCAAAAACTTTAAGAAGTCTAATTTTGGTTTCCACAATTCATCCAAAAACTCTTGGTATTTGTCTTTTATCCGAGATTTTTCAAAAATTTCTTTCTCATCATTGGTCAGTTGATTAAATTCTGAAATGAATCTAATCAACAATGGTAAAATTTTCTTTTTTTGTTCATAGCAGAAATAATTATGGAATGGATTGGTTAGCCATTCGTCAAAATGGAACATTCTATGGTTAATTACAGAATGTGGACTAGATACGTCTTTGTTTGAACCTGCTACTTTGTTAAATTCCTCTTTTTGCTTTTCAAATAAAGTTACTTCATCAGTATATACTTTTAAGAGATTGTCATAATGTTGTAAAATTCTGCTCATCGTCATTTTTTATGTAATTACTGCTTACGTTCTGGTACTTCAGCGGTTAGGGACTAAATTAAGCCATTCTTAGAATTTGCCAAATCTTCCAAATACAAAACCAACTTTCCATTAAGCCAATTGCCCAAATATGTTGTAGGTGTTAGTGGTGGTTTTTATTCTGATTAATTACATTTCGTATTTCTTATATCTATCATCATTTTCTTCATCTTCGATATATCCAAATCCATCTTTTTTAATATCCTCTATTAATTTTTTTCTTTGTTCATTATATTTATCTAATTCTGTATCAAGTTCTTCATCTTGAATTCCTTTTCGTTTGATTTTACCGAGATATCCAAATTTTAGAGTACGCAATTGTCCAATAGATAATTCTCTTTTTAGTTCTGCATTATCGTCTAAAGCGGATTTGAATTTGTTCTCTTTTGCAACTTTCAAAGATTTAAGTAATTCTTTTTTATCTTGGTCTTTCATACTGTTGTTTGATTTAATTTCGGTTAATTTTGATATTTCTTCCAAATAATTTCCATTAAAATTTTCCCTTTTGGACTTTGGTGGAATGCTTTAATTTTTTTGATGTCTTTTGAACCAATTGTCCCTTTGTAAAATTCGCCTGTTTCTATTAGGAATTTAGCATCAATTTTTAAATCCTTTGATTTTACATGAAAATGAGGTGGATTATGGTCGTTGGGAAATATAATAACTTCGAGATGTTCAATCGTTTCAATTCGCTGTTTATCTACAATATTCGGATTTTCTAAAAGAAATTCAATGAAAGAATCATCATAGCTTAAGTAGGTGCGAAGTGTATGTGTTATTGCGCTAAGTATAATTTCATCTGACATATTTTGATTTTTAACGTTTTTGCTCTGGAAAATCACCACTAACTTAATCTACACCGGTCATAAAATGGTGCCAATACGACTTTTTATAGTTGGCTTTTTGCCATTAGTAAGATTTTTAAGCGAATATAAGAATAATATACGAAATCTTTTTAGCTGTGACGAAATAGCTGTCACTAAGTATTTTTAGCCCATGTCGTTCACAATACTTCATAGGTTCCGGAGTCAACGTTTAGAATTCACACTAGTGCTGGCTGCTTTTTTTCTTAATACTCTTTATCCATAGCATCACAATTGCTTCCCTTTTACTTTTTATCAAAAAACCTGTATGCTTTTGTTTTATTTCAGGAGCAAAGGTAGTCCGTGTCCTTGAGCAAAAGCAAGGCCGGGCCTTTCAGGTCTGGGAAAAAATCTCCACCCATCCGGGTTGTATTTTTTCCCAGAGCCTTGCTTTTGCCGGACACTTACCTTTTTATGCTCATGAAACAAAACATAGCATACTGCGGCTCTTTAGACGAATAAAAAAAAATGTCAGAAATGAGAATTGAAATATTGAAAACGGTACTAATGAAACAAAACAGCGCCTGCTCTCATTGCCGAATAAAATTTAAAAAAAAATAAAAAGTATAAAGTAAAAATGCGGGGCGGCAAAAAGAAAGTAACAATTTAAAAACTAGAAATCATGAACATTACAGGAAGAGTGACAAAAGATGCGAAAGTAAGCACATTGTCAGACAGCAGACAGGTCGTAAATTTTTCAGTAGCCATAAACGAGAGCTACAAAAACAAAAAGGGCGACAGGGTAGAGCAGACCACCTTTTTTGAGTGCGCCTACTGGATAAGCCCAAGGGTTGCCGAGTGGCTCACAAAAGGCACGGTGGTGGAACTTACAGGGATGGTAAGTGCAAGGGCGTGGACAGGAAATGACGGGGAACCGCGCGCGGGGCTGAATTTCAACACGTCCAATATCAAACTGCACGGGGGCGGGAAGAAGTCCGAAGGGGCACAGGCGGTGAAAACTGGACAGGGAGAAGACAAAAAGGTCACCGCAAAAGAGCCTGAGGACGACATCCCGTTTTGAGCAGGCAATAAAGGGTTCTAAACAATCTTAATTTCAAACTTTTAAAATCAAATATCATGGCACATAATATCAATTATAACAGTAATACAGGAAAATATTCTTTTTTCAGCGTAAAGGAAAAAGCATGGCACGGGCTCGGGCAGATCGTGGAGCAATACCCGACAAGCGCCGAAGCCATCAGGCATGCAGGGCTTGATTATGAGGTAGCTAAAAGCCCTTTATACACAAAAGCATCGGGCATTATCCAAACTGCGGGCGGTATTGAAATGGGCAGTACGGAACTGGCAGTACCTGACTGCTTTGCCACCATCCGCACCGACAGCAATGCCGTTTTAGGCGTTGTTGGGAAAGACTACCAAATCGTGCAGAACCGTGAAGCGTTCAGCTTTTTTGATGCCATTGTAGGCGGGGGCGACGGTATACTGTACGAAACGGCAGGGGCGCTCGGACAAGGCGAGCGTATTTTTATTACGGCAAAACTCCCTGACTATATTCGTGTTGGAAACGGGGATGATGTGACCGAAAAGTACATTTTCCTGACCACCTCCCACGATGGTAGCGGAAGCATCACAGCGGCTTTTACCCCAATCCGTATCGTATGTCAAAATACCCTTAACGCTTCGCTTAGAAATATGAGCAACGTTGTGCGCATCCGACATACTTCGGGGGCAAAACAGCGCCTTGACGATGCCCATAAAGTAATGGGACTGGCGGACAGGCTGAGCAGTCAGCTAGAAGACATTTTCAATGAGTGGGCTCAAGTGAAGGTAACAGACAAGGAAGTTAAAAAACTGATTCAGTTGGCACTATGTCCCAATACTGAAACACTCGCTTTAATTAAAAAAGGGGCTGAGGATGAAGTTTCAACCGTGTTTAAAAATACCGTAGAGGATGCTTTTGCGTACGCAATAACTAGCGAATCTCAGCAGATGGATACCACCAAAGGCACGCTTTTCGGGGCATACAATAGCGTGACGGGCTACTATCAGAATGTACGCAAATACAAAGACAATGAAGCCAAACTGCAGTCCATTGTAATGGGAGGCACAGCTCAGGGAAAAGCCCAAAAGGCATTTGAACTGTGCACGGCTTTTCAGGCAGATGGAGCAGAAATCCTAAACCTGAATTAGGAAGACAGATAAACCAAAGGCTGTTGCCGAACCGTGACAGCCTTTAAAATCAGGTTTTAGTGATGCGAGAGCAGGGTTGAACATTTGCACAATTGAAATAACACAATAAAGTAAGAATTATGGCAAAGAAGTATCCAAACCATTTTGAGTTTACGCTGTATCTCTATAATGAATTTGTCAGCAAACACCGTAGTACAGGCAAGGAAGCCCGTATGTATTGGCATATTTTGGACAAGTATATAGAAGTGGGGCTTTCAAAAAAAAGCCAGACAGCCGAAAAAAAATACGCCCAAAAGCTTACAGCCATCATAAGGGAAGCCGTCGGGGAATGGAACACCCATCTGCTTATCTTAAAAGGGGAAGAGGGAGAAAAGGAATATCAGGAAAATATGAAAAGCTACATCGAACGCCTCTACAAGTTAGGGCATGATGAGCAGAGCGTCATAGAGTCAATCATTAAAAAATTAAAATTAAATTATGGAAACGACAACTAATTTTTTCAATCAGATAGCGCAGTTGCAGATCATAGGCGATTTGCACATTACCATTGCCAAAGGGGCAGAGGACAGGCTTATCGTACTGGTTATGCTCCAAAACGAGACGTGCGGGGACAATGCCAAACACAGCATACCGCCATTAAACCTGCGGGGAACAGCCGAGGAACTCGACAGCGGTTTTTTTGAGAATATCACTACGCCCATGGAGTCGGCTTCGGGTCTTATGGTAGACATGGAAGGCTATATGAAACAGCTTGAAGACACCAAAAAGCACTCGGCTATGGAAAAAGAGAAAGACGACAAGCAGAAAAAAGAGCAGGAAGCCAAAGACAAAAAATTCAGCGATGCTATGGCAAAAGCCGACGAACTGGAAAAAGAGGGGAAATTTCGTGAGGCATGGATAAAAGTGCCCGAAATACACGAGTTTCCACTAAAGGCGGAAGAAATACGCAGACGAAAATCTGAATTATCAGCCCAATTTGCGCCCGATCTGTTCGGCAGTACAACAGAAACCGCAAAGACCGAACCACCCCGAGAGGCGCTTTTTCCCGAGTATGCTAATGATAGTAGTGATGCGCAGGAGCATGAAACGGACGAGGAAGAAACAGACGCAGAGGACATGGAAAACTGGGAAGAAGACCCCGAAGAGCAGGGTTATTAATTTTAAAATACGAAAATCATGTTAGTAGCAACACAATTACAGCGGGTTTTTATACTCAAAGACAAAGGGCAGGAAATCAGGCTTTCCGACCCCGAGCCAAGATGGAGCACCGAAGCGGTACTTAATTTTTATGCCCCGACCTATCCGATACTGACCACCGCCAAAATATCAGCCCCTGCCATCAGGGACGATGCGGTCGAGTACCGATTTGAAACGGTAATGGGAACAAAAGGCTAACCAAAATTTAAAGCCATGAATTATGCAACAGACAATCATATCGGGAACAGTGCAACTGCCCGAGCGAAAAAGACAAAAACAGCTTCACGCACAGCTCACAGGGTTTATGCATTGGATGCAGAGACCAAAAGATGCAGGCGAGGTACAGAAAGACAAACCAAGGTCAGTGCCTTCGGGGATGCTACCGATGGTTTTCTAAAGATTTCTTTTCTGCCCAGACTGCAAGAGAATAAAACGCTACAGGCTTGTCAGGATATTTCCAAAATGGAAAATGATTTTTATAGCTCTCTTGACAGTCTAGCTGAGCATTACCATATTGTGCCGATGCCGACCCGTTATTTTGAATATCCCTATAATATGGCATTGGCTCTATGGGATTTGGAAGAGAAACTGAAAAAAAGTGTGGGGAACTTTTCCGAACTGCGGTTATTGCAGGATAGCCACAGAACGTATCTGCTAAGCGAGGAAAAATACAGCACAGGCACAACGCTGTATTATATCCCCATAGAACCGATTTATCAAATGTTCAGAAAACCGAAGCACAAACAGAATGCTCACCTGCTTTTATCGGTCTGCTCGTATCTTTATCATAGTGCCGATGTACCGTATTTCAGACAGCAGGGCAGTTATCTGTACTGGCTCTATGAAATGCACAGGGAATGGACAGAACAGGATGAGGACAGGGAGGAAAACGAGATATATGTGCGGGAGTTCGATAAGGCAGAACTTATTGGGGACTGTATCGAAAAGAAGATTTTCAACCCCATAAATTTAGCCGTGTTTGAACATCGTTTAAAAGGTTTTAAAAGCAGTGATGCCTTTGATAAGCAGTGTTTGGATATAGGCAAAAAAGCTTTTGCCATATACACCAATTATCCCAACGAGAGCATTTTTCGAAATGCACCAACACGTGACGAGGAGCAAGACGAAGAAACGGAAAACGAGAGTATCGGTATGGAAAAGTACATTTCCTTTATTTCCGATACCAAAGGATGGCTGTATGAAAGCATAGAGGAGAGCATCAACAACGAGTTTAACGAGTACGGTGCAATGGACGAACCGACGATTTTAAAATGCTTTGATGGTAGTGAATTGACGGAGAACAGCCTTGATTTTGAAAGCCGTCTGTTTAACCTTTTGGACGATATGTGCACTTTACTGTATAACTATAAACAGAACGAAAATGAATAATGCAATGGATAGAACAGAGGATTTCGGGACGCTTTACCACCCGAAATCCGCCCTTGTTTTCTATGAAAGTAAAGGTTTAGATAAAGATATGTATGTAGAGCATTTCGATATGGATAAAAACGGTACGCCTATTAATCCGCACCCACTTACTGAGCGTGAAGCAGGAGTGCTCGCAAAAGCCCTTACGACTGAAAAGCAGAAGCAGTCTGCTTTTTTAAAACCCGTCGGGATTCTGCCAACAAATATACTGCATATCAATCCAAGCAGGGACAAAGGCGCTGTGATATGGTACACCAAATCACAAAAAAGACCGCTTTATTTTATAGAGGGTCTAGGGATTCCGAGCGGTCAGGGGTTTGTGCCTCCCATGGTCTGGCAGGCGAGCAAAAACAGCCTGCGGGTATTTGCCGTTTTAAGTAACAGCAGACCTACGGAAAAAACACCGCTGTACTATGCACCATTTTTTAACATTTATGAGGACGGCAGGGTATGTATGGGTTCAGTCAGTATCAATATTAAAAAATCTGCATCGGTGGAGGAATTTACATGGGCGTGGGAGGACTATTTTTTCAACAGCTATTTCAGTCATCTAATGGGAGAGAACAGCCCTGTAAAGGGCAATTGCGTCAGCCTGTGGAAAGATCTTACCGCAACAGGCAGGCCTTTTCCCATAACAGTATTGAAAAAGAATAACAAAATACTTAAAAATCTATTGTCATGAATACCGAGAAAATCAAAATGCATTTTACAGACCCGTATCTGATTAGCCCCACCAATCCCATTGCTGTTAACCTGATAGGGGCAGGCGGTACAGGCTCAAAGGTATTGACCGCCCTAATGGAAATGAACCATAGCCTTACAGCGCTCGGGCATGCAGGGCTCTCTGTGCGCCTGTGGGATGATGATATTATCACAAATGCCAACCTTGGCAGACAGCGTTTTGCACCAAGCGAGGTAGGATTGTACAAATCCGTGGCACTTATCAACAGAGCGAATCGTTTTACGGGTACAAACTGGAAAGCGGAAACCGTAAAATTTGAAAGGGATAATTTTGGAAAACTGCCGAGTAATGCAAAGGCATCTATTTATATCACGTGCACTGACAGCGTACGCTCCCGTTTTGATATTGCCGAAATATTAAAATACAGCAACGAAAGGCATCACAGGGACGACCCGAAATACTGGATGGATTTTGGCAACAGCCAGTATACTGGGCAGGTCATCCTGTCCACTATTGGGGAAATCCCACAGCCCAAGTCCGAAAAATTTGAAACTGTGGAGCACCTGCCTTTTGTGACAGAGGAATTTGGGGAGCTTTTACAGGAATCTGAAACGAAGGACGACACGCCGAGCTGTTCACTTGCCGAGGCACTAGAGAAACAGGATTTGTTTATTAATTCTGCTTTGGCGCAGATGGGATGCTCGCTATTGTGGAATTTGTTTCGTGAGGGCATGACAGCAAACAGGGGATTTTTCCTGAATTTAAAAGATTTCCGGTCACAGCCCATTTCAGTTGAATAAGCGCGAAATCGCGCGGCAAAAAGACACTCCTTCCTCTCGGGCGGAGCATCTTTTTGCGTTTAAAACGGTGGAGCGCATTTGCCAAAATGCAGTGCCCGCTATTTTACCAAACCCGCTGCGTTTTTTTTAAGGGATGCTTATCATCCCTTTTGCTGTTTTTGGGCGGGCTTCTTTTCTTTCCGAGGGCGGCCAAAGAAAAGAAGCAAAAGAAGACCGCCTTTTTTTATGGCTTTTATTTTAATTGTATAATCGGCGCTTTTTTCCAGCGGGAAAAGCCTTTGAAAAGATACGCTATGTTTTCAAACTCGATAAAGGCTATGAGTTCTTCTTTGCACTTTATTTTAAATCCCCTGAAATGCTGGAAATCCTTTAGCGGAATATTGGCCAGATCTCCAAAGGTTCTCACATCTAAAACACCGAACATGCTGTACATTCTTCTGCTGAAAGGAAATTGGCTGTCGTAAAGCAGTTTCTGCCGATCTTTTTCCTTTTTTTCTTTTCTGATCTGAGCAGGGCTGGGATTTGGATTTAATTCGCGCTTTAATGCCTGAAGTTTTTTCTGGTAATGTTCGATTTCACACATCAGTTCGGTTGCTGCTTTTACTTTACTTAAGGTTCTCTCGTAAAGCTCCTCCACATATTCGGATGTAACCCCGTATTGTTCTGCCGCCTTGGTCAGGGGCATCTTTTCAATGAGTAGTTTCTGAAGTAAATCATATTCCTTTTCAGAAAGTACCTGCTTGGACATTTCGATATAAAACCTGTTGGTGCGGTCAATAACATTATGCATAACAATACAAGTTAAGTCCTTATTGCCAAAATAGGTTTTGGCTCTTGCAGTTCAATGCTAAGATACTAACGTTGATTGAGTTATGCAATGTATTTGCAGGAAAGGCTTAAGCTCAGGAAACAAAACAGCCCAAAGCAATGCTTCGGGCTGTAATACTTTTTAATTTCTAATTTTTTAATAGTTATTAAAATTTAAGGTGCATACTGTTTATCACCTTGGCTTTTACCAGATCTGAATTTTTAATCTTGAGTGTCTGGTGTCTGCCTCCGTTTTTCTCAAAAATCTCAATTAGCAGCAGTTTGTCATCCGCTATTGTAAATTGGTCCAAGAGAAATACATTCTGGTCTGTAGCTTCTCCGGGAATCTCATCAAGGGTTTTGTAAATGCGGAGCGGCACAATCTGCCTTTGCTGCGAGGCAGTTCGTCTGGCTGTTTTTTTATCTATCACCTTGAAACTCATAAAGTCAATGCTGAAAGGTACATTGGTTTGGTTTTCAAGCTGCGTATGGAAATAATACTTGCCGTTGTGGATATAGATACCCTTTAAGCTGAACTGAATGCCGAAACTCTCCGATGCAATGTGCTTTACGATTCGCTTGTTGTTTTTGTAAATAGTTTCCAGGATCAAACCTGCCAGTGAGGGCGGTGTTTTTCCAAGCTCCTCAAAAAGAACATCGCTTGCACTGACTTTGTCGAAGTTCTTCTGCATCGCCATAAGATCATAGCTGAGGGTAGGCGGGTTGGCGCTGTACTGCACGTTAAAATTGTAAAAACAACCGTCATCGGTAATCACCGAAAAGTTGGTTTCCTCTTCAAAAGTTTTTACCGATGCCTTGATGCGAAGCACGTTTTCAGCATCCTCGGCTTTTGAGGCAATCAGGTATTCACTTCCAAGATCCACGTATCGGATAGCGGACGGGAAAATAAGATGGGAAGTTTTGTCATAAGTAACCTGCATATGGTACGGCGGTATCGTTCCTAAATCAAGGCTAGTGGCTTCGTTTTCCTGCGCAGATGAGGCTAATGAATATGTTATTAAAAGGGCTGTTGCCCAAAATAGTTTAAATTGATTTTTCATAATTAATTTATTTTAGATTGCTGTTATTTTTTGGAAACCAGATACACCTGATGTCCTGCTTTTAGGGTCACCTTAGGCGTCCTCACTTTTTTGGCGAAATAGCCCGAGATGCCCTGAACCACCCCGCGGCTCAGGTCAGCGGCCACCTGCTGTCCTGCAGACTGTGTCATCATAAGGCTCGTGCCGGACTGTTGGCTCATGTTGCCCGCCATTTCACTTAGGGCACTTCTTTCGGCAGAATAGGGAACTGGCACTCCCTGCTGGCCGTCAAGGTCATAAATAGTAATGTCCACCGGAATAATGAATCCCTCAAGTTCGATGGAAGTGACTTTCAACTGAAGGCGGCCTGCCTGAATCTTGGCGTTTGCGGTCACTATTGTGCCCGTTGCTATGATACGACCTGAAATCCTTGCAGGTTCTACAAGACGAAGGGAAACACCTGCCTCGCCAATAATAGTTTGTGTTTGGTGCACGCAGGCCCTGATGCTGTTTTTTGGCGGAAGCGTTTCTTTCATTGAACCTGCAGAATTAAACCCTCTGCCCGTGTTCCATTATGCCATAAAAGTGCTGTCTGACGGACGTTGATACAGCGAGGATACCCTGCTTTTTTTTGAAGGGACCAGTGCGGAAAAATTCTTTTCTTCTGATTCCGCCTTTGCTACTGTAGTGTTTTTGCCTGCAGGCTCGACAGAACCGGAGCCTGAGGGAAGGTATTTAGCGGCCATCTGATAGGATTTTTCCATAAGTGCCAGCTGGTCATCAACCGTGGCCGCTTTGGGAATTTCCTTTTGCGCGAGTTCCTGTTTCAGTTCCTCGAGCTGCCTGCGCAGTTCCTTGGTTTCTCCGTTGTCCTGCTGATAGAAAGAACCCAGCGTGCTTTGGGCAGTACGGTACGTGTTCAGCGCCGGATTGTTAGTTTCTTCCGCGTCATCGGGCAGTGATTGTTTCTGTTCAGCGTTATCCTCATTCCAGTAATCGGACAGCGTGGTTAAAGCGTTCTTTTTTTGCTCTTCTTTATCTTCGAGTATTTCCTGCTCATACGCTTTCTGTTTGTCTGCCTGCAGTACAGATCCGCTTGCCTGTGGCACGCTGTCATTCAGACCAATGTTTTCGATCTGCTTTTTATCCTTCGACGGCTTAAAGATCAAATACATACAGCCGATACATACAATTCCCATCAGTGTGAAAATTAGCGGTTTTTTAATACGCTCGACAGTTGTCTTTTTTTTATTAGGCAGAAACGAGGTACTGCTCTGAACAGTCCCTTCTGAGAGAAGGCTGACCTTTTTTTTATTTTCTTTCATAATCCTATTTTTTTTTTAATTGGCTTCAGGGAGTCCTGTAGAGACGCCGGACTTTCTTTCACTGCGGAGACAGGGTTTTCGATATGTTCTACAGCCATATTGTTTCTCGCGTATGCCGTATCGCGGCATACGTTGAAAATGACAACTGCGGTCAGCAGCACGTATGCTGCAAAAAAGTACAGTATTACCTGATGTTGCCTTTTTATTGGCATTGCTTCCCAGTTCCTGTCAAGCCCTTCCAGCCATTGGTTTATATTTGCTCTTAATTTATTCATAACCTTGTTATTTTTGTTCTCAAAGCTTAAAACGCTTTGGACATTTATCTGTTTTTTGGTGCTGTTCATCAATGACCAAGGCGACTGCCTGCGAAGCGTTGGGCGCGGATATAACAGACAGGTTTGTCAGTTCTGTTTTTTTCTGCAGCTGTCCAAATTGGTCCTTCCTTGCCATCTGCATTCTGTTGAGAGAAAATTTACCGTTCAGGTATTTTACCAGCATAATGCATCGTACACTGGGCTTGTCTTCACCTGACCATTGCAGGTAGCCTGTCAGCAGCAAGTCCTCTTTAGGCAAACTGTCTTTTCCATTTTTGCAGTTTTCAAGGTATTCGCTGATGCTGTCTTTTAACTTTCCGGCATGCGCACCCTGCGTATGGAAATAGCCGTTAAATCCTTTTTCAGTCAGGATTCTCGCAAATGTGTCTAAATCTAATAATGCTTCCATAAGATTTTTTTAGCGTTCGATGACTTCTATATCCCTGTTTTCAACCACCGCAAACTTTTCAATATTAAAGCCTTGCGGATTATTGTCCGAGCGCACCGAGTTTACCAGAAGGCAGGATGTAACCAGGCTGCGTCTGGTTACATTACTCGAGCGTATGATAATTTGCCTTGCATAGCTCCGCACCACATAAGGGTAAGTATCGAAATTGCAGGCCACGCTGTCCATTTCGATACGCTGCTGTACATTGCCCGATATGATCCGGTTGTAATAACCTTTTTCCAAAAGATCCTTGTAGTAGTTAAAGGCACTTTTATCGGCAAGGCTAAATGCCCTTTTCATATTGCTTTCAATGGCATTTTTGTCGGGCGCCAGGGTAAAGAACAGCTCGTGAAAACGCCTTACGTGCTCTCGGGCTTCCACAGGACGGTTGATCGAGGCGTCCTGAGCAAGTGCGAGCATGAGCGATTTGCCATTGTCCAACACATAAATTTTCTGGCGTTGCTGCTCGGCGAAACCATACGATTTCCAAAGCGCGTATCCGGTCACTAATGCACAGAGCACGGCAAATACAATGGCATACAGCCTGATCTGATGAAAACTGTTTTCTATATTTCTGAGTGTTTTAAATTCCATTTTAATGAATGTTTATTGATTACTTATTGACAAGCCTTCCGGCAATGTTGCCTGCGGCCGAACCAGCGCCTGCGCCTGCTATATTTCCGGATTTCATGGCAGTCTGGTGGATGTTGCGTGAAAAATTCCCTGCGCCGCCTGCCTGGATAATCCAGCCTGTCACAGTTGGAATGGTAAAATATCCCACTATGCCGATAATCATAAAAATGATGTATACGGTGTTTGAGGTGTCGGGAATGAAAGTGGGATCGGCAAGCATTTCTATGTCCCTTGCAATAATCAGGGACTGGATCCTGGCCAGCATCGAGCTGAACAGGTCTGCTACGGGAAGCCAGAGATAAACGCTGACATACCGTGTAATCCACTGCGTAAGAGTTGACTGGAATCCGTCCCAGACTGATATGGCAAATGCGATAGGCCCCAGGATGGACAGCACTATAAGAAAGAAAGTGCGTATGGTGTCGATCACCAGCGCTGCAGCCTGAAATAGTATTTCGAGCAGGTTGCGAAACCACTCTTTTATTATTTTTTCTATCTGATAGGTCTGCCTGTCCATATACATTCCGGCCATAGTCCCGATGTCCGAAGGCGACCAGCCCAGCTCGTCCAGTTTCTTGTCGAACTCCGCATCCGATACCATATAGGCGGTTTCGGGATTGCGGATCATCGCTTCATGCTCCAGTAGGTCTTTTTTTTTCTGCAGATTGTTCAGGTCCAATACCTGATCTTCCAGAATGCTATGTGTTCCCTGAACTATCGGGCTTAATACGGCATTGATTGTGCCCAGTACGATCGTCGGGAAAAACATGATGCAGAAACCCAGTGCAAAAGGGCGCAGAAGCGGGTAGACATCAATAGGTTCAGCGCGGCTGAGTGCCTGCCAGACTTTCAAGGCCACAAAAAACAGCGCCCCAAGTCCTGCTAGTCCTTTGGCCACCGCCGCCATATCGGCGGACAGTGGCAGCATCTCATCATACAGCGAGCGAAGGACCTCATGAAGATTATTGAATTCCATATTACCAGTATTTTTGGTTTGGGGTGCCGTAAAGCTCAAGAACCCTTTTGGTGCTGTTCTGCTTTTTAGCTCGCAGGATACTCACCGATATATTCTTATTGGTGTAGTAGCGCACCAGGCTGTGGTATTGTTTTACCTCTTTGTATACACGGTCGATAATTTCCATTCGTTCCTTATCACTGAGTGACAGGCTCGAGGAGGTGACAATCTGTTTGAGTTCTTTCAAAAGCTCGGTACTCTCTCCCAGCAGCGCCGAATATCCCTTGGCAATGGCGGTGAGTTCTCTTGCCGAAAAGTTTGGATCATTAAGCATCCTTCCGAAATTTTGCACATACATTTCCGATACATCACCCACCAAAAGGACGGTCTGCTGAACCTTGCGGGCGTCCTTTACCAGATTGTTAATCGCCTGTAGCTTATCGTAATATTCTTTGCCCTGCTTGTATACCTTTTCGACTTCTTTGAAATTTTTGACCACATTGCTGACTGTAGAGGAAGTCTGTATGATCTCGTTGGCGCTGTTGAGAATCCCCGAGGCAAGATTGGCCGGATCGGTAACCACAAACTGGGCTTTTGCTGATGGCGCCGAGGCAAGCATAATTGCCGCAGACACCATAAATAGTATTTTTTTCATTGTTATCGATTTTTTAATTGTTATTGATTATTGTTTATTGATTATTGATTTTTCTTTTCGCGGTGCCTACTGGCGATCTGCTTGATGGCAAGTTCTACATTGCCGCCAAGTTCAGCGGCAAGCTGCATCACCTCCATTTTTTCTGTTTCTTCTGTCGTGTACGCGAGATATTCCTCAGCGGACACTTCTGTGGCATAGACAGCCGAATTCGTCCCTCCAAGCCCGATCCATACTTCTTTGTAAAGACGTGATGCATCGTTGTTCATATTAATGGATAATACCTGCGCTTTTTCTTTGTCTGTCAGCCCGAGCATTGCCTGTATTTCATCAAACTTGTTCATGTATTTGCGCTGATCCAGAAGTATCTTGCAGTCCGAATTATTGATGATGCTTTCCTTAACAATAGGAGACTGGATAATGTCATCAACTTCTTGGGTCACCACAATGGCCTCGCCAAAGAACTTCCGGACAGTCTTAAATAAATACTTTATATAATTTGCCATACCTTCCTTTGCAATAGCTTTCCAGGCCTCTTCAATCAGGATAAGTTTTCGGATGCCCTTAAGCCTTCGCATCTTGTTGATGAACACTTCCATAATGATGATTGTGACGATTGGAAAGAGGATTTTATGCTCCTTGATCGCATCAATCTCAAAGACGATAAAACGCTTGGAAAGCAGATCCAGCTGCTTGTCGGAATTCAGCAGGTAATCATACTCGCCTCCTTTGTAATATGGCTCCAGTACATTAAGAAAATTGGCAATGTCAAAGTCTTTTTCCCTTACCTGTTTTTCTATCAGCACGCTTCGGTAATCTCCCTGAACATACTTGTAAAAGCCATTGAAAGACGGAAAGGCGTCATCGCGCTTGATTTTTTCGATATAGCCGCTTACGGCATTGGACAGTGCCACTTCCTCGGAGCGGGTGGGAGGCTCGTCATCACGTTTCCATAATGTCAGTATGAGCGTCTTAATACTTTCTCTTTTTTCAATATCGAAAACCCCGTCATCGGTATAGAAAGGGTTAAAGGCAATGGGATTGTCCTCGGTATAAGTAAAATACACCCCGTCTTCGCCTTTGGTTTTTCCATTGATCAGCCCGCACAATCCCTGATAGGAGTTACCGGTATCTACCAGCAGGACATGGGCGCCTTGTTCATAATACTGCCTCACCATATGATTGGTAAAAAAAGACTTGCCACTTCCCGAGGGACCGAGTATGAACTTGTTGCGGTTGGTAATGATACCGCGTTTCATCGGCAAGTCGGAAATGTCCAGATGGATAGGTTTTCCCGTCAGCCTGTCTGCCATCTTGATGCCAAATGGCGATGGGGAATCATGGTAATTGGTTTCTTCTGTGAAGAAGCACAATGCCGGTTCAATGAAGGTGTAAAAGCTTTCCTCGCTTGGAAAATCTCCTGCATTGCCGGGCATACCCGCCCAGTACAGCGCCGCCGTATCAGTAGTATTGTGCCTTGGCTTGCATTCCATAAGGGCCAGTGCGCTCCCGCAGTCGTTCTTTAACTGCTTGAGTTCGGACGGGTCGTCCGACCATGCCATGATATTGAAGTGCGCTCGGATTGACGATAGTCCAAAGGAATGCGCCTCATTCAGATAGCGTTCAATCCACTCTTTGTTGATCTGGTTGGCGCGGCTGTAGCGAGCGAGCGAGTGCATGTTTCGGGCGGATTTTTCAAACTTCTGCAGGTTCTCCTCACTGTTGTCCAAAAACAGGTACTGGTTGTAAATGTGATTGCAGTTCAGCATTAGCCCCACAGGAGCTGCAAAAGATAAACGGCAGTCGCTGCGGTCTGTGGAGAGTTTTTCATATCGCGTATCAGCTGATACCGATGAGGGCATGTCGTCGGTGTCAGAAAGGGTATGTAGGCACAGCCTTTTGTTACCCACACGTACCTCTTCGCTGCCGAGCGCAATATCCTGCAGTGAGGTTCCGGTTTCTCTTGACAGGGTCAGGTATTGTTCCAGCAGTCCCTGCCTTCCTTCGGATCCGATAATGTCTTCTTCGCTCATGCGGCTGATCTTGATAAATCCGCAGTCGTTTATAATGCGCTCAAACTGCCCGACTGCTTCCATAAAACGGTGAACTGTTTCTTTATCCCTGATTTCTTTTGGTATCAGTACACCTTTGCACAGTGAGGAGAAATTGCTCTGCATCCGCATGCGCTCTTTGGTGGTCTTGGTAAGAAACAGATAACAGTAATGGTTCAGAAACGGGCGCTCATTAAAGTGCCGCTGATAAGACCTGGCCAGAAAACTCTGCACATCCTTGTCCATTTCAGGATCGTAGTTCTCCCTGATGTACCAATCCTGTTTATGGACAATCGTAAAATCGGGTAGGGTCTTAATAGCCTTATGCCAGGCAGAATGAATTGCTTCATATTCGGCCGAAGCCACTGTGAAGAGTTCAGGCAGACGGACTTCAAAGCAGGCGGTAATATCCGCATCCTTTGAAAGTATGCAGTTATTTTCCACTGCCAGCAGCGGAAATCTGCTTTCCAATGTAGTGCTCTTGGCTGTATTTCTCATACGTCACTGGATTTAGGAATTGACTGTAAATAGCGTCGTACTGGCTTGCGGCAGATGATGTAGCGTGGATGTCTTTTTTTTGCCCCGATTTTCATAAGTCCGTGTTCCCCGTACTTTCTGTTCAGCGAGAAGGTCTGCCAGACAATTAGCGAGCTGCCGCCTGCGCCCAGAAAAAGACAGATATAGGAACTCGTCCCGGCCATATATAAAATCATGACCAGGATAAGTATTCCAAGCAGCCCTCCTGCGAAAATGAACAGGTACTGTGCCTTGAGTCCCCTGAACTCGACTGTTCTTCCTATGCCTTTGTTGATGTTGTAAGTATTCATAGGGAAGGTTAAAGGAAGAAGGAGCGAAGTATGGTAGCCGCGACAATAAGGAAGATACAGGCGCCGAACCAGCTCGCCGCGGTTTTTGAGGTGTCGGGATCTCCGCTGCTGAATTTATTGTACACCTTAACCCCGCCGATCAGACCGACTACAGCTCCAATGGCGTAGATGAGTTGTGTGGCGGGATCAAAATAGGACGTAACCATTTGGGTGGCTTCCGTGATGCCTGCTGTTCCGTTTCCCTGCGCCGATAACTTTAAGGATGACAGCATTATGATTACTGCCGGCAGGAATTTTTTTCTTTGTTTTTTCATAATGAAACACTTTAGATTGTTACTGTACTTCCGCATTATGCGGGCTCTGGCAACAAAAGTGTGATGAAAATCGAGTTCCTGCCGTAAAGTGGCTGTCTGTGGAATTAGTTGACTAGCTGTGGCGTTATTCTTAATGTTTGAGCATAAAAAACGTCAAACATTTTAAGTTTGACGTATAAATTTTCATGCAGAATTATACGGTGTTTATTAAATGAGAAAGGGGAGTATGCCCTTTCAGACATACTCCCCAATATCAAATTCATTCAAATCAATTTTCCGCAGATAGGAAGAGCCGGAATGCTTTTCAGAAGAAAGGCTCCCGTCCAACAGCTCAGCTATTTTTCGGGAGGCACTTTCTATGGAATTTTCCAGCAGGCTGAATAATTCGGTTCCATGTATTTTCTGAACTAACGCTATCGCTGTTTCCTGTTGAGAGGGCTCCAATTTATCTTTTTGAAGCAGCATCTGCACGGAGCTTAGTTCCTCGAAGGTAACCCCTTGGGCAAAACCGTCATCTGTGCCGGATATTCCGTACCTGTTCCATTCTTCTTCTTCCTGTTCAAAATCAGGCATATTACTGAAAACTTCATCCAGCTCTTCCTGCGGAATTTGAACACTTACGTTTTCATTTTCGTCGTATTCAATGTCAAAATTATCGGGATCCACCTCTGTTTCCTCGATTTGGCTTTCATTGGCATTGTTTGGGACTGAAAGGCTTCTTACAGGCTTGGGCTGACCCATAATATCCGGCAGGTTTGGGTTAACTTTTTCCTTTTTTGGCTGCTGTTGCCTTAGCCTATTTTGAATGACGATCTTGTCCTGCATAAGAACGACTATGACTATTAGCAGGCATATCACAATAACTGTTTCCATAATCAAAGAATTGGTTTTTGTTTTTCAATATGCAGCGTCTTTATATCCTCTCCAAAATCCTGAAAATGCTGCTTCAGCACATTGTACATGTAATCTGAGATTGTGATTTTTCCATCGCCGAGGATAAAAACAATACGTGATATCTTCCTGTGAAAATCCTCACTGATATATACCGACTTGCCGTTTCTAGCTATAAATTCTGTTGGTTGTAAAAAATTGTTTTTGTATTGCCCAGTTTGTACAGGCAGCTTGGTTTTCTTAAATAAATTTTTCATAATCATAATATTAAAAAATGGGTTTAAACTTATCATTAAAATCTTCAGTAATTGCTATCTCAAATATTTCAAAATGATGTTCGAGAATATTGTCGAGATAGGCATACAGCGGTATCTGATCTTTCCCTATTACCTGTACAATTCGGGACAAACGCTCGTGATATTCCTGACGGATATAAATACTCTTATCTCCACGCTTGGTCATTGAGTGGGTTTTCAAAAAGTGGCCGCCATAACTTCCGTCAAGACCTTTCTTTGTTCGGTTCTTTTCCCTTTGTGCAGGTTTAATCGGCAGTAACTCTTCCTGTTTTACATCTTCCTTTTCCTTCTCTTCGATTGGTTCAGGCGGAAACTGTATCCCTTCTTTTTTAACGCCGTCAACCATCAGGTCCATCATCAGTTCTTCATTAATGTCCGGCGGGGTTTTTCTCTTATTTTCCTTTTCCATAAATCTACAATTGTGTAATTTTTAAAAATTCGTGTATGAACAGGTCTAATTGACACGCTTTCATCAAGCGTTCATCTGGAGGCAATATGGTGGAACGGAAAACGGTTTTACTGTCCACTTCACTTTCTTTGCGAAAACGTGTGCTGTTCTTGATTTGGCTTTGCATAAGGCTTAAACCTAATTGTTCAATAAGTTGGTTATACACTTCATACAAAGGCGTGCTTTCCCTGCCGTCAACCTGGTTCCAGAACAGGTTAATAGTTTCGATGGAAGTTTCCCCTTTTTTCATAATCACATCCTGCAAAAGCTGTGTGAAGATCAGTGTACTTTCCATTACCACACGGTCAGCTGTGATCGGGCTAAAAATGTGGTGCATTCCTGCCAATGCTTTCAGGATACCGGGCGTGTTAACGGTTCCGGGCAGGTCAAAGAATACAACATCAACAGGCGTGAGAGAATCATTTACAAACTCTTTAGCTGCTTCCAGTACGCTGTCTGCTTTGTACGGCATAATGGGATAGGCTTTTTTGTTGATGGTAGTAAACTGTCTATACGCCAGCTTTTTCAAAGCTTCGTTTTCCATTACCATTGCCAAATCCCTTGTCTTCATTTTCACAAGGCTGTGCTGCGGAAAATCCGCATCAAATACGGCTACGTTGTAGCCCAAGCGATAGTGCAGCACACTTGCTAGAAGGGTTGTAAATGTACTTTTGCCAACACCGCCTTTTTGAGAAGAAAAGGCGATAAACAGAGGTTTCTTTTTTGTGTTCATATTTGATAATTTAAAGTTTATATATCCTAGCAAATCAGTTTTGGAGGCTACACTGATTTCAAGCTTACTATTTAGGACCGGGTAGCTATCAGGGATGCCGGCCGGCATTTCTGATCGCCTAGTTTTTTAAAGTACAGCATCACTGCATTCATTCCTGTATCTAGTCAGGCGGGAATTCCATCTTACTTATATTCTTTCAACCACTCCATCAGGAATTCAGGATAGTCTCACGGCATGCTGTCACGCTTTCCGACATTTCCGCATTGTTGTGATCTTGCACTCTAGCAATCATGAATACCAGATAATATGCAATCTGGAATGGGCCCAATACACTTGTCCTGAAGTACGGGCTGATTGTCCTCCTGCCAACATTCAAACACAAAGGACTAATCATTTTCCTTGCACTCTATGGATGTGGCATTGCTTGTCGCTTAAAGGAAGTGTTTGGTACTTCTTCATACTACAATCCTTTTGTAAACAGGAATTTACTTTGTAAAATGAATTTTTAATAAAGGATTTATGCAAGGACTACTAAAAAAACGGAGAATAGAAGAACGGCCTCGAGCCGTTTTCCCTGTTACATTTAATCCGTCCCGAAGGGCGGATTTTTGTGTTCACCAGAACACGGCAAGTTGTGTTTTGAGGCACTCGAAACCGAGTTAGTGCCTCAAAACAACTTGCCTTGCCGGGGGCTGAAAAAACCTTCCGAAGTCAGGTTTTTATAAAAAATTTAATTATGGATAAATAATGAAGGAGAACAATAACAACAAAAAACACAAGGGTGGACGCAAGCCCAAAAGCGACCCGAGCATCCACCGCCATGTATTTCGTCTGACGGATACGGAAAATGCCAAACTTTTATCGCTTTTTGAAACATCGGGAATTCCTAATAAAGCAAAATTTATCACCTCGATGCTGTTCAGCAAGGAGATGAAATCGATTAAAATTGATAAAGGAACAGTTGATTTTTATATGCGGTTGACTTCGTTTCATAGTCAATTCCGCTCCGTAGGGGTGAATTATAACCAGATTGTAAAGCTATTGTACCGTCATTTTTCCGAGAAAAAGGCGGCGGCTTTTCTCTATAAATTGGAAAAACACACGGCTGAAATGGCGGCACTATGCCAAAAAATCATACAGATAACTGAAGAATTTGACGCAAAATATCTGAAAAAACAGCCTTAGAAATGATAGCAAAAATCGGGAGAAGCGCAAATTTATACGGAGCTTTAGCCTACAACCAGCTCAAAGTTGAGAATGAAAAAGGGGAAATATTGTTTGGTAATAAGATTATTGAAACCGCTAGCGGTAATTATTCCGTTGCACAATTAGCCCAATCTTTTACTCCTTATCTCATTGCCAACTGTAATACAGAGAAACATACGTTGCATATCTCGCTTAATCCCGATCCTAAAGACAAAGTAAGTAACGACAGGTACAGGGAAATGGCAGATGCGTATATGCAGGAAATGGGTTATGGACAGCAGCCTTATGTGGTGTTCAAACATACTGATATTGACCGTAGCCATATTCATATTGTATCGGTGTGCGTTGATGAACAGGGTAAAAAGATTTCGGATAGCTATGAGAAAATGCGCTCTATGAACGTCTGCCGTGAACTTGAAAGGAAATATGGATTGATACCTGCAACAGATAAAGAGCATAAACAGATAGACAAGGTTTTCCGTCCCGTAGATTATAAGGAAGGTGATGTTAAAAGTCAGATAGCTTCCGTAGTTCGTCACCTGGCTAACTATTATCAATTCCAAACTTTAGGAGAATTCAATGCCTTGCTTTCTCTTTTTAATATTACCACCGAAAAAGTGCAGGGCGAGCTGAAGGGAAAAATGCAGGAGGGTTTACTATATATTCCTTTAAATGAAAAAGGCGAAAGAGCCGGACATCCTTTCAAGGCTTCTTTATTTGGAAAGAATGCTGGACTGCCGGCTCTGGAATTGAATTATGCAAAATACAAAGAAACTTTAAAAAACCACCCGGCAAAGCCAACCATTAAAGCTGCCGTTACCATTGCCCTGCAATTAACAAGTGATGAGGAGGCTTTTAAAAAACAGTTAGTGGAGCAAGGAATTAATGTGGTGGCACGTAGAAATGACAAAGGACGTATTTACGGAATTACCTTTATAGACCATAATTCTAAAACAGTGTGGAACGGCTCCAGATTGGGAAAAGAACTATCTGCCAACACATTTAATGATTATTGGAACAAAAATATCACACCTGAAATTAAAGATTCGGTTAAATTGCAATCGAAAATATCCCCAGCAAATAATGCAGATCTTCCGCCAGATGAACCTTATCATTTGTTCGACTTCCTTAATATTGCGCAAAAGCAAGAAGGCGATTTAATTGATGCATTTGGTACCTTATTGCCAGAAGCCAATGGAGAAGATTATCAGGAACAAGATTTTGCTAATAGAATGAAGAAGAGAAGAAAAAAGAGGGAAGGCAGATAAGGATAGAATCAAAGCTATCCGAAAAGCCGACGGTTTTATCGGATAGCTTAGTTAAAAAGGCTAGAGTAAATTCCAGTTTTGAGCCACAAAATTATTTAGCTGGTCTCTCATTACAATGCTGCTGGCTTGAGATAGCCTTATTATTCTCTCGACCTTTTGAAAGCTTGCTTTTGTTTTCGGAACCTGATAGTTCTTTACAAAAGCATCGCAAAAATAGACGACTTCATAGCGTTCTTTTTTATTTACACGTTCTCTGTCACGAATAGCCGTGTAATTGGGATTGTCACCATTGGTGGTCGTGTTTATATAATCACGATTGACTAAGTCATTTTCATCAAATTCTACCATAATTTATTAATTTAAAATTTCCTAAAATTAAGAGCTTTTAAAAATCAGTTATTACGGTTTTCCGTAACCTTAAAATTTAAATTTTAAGAAATCAGTCAAACACTGCCGCTTGCCGCCATTTTCAACCACTTTAATACAAGCAGTTCTTATCGTATTTAAATTCATGAAACAACATTAAATGTTTTGAGATGCAGGGAGAAGATGATTTAAGAGGATTAGCCAAAATTATGGCTTTTATGCGGTCAGTAAGTATTCTATTGGTACTGATGCACCTTTATTGGTTTTGCTACGGTTATTTTATAGATCGGGGCTGGACACTAGAGGTAATCAACAAAATATTAGGCAATTTTCAGCGTACCGTGGGATTGTTCTCGCATACTCTTTATACCAAAGTATTTGCCCTGGTGTTATTAGCATTAAGCTGCCTGGGTTCAAAGGGTGTTAAGAACCAGAAGATAACCTGGACTAAAATTTATATTGCTTTGGCAATTGGGTTTTTTCTGTTTTTTCTGAACACAGCTTTATTAAAGCTATCAATCAATACCGCTACAATTTCTTATATCGTTACAACTGGTTTAGGATATATCGCTTTAATGGTTGCCGGAGTCTGGATGAGCCGACTGCTTCGTAACAATCTCATGGACGATGTTTTCAATAACGAGAACGAAAGTTTTATGCAGGAAACTACATTGATGGAAAATGAATATTCTATCAATCTACCCACGAAGTTTTATTACAAAGGGAAATGGAACAATGGGTGGATTAACATAGTCAATCCTTTTCGAGCAACGATTGTCTTAGGTACTCCGGGCTCAGGAAAATCATATGCAATCGTAAACAATTATATCAAACAGCAGATTGAGAAAGGTTTCTCAATGTACATCTACGATTTCAAATTTGATGACCTTTCTACCATTGCATATAATCATTTATTGAAGCACAGCGATAAATACAAAGTACAACCAAAATTCTATGTAATCAACTTTGATGACCCCCGAAAGAGCCACCGTTGCAATCCGCTTAATCCCGATTTCATGACGGATATCTCGGATGCTTACGAAGCAGCTTATACGATAATGCTGAACCTCAATCGTAGCTGGATACAGAAGCAGGGCGATTTTTTCGTCGAAAGCCCGATTATCCTTTTGGCTGCAATCATATGGTACCTGAAAATTTATGGCGAAGGTAAATATTGCACATTCCCACACGCGATAGAACTCTTGAATAAAAAATACTCAGACGTATTTACGATTTTAACCTCATATCCCGATTTGGAAAACTATCTGTCGCCTTTTATGGACGCGTGGCAGGGAGGAGCACAGGATCAACTGCAGGGACAGATAGCCTCTGCAAAAATTCCTCTGTCAAGAATGATTTCGCCGCAACTGTACTGGGTTATGACAGGCGATGATTTTTCATTGGACATCAACAATCCCAAAGAACCTAAGATATTATGCGTAGGCAATAATCCTGACCGCCAAAATATCTATTCTGCTGCGCTGGGATTATACAATTCACGTATCGTTAAACTTATAAACAAAAAGGGTCAGCTAAAGAGTTCGGTTATCATAGACGAGCTGCCCACTATATACTTTAGGGGACTGGATAACCTTATTGCAACTGCCAGAAGTAATAAGGTGGCTGTTTGTTTGGGCTTTCAGGATTATTCCCAGCTGACAAGGGATTATGGCGACAAAGAGAGCAAGGTAATTCAGAACACCGTAGGTAATATTTTTAGCGGCCAAGTGGTCGGAGAAACTGCAAAAAGCCTTTCGGAAAGATTCGGGAAAGTATTGCAGAAAAGGCAGAGCATGAGCATCAACCGCAACGATACATCAACTTCAATATCAACTCAATTGGACAGTCTTATACCGGCTTCCAAAATATCCACACTGACACAAGGTTTTTTTGTTGGTTCTGTATCGGACAATTTTGATGAACGCATCGAGCAGAAAATCTTTCATGCTGAAATTGTCGTGGATAATGTAAAAGTTACTTCAGAAACTAAAGGATATCAACAGATACCGGAAATCTTATCTTTTATTGACAAAAACGGGAAAGACAATATGAAACAGGCAATAGAGGAAAATTACAGGCAGATAAAAACGGATATTGTATTAGTTATAGAAACCGAATTGGAACGTATAAAGAATGATCCCAATTTAAAGCATTTGATACAAAAGGACAGGACTATGAAGAGCGAGTAAATTAGATGCTAAGTTAAAGTTTTGACCAGGGCCAGGCTTTTCTGTAAGTCCAAAATATAGCAAAACCCTCGAAATTATTCAGAGGGTTAATTTATTTAATTGTTCAAAATTTGCAGCATTTTGCCAACTTCAATATCCATTCTCGAAAAGGCAAACCATTTTTTACCCAAATCCTTGAGCGAGGCTCCAATGTGATAGAGTTCTGTATCGTCAATTATCAAAAACCGGTCGTGAGCATCAGGGAAAAGTTCGATTTCTATCCGTGGATATTGACTGTTGTATCGCTGAACATCCAGCCGCAGCTGATTGCTGATACTTTTGGTATAAATAGTTGCGGTGACATCATCGCTGCGTTTACCCAGTAAAGTTAGTACCGTGTCATCAACATAATTATCCAGTATGATAATGGAGTTTTTGGCATTTCGGATAATATCGGAAACAAAGGCATAGGCATCAAAAATCTGCCCGTTATAGAAAATCCCTTTTTCGCTATGGAGCTTATCGCTTTCCAAAGCCTTAAAAATTTCTTCAAATTTTTGGTTCGCTTCTAATTGTTTGAATTCAATTTTATCCAATCGTTGAAAAAGAGAGGCGTTGCTCATAAGTATTCTACGCATTTCTACAAAGGCTTCCATAATTTCTACACTGACCTTAACGGCAATGTGAGAACGGAGTATGGCAGATGCCATTGCGACACCCTGTTCGGTAAAAACATAAGGTAAATAGCGTCTTCCACCATAACTCAAACCTGAGGTTCCAATTTGGAACCTCAAGTTTTCAGCATCCTCTTCATTCAATTGAAAACAAAAGGATTCAGGAAACCTTTCTATATTCCTTTTTACGGCTTTGTTGAGGTTCTTTGTTTCCACCTGGTATAAAGAAGCGAGGTTGCTATCCAGCATCACTTGCTTTCCGCGTATGGAATAAATCAGATTCCTGATTTCCATAGTGCTAAGGGTAGGTTTATTTTCCATTACTTGGGAAGCTTTTGTTTTTGGCAAATTCAAAGGTAGTTTCGGCATTATCGTTCAGTACGATGTACGCATCGAATTTCTTTCCTGACCTGCTTTTCATTCCTTTAATGAGTGAAGTTGTACCCTTGCTGACAAGACTTTTAATATTGTCTATACTGATTTGCGCACCGCAGACATTGCGGAACTGTATCCAGTTGCAAGTCTCTTCAGTACACTTTACTATTTTGTCACGTATGATAAGTTGTTGGCTTTTACATTTAGGGCAGATGAGGTCAGGCAAGTTGTTTTTGGCAATTGGGGTCTGCAACAATTCATTGGCAATAGATGCAGCGTAATTTTCCGTTTGCTTTTGAAATTTTCCTGCATCTGATTCGTTGTTTTCGATTTTTTCCAATGCAAGTTCCCATTGGGCAGTCATCGCCACATCTGCTATTTTTTTTTCTTTGACCAATTCGTATACCAATAATCCCTTTTCGGTTGGTACCAGAGATTTCTTTTCCCTATTTATGTAATTACGGGTAAACAATATTTCGATAATTGATGCTCTTGTAGCTACAGTGCCGATACCTAAATTTTGCAAAACCTTTCGCTCACCTTGATTTTCGATATCATTTCCGGCACTTTCCATAGCTGACAAAAGGCCTGCTTCAGTGTAAAGCACAGGCGGTTTGGTTTTCTTTTCCAGAACGGAAGCTTCTTTTATTTTAAGTTCATCGTCCTTTTTCAGCTCAGGCAAATCCATTACATGTTCTGTATCATCATCGAGGAAACTGCCTCTAATGGAACGCCACCCGGATTCTATAATTTTACAGCCTTTTGATGTAAAATCATAATGCAGTACCTGTAAGTCGACATCAGTTATCTCTTTCATACAGGGTTGTGAAACGGCTTCGAGTAATCGAAAGGCAATCATATTATAAATCGCATTTTCCTTTGGATTCAGGGCTGATGGCATTTTATCAGTAGTTAATAATCCATGATGGTCAGTGACACGCAAATCGTTCACGATATGTTTATTAAAACGGCGCCATTTCATTTGAGATAGGTTTTGTTTAATATTTTCCCTCCTTTGTAAAGCTCTTACAAGGTTGGGAATCTCTGCCCACATATCTTCAGGAATGTATTTGCTTGCGGTACGTGGGTATGTGATAAACTTCTGTTCGTAAAGGCTCTGGGAAATGTTGAGGGTTTCTTCCGCAGAAAGGTTTAATTTTTTATTGGCTTCTTTTTGCAGGCCGGTAAGGTCGAACAATAAAGGCGGTTGCTCTGTAACGCTTTTGGTCACTTGGGATGTAATTATTGCCGTTTGATTTCGCGCAATGGCTTTCAACACATCAGCGGCTAGTTTTTTGTCTTCCCATTTGATTTTTGAGATACTTTTAAAATCTATCATTTCTTTGTTATGGGACAACTGTATCTGCCAGTAATTTTTTACTTTGAAACTCCTGTTTTCCAGATAGCGTTTGCATATTAAAGCCAATGTAGGTGTCTGCACTCTTCCGAGTGAATAAACCCCGTTTGCTAATGCAATGGAGAGCGCTTGTGTGGCATTGATACCCACTAGCCAGTCGGCACGGCTCCTGGCTTGTGCTGCCTGATATAATCCGTCAAATTCTTTTCCGTCTTTGAGATTATCAAAACCTACTTTAATGGCTTTTTCAGTAAGGGAGCTTATCCAAAGTCGCTTGAAGGGTTTATTGCACTTCAAGTATTCGTATATGTACCTAAAAATGAGTTCGCCCTCACGTCCTGCATCGGTGGCGACAATAATATTATCGCTGTTATCAAAGAGCTCTCTAATGATTCTTAGTTGTTTTAGCGCTCCTGTATCTACAGAATCCCCTTGATTTTTACTGACCTTTCTGACAGTCAGTAAAAAAGGGTTTGGAAGTATCGGCAGTGATGCTTTGTCAAATCCTGTGATGCCATAATCTTCGGGCATCCCTAATCCTACAAGATGGCCCAGTGCCCATGTAACAAAATAGCCGTTACCTGTCAGGTAGCCATCTTTTTTTTCGGTGGCACTGATTATAACGGCTATTTCCCTTGCTACACTAGGCTTTTCTGCAATAATTGTTATCATATTTTATTACATTTTATGCCCTTTTGATTTAGCAGTTGAGTTAGATTCTTCTTGTTGTTCCTGTTGTTTCTTGTCATCAGGATTTGTCTGACCTGGTTTTAATGGCTCCTTTATGTTCTTAGTAGCTTCATTAGTTTCGCCTTCGGAATTGACAGCGGTCTGCGTTTTATGGGCTTCAGAAGGTTTTATCTGTTCTTTGATTTTATCTGTATTTTGAAATGAAAAATCTGTTTTATTGGTTTCTTTGTTGTAGGTGATATATCCATTGTATTCTTTTCCTTTTTTATCCACTAAGCCGCTGATATAAACAGTGTGACCATCTTTGAGTTTTTGGTATTGTTCATTATCGAGTTCTTTATCTCTAAAGTTTTTTGGTGCTCCCTGCGTCTGGTTCTGCTTGTTAGGATCATTTCTGTCAAAGAGAAATTCAACAAAACGTTTGTCCGCATTAAATTGCACAGATGCATCAAATGCAGTACCTTTCTTTGAAACCATACCTTCTAATGTTAGCGGTTTACCTTCAAATAAAGTTTGTTTTTGCTCTTCGCTTAGTTTTACACCTTTAATTTCATCGGGAATTTTAATGAAATCCGTACGCAGTGCGATTACCTCATTGGTCAGCCTGTCTATACTGATAATGGAAGGCATGATCTCATTGTTTTTCGGATTGGTGAGATCCACTACGCGTCCCATATTACCCGTTTTCATCAGATTGTCTTTATCTTCCTTGCTGAACTCGTGACCGAAAAAAGGATAATTCAGATTAGGCTCTTTTCGGATGCCATGAATGGCCAACACGACCTGTCCTTCGTCGTTTTGTTTAAGCGACAAACGGGCATCCATCCTTGTAACTGCAGTACCGAGATTAAGACTAACCGGTACAAGCTCATTTGTTTTGTATCCTTTGAGCAGGGGATCAAGCAGGCTCATTTTTTCAAGTTTTTCTTTACTTAAACCCAAATGGTTTAATGTTTCCCAATCGATCTCTTCCGGTTTGTATTTGTATTCACTTGTTTCCGGATTTGTTTGTGCTGTTTCCATATTAATTTCATTTTTTTGATTATTCTGTTTAATTTCATGCTGTTTCATTAATTGTTCACCTTCAGGTGTCGGACGATCAATCTGTTTCTGCATCTCTTTTGAAGTATCTACAGCCAGAAGAGCAGGGATTTTGAAGAACGAAAAATTCGTTGGGTCCTTCAGCTGGCTGAAAAAATTGGAAAAGAAATTTGAAAACAAATCTCCTTGTTTATCTACCCGCATGAACTGGTTCTGATTTTTGCGGGTAGGGTCAACGGTTTTCAGATTGCCATTTTGGTCAATGCCTTTTACCGCCAGGATTTTCTTCTTTTCTTTATCGAATACCAACAGTATATCCGATAATTCTTCGGAAGTGTTAAATGCATCTTTAATTTTTTCGCTCATAATTTTAAATTTTAGGTTCATGTGCGAAATTAAAAGGTGAAAAGTAGCTCACTAAAAGCTGGAATCTATTGGCCTTATTTTTCACTCCTTGGCGTATGTTTTTGGCATTCGGACATTAATACTTTCTCTGATAAACTGGTGTACGTCTGATAGCTTATAATATATTTTTCCACTGATGGTATAGTAGGGGAGCTTGCCGATTGATCGGTAGCGCTGGAGTGATCTCCCACTTATTTTAAGCATCTGTAATATATCCTGATTATCCAATAACTCTTCGCCGTCAACACTTCCGCGTTTTTTTTCAAGTTCACTGATATGCGCGCTCAAAAGATCGAAACGTTCTATGATTCGTTCCATCCAGGAAATGAATTCCATTCTGTCTATATTCATGGCTGTGTGTTTTACATTAGTGATGCAAAATTGCCACCAGCAAAAGTTTTTCATTGCCAATATCAGCCAATGTAAAATGCTGTTTTATGAAAATTTTAACGGAATAAAAATTAGGATGTGTTGCTGATTTACTGGGATAATTGAGCATATAGAAGTAATTATATGCCAGTAGCCATTTGATGCCAATTGCACCTCATTGGCAATAAAATTGCAATTTTTAAAAAAATTAAACCTCTTTTTCCATGTGTTGTTTAAGCGATAATTTCAGCTGATCCAGAAAAATACTTTTGCTATCAGCCCTGTCTTTCATCCTATGGTAGGCATGATGGACATCGCCGAGCTGGATCCTAAAAAGCAACTGGAAAACCATACTGATTTTACGGATGCCGGCTTTTCCATGAGAAATACTGCCCGACGCGTGAAGTGCGTAAATTAATTCGATCAGAGCATTCTTTGAATCTGTCCAGAAAAAATCTCTGTTAGCTGCATTTCCGTCTGAAAAAATGGTGGACTGCTGGGTGTCAGGTTCAATTTTAGAAACGAGGTAACTGTTAAGCAGTTCGTTAGCAATTATACGAGCTACCTTATAATCATAATACGTAGAAAATTGAGTGTCAATTTCAAAAACAAAACTATTAACTCCTTCATGAAGGTCTATTTTTCCCCGACAAAAGAAATGATGGTCCCATTCGGTTCTTCCCGTGCGATAATAGCGATAAAAATCAGTGTTATAAAAGTGTTCTTTATATTCCTGCTTGAGGATATTAAGCTCATTGGAAAAATATTTATGATGCATTTTACCGGTTACAACCGGACAGGATGCTTCAATTCGAAAAACTTTATTATAGAAAATCAGTTTTCCCAGTATTTGGGGTTTGATACTTTTAAAAAAATTAATCTCTTCATTTTCATCGGAGAATCCTTTTTCTAAAACTTTTTTTTTAACCGTACAAAGCAAGTTTCGAAGAACGGTAGTCATGTGGTAGGATTTTTCAATTATATGTTCAGGATCTAAGCTGAATTCCTGTTCTGCTTTTCGGATAACCTGAAGTGCGTTCTCACATGTAGATCTTATCATGACAACAGAATTTAGATTTATTTGAACAAGGAAAAGTGAGGGCATTTCTGCCCAGATACATTATGAGGTTACTTTTCGTTGGAGAATTTAAATATATTATATCAGCGCGCGGTATTGGTTTCATTCTGCAGTGTCTGCATCAGTTCCATAGCGTAGTTGTCCTTGGCTTGTACGTAAGCGACCTTCGTTATGATGGAAGCGCCAAGTTTTTTCTTCTCAAAGCTTGCCGATATACCGAAATCAATTCGCTCAATTTCAAGCTCTCGCGCTCTTTTGATTGTTTGGTATAAAAGCTGTCTGTATAGATTGAAACCTTCTGCTGCAATATAGTCCATGCCGATAAGTTCAGGCACATATACATTTCCTGAATTTTTATAGCAAAACATTATTCCAACGAAATTCTTTTCAACTGCATTTTTAAGGGTCAGAATTAAGAACTCCCAGTTTGGAGAGCTGTTCATATTTTCAAATACTTGTCTGTTGTATGTGAAGGTATTTATGGCTAGGTTGCGATCCTTTACATTGCAGTATAGCTCGTAAGCCCTGTTTATTTCTTCTTGATTGAGGCAATCCTTTATTTCAACATCGTAGAATTTTTCGTATGGCAATATTTCCCTGTTGTAATGCTGGCGTGAACGGGTTGAAAGCAGGGAACCATAATTCTCAATTGTGGGCCAGTTTTTATTTTCAATAATACAGGATTCTGGCATATCAATCCTGAAATACCCTTGGTTTCTAACCATTTCATCCCACTTGAATCCATTTTCAAAATCACGCAGAACGACCATATCAGCCCCTAAAGAATTGTATGTTTCTTCCATCTTATTCAAAAGCATTCGAAATGATTGCTCTGCCAGAGGATGACTTTGGTCAATATAACAATGCATTCCCTCAGTAAACAACGAGCCAGTACTTAGTACTTTGGAAGTCATATGCATGAGGTCTGTTTTTCGAATTTCTTCAAGGTATCTTGAAACTGATTCTGTAGAGAGCATATCATCTTTCCAAATCCCGAATGTGCAGAACGTTATTAAAACAACTTGCATGTTTTGGTCCCTGATTATATAATAGAAGAAATCCCATTTGGTGGCGGAATCCTCGTTACCGGAGAAAGTTTGTTCAAGATAATTCATTCCGTCCCAATCCAGGATATTATGAGTGCCCAAATATTTATTCCATTCCTGCTTGTCGATATTCTCTATTGTAGTTCTCTCTTCAATATGCAGAAGTTCTGTTTGCTGTTTTTGAGCAGGTAGTTTTGTTTTAATATCCATTCTAAAAGCCTGTCGTATCTTTTCATCACTGCTTCCGGTTTCTTCCACGGCTTTCTGGTAGTGGTAATCCATTGCACGGGCAAGTTCTGAAATATCTTCAGTTTTATTATGCGCCGATATCGTGATACGGATTCCGGTATTTTTAATAGGTACTGCAGGATAGATGCCAAGGTTTAGGTAAAAGCCCTCTGAGAAAAGGCGCTTGGTAAAATTATAAGCGGTAGCAGGTGTCCCCATTCCAAGAAAGAAAACTGGAGAATCATTATCAGAGACTAGAGGCAGGCTGGTGTTTGAAAGCAGCGTGCTGAAATGTGCTGTTTTTTTGGCAAGTTGAGTCTGGTGCTCGTAGATTTCTGCAGAAAGATGTATGTCACAGGATGCGATTGCAGCGGCAACCGATGCAGGTTCAAGCTGAGCCGAGAAGGTAAGAGGACCGCCAAAAGTTTTAATCTTCTCGCGTAATTTAAGATCGCTACAGAAAAATGTAGCACCGCTGGCACCAAAAGTTTTGCTCAGCGTGCTGACAACAACAATATTTTCTTCCAGTGTTCCAATGGCATCGAAGATAAAACCAGTACCATTTTTACCTTTCCAACTCATTCCATGTACATCATCAAAATAGAGGTGAAGCTGCGGATATTTTCGAGCAAGGTTCAAAAGATCCTGTACTGGTGAATAATCACCGTACATAGAATAAACACCGTCCGCCATGTACCAGATTTTGCCCGATTTACCACTGAGCATCCGAATTTTGTCTTCAAGCATTTCCAGATTGTTATGGCGTATCATCTCTACGGGTATTCCCCTAAGCTTTAGCACCTGACAGGCATTCTGCACACTCCAGTGCGCTTGATGGTCCAGAATTACTGCATCTTCATCTCTTATCAGGGTTGGAATAATAGCCATATGTCCAAGGGTACTGTTCTTCGTTATGATTGGAGGTACACCGTACATCTGTTCTATTTTGCTTTCCAATTCAGCATATAAAGGATGCGAAAGATAAGTTTTAGAAAGAGGGAACTGCGTCCCGTAATTTCTTATAGCATTTATTGCAGCCTCTTTTAACCTTTCATCCTGTTCAAGTCCCAAATATCCCGTAGTGCCAAAATGGAGCATTTCGTTTCCGTTAATTTTTATGGTTCGGCCATTTAAATATTCGCCTTCTGCGTATAGGTGCAAAATGCCTTTTTCCTTTGCACTAGAAAAAACAGTGTCTACCGTATCGATAAAATTGTTGTGTTTTATTTTTGCCATTTCTATAAAATTTTTAGGTTTAGATTTGTGTTTTTTATAAATGTCTGAAAATTAGACATCTAAAATTCAATATAAAAATTGAAAGCGTTTTTACTTGCAGATATTATATTCCCAATTTGGCAAGGGTAATTCCCGATTTGACAACAAATCGGAGTGTTTTGCAAGAAATAATCCACATTTGACAATGACAATGTTTCTAAATCTTTATAATTTTGTTAAATTTCAAGTTTTTAAATTAAATGATCATGATCGCCTCACATGAATCTTTTGAGAATCAAAATGCAAGGTTTTGGATTGAAAAAGGAATCCTCTTTTTCGAATATAAACCTAATACAGTACTTGATTTACAAGTAGCAATGTGCGTAGTTGCAGACAGGATTGCATTTCAGAATGAAAGGCACCTTCCTGTATTTTGTGATACCAGGGGTATAGCCTCAATTGACAAAGCTGCAAGGGACTATCTTGCCAAATCCGGGTCACTGCTTGCAAAAGCAGTCGCTCTGATCGGTAGTGAAAATGTTTCCATGACTATGAGCACTTTCTACCTGGAGATTAACAAACCTTCCGTGCCTACTCGAATATTTACAGTAGAGCAGGAGGCATTGGATTATCTAAAGGCCTTCGTTTAAAACTGGTCGTAACCGGTCGATATATAGTATATATAAAGCAACACAGATGAAAAGCCCTCACAACCGCCAGCGGATGGTATTCATGCATAAAATGTTATTTGAAATGGCAAGGGGCAATTTCAATAACCAAATCCCTTTGAGCAGCTATGACGACGAAATTGAAACTTTGGTCGTCCTGGTCAATATGGTAGCGGAAGAACTCAAAGAATCCGCTTTTCATTCAGGTTTTGTCAATCCCTACATTACTCATAGGATGGTGACACCTGCAACTTTTATCCTAGATGAAAATCATTCAATTAAAGATGTGAACCAAGGCGCGTTACAAATTCTGGGTTATGATTCGATAGAGATGCTTAGCAGGCCAATACAAGAATTCTTACTGGATGATTTCTCTGATATGTCAGAGGTTGAGAGAAAGGAGTTGGAGGAAATGCTTCTATCAGGTGAAATTATTACGCTGAATTTCATAACATATAAAAAGCTGATAGTAAGTGCTGAATGCTCGGTATCGAGATTGTCGGATGGTAAGTTTACGGTGCTCAGTTTCATAGCTCCCTTTCTCCATCTTGATGATGCTGTTCCGGAATTATATGAAACAAAGGAGCAAAGGCAGCATAATTTTAGAAAGGCCGATGCGCGCCTAATACAGCGGGTGTATGATTACGTACTCGCGAATTTGGGGGAGCCATTGCCGTCGATAAAAGAACTTGCAAGACATTTTGGTACAAATGATTTCAAACTCAAAGACGGATTTCGGTATTTTTTTCATACAAGTGTCTACAAGTTTTATACTGAACAGCGACTTAAAAGGGCTTACCTAATGATAGAGCAGACCGATATTCCTTTGAAAAATATTTCGTTTATGAACGGTTTTAACAGCTATCCTAATTTTTCAAAATCATTCAAAAAACAATTTGGACTCTCCCCAAAAGAAATAGGCCGAAACAAAACAGGTAATCTTTTTTCAAGTGAAAAAGATTAATCCTTTCTGAGTAATACTCGCTCCCGATAGTATAAGTGTTATTGATTTGTAATTCAGAATTTTACATTGTGTAATTCAAAGATCGTAGTTATGGCACTTACTTTAAATAAGAAACTTAAGCTATATATTGTTGAGGTTATCTGCCTTTTATATGTCCTGCTGTTTGTTTATGCGGCAGTGAGCAAACTGCTCGATTTTGAAAATTTTCAGGTGCAGCTTGGACAGTCTCCCATATTAAGTGTCTATGCAATGTTACTTTCATGGATGGTTCCGTTACTAGAGCTTATTATAGCCTTATTGCTTATTGTGCCAAAGCTTAGAAATCCGGGTCTTTTTTTAGCCATAAGTTTAATGACAATGTTTAGTGTTTATATCTATGTAATATTGTATTACAGTTCTTTTGTTCCCTGTTCCTGCGGTGGTGTTTTAGAGAAAATGACATGGAATGCTCACCTTGTTTTTAATCTGATTTTTATGGCATTGGGATGTTTGGCTTTTATTATTAATTATAAATCAATTCGTGATCCTTCATTAATTAGAATCCCAATTCGGCCTATAAAGAGTATACCAATAAATATTATTCTGAGCACCTTATCTATTATTGTCTTGTTTTTTTCTTCTGAGGATAAGATGCAGCATAAAAATCCTTTCATTCGGCGTTATCCCCAGCATCCTATAATGCGTGAAAGAAGTACGGATCTAAAGTTCAACTCTTATTATTTTGCAGGGTACAATAATAATAGAATTTATCTTGGAAATTATACCGATCCCTTGCATGTTCTATCGATGGATGCAACGCTGGGAGAGAGAAGGACCGAAAAAATAATTTTTGATCCTAAAAATATTCATTTCAAAATGGTTAAAATAATTGTTCGAGGCTCTGATTTTTATTTAATGGATGGAAGTGTCCCTGCTGTTTTTAAGGGAAAAACAATTAATTGGAAGATTGATAAAGAATTCAAGGACCTGCCTTTTTTTACCAGGGCAGAACCGGTGGACACCGCAGCATTGGTTTTTAGATCTAATAAAGGCCAAAAAGGAGAGCAGATCATTGGAGCTTACAATGAGGATAGAGTTCCTACGACCGTCTATAATTCTTCTTTTTTACAAAAACAGATTGACGGTATTTTTGATACTGACGGTCAGTTGGTATTCAGCGAAAAACTAAATCAAGTGATTTATGTTTACTATTATCGCAACCAATATATTGTTGCTGATCCTAATGCTGTTGTTGCTTATAGAGGTCGTACCATTGATACTATTTCTAAGGCAAAAATAAAAGTTGCTTACCTTGAGGACCGTAAGGAGAGAAAAATGGCAGCGCCCCCTTTACTTGTCAATGAGCATGTAGTAGCCTGTGAGAATCTTTTGTTTGTCCATTCCACAATACAGGGAAAATTTGAGGATGAAAAAATTTGGCAGCAGGCTTATATTATTGACGTTTACGATCTGAAAAAGAAAGCTTATATAATGAGTTTTGCCCTTTATAAAATTAGAGACAAAAAGTTTAGATCCTTTTTTGTGACGGCATCAAATTTATATGCCATTATGGATGATGAGCTAATTGTTTACCAACTTCAGGATATTTTAAAAAAAGAAATACTGAGCAACAGAAATAAGAGTTTCTAATGCCTAAAGATATATCGGCCGATATCAGGAAAAAAGATCGAATACCTGTAAAAAAAAGTAGATCAAAAAAGTCTAATTTAATATTTATTATCATGAAAACTTTAAATTTTAAAAACATGATTCCATTAGGAGTTATTGCACTGGGGATATCAGGTGCGTTTGCCACTGTCTCGATGCAGAGTGCTCCTAAAACCACAGCTTCGGTGGATGGGTATACCCTTCAGAACGGTGCCTGTAACATCAAGAGAACATGCAGCGACACACCAGGAGCTTTATGTAAAGTAGCAGGTAATCAAGCGTTTGGTATAAATGAAGATACCAATAATTGTAGCGTTGAGGTTTATCAACCCTAATTTTTAATTTTTTATTAAAGAGCAATGCAGTTCCCGATAAGAACTGCATTGTTTTTTTGTTTTGAAATAGTTGCTATTGCATCCCGGCGGTAATCCACTCATTGGTTAAATCGCCCTTTAGATAGTAGTCGAACCATTGCAGGGTGCGCATTGTTAAATCTTGTTGGTTTTCAGGTTTTTGCAGTACATGTCCTTCACTAGGATATATGAGCATTATATTTTTTTTTCCCAGACGTCGAAGGGCGAGATAATACTCCATGCTTTGATTGGGATCGACCTGCCGATCATTTTTCCCTGTCCAGGTCAAAAGGGGCGTTTTTGTTTTTTCCACGTGATCAATCGGTGAATTCTGCCAGTAAGGCAAAGGCGCTTCAAAAGGGGTTTTTCCCATCATCCATTGTGAAGTTTCAAAGCGCCACATGTCGGGTTTTCCGGTATTTCGATTCAGGGTTAGATAAAAACTTTTCAGATCCGTAATTCCGCCGCCGGCTATGGCCGCCACGAAAAGGTTTGTCTGGGTACTAATAAAAAAAGATTCATAGCCGCCGAAGGAATGACCGATAAGCCCAATTTTCATTGGATTTATGAGTCTTTTCCCTATTACTTTTTTTACTGCCGATACTGTACAGTCTAAAGCAGATATGCCTGGGTTTTGATGTGCAAGGGTAATATCGGGAAGCAGCACAAAGTATCCGTTCAGCGTAAATAAAGAGGGATTAAATCCCGTTTCATTGTAAAGGCTGGGACTAACAAACTGATGGAGATTTTTTGACTGCAGTTCATAGATATGAACGACCATCGGGTATTTTTTGTTAGGATCATAGTTTGCAGGATAAAGCAATACTGCTTTGAGGCTCTCGCCTTTCGCATTTTGGTATCGGATCAATTCTGAGGCGCCCCAATGATATTTCTGAAACTGAGGATTGCTTTGAAAAACTACTTTAGTTTTGGATTTATTATGCTGCATGATCAACTGGATAGGCAGATCAAATCTCTGTTTCAGGTAAAAGAATTTTTCTTTTTTTTGTGTATAATAGAGGTCAGAAATAAGCGCATCTTCATGCACTAAAGGAATCGCTCCAGAGTGATTTTTCCATTTAAAAAAACCGGTTTTTCCATCGTCTGCCACAGCGCTCAGGTACAGCTCTTTTTGCAGATCATAATTTTCAACTTTGATTTCATCCGATAATGAGATGGTGGTATATTTATCAGGGCTCTCCGCGATGCGGTACTTTACCTTTGATTCCCTGCCATGGGTGAGTCTTCGAGGAGATTTGCCGTCGGGTTTAATGGCCCAGATGTCATATTGATCGTATAGCAGAATTTCTTTATCATTAAGGCTCCATCCCGGATTACCACAAACAGATTCCGGGTTTAAGATCTCTTCCTTTGCAGAAAAATTTGTTTCTATATTTTTTGTAATGTTAGTGTGCGTTTTATCGATGATATTGTAAATCCACCAGTTTTTATCTTTAAAGTAAGCAATATATTTTCCCATTGGAGAGGGAATTATGCTATTAGTATAGGCAGATTGCTTTTTCAAGAACAGCGTTTTTTCCAGGGTCTGAAGATTCATAATATAGAAATCCCTGGCGCCATCCTGATCAAACTGAGGTTCATACTCTTTGGGGTTTGAGAGCAAGGCATAATCTTGATTGCCGGTGAGCATCAATTTGGGAAGCTTTTCAGTAGTGATTGGTACAATAGTACTAGTGAGCGGAAACCATAGGGCAATTTTAGACCTCCTATGAAAGTTTCCATAGATCTGTTCTTGCGCGTACACCCATTGATCATTACCATTCCAAATTTCAACATCCGAATCTGGTTTGTTTTCTGAAACATTTCCCGTGTCTTTAAAAGCAAAAAACACCTTCCGCATATCATCCGAGACCAGTAGTTTCATCCTATTATCATCGGCTAATGATGCTTTGTCCGGGAAGCCTGAATCAGCCAGAGTTTCGGATTTCAATTCGAAAAGCTGGTCTTGCTCCACCAAGTAATAGAAAAGGGAAGCTTCTGATGTTAGCTCTGTCTTGGCAATAAATGCCAGAGATTTACCATAACGCTGCCAGGTAACTCCCGCGTAATTATGACGCCCCTCCACTAAGAGCTGCTTTTCTCTTTGCGTTTTGAGATTTAAAAGGATAATACTGGATTTATTATCTACTTTGGTAGTGTATAGGAGTTGCTGGTCATCAGGACTTAATGAAAAACCTGTAAGATTGGAAATTACCTTTTTTATCCTTCCATCAGGGTTGCGGATTACCATTTTCTGCTGGTTTGTTGCTTCATAATCTATAATCAGATAATTAGTGAGAGCCGAGTAATTGTAGTGGTTAACGGATTTGATAATTTCCTGTTTTCCGGTTTTTAAATTTAGGATATAGAGATTTTTTTCAAAAAGAGTTGTAAATGAATTGTTATTAATAAATGCTGTTTTATCTCCATAGGGAAGGTTATAGGTTTTGTTTGTGATGGTGTTTTGAACAAAAAGACTGTCAATGCCGTTTTCATATCTCATTTTATAGGAGACCCACTCCTGGTCGGCAGATATTTTATCCAAGCCTAGTACACCCCATAAATGATTATCAGAAGCCTCTACTATTTTTTTTTGCACCACCTGTCCCCATAAGGGACAGGCTACTAATGGCAAAATATAAAAAACAAATAAAAGCTGTGTTAGCCGTTTTATAAAGGCCGTGTAAACGTTTTTTTTAGTATTATGGCTTCGCATGTTTTTGTTGTTTAATATCCCGGATTTTGAGGATCCAGATAGGGGTTGGCGCTCAGTTCATTCTGCGGGATCGGAAAAAGAGCATCAGTAGTATTCCATCCTGGTTTTGTAGGAGAAAGAATTAGATCACTTTTATTAAATCGCTTTAAATCAAAAAAACGATGTCCGTATTCGCTGAAGAGTTCCCATTTCCTTTCCTGTAGGACAGCCTCCAGAATTTCATCTTTGCTAACAGCAGGCGCATCTGTAAGCCCGGCCCTGTTTCTAATTACATTAAGATCTTCCTTGGCGCCTATTAAATCGCCTTGACGCGCTCTTGCCTCGGCACGGATTAAATATTGTTCAGCAAGACGAAAAACAACAGAATACTCCGTAGATGTAGCGGCAGCATTTCTTTGTTTGTATTTAAAAGGAAAAAACCAGGTAGTCGTTCCATTAGTCACGGATTTAATCCAATTGGATCTGCGAAGGTCAGAACTGTTGAAAGAATCGGCAAGGCTGGTACGCATGGCTGTAAGGGAAGGGGGAGTATAGGTAAGTATAAATGTTGCTCCTTCTTTGGTATTTTGTCCTGTCCCTGCAGCCTTAAGCTGCCAGATAGTTTCCTTGGAGTTTATCAAAAAAACCGCATCGATGTTTTTTATCAGCTGATATGTATCGGCCTGATTCAACACAGAAGAGGCTTCATTTGAGGCCTCCGGATAGGCGCCACTATAGAGATAGACTCTGGCCAGCAATGCCTTCGCGGTATAACGATTGGGACGGATTCTTTCATTCGTGTTATACGAAACTGGTAGAAAATTTGCTGCATTTTGCAAATCAGCTATAATGTTTAAATAAACCTCACTGGCAGGAATTCTTTTTGCCTCTCTGTTTTTCTTGTAATCTGTGGAGATAATATATGGGATGTCTCCAAAGAGATTAACCAGATAAAAATGCTCGAGCGCTCTTATGAAAAGTGCCTCTCCCTGCAGTTGCTTCTTATTCTCCGCGGTCAATGCTGAACTGGCCTGTGATCCTTCAATGATGGAATTGGCGGCGTAGATCTGGTTATATGCTGTATTCCAGTAATCAGTAATAGTAATGTTTGTGGGCAGTAATGAATTGTTATAAAAATTCAGGGCCTGGTTGGACGGTGTCCCGTACGCTACCATCTCATCGGTATAGTTTCCCAGTGTATTTGACAATCCTGAGTTTGTTCCGGCAATCATTCCCTTGTCCCGGATTGCCCCGTATATATTGGTAAGGGCAGCCTCTGCAATAGGATAGCTTTCAAATACAGCTGAGCTTGTCAATTGGGATTTAGGCATATCGACATCGACAAATGATTCACAAGCATTCATTGTAAAGAAGAGGATAATGAGAGTTGTGAGTTTTTGAGTATTTCTATTGATTATTTTCATTTTTTTCCTGATTTAAAATGTTAACTGTACAGCGGCAGAGATTACCTTAAGAGGCGGCAGATAGCCGTACGAGATAAACTCAGGATCTCCGTCTTTATATTTGGTGAAGGTCAAAAGATTCTGCCCCTGAAGCATAATGCGGCATTGCGTTTCCTTTAGATTCAGAGGGACATCATAGGATAAGGCAATATTTTTCAAACGTATAAAAGAGGTATCCTCAAAAGCCGCTGTACTACCACTAAATAAATAATCACCATTGAGCGCCGCGTCGTTTGTACCTGTGGTATAAATTTGGTATTTTGCGTTGTCTCCCGGGGTTTTCCAGCTGTCTATCATTCTTGAGGGCTGATTTAACATCATACCTGCATTTTCCATTGCAACAGCCCTGTTTTTTTGACTTACAAATTGAAAAAGGAAATCAAGTTTCCATTTCTTATAGGTCAGCTGATTTTGAAGCCCTCCAAAATATTTAGGATTAAGATCAGTGACCACTTGCTGGTCTTCAGGAAAAGAGATCCTTCCATCGGCATTCAGATCTTCAAAGGTGTGCAGGCCAGTCTGGGGATCGATTCCTTTATACTGATAGAGCAGTGCAATATTTAAGGGTTTTCCGATACGGTACTTCTGACTATAAGGAGAGCTTTCCAGTCCGGGAAACTTCAGAAGCTTATTACGGGCAAAGGTCAAATTAAGGCTGGTTGTCCAATTAAAGTTTCCAGTATTTACGTTAACTGTACGCAGAGTCAGTTCCGTCCCTTTATTTTCAACTGTAGCATCAAGATTGGCCTGGAGTGTAGTAAATCCTGTGGTGCCCGGCAGAGGGATGCCTGTCAATTGATTCGAGGAACGGTTCTGATACCATGCGGCAGTCAGGAATATGCGATCGCGCAGAAATCCAAGCTCTGCCGCAATTTCAAATTTCTTATTGGTTTCCCATCCAAAGTTTGGATTATAGAGTCTTGAAGGCTGGAGCCCGATCACGCCATTGTAATTTACTCCGGATGTAGTGTACGTATTTAAAAACTGATAATCGCCAATTTGGTCATTTCCTGTGATTCCGTAACTGCTGCGAATTTTTCCAAAACTCAGCCATGAGCTGTTTTTAAGAATTTCCTCACTAGAAAACAGCCAAGCGGCTCCGACGGCTCCAAAATTGGAGAACCTGTTCTCAGGGCTGAAGCGGCTTGATCCGTCGCGTCTAAAGGTAAAGTTAAGGATGTAGCGCTGCTGGTAATTGTAATTGAGCCTTGCGAAGAAGGCCTGATATTTATATTGGGTTTCATCGTTAAGATTAATTTTTATATAAGTGGCTGCTGCCAGATTATAAATCAGGGAGTTGGAACTGAATCCTTCAGCGTATTGATACAGCCTCTCTGTGGTCTGGCTTTGAAATGTTGATCCCAGAAGAACTCCGAGCTTTCCACCCAGAAGGTCTTTGTCCCAGCTGATCTGAGGTTCAGCTATCCATGAAGACCGTTTGGTATTATTGTAATATATCCCTGATCGTGAACTCGGAACATTTGCTGCGGGATTAAAAGCAGAGGAAGGCCAGGTTCTTGTTTCGGTGGTGCTGAGGTTTGTATACCCCAAACTGCTTTTTAGGACAAGACCCGGAAGCAGTTCATAAGAAAGTACCGTATTGGCTACAAGATCATTTGTTTTGGATTTTACTTTAGGAAAAAGATTTCCAAGGGGATTCTCCCATGTTCCCTCGGCCCAGTTCAGGGTGCCGTCCTGATTGTAAAGCGCCGGGGCATTTGGTGCGAGTATCCGTGATACGGAAGTAAAGTCGGATGCCGGCATATCATTGTCCTGCAGTGTATAGCCAGCTGAAAAAGCTAATCGAAATTTGCTGTCATCAGAGCGGTGGTTCAGGCTAAAATGGCTTCCTCCTTTTTTATAGAGAAAGTCGCCGATGAATACTGTTGATTCTGTGCGATAGCTGCCGCTTAGGAGAAATTGTGTTTTCTCCGAACCGCCGGTTATGGTTCCCTGAAGGTCATTTATCTGTGCTGTATTTCCTATCAAGGTTTTCTGCCAGTTGGTATAGCGGTTTTGATCCCAAGTGCCGTTGATGTCGTAATCCGATGGGTTATAATTAACAAGACCGTCATTTATGAAAGCCTGTTTTCGCATAGCCAAGTACTGCTGGGTATTCATAAGATCCATGAATTTGGTCACTTTTCCTGCGCCCGTAGAGGCAGTAAGGGTGAACCTGGTCTTGCCTTCTTTCCCTTTTTTTGTTGTTATAAGTACAACGCCGTTGGCTCCTCTGGAGCCATAAATAGCAGTGGCATCCGCATCTTTAAGAATCTCAATGCTTTCGATATTATCGGGATTAATGTTGTTGAGTGGACTCGACAGACCAGGATAGGTTGTATTGGTCTGGTTATAACCAATGGGCTCAGAAGAGAAAGGAACTCCATCTATGATATATAGGGGAGCATTGGCATCAGTTCTAAGACTATTTTGTCCTCTGATTTTAATATCAAAACCTCCACCGGGAACTCCAGTGGTTTGGGTAATACTAACACCTACCATTCGCCCTTGCATGGTTGCCAATACATTTGTTACGGGCTGGGTTTCTATATCTTTAGAAGTTATACGTGCGATACTTCCGGTACGTTCGCTTTCTTTAACTGAATAATATCCCGCATTGACACGGACTTCTTGAAGAGTAGTGGTATCGTAGGAAAGGACTATGTCTACAAGTGAACGTCCCTGAATAGAAATAAGTGCGGTTTTAAAGCCTATATATGAAACTATAAGAGTGTCATTAGGAGAGCAGGTGAGCGAGAACTGACCGTTGTAGTCGGAAATTACGGCGTTATTTTTTTTGTTTTTAATGGCAATGGTTACACCGGGCAGGGGATTAGTACCATCTGTTACAGTACCCTGAACCTTATGCTGTTGGGAAAATGAATTGCTTTGCTGAGATTGATTTTTGGCAGACAATGGTGAAACAGACAGTAGAAAACCTAGAAAAATTAGGCAATAGAGATCCATTCCACCCTTGGAAAATGAATAATTATTCATAATTTTGGGATTGGTTAGTTAAATATGATTTGATTGGCTACGGTCCTCTATACTAGTTTAGTCGCTGTGGTAGAGGGCCATTTTTTTGTTTAATAGCCTGTGCTTTTAATACTAATTCAAATTAGAAAAAACACAGGCATTAATTAAATTCTAAATTGGTTTAAATCATAAGCAAGATTATTTGGCGGTTAGAATAGTTAGTAATTAACTGCAAGTCTATAAATAATAAGAAGATTAGCCTGGAATCAAGTGAGTTTTGAGCATAAAAAAGGCGCGGAACTCAGCTTATCGTTTTCAAGGTACTGGCGGCACCTTACCACAAATAAGTGAGCCCACGCCATAAGACGTGAGCATCTTACTTATCCTCTCGTGGTTAATAAAAACGCCAGTTTTTGAAAACGAGATTCAAAGCGAATGCTTCAAATATTTTTATGAAGAATCGCAAAATTATTTAATTATCTGCTTAATGCAAATTTTATTGAATGTTAATTCAAATATTAACCAAATATAACAAAAAATATTTATTTGTTATAAGTTCTTATAACATTTTTATGAAAAAATATAACGCCTTTTGTTTAAAACAATAAAATATGGATAAGCAAAGGGAAGTAAAACTTAAAAAATTTGGCAAACATATTAAGAATCTAAGAAAAGATTTGAATCTTAGTCAAGATGAAGTTGTTTTAAATAGTGATAAACTTATTAAAGCTACGGTTAGTGATATTGAGAACGGAAAACGAAATTTGTCATTTAGTACACTTTTGGATTTAGCAAAAGGTCTAGGTAAACACCCTAAAGATCTATTAGATTATGATATATAAAAGTCATTGTAAATCTATCATTTATTAAGATGCTTAGGCATCTTTTTTTATTTAATGTACAAAACTATATTATTCCATAATCTCAGATTGTAATATTTTTCCTAACTCTATAAAAATATAGGTTTGATTATTAATCAAAATTATATTAATAGAGTGGTATAAAATATTTAGAGCATTTGTTATATGGGTTGTTGGGTTTTGATTGAGGGGAAAGTTTTACGAGAGGTTGAGAACGAGAGGAGTTAATTGGAGTTGGGAAACAAGAAGGAAGAAACAGAATGATGCATTTGTTATTTGTCATTTCTAAGCAATACTTATTTTAAATAATATTAAATTGTTTATGACTTTCCTCTCCTTTATTTTGTTTGCTTTTTTGTATTATTGTACATTACAATGTGGGCATATTATATAATTTAATAGAAGCTAACAATTGTTTCAAACAAAAAAAAAACATGAATAAACAACAGCTTGCAGCCAAAATTTGGGAATCAGCAAACCAAATGCGATCTAAAATCGAGGCAAATGAATATAAAGATTACATTTTAGGTTTTATTTTCTACAAATACCTATCAGACAAAGAACTACAATATTGTAAAGATCAGGATTTTACTGAAAGTGATGTAAAAGCTCTTAGGGAAATTGATATTGAAACAGTTGACCATATCAAACAAAATATTGGCTATTTTATTGCTTATGAAAATTTATTCTCTACTTGGATTAGTAAAGGCAAAGACTTTGACGTTTCTAATGTAAGGGAAGGACTTTCTGCTTTTAGTCGTTTAATTAGTCCAGCACACAAAAAGTTATTCGACGGAATTTTTGAAACCTTGGAAACGGGATTAAGCAAGCTCGGAGATAGTGCACAAAAACAAACCAAAGCCATTAGTGATCTTTTGCATTTGATTAAAGATATTCCCATGGATGGAAATCAAGGTTATGATGTACTGGGTTTTATCTATGAGTATCTCATTGAGAAATTTGCCGCTAATGCAGGTAAAAAAGCGGGTGAATTCTATACACCTCATGAAGTTTCCGTTTTATTATCCGAAATTATCTCCAATCATTTAAAGGATCGAAAAGAAATTCAAATTTATGATTCTTGTAGTGGCTCAGGCTCTTTGCTTATCAATATTGGGGCAAGTGTTGCCAAACACATGGATAATAAAAACAACATTAAGTATTATGCCCAAGAATTAAAAAAGAATACCTATAACCTGACTCGTATGAACTTGATAATGCGAGACATCAATGTCAATAATATTGTTACCCGTAATGGAGACACACTAGAAGACGATTGGCCTTATTTTGATGAAAATGATGCAATTCACTCCTACAGTGCATTGTATGTGGATGCTGTAGTTTCCAATCCGCCGTATTCGCAAAAATGGGATCCTACCTACAAGGATTCCGATGCGCGTTATGCACGCTTTGGCTTGGCTCCAAAATCAAAAGCAGATTTCGCTTTCTTGCTACACGATTTATTTCACATCAAGCCTGACGGAATTATGACCATTGTATTACCACACGGGGTTTTGTTCCGTGGTGGTGAAGAAGGTACTATTCGTAAAAAACTAATTGAAGCCAATCATATTGACGCCATTATTGGTTTGCCTCCAAGTATTTTCTTTGGTACTGGTATTCCAACGGTGGTTATTGTCCTAAAGCAAGTACGACAAAACAACGATGTGCTCATTATTGATGCCTCAAAGGGATTCATTAAAGACGGAAAAAACAACAAACTAAGAGCTTCAGATATCAAACGAATTGCCGATGCCTTGCGTGACAGAAAACAAATTCCAAAGTTTGCTCAAGTAGTAAAACGCGATACCATCAGACAAAACGAGTACAACTTGAATATTCCTAGATATGTAGATTCATCAGCAAATGCCGAAAGTTGGGATATTTACGCGTCTATGTTTGGCGGTATTCCGGTGAATGAAATAGACGCACTAAATAAATACTGGGAAGCTTTCCCAAATTTGAGAGAAACCTTGTTTGCTACAACTTCCGAAGTCAATGCCAATTTAAAGGTAGAAGACATCAACAAATCAATTCACGAACATCCAAGCGTTACCGAATATATTGAAAAATTCTCTGCATCATTTAATAACTTTGATGCATTCTTAAAAAAAGAACTCTTAGACAATATGCTCACCGTACACGTTCCTAGACAAGAAGAAATACTAGGTAATAATATGTTTAAAAGATTAGAACCTATTGCACTCATCGACAAATATGAAGCTTACCAATTACTAGACAACCAATGGGAAGCCATAAAAGTAGATTTAGAAATCATACAAACCGAAGGTTTTGAAGCTACCACAGTGGTTGACCCTAACATGGTACTGAAAAAGAAAGATGGTAAAGAGATAGAAGTGCAAGAAGGTTGGAAAGGTCGCATTATGCCTTTTGAGCTTGTACAAGAAACCTACCTAAAAGAACAACTACAAAGTGTACAGAAAAAAGAAAATCGACTTATTGAAATTACAGCAACATTCGAAGAACTCTTAGATTTATTAACCGAAGAAGAAAAGGAAGAAGACACTGTAAACGAAGCCAAAGACGGTTTTGTAAATGCCGAAGTGATAAAACTAGCCAAACAAATTAAAGCCGAAAATAAGAAAGAAGGGGCGATAGAAAAAGATTCGTACGAAGCCAACATACTAAAAGCAGATGCTTTAATTACGGAAGAAAAAGAAACTAAAAAAACAGTTAAGGAAGAACAAGCCAAATTACAATTACAAACCAAAGCCACTATTGAAGCACTTACCGAGAAACAGGTAAATGAGTTACTGGAGCTAAAATGGATACACCCTGTAGTAACTTCATTAAATAATTTACCAAAAACCACTATAGAAGAATTGACTACCAAAATAAAAACCTTGGTAGACAAATATAGTACCACATACGCTGAAGTTGCTAATCAAATAGATGAAGCAGAAAATGCTTTATCTAAACTAATTAATGAATTAGACGGTAACGAATTTGACATGAAAGGGTTAAACGAATTTAAAACTTTGTTACATGGATAAGAAGAATAAAAATCCAGCAATTCGGTTTAAAGGTTTTACGGAGGATTGGGTACACCAAGAATTAGGTGATTTTTTAACTGAACGTAAAGAAATGCAAAAAATATCTGAAGATGCTCCTATTTTAGCATTTGCTTCAGGACAAGGAGTCATTGATAGAAGCGAAAGAAAATCAAACAATAGAGATCATTTAACTTTAGATCAAGAAAATAAGGTTTATAAACTAACAGAATTTAATGACATTGTTTATAATCCTTCTAATCTTAAGTATGGAGCAATAGATAGAAACAAACATAAAAAAGGTGTAATTTCTCCAATTTATATAACTTTTACAACAAAAGAAGAACCATCTTTTATGGAGCTAATTGTAAAAAGTGAAAAGTTCAAATTAAGAGCATTGCAATATGAAGAAGGTACAGTCGTAAAGCGTCAATCTGTAAAACCAGAAAACCTTTTGTCTTTAAAAATTGTACTTTCTTCTTCATTAAATGAACAAAAACAAATAGGTACTTTCTTTCAAAACTTAGACAACCTTATTAGTCTGAATCAAAAAAAACATGATAAGTTGGTTGTACTGAAAAAAGCCATGTTGGTTAAAATGTTCCCTAAAAAAGATGCTGTTGTACCTGAAATTCGTTTTAAAGGGTTTACTGAGGATTGGAAGGTGAAAGAAATACGAGAATTAGCATCAGTTTCAACGGGATACCCGTTTGATAGTAAAACTTTTACTGATAAAGGGGAGTATCTTGTAATTACAAATGGAAACATCCAAAATAACTCCTCAACAGTTGATAATTCCAAAGGAAACAGAATAAATATTTATGAAGCTACAAGGCATTATGTGTTGGATATAAATGAAGTACTTGTTACTATGGATGGTACAGTTGGAAGAACAGCTAAAGTAATTAACAATAAACAAGTTTTAGCTCAAAGGGTTGGGAGATTAAAAGCATTTTTTGATTCAGAATTTTTATATCAGTTTCTAAATACTGGTAAGTTTTTTAATGAAATGAAAATTAAATCTCATGGAGGAACAATAAAACACATATCCTTAACAGAAATAGCTGATTATAAAAGTTATGTTCCACAAAGTGAAACTGAACAATCTAAAATAGGACAATATTTCAAAAATCTAGACATTCAAATAGAACTACTCCAAACGCAAATTGATAAACTCAACAACATCAAAAAAGCCTGTTTTACCAAAATGTTTGTGGCACAAGACTAAATTAGTAGATTTCTAAAAAATATAAAAAATGACATTTACCAAAGAATCTGATTTTGAAGAAGCATTGATACTGGCACTTTCCTCCCAAAAAGGGTGGAACAGTCAAGTGATAAAAAACCCAACCGAAGCCGACTTGCTTCAAAATTGGGCAAACATCCTTTTTGAGAATAATAGAGATATAGACCGTTTAAACAACACACCGCTTACTGAAGGCGAAATGCAACAAATATTGGAGCAAATCACCACACTACGCACACCTCTTAAATTAAACGGTTTTATAAACGGTAAAACGGTAGCCATAAAACGCGATAATCCAGCAGATGAATTACATTTTGGTAAAGAAATAAGTTTAAAAATATACGACCGTCACGAAATTGCAGGCGGACAAAGTCGGTATCAAATTGTACAACAACCGCAATTTAAGAGCAAATCTAAAATACTCAATGACAGGCGTGGCGATGTATTGTTATTAATAAACGGTATGCCCTTAATTCATATCGAATTAAAAAGAAGTGGAGTTGCCGTAAGTCAAGCCTGCCACCAAATAGAAAATTACGCACGTTCGGGCAATTTTACAGGCTTGTTTGCCTTAGTACAGGTTTTTGTAGCCATGCAACCCGAAGAAACCGTATATTTTGCTAATCCAGGCCCTGATGGAAAATTTAATAAAGATTTTTATTTTCATTGGGCAGATTTTAATAACGAACCTATAAATCAATGGGCAGACATTGCTTCTAAATTACTCTCTATTCCTATGGCGCACCAACTTATTGGTTTCTATACTGTGCCAGACGATACCGATGGGGTGTTAAAAGTAATGCGTAGTTATCAATACTATGCATCAAATGCCATTTCCGACAAAGTAGCCAAAACCGATTGGAAGAGCAAACACGCTTTAGGTGGTTATATTTGGCACACAACTGGTTCGGGTAAAACTATGACCAGCTTCAAATCGGCACAATTAATAGCCAACTCTCAAGATGCAGACAAAGTGATTTTCTTGATGGATCGAATTGAGTTGGGTACGCAATCCTTAAAAGAATATCGTGGTTTTTCGGATGAAAATGAGGAAGTACAAGCTACAGAAAACACAGGGGTTTTAGTAAATAAATTAAAGAGTATTGACCCTGCAAACAACTTAATTGTTACTTCCATTCAAAAAATGAGTAACATCAAAAATGAAGAAGAAGGTTTAAATACGCAAGACATCGAACTCATCAATAACAAAAGATTGGTTTTTATTGTAGATGAAGCACACCGTTCTACTTTTGGGGATATGCTTATCGATATTAAAAACACCTTTACTTCGGCTATCTTTTTTGGGTTTACTGGAACGCCTATTTTAGACGAAAACCAAAAGAAACTAAACACTACTTCGACCATTTTTGGCGATGAATTGCACCGTTATAGTATTGGCGATGGTATTAGAGACAAAAATGTTTTGGGATTTGATCCCTACAAAATGTTGACTTACAAAGACCGTGATTTGCGAAAATTTGTAGCTTTAGAAAAAGCCAAGGCAATTGATGAAACCGAAGCAATGGCAGATCCTAAAAAAAGAGAAATTTTTAATACTTTTATGACTATTGTGAGAATGGCTGGTCATACCGAAACTACAGGGAATTATATTAAAGGCATAGAAGATTTTATACCAAAATCGCAATACGAACGAATACAACACCAAGAAAAAGTTGCGGAAGATATTTTGGAAAATTGGTTAGTATTGAGTCAAAATAATAAATTTCACGCCATTTTTGCAACCAGCAGTATCAATGAAGCCATTGATTATTACCGATTGATAAAAAGACTACAGCCAAGCTTAAAAACGACAGCACTTTTTGATCCCAATATCGAAAATGTAGGTGGTGCTGTTTTTAAAGAAGATGGATTGGTAGAAATACTCGAAGATTACAACGCAAGATACGAGAGAGACTATACGTTAGCAACCCATTCAAAATTTAAAAAAGATATTGCATCACGTTTGGCACATAAACAACCCTATCTTAGAATAGAAAATAGTCGTGAAAAACAAATTGATTTATTAATTGTAGTCGATCAAATGCTAACGGGTTTTGACTCCAAATGGATTAATACCTTGTACTTAGATAAAATGCTAAAATATGAGAATATAATTCAGGCATTTTCTCGAACCAATCGTCTTTTTGGTCCAGAAAAACCATTTGGAACCATACGGTATTACCGATTTCCGCATACTATGGAACGCAATATTAAGGATGCAATAAAATTATATTCAGGAGACAGACCAGTAGATTTATTTGTAGAAAAATTGGACCAAAATCTAAATTCATTAAATTATACTTATAATGAAATAGCACAACTTTTTAATTTGGCAGGAATTCAAAATTTCGAAAGAGTACCCGACAGTATTCCAGAACGAGGTCGATTTGCGGAACTATTTAAACTGTTGAACCATTTTCTAGAAGCAGCAAAAATACAAGGCTTTAAATGGAGTAAATTACAATACGATTTCGGTAAAGGAAAAGAAAAGCGCGAAATTAAAATAGATTTTGACGAAAACACCTATTTGATTTTAGCACTGCGTTATAAGGAATTATTTAATGGAGCAGGCGGTGGTATGCGAATTTCTGAAGTACCCTATGAAATTGAAGGGCATTTGACGGAAATAGATACCGATAAAATTGATGCTGATTACATGAACTCTCGTTTCGATAAATATTTAAAAGTATTAAGAAAAGAAGGTGTAAATGCAATAGAATTACAAAAGACACTCGATGAGCTTCATAAATCCTTTGCTTCACTCACACAAGAAGAACAGAAGTATGCTAACATTTTCATACACGATGTTCAAAGCGGTGTTATACGTATTGAAAGTGGTAAAACATTTAGAGAATATATTACAGAGTATCGATATAATGCCAAGAATGATCAAATAAAAAAAATAGCTACCCTACTTGGTCTAGACGAAGTAAAACTTCGCAACTTAATGGATTCTGGTCTAAATGAGCTGAATATCAATGAGTATGTTCGTTTTGATGAACTAAAAAATACAATAGATAAAACTAAAGCCAAAGCCTACTTTGAAAAAGTGGAAGGTGTAACCATTCCCGCATTTAGAGTAAATATAAAAACGCATAATCTGCTTCAAAAATTTATTATAACGGGTGGTTTTGAAATTTAGTATTGTAGTAATCACTATTAAAAATAAAACTAAAAATATATGAATAATCCAGAAAGTGTTAAACTAGAAGTTTTTACTATCGCTTTAAAACCATTATCCAATAACCTAAATAATACTTTAAAAGACGTATTATTAAATACTTCAGGTATAAATCCAGTAAATGATCTATTTAGTGAATTTGTTCAAGTTTTCATAAACCATATCGACTCGGGGTATACTGAATTACGAAATAAAGCTTTTACGTTATCTACAGATATATCGGAGTATGGTTTTGATATAACTGATGAAAATGTTTGGGGTGTTTTAAAAGGTGGTTCTAAAGGTTCAGGTAAAACAAAATCACCCATCACAAATAGGGAAGAGGAAGAAGATCTAGAAGGAACTGTTATTAATGATAAATACTTTTTTTACTTACATTTTCCATTAGAGAGTAATGTAGGATATCTGTTTTTTCAAATCTATGGTGGGGCTAGTATTAGAGGAGAATTCATACAGCATATCACTGATTTATTTAAAATATCAGGTAAATATAATAAGGCAGTCCCGCACCCTATATTACCGAATTGTATCAGAGATGAATTTAGAGGAAATAGTAAAGTTATTGAGATGAATTACATTACAAATGTGTTATCTTCATCTTTAACGGAAGAAACTGCTTTTTCGAATTTATGCGATAAGTATCATATTGAAATTAGTATAAAACCAACTGGTAGTAATACTATCACTCCTGACAAAGTTCCAGTTTTGAATAGAATATTTTCTAGTTTAGCATTGAAAAATGCTAGATTATCAGATTCTGTAAAGAAAAAAGTAGTCTTACAAAATTTAGCAACAAAAAAAACATCTAAATTTGAATTAGATACTCATGATGTTATGCCACGAATTTATTTAAATGGTAGAGTCAATTTTGACGATAATGGCATTCCTGATTTTTCGGAGTTAAAATCTTTTTGTGACAGTTTATTGCGTGAATTAATCGAAGGTCATTATTCTAAAATTGAAAGGCAATGATAAAAAAAGTTTGGAATATTTATATTAACGCTATGCAGAGTGTTTGTAAAAACGAAGATAATACTACCAACAAACTTGAATTGATTTTGGTATATCTCACAATGTTCGGACTCAGTATTTTTCTTGTTTATTATAAGAATGAAAAATTTATTGAAGACTCAAAGATTTTAGCAATGCTTTTATCATTGTTTTCAGGATTGATGTATAGTGTTTTGTTGAAAATTCCTGATAAATTATCTAAACTAGAAACTATAAAGCAAAAAGAAAATGAAAATATTTCTGAATTGAAGATTAGAACAGAAACTAATACATTAAACAATAGAACATTCAATTATCTCAAAAATTTTTCTTTTACATTGTCATATTCGATTATTGTTGCAATTCTTTGTATATTTTTTGTAATTGCAAGTTCTTTTTTTACTTCTTTACTAAACTTTCATTTATCAACTGTTGAGTTTAATTTTGATAATATTGATTATTGGTTAACTTTTAAAGTTGCTGTAGTAATATTATATCGTTTTTTGTTCGTTTTTTTTATGTTTCAATTTTTATATTTTATAACTAAATCAGTTATTTATTTGACAGATTTTACTTTATACGAATTTAATAATTTAAAGTAAAAATCGCTGTCCGAAGTGTTCTCTTATAACGCTTCGCACTTTATGATAAATGTCCGCAAAGTAATTCTCTTAGCTGGCGCTATCTTCTATCTTGTGCTTATTCCAAAATAAGCACAATAATATATTTCTTCTGAAAATTGAACATCGGGACTTCCGATTGACTTAAACTTGTGAACTCATTTTGATATCTTAATATTATAACTTAATTCAAGATTGAAGAAGGAAATAGACTTCCACCGAGTGACAAGTTGACCTATCATGTGGATTAAAGTATTTCTATATTTAAATTACATTTTTATGAATTTTAAAAGTGTGATTATGGAGAAAGATATCGACTACAGTAATTCAAAGTTGACCCCCGAAAAAGCTTTACAGATGCTTCGATCTGAGAGGCTTGATGTTACTATTGAACAGGCAGAGGAAATCTTGTATTTCTTAAGAATAATTGCTAATATCGCTGTGTTGAAACATTTAAATAAAACAAAATGAGCAAGATAGCGGACTTATACATCAGAGTAAGTACTGACGAGCAGGCTGAGAAGGGCTTCTCCCAGCGTAATCAGGAAGAAATGCTAAGGAAATATTGCAGCATAAACCAAATACAAATACGTAATGTAATTTATGAAGATCATTCAGCAAAGACTTTTAACAGACCGCAATGGAAAAAATTTCTTGCTGATGTAAAAAAAAATAAAAATAAAATTAATTTGGTTCTTTTTATGAAGTGGGATAGGTTCAGCCGTAACGCGGGTGATGCTTACCAAATGATCAATGTATTAAGAAAATTGGGTATAGAGCCGCAGGCAATAGAACAGCCACTTGATCTTAGTGTTCCGGAAAACAAAATGATGCTGGCTTTTTACCTGGCTGCGCCCGAGGTTGAAAACGACCGAAGGGCATTGAATACCTTTCAGGGGCTTAGAAGGGGTAAGAAGGAGGGGAGGCATATGGGTATGGCTCCTTATGGCTATGCAAATAAAGTTACAGAAGATGGAAAAAAATATATTGCCATTGTACCGGAGAAAGCCGTAAAACTTGTTTGGATATTCGAACAGGTAGCAAGAAATGTTTTTAGTACCGAATCTATTTACCAGATGGCTAAAGATAAAGGGCTTGTTTTATCTAAAAGCAACTTGTGGGTAATTCTTAGAAATCCACTTTACTGCGGAAAAATAGTAGTTCCTAAATATAGAGATGAAGAAGAAAGATGGGTAACTGGCCAACATGATCCCATTATTAGCGAGGGCTTGTTTTATCGCGTACAAGACGTTCTTGACAGTAAAGCCAGAACATACAGGCCAAAGATCAAGACTATCGAAAATTTTCCTTTAAGAGGCTTTTTTTTATGCCCTCAATGTGGGCAGAAGTTAACAGGCAGCAAATGTAAAGGAAGGAATAAACATTACTACTACTATCATTGTCACAAAGATTGTAAATGGAGAGTAAACTCGGAGATTGCCAATAAGATATTTAAAGAGCATTTAAATAAATTTAAACCTTTACCGGAGGTGAAAAAATTATATGCGGCAGTTCTGCTTGAAGGATATCGAGAACACACAGGAGTAGTAGCTAATGAAAAAAATAAATCGCTGGAACAAATTGCAGCTTACGAAAAGAAATTATCTGTTGCCAGAAATCTGTTAGTAAGTGAGAAAATTGATGCTGAGGATTATAATCTCATGAAGATTGAATACAATGAAATTATCAGTAATCTGGAAAAAGAGATGGGTAATATCGAGGACGACAGAGGAAATATAGAGTATTTAACGAACTCAGGATTGGAAAACCTTTTAAAACTCGGAGAAGCCTTTGATAATGCGAGTTTAGCAGATTCGAGGGAGATAATTGGTTTAATTTTTCCTGAAAATTTCACATTTCGAGAAAACAAAATCCAAACCGCTAAGATCAACGAAATGGTCAACTGTATCTACTTGGTAAACAACAGATTACGAGCAAAAAAAAACGGGACAAAAGATGATATTTTTCTTTTGTCCCGAGTAGTGACCTCGACTGGATTCAAACCAGTAACCTCTTGAGCCGTAATCAAGTGCGCTATTCAGTTGCGCCACGAGGCCTTTTTATTTCTCAATTTAGCTAAAATTCTGTAGCTTTGTTGAGCGCTTATTGCGGGTGCAAAGATAGCTATAAATGTGAGATAAACAAGGAAAAAATAATATAAAAACAAAAAAAAATGAAGTTCGAAAGTTATATACGTGATATTCAAGATTTTCCCAAAGAAGGAATTTTATTTAAAGATATTACCCCGTTATTAAATGATCCGGTTGCCCGGAAAGAATGCCTATCTATTCTGCTAGCATCGCTAAACGGACAGGTTATCGACAAAGTTATAGGTGCTGAAAGTCGTGGGTTTTTCTTCGGTATGTTGTTGGCTCAGGAATTGAATGCGGGTTTTGTACCGGTTCGTAAACCTAAAAAACTGCCTTACACAACTATTTCCGCTTCTTATGACTTAGAATATGGCACAGATACCTTAGAAATTCACACAGATGCCATCAAAAAAGGAGACAGGGTCTTGATACATGATGATGTTTTAGCAACGGGAGGAACAGCTAAAGCGCTTGGAGAATTGGTAAAGAAATTGGGTGGAGAAATTGTACAGTTTAATTTTCTAATGGAGCTTTCATTTTTAAACGGTAGAGATAAAATAGCCGAAAACTCTATTTTTTCGGCAATAACCTACTAATCCAAAGACTTTAACCCAAATCTGAAAATGAAATATATTTCTCTACTAGCAGCACTGTTCTTATTTTCCTGTAATGACCAAAAAACAACATCCTCTGAAATATCGGTAAAAACAGCAGCGAATAAAGAAAAGAAAATCCCAAAGGCCTCCCAAGAAGAGGCCTTTTTTAGTGCTATACGCCCAGGAGAGCGATTGAATAAAGGAAAAGAATACTCAGATGAAGTGGAATATGTGGAATACGATGACAACGGCGATTATAACCTGTTTACCATAAAAAAAGGCAAGGAAACTATAGCATTGAACACTAATTTTGAAGGAACTGCTGCCTTTCTGAGAGGCGACATTTTAGAAATAACATGGAAAATAGATACAACATACAGTGCAGGCGATGGAGAGAAACTCGATTTCACACCTTGGCTGATAAAAGCTAAAAAAGTAAAAGACGGTAGCCTAAGTCTATTTAAAAGAAAATACAAAAAACCAATTAAATATTATTCTACAGGCGAGGAGCAGTATACAAATTCTTTTGTGGAATACCTCAATGTTTTGGTCGAGTACTACCTCGCAAATTCTAAAAGAGAGCTCGTAAAAGCAAACCTCCAAAATCCGGATACCAATTTGGTTTATTCGATAGAAAATGGAGATAAAGACGGTCGCTCTTATGTTATTGTTGGGATTTCAAACGAATTCGAAAATCATACCAGTATAATTCAATGGTTGTATTTGGATAACGAAACCAGAAAATTATATGAGTATGATTTGGCAAATGATACATTAATCGAATTTAAGTAGTCTTTAAACCAAAACGATTTTATGTTTGATCGCATATAAAACTAAACCTATTCGGGTTTTGATTTCGAGTTTATCAAACAGGGACTCTCTGTAGCCATCAATTGTTTTGGGACTCAGACACATTTCTGAAGCAATTTCCTTATAGGTTTTTTCACTGCAGGCATGTCTTATAAAAACAATTTCTTTTTCTTTTAAACTGACTTTTTTAGAATCGTCATTGGCTTTTTTTACGAGCATTCCTGAAACCAATTCGGTAAAATAGAACCCTTTATCGATCACGCATGACATGGCTTCTTTGAATATTTCGGGCGAAGTGTCTTTTAGTAAATAACCTCTGGCACCATTAGTAATCATTTTGATGATAATTTCTTCATCATCGTTCACCGATAGCGCTATAATTTTTAACGAAGGTCTGTTTTCTTTGACCCATTTCATTGTTTCAAGGCCGTCTAAAACAGGCATATTGACATCTAAAAGAATCAAATCTACCTCTAAGTCTGTATTCTCCTGAAGATAGGTTATAAAAACTTTGCCGTTTTCAAAGCGATTGACCACGTCAAATTCTTTAAAACTATTGATCAAAAGCTGCAAGGATTGTGAGAACAACTGGTGATCATCGACAACAATAATTTTATTTTTAACTTTTGTTTTCATCGGGTGTGGTTAAGGGATATTCTAAAGTTATACTTGTTCCGGATGTATTGGATTCCATAATTAGTTTAGCACCAATTAGTTTAGCTCTCAATTTCATATTGTTTAAACCAATTCCGGACGTGACTTTTTTGGTGTCATAACCAATTCCGAAATCCTTCATTTTTAACTGAAAAAGGTCTGCTGTTGTCGTAATATCCACCTCGTATAAATCGCTGAGAGAATGTTTTAAACTATTGTGCAAAGCTTCCTGAAAAATGCGGTAAATAAACAAATCATGCTCTTCGTTAATCTCAGGTATTTCTCCTGTAAATTTATAATTATAATGAATGTGCTTCAGTTTTTTTATGCGTTCCAAATCCTGTTTTATCGCTTCTATAAAATTGGATTGCAATAAGTTATCCTTGTTTATAATGCGGGATAAAATCCGAATCTCGTCGAGCGATTTGGCTAAAACATGCTTAAGATCGGTCAGTTCTTTGCTTTTAATTGATTTTCCGGTTTGTATGTACATATTAAGCTGCATAATTCCCACTGAAACAATCTGGCCAATATTGTCATGCAGTTCTTTGCTGATTTCGGAGAGCGTCTGATCTTTAATCTCAATCCTGGTTTTGACTAACTCTGATTGAAAGTACATTTCAGATTCCATTTTCTCAACCAGATAATTGTTCTTTTTCTTCAAAAAATAGAAAAAAAGCACAAGTAACGTGATGAGTAGAGTAAAAAAAACAATACCTAATGAAATGACTAATAATTGTATTTCTTTTCGCTCCATATAAATCCGATTATAAAACAACTGTGTGCCAGAAAATTTAAAATAAAAACAACTAAACTAAAAATAGAGTCGTCTTGTTTGATTAAAAACCAGTTTATCGCTAGCATAAAAGGCAGAAAAGGAACGTGAAAGACCAATATGCCTAAGATATACCAAAAAAAAACAGATTTTTTAAAGTTTAATATTTTGTCTGAATTAAAGATCTCTACCAAATAGAGACAGGCAAGTATCATCACTACTATAACTCCTATTGCAAAACTGTATGTAAACGAGTGATTCATATCTTCTTTGAAATATAAAATATTCAAAAAAAAGGAAACCACGAACAGCCCTAAAAATAGTACCGCAGAAATTCTGTTATCCCGCTTCAATAAAAGGCTTCTGAGTAATAGTATATAGGCCGAGAAACTAACGAACATGTAAAAATTATAAACATAATAATTTAACAAACCTGTCCATTGTGTAAAAAAGTAGCCGACTATTTCAATAAGCACTGAAAACCAGATTAAAAGTACTAAAAATTTAGCTTTATTACTAGGAAGTTTATGCAACGAGATTAACCCGATGATTCCTGATAGCAAAGCTAAATAGACGATATAAGATCTTAAAAATTCAAACATAATTTTTTTTAGTAGGTTAGGCTAGGTGGTCTTCCTATGTTGCCATAATTCATTGGTTGAATGCTTTCTATGTCATGGGATTCCTCTTCTTCTACTGTAGAAGCAAAACCTTGCATTTTGTTTGCACTCGATACTGAGCTTGCTTTTTTTCCTGTAGGAGCCAGAAAAAGTGTCGTCAGACCTGCTTTCTCGCCATGTTTTTCGTCCTCCGGATATACACCGAAATAGAATCGGATCCCGTCTACGTCATATCCGTTTTCAACTCCTTGTGTTTTAATATACTGTATGTAGCTTTCTAAAGCTTCCAGTGAATACCAAATGGCATTTGCATCGTCTTTTTTGGTTGATTTACGGATTATTTTCGCTCTTTTATGCGTGTAATTCGAATTCAGCTCCTTGGCAAATTCTCTCGTTATCAACTGATTGGGTTTTGAAGAAGGGTTTTTCATGTTTTTTAGTTTTAAAGTGTAATTAGTTAAAAAGTTATTAATTAAGGTTTTTGATAATCTTACGTACAAAATTATTTCAAATGACAAGATGCGACAAGGGGGAATTTACCCTTTTTTACGCAGGTAAATTTATTTAAAAATTTGGGCTAAAGCGCTGTTACAGGATAATTTCTAATGATACAATTTTACATCGTTCCTTTTTTCGAACAAATGAGTCAGGCGAAACTCAAAAAAAGAGCCAATTAAAAATGTAAAACTTTAAATTATTTAATTATGTCACAACCAACACCTCTAGGTTACCCACATGCAGGAGCCGGAACAGTAGAAATCCTTTTAGAAAAAGAAGATGGAGCAGATTTTGCAGTCCTTTTTTCACCAGATCCCAACAATATGTTATTGAGAGACGCGGGATTACCAATGCAGTTTTATTATTATCCAAAAGCACCACGTCTGGCGAAACACCCTGACGGAAGATTCAAATTCTCTATGCAGGTTTTTAAATCAGAAGGAGATTCCTCAACCGTAATCGGTGCAGAAGGACTGGAAGAAGAAGCAGGAGCTTATACTACATTGACAAGCACTATAGATCTACCGGAAGCTTTATTAAAGAAAGCAATCGATAAATTAAAAACAAAGCTTCACACGAGCTATAACAATCAAAGAACTTCAAAACTTTTTGGATTGTTTTCTTTCCTAAAAGGCGTTGACAGAGATTTTGACGAAACAAACGTTAGACCGATACAGTTAACAGAGAATAAAATTGCCATGCATATAGTAGGAGAGAAGTCTCCAAACAATCCTTTTGGAGGGGCTAATCCATGGACGTTTAATATTCAGGGAGAAGGAAACGGAAGTACTTTTGGACTTGGAGATAACGCATTGTCTGTATTAATGGGACGTAACAGTGCTTCCTTAGTGAAAGGCGCTTTAGAAACAGGAACCAATAACCTGGTTGTCGAGAACAGTATCAAGTACAAAGGATACATGCCAACAACAACTATTAAAACTACTGTAGATGTCAAAAAAGTACACACTTATTTTTCTGCTAAAGTAAATGCCAGCTGGTCATTTGTTGATGTGAACTGGGAGCATGAGTATGAGAAAATCTTAACTCAGGGCGGAATTATCAGTGAAATCATAACAGACAACCAATTCTCTAACGAGGAAAGAAAAAAAGTAGAAGAAGCACTTTTAACCAAACAAAGAGATTTTGCTTTTCAAATGGTTCAAAAACAAATTTTTGATGCTCCTGAAAAACAATTTACGCCGGCATCTACACCGGAAAAACCAGGAGGATTCTTTAGAGTGCTATTTGGACTGGGCAGCGTAGGAGTAAGTTTAAAATCGGGAACTCAAATTAGAGAAGTAAAATTTACTGATGAAATTAAATTCTCTGCCATTGAAGTTTTAGATTCAAAAATAAGTGGAAATCTGACTCCTTTGACTTTAAAATCAGGAGCTGAAGCAAAAGCAGAACTAAAAAAATACATCACTGAGATTCAGCTTGATGAAGATTTTTCTAAAGTTCAGGTGATTGCATCTTTAAATGGTGGTTTGATTAAACTGGACAAAGACAGCGATATTGTAAACGACAGTCCTGTGAGCCAGGTTTCTATCGAAGTTGGTTATCCGGATTCAAAAGGAAAAATAATCTGGAAAAGCTCCGGAAGAATGATTGCACCTGAAGGTACTCCGTATGTGAAAAATACGAGCAAATCCGGTAAAGAAATTGATGCGATTTTCCCGGCAACTTGGAATGATAAATCTAAGGAGAAAAATGCTTTTGTCTTTGATTTTGTGAAAAACAATGGTTCGACCAAAATTAAAGTAAGACAAGAAGTAATGTACGAGAAAGACAAGAGAATCAAATTAAAAGATACCACCAGAGAATTTGAATTTGAAGGAACCAAAGTCTTCGTACCACTACCGGTGATGAACATGATCAATTATACATTGTCTACCGAAGAACTTTTTGAATGTGATACTTTGGAGGTTACTTTAAAAGTTGACAAAATGTCAAGCAAAAAATTCAAATTTACAGCCGACAATTTTGAAGACGCGATACCTTACAGAGCTTGGTATGAATTAGATTACACCATAAAACCAACCGAATATAAAGTAAAATATACTTGTAACGGTAAAATTGGTAAAAAAGCCAAAAAAGTAAGTATCTCTACGGATTATCAAAAAATTGATTATTTAGAAGGGGATGTTTTATTCGAAATCCCAACAGGAACCGCTGCTCAAAATGCAGACATAGAAAAAATCAGAGCGCCATTTATGGAATAGTTTTTTTCTAAACAAACAAAGGGGACATTTTGTCCCTTTTGTTTTCTAAACCTAATTAATCATTAAAATGAAACATCATGCCAGATTTAAATACATTCAAACTTGAAGGAACAAAACTGGTTCCCACCAACAGATTCAACCTCGAACCGGCAAAACCCAGTGCTTCATTTACGGTGGCACCCAGTGTCAAAGTAGCTGATTTTAAAGTTATCGAACATCCTGTAATTCATTCGATAAACATAAGACCGGAGATCATCCTGATACCCTTGGATATTTATTTTCCATTGATTGAAAACGATACCGTAATAAACGAAAATTCCACTTTCAAAGATTATAACAATCCTGATATAACCTTGTTTTTTCCCGAAATAGAACTTACACCAAACAACAACACGGTGTTCTATTACGAAAACGTACTGGATAAATCCGGAAACAAAAGCGGGTTACTTGGTTATGTTACTTTGAAATACAACATCAAAAACAAACAAGTAAGCAGTAATCAGAGGAATATTGCTTTAAACCTAAGAGAAGCAATACTAAATCTGAAAGTAAACGGAGATCTGGTCAGAATCAATGGCGTAATTAATACCTTAACCAAAGAAATACAATTTGACCTAAAAGATGAAGCCGTAAAAATTGCTTATTTCAATCTCATCTCGCAAATTGAAAGCGCCAAATGTAATATCGATTTGTTCTTCGATTTTAAAGGATACTCCAAGTACAGAAGAAACCTTTTGTTTGCCAGAGATATTTCCTTAATCAACACTAAAATGGCGATCAAAAGTGATTTAGTCGCTCCTAAAACACTTTCAACAAAAGCAAATTTGATAAGCAGTCCTTTGCTCGTGAAAGCAGGACCTGCAAAAAGCATGATTTCAAGCAAATCCATTACCGAAATTCAAAGAGAGAATAATATCGACACTTCCATTCAGGCAGAATTGGTTAAAAGTACTTTTTTATTAAAGGTAAATAAGACCGTAGGGTATGCTGTTTCAAAAGAACCCGCAACCAGTCTTTACAAAACAGCCGATGGAGGGTTTATTGTCAATCCTTTTAATCTGAATGAAGACTTCTCTCAGTTCAAACAAATATTTGTCGCCGGAATAAATTTCAGCAAACTGTCGATTTATAAATCGATGGTGCAACCCAACACCTTTTTACTGATTTCTAAAATGTACAGTCTTTCTAAAGATTTAGATACTTTAAAACCTTGCATTTCGACTATTTTTCATGCCTATGAAGACGGTGTAGGTTCTTCGGAAGAAATCTCAAAAATTAGTTTCCAGTTTGCTATTGGCCCAAATCTTTCCGAATTTGATTTGGCCAAACTAAAAATAGCACTTTTAAACAACAATTTTATTGATGGAGACACGACCGATTATTTCAATAAAGTTCAGTTTCTTTTCCCAAATGATATTGAAGCCGAGTACGAGGTGAGCGGAAATTACTTTTTGCAAAAATCAGATATTAATGTAGACGGGAAACATTTTCTGTTCAATCTCTCCACTGAAAATCTAGCCGAAGCAAGTATAATGATCAACGCTTTAAACAACACCATATCACAGTTTGCTAATATTAATTTTAAACATAAAGAAATAAAAGACACCAGTGTCATTGAATTGAATATTGAAAAAACGATTGGAGAAATTATCGCTGCTTCGATAGATAATGATCTGAAGAAGATTCAAATTAAAAATCAGTCCTTTTCCAGTTGCAGACTCAATTCTATTCTTTTGGTTTACAATCAAAACGGAACGTATTTTAACAGTACCTTTTTCAATAGTTTTCCGCAGTTAATCAGTAACGACAGCAAGGTTTTGGATAGTGCTGCTCTCAATCCCAGTAGCGCATCAGGGAATTTGGAAAACGTATTTTTTGATTTTGAAAACATTGAAAATATTAGCTCCGAATTCAATCAGATCGTTTCGCAATCTACAGACTACAATCGTTACATTCAGATCGAAATAAAAAAGCAGGCCGCGGCTACAAGTAAAATTACGGTAGAGTTAACGGTTCTGGAATCTGGAAGTAAATTCAGCATTGAACGCTTAAAATCGGAATTTTCGACTCCGATTCTCTTTAATTTCATTGTCAAAAATACAGGAGTAAATTCGACTCTAATCTCGTATAAAACAAATTATTTTGACAAAAACGACAATTTGGTAAAATCCAAAAATGAAGTTTTTGATTTCTCAACCTCTTCCAAAATAACGATAATCAAGTAAAGCCATGAGAACTATAAAATTTGGAGTAAAATCAAGTGAGGTCTATTACTTAAACGAATTACTTGCAAAACGCAATTACAGCGTTATCGTTTCAGACTATTTTGGCGTTGAAACGGATAAAGCAGTAAAGGATTTTCAATTAAACAACAATCTGGTAGTCGATGGAATTGTGGGACTAAAAACCTGGTCAATGCTTTTAGAACAAAGTGATACCGGATCTTTATCCAACAACAAATTACTTTCGGAGCAAGATCTTATTGATTTCTCGAACGACCATAATCTTGAATTAGCAGTTGTTAAAGCGGTAAATCAGGTTGAAAGCAATGGCAAAGGTTTTCTGGTAGACGGGAGGCCAAAAATTCTGTTTGAAGGCCATGTTTTCTGGAGGGAATTAAAAAAGAGAGGCATCAATTGTCAAGCTTATGTCAATTCAAATACGGCCAATATTCTCTATCCTGCTTATACCAAAAAGTATTATGTGGGTGGAGAAGGGGAGTATACCCGTTTAGAAAAAGCGATTGCTTTAAATACGGATGCAAATTTTAGTGACGCAGCAAAATGTTCGGCTTCTTGGGGACTCTTTCAGGTTATGGGATTTAATGCTGTTTCTATCGGATATGCGAACATAAACGAATTTACAGAAAAAATGGATCTAAATGAAGGGGAACATTTAAAAGCTTTCGGGTTCTTTTTGAAAGAGAATAATCTGATTTCGGTTTTAAGAAACCAAAAATGGGCTGAATTTGCCCTTAAGTACAACGGTGAGGGATATAGAACAAACAAATACGATGAAAAACTAAAGAGTGCTTACGAGCGATTTGCGTCTTAAAAAAAAATCCGACAGCTATTTGAAAACTGTCGGATTTAATTATAGTAAGAAAGTTCTTTTTTATCTTAAACTTGCTCCAAGTTCGGTCTCAAATGCATGTTGCAATTTCGACATGATTTTATCAATCTGAACATCTGTAAGTGTCTTAGTATGATCCTGAATCGTAAAACTCAAAGCGTATGATTTTTTACCTTCCGGAAGATTTTTACCTTCATAAACATCAAACAAATTCACATCTTTCAAAAGTGTTTTTTCCGTTTGTTTCGCCAAATTATAAACACTCTCGTACGTTGTTTTTTGATCGATTAACAAAGCCAAATCTCTACGAACTTCCGGATACTTTGGAATTTCGGTGTATTTGATTTTTCCGGTAATAATTTTCAATACCAAATCCCAGTTGAAATCAGCAAAATAAACATCTTGTTTGATTCCGAAATGTTTTAGGATCGGTTTTTTAATCACACCCATTTCAACCAATACATCATTGTTGTAACAGATAGATGTTCCTTCAGAGAAGATATCAGACTGCACGGGATTATTAGATATTTTATCGATTCCTAAACGGGCTAAAATAGCTTTAACATATCCTTTCAATAAAAAGAAATCGGTAGCTTTTTGAGGGCTTGTCCAGCTTTCTTTATTTCTGTCTCCGGAAATGGATAGCGTTAAATGTTTGTGCTCCTCATAACCGTTAAGGAATTTGTGGTAGGTTTTTCCAAATTCAAACAATTTCAAATCAGAACTTTTTCTGTTGATGTTGTATGAAATCGCTTCCAAAGCAGAAAACAGCAAAGATTGACGCATAGTTGCCAAGTCACTACTTAACGGATTAAGCATGGTCACATTATGCTCTTCTTTTAACATAGCCGATAGTTTTGTATAAGCAGCTGTTGTTAAAGAATTCGCCATCATTTCATGAAAACCTTGCGAGTTCAATTGCGAACCAATTAAGTTCTGCACTTTGTAATCTTCTGTTCTTGGTGAGTTTGCAACCGTAGCATTAAACTTCTTCGAAAACTCGATATTGTTGTAACCGTATACTCTTAAAATTTCTTCAATTACATCAATTTCACGTTGTACATCCACACGGTAAGCAGGAATCGTTAATCCCAAACCGGAATCAGAAACACTGTTTACTTTAATATCTAAAGAAACCAATATTTTTTTGATTGTATCTTTTGGAATTTCCTGACCGATAATTTTATAAACGTGACTAAAGTTCAATAAAACAGAAAAATCCTCTACCTTTTTAGGATACACCTCAATTACATCAGAGGTGATTTTTCCACCTGCAACTTCCTGAATCAAAAGAGCAGCACGTTTTAAAGCATATTCTGTAATAGTCGGATCAATTCCTCTTTCAAATCTAAAAGAAGCATCTGTATTTAACTGATGTCTTTTGGCTGTCTTACGAACACTAACCGCATCAAAATACGCACTTTCAAGGAAAATAGAAGTAGTTCCTTCAGAAACTCCTGATTTTTTTCCTCCAAAAACACCGGCAATGCAAAGTGGTCCTTTTTCATCGCAAATCATCAAATCTTCTGCATGCAATGTTCTTTCCACATCGTCTAAGGTTGTAAATTTTGTACCCTCAGCCAATGTTTTTACACTTATTTTTCCGTTGACTTTTGCAGCATCAAAAGCGTGCAAAGGTTGTCCCAATTCATGTAAAACATAATTGGTAACGTCAACAATATTATTTTTCGGAGCTAATCCGATCGCTTTTAGACGATCTTGCAACCAGCTTGGAGATTCTCCAACAGTGATTCCCGAAATCGTAACACCACAATATCTTGGAGCCAAAAGAGGCTCTTCAACAACCACATCAATTTTAAGGGTACGCATATCCACTCTGAAATTGCTTACAGAAGGTGTAATTAATTCGATGTTTACGCCACGTTGCAACATTCCGGCTCTAAGATCACGCGCTGTTCCATAATGGCTCATGGCATCGGCACGGTTAGGTGTCAATCCAATTTCGAAAACTTCGTCGCTTACGATATCAAAAACTTTAGATCCCGGAGTTCCAGGTACTAATTTTTCGTCTAAAACCATAATTCCGTCATGACTTGTACCAAGACCTAATTCGTCTTCTGCACAGATCATTCCGTGACTTTCCTGTCCACGAATTTTTCCTTTTTTAATGGTGAATTCTCCACCGTCTTTATCATACAAAACTGTTCCGATAGTAGCAACTGCTACTTTTTGTCCAGCAGCAACATTAGCAGCTCCACAAACAATCTGTATAGGAGCTTCCAATCCGATATTTACAGTCGTAACGTTTAGTCTGTCAGCATCGGGATGTTTTTCACAGGTAAGCACGTGTCCTACAACAATTCCTTGTAAACCACCTTTAATGGATTCATATTTTTCAACAACTTCGACTTCCAAACCTAAATCTGTAAGTAATTCTGATGTTTGTTCAGAGGTCCAGTCTGTCTTAATGAATTGTTTTAACCAGTTGTAAGATATTTTCATGTTAACTTTTTTATTCTTGAATAAGGGTGTAAATATAAGGATTGATCAGCGGAGTTGGAAACAATTTTTTTGTTTTTTGCCGTATAAATTTACCTTTCAACGTTATAATGCTGCAACAAATTTAACACAAGCATTTTGTAATCTGTTTGTAATGAGTTGCTACAGTACTTTGTAAGGGGATTTAAATCAGTTCTTCCACGTGTTTTTTGATATTTACCGAAATCTTTCTGATCGGCAAATCATTCTCATCATCACCAAAAGGGTCTTCAATTTCTTCGGCTATAAGCTCTAAACTGGCTAAGACGTAAAAGATAAAAACAACCACCGGCGCTACGTAATATCCCAAACTTACCGCGTATCCAAAAGGCAATGTCATCGTATAAAAAAAGATGAATTTCTTGATGAAAGCACTGTAAGAGTAGGGGATAGGCGTGTTTTTGATGCGCTCGCAGGCACCACAAATATCGGTAAAAGATTGTAATTCCTCGTTTAAAATAATCAGCTGATCTCCGGTAATTTTTTTAGCATCATACAAATCATTGATTTTCTGATACATGATTCTTTTTACCTGATTCGGTTTGTGTTTTTGATGGTCAATTTCTAAATCTACATCTTCAAAAAGCTGTTTACCGGTATCCTCATTATTCAAATGCTTCTGCAAAACAGAAGCATAAGTTGGTATAATCTTACGGAAAAATTTCCTGTCGTTTTCTTCTTTTAAAATAGCGGAAAGTTTTATCGCTAAATTACGACTGTTGTTTACCAGTGCGCCCCAAAGCTTTCGGCCTTCCCACCAGCGATCATAAGCTGTGTTGGTTCTGAAAACAAGCAATAGAGATATTACAAAACCAAGCATTCCATGCATAATAGGAATGTTCTGGATGTAGTCATTTTTGGTAACTTTAAAATATTCAAGTTCAACATATCCAACTGCTCCGGCGTAAACTCCGATGGCCAGCATAATTGGAAATAATTTTCGAACGGTATCTGATTTATGAAAATGAAAGATAAAAGAAAACCATTCTTTAGTATTATATGAAATCATTTAAGTTTGTTTTGAAACAAATTTAAATTAAAAATTCATATTTCCCGCCAATTCTTTTAGTGCAATTTCAGATAATTTTGCCTGATATTGGGCATTGCTGTAACGTACCTTTGCGTTTACATAATTAAGCTGAGCTGTTCTGAAATCTATAGTTGTAATCGTCCCGATTTTGAATTTATCCAGCGTAATCTCTAAGTTTTGTTTAGCGATTGCTTCGTTATTTTCCTCAAGACCAATCAATTCTAAATTGGTTAAATACGTCTGAAAAGCGGTACTTAACTGTGTATTCAAAACCATATTTTGCTGCTCGATAGCAATTTGAGAGTTCTCAATCTGCAATTTTGCCACTTTTTCATTTCGATGCTGATTAAAGCCGTCAAAAATATTCAGTGTAGCATTAAAACCATAATTTAAACCTCGGGAAGAAGTAGCGCTGGTAAATCCTAAACTCGATTCACTTTCGTTAAAATTATAACCCGAAGTCAGCCTCACAATTGGATAACGATCTGCTTTGACTTGTTTCAATTGTAATTCAGCTATACGTTTGTTTATAACCTGCGCTTCTAATGCCGGATTCTGTTTTTGCGCTAAATCCACTAAATCATTTAAAACCAATTTACTATCAACAATTACCAAATCAGTTACTTTAAAATCAATTCTTGAATCACGTGCTAAATACTGGTTCAATAAAATTTTAGCGTTAGCATACGATTCTTTTTGTCTTAACAACGCCACCTGATCCGAATTTAGATCCACCTGCGCATTTAAAACCTCTAATTTTGAAGCTTTACCAATACTGAAACGATTTTTAGCTAAAGTTAATCTTTGATTGGAAATTACAATTGTCGTGTCCAATGCAGCCAATTGTTGTTGCTGCTGCACCAAGTCATAATAAGCCGAATTTACTTGTCCAATCTTGATCAAAATGGTTCTTTTAAGCTCTGAATCGCCCAGTTTTTGAAGTTCCTTTAACTGGTCCAATTTCGCAAACATTTTCATTCCGTCAAAAACCGTCCATCCCAAACTTACACCATAACTTAAACTATTGTTTTTGGCATTTTTCAATGATGTAGAAGTTCCATCCTGACGTGTTTGTGATGAATTCTGAATATTGTTGTTATCTGTAACCGAAGCCGTTGCGGTAGGTAACATTCCGGCGTTTCCGACCGTAACATTAGTCTCACTTATTTTCGTGTTGTTTTTGGCAATCTTAATTTCAAAGTTATTTTCCAAGGCTATTTTCATAGCATCTTCAATAGTTAAAACTTCTTGCGCTTGTACTTTTGTGAGGCAGAAGAAGCATACTAGCAGACTACTGAATAAAATTTTAGTACTCATATTTGTTTTTCTTTTGACAGGAATTCACCAGCTCAAACTTTGGCAATAGTGAATTCCTGACTAATAAATTATTTACTTTCTTTTTCGTATTCGTCAATATGATCAAACTCCGGATAGTGTTTTCTGGCTTTAGACCACATCAGGTAAATTGCCGGAATCACAAAAAGAGTTAGAGCCAAAGAGAAAATAGTTCCACCCACAATAACAACTCCCATTCCGATTCTACTCGTCGATGCTGCTCCAAGTGACATTGCAATTGGTAAAGCCCCTAAAGCAATCGCCAAACTCGTCATTAGAATTGGACGCAAACGCGCTTCTGATGCTTCTAAAATAGCTTCCAGCTTCGGTTTTCCTTGTTCTCTTAGCTGATTCGCAAATTCAACAATTAAAATACCGTTTTTAGTTACCAATCCAATAAGCATTACCGTTCCAATCTGGCTGAAAATATTCCAGGTCTGATTGAACAACCATAAAGAGAATAGGGCACCTGCAACAGCCATTGGCACTGTAAGGATGATGATAAGCGGATCGATAAAACTTTCAAACTGAGCGGCAAGAATTAAAAAGATCAACAGCAAAGCCAATCCAAACGCGAAAGAAGTATTAGAGCTACTTTCAACAAAATCTCGTGATTCTCCACTTAAGTCAGTCGTAAAAGTATCATCTAGAACTTTAGCTTTAATCTGATCCATAGCCTGAATACCATCACTGATACTTTTGCCCGGCGCCAAACCTGCAGAAACAGTAGCCGACATATAACGGTTATTATGATACAATTGAGGTGGATTACTTTGTTCCTCGATATTCACAACATTGTCCATCTGAATAAGCTCTCCTTTGCTGTTTTTAACAAACATAGAAGTTAAATCCAAAGGCTTAGAACGGTCCTTCTGATCAAATTGACCAATAACCTGATATTGTTTCCCGTTTTTAATAAAATAACCAAAACGCTGACCACTTAAAGAAAGCTGTAAAGTCTGCGCAATATCGATAATAGAAATTCCTAAACTCTCTGCTTTGGCACGATCGATACTGACGTTGATTTCGGGTTTATTAAATTTCAAGTTCACATCGGTAATAGAGAAAACATCACTTTTACCCACTTCTTCCATAAACAAAGGAATTTTTTCTCTTAGTTTTTCGAAATTGGGCGCTTGAATAATGTATTGAATCGGCAAACCACCACGTCTGTTTACGGCAATAGTCGGTTGCTGAATCACAGATGTTTTAGCATCCGGATATTTTTTCGTCCATTTTGTTAATTTGTCCGCAATGTCTTTTTGAGACAATTTTCTTTCGTTTGGTTCTTTTAAAGATAGTCTGATAAAACCGGTGTTTGTTGCAGAAGCTCCAAAACCAGGTGCGGTTATCACCAAACTCACTTTTTTCTCCGGAATAGAATCATCTACCAATCTTGATATTTCCTGCATAAAACGGTCCGTGTACTCATACGAAGAGCCCTCAGGAGTTGTCATACGCATGGTTACCGAGCTACGGTCGTCATAAGGAGCGGTTTCTTTTGGAAGTATCGTAAAAAACAAATAAATCAATCCAAAACAAGCAATTAGAATCGGGAAACTGATCCATTTTTTCGCCATAAATCGGTTTAAAGCATCCGCATAACCACTGTTTAGTTTTTCGAAAAAAGGTTCAGTTTTAATATAAAATTTTGATTTTTTTTGTTCTCCGCCTTTCATTAAATAAGCATTCAACATTGGCGTTAAAGTCAATGACACAAAGGCCGAAATTAACACCGCAGCACCAATTACAACTCCAAATTCCCTAAAGAGTCGGCCGACAAAGCCTTCCAGGAAAATTACAGGTAAAAACACAGCCGCCAAAGTCACCGAAATCGAAATTACAGCGTAAAAGATTTCGTTTGATCCTTTAATAGCCGCTTCAATAGGCGACATGCCTTCTTCGACTTTTTTGAAGATGTTTTCCGTTACCACAATTCCATCATCTACCACCAAACCTGTCGCCAAAACAATAGCTAAAAGAGTCAGTACATTGATTGAAAATCCAAAAAGCCACATGATGAAAAATGTCGCAATTAAAGACACCGGAATGTCAATTAAAGGACGGAACGCAATGGCCCAGTCTCTAAAAAACAGGTAAATGATAATAATTACCAGGATAATTGAAATTCCTAAAGTCTCCGCCACCTCAAGTACTGATTTCTTAACGAAAATAGTATTATCCAGCGCAATATTAAGTTTGATGTCTTTTGGAAGATCCTTCTTTAAGGCATCGTATTTTTTGTAAAATTCAGCCGAAATATCCAGGTAATTAGCCCCCGGCATCGGAACAATAGCCAAACCAATCATTGGAAGTCCCGATTGGCTCAATTTTGTTTCTATATTCTCCGGACCTAATTCAGCACCACCAATGTCACTTAACCTGACAATGATATCACCGTCGGTACGGATAATGATATTGTTGAATTCTTCCGGTTTAGAGAGATTTCCAACCGTTTTTACTGTAAGTTCAGTGTTATTTCCGGTCAATTTTCCGGAAGGTAACTCCACATTTTGTGCGTTTAAAGCATTTCGAACTTCCGCTACTGTACAACCGTAAGCTGCCAGTTTTGCCGGATCGATCCACAAACGCATGGCGTATCGTTTTTGTCCCCAGATTTGCACACCACTAACTCCCGGAATCGTTTCTAAACGTTGTGAAATTACATTTTCTGCATAATCACTTAATTCCAACGCGCTTCGGGTATCACTCTGCACAGTCATCGAAATGATCGCATCACTATCGGCATCAGCCTTAGAAACTACGGGCGGAGCATCGATATCCTGCGGCAAACTTCTCACGGCCTGAGAAACCTTGTCTCTTACGTCATTTGCAGCCTCTTCCAGATCTTTGTCCAGATTAAACTCGATGGTAATGTTACTGCTTCCCTGATTACTGGAAGAAGTTATATTTCTGATTCCGTCAATGGCATTTACAGCCTTTTCAAGAGGTTCTGTGATTTGGGATTCAATAATATCAGCATTGGCTCCGGTATAATTGGTTCTGATCGAAACCTGTGCCGGATCAATGGAAGGAAATTCGCGAACACCCAGAAAAGTATAACCAATAAAACCGAACAAAATAATCAAAAGATTCAGTACAATGGTTAAAACGGGTCTTCTTATACTAGTAGTAGATAAACTCATTATGATTTTTAGATTTTAGATTTTAAGTAGTTGGTTTTCGATTGTTGCCTCATAAACCGATTTTCAAAATCTATAATTATTTTACTTTAACTTTTATTGGAGCCTCATTTTTTAATGACATCACACCGCTTGTCAGCAGGGTGTCACCCGCCTTTAATCCGGATAAAATCAAAATCGAAGCATCTGTTCTTGTGGTGGCATCAACCATAACTTCTTTGGCCTTACCCATATTAGCGATATACACTTTTTTACCACTTTGAACAGGTACAATAGCTTCTGAAGGAACTACGATCGCATCTTTGATAATATTAAGAGGTAATTGCACATCTGCGAAAGTACCCGGCAAAAGTTTTCCGTCGATATTATCTGCAATGGCGCGAATTTGTAAAGTACGTGTTGCCACAGCCACTTCAGGTTCAATGGCGTATATTTTGGCCGTATAAACTTTTGTTGAGCCCGACACCGTAAAATCAATATTAGATCCCGACACTACTTGTGAGGCATATTTTTCAGGAATTGAAAATGTAATTTTTAATTTTCCTGTGTTCACTAATTTTGCTACGAGTATAGTAGGAGTGATGTACGTTCCCGGAGAAATAGAACGCAAACCAATTTTTCCTGAGAAAGGAGCTTTTACAGCTGTTTTTGAAATCTGCGCTCTGATCAATTGGCTTTGAGCTTGCGCTGATGCATAATCTGCATTGGCAACATCAAATTCTTCCTGACTTATCGCTTCTTTTTGGAGTAGTAATTTAGCTCTTCTTTCGTTTTCCGCTGCTAATTTTTCTCTGGTAACAGCTTGTCTCAATTGCGCTTTTAATTCAATATCATTTACTTTAAAAAGTACCTGACCTTTGTTTACGAAAGTACCTTCAGTAAAGTAAATATTCTCAACAATACCGGAGACTTCGCTTCGAATTTCTATTTGCTCATTGGCTTCAATAGATCCCGATAAGGACAGATTATTATCAAAAGTGGCCGTTTTTACCACTATTCCTGTTACGGTAGTTGGACTGTCTTTATCGCCGAATTTTTTAGATTCTTCGTTTTTACTTTTATTAGATACAACTCGGTAGGCAATAAACCCTCCAAGTCCGATAATCAGAAGGGCATAAACTAGGTTTTTTACTTTCATAAAATTGAGGTAAATAGATTTTTTGGGTAAGTGTTTTTAGTAAGTGTACAAATTTAACTTTTTGGAGCGAATCCAAATGGCGTTAGCTTTTATTTAACATTTGTATGTACAAATCTTTACATTGAATTTAAGTCATTGAAAAACAGTATTTTACTATTATTCAAATTGACTTAGAGCTGTTCTGGCGCCGATTTTTGGCTGTTTTTTGAAAATAGGTCATTTTATAAAGTTGATGTGAATAATTGGATTTAGATGCTGATTTAGATGATTGGTTTAACGACACGATCTAAAAAACATGTTTTTTAACAAAACTTTTAGAAATGTTTTAATGAGCTGTATTTTTTGTAGGTTTTTACGCAAGTAATTTTGCTTAAAAATAAAACAAAAAATAAGGTAATTCTGATCTAATAAGCAAAATTTGCATTTTAACTGATTTTTTTTGTTGTTTATCGATTTTATTCGTAACATTGATAAGCTTAAACAAAATGATCGGTTTTTTGTGATAATATTAATGTTTTTAGGGGTTAAGCGTGTAAATGTGTAGGTTTTTTATTTGTTTTTAAGTTAAAATTAGTTTTTTACAAAACCAATTACTTAACAGTTGTTTAGACATCATTAGAATTATATACCCAAAACTACTTATTTATGGCAAAAAAAATACTCCTTGGCTTATGGTTTTCTTTATTGCTCTCCGCAATTCTTGTTTTATTCTGGCAGAATGAGTTCAAATACAGTTTGCCAACTCCGATTCCTAAAAATTATCATACCATTGCTATGGGCTCCCGAATTGACTTAGGGAAATGTTGGGTTACCAACAACAAACCTGTATTTATCCATTTTTTTAATCCGGACTGTCCTTGTTCGCGATTTAACATACCACACGTTAGCGAACTAATCAAAAAGTATGGTGACCGTATTAATTTTAAAATTGTGGTCTTAAACAAACACAAAAATTTTACGATTGAAGAAATACAGAAAAAATTCGATGCTGAAATCCCTGTCTATTTTGATGAAGCGATGGCCAAAAAGTGTGGTGTTTTCTCCACTCCGCAAGCTGTTATAATTGATCCAGTACAGAATTTATACTACCGAGGGAATTACAATAAGACCAGATATTGTACTAATGCCGACAGTAATTATGCACAAATGGCAATTGATTCTTTGCTCAAACAAACCAAGACCCCTTCATTTGATGCTTTAGCTCTGAGAGCTTACGGATGTTCGTTACCAAAATGCACTAAATAAATCTAACCCTCAACCTAAATTACCCAAAATTATGAAATCAAAAGCAAGTTTGAATGAACAAGATTACCTACACAGTTTTATGTCAACAATGACACAAAAGTCAGACACGATTATTAATTATGTGCTTGCAGCCTATTTTCTTCTCGGAATTGCCCTGGCCTTTAAGTACGATACATTTGAAATTGGGGTTGGAGTAGGTGTCATCAATTTATTATTGTACTATTCGGCAAAATTCTTTTTTAAAAAATCGAACTTTTACCAGTATGTTTTGTCAGTAGTGTTAGCGATTTTTATGGCGCAATACATTTATCAGATGCACGGTTTGTTCGAAATGCACTTTACCGTATTTATCGCCAGTACCATTTTAATTATTTATCAAAATTGGAAATTGCAAATTCCGCTTACGCTTTTGGTGGTTCTGCATCATGGAGCTCTGGCTTATATGCAGAATGCTGTTTTTAATGATCCAAAAGGTTTGCAATTGTATTTTTCTCAGGTAAATTTCGATTTAGAAACTTTTATTATTCACGTAGTATTAGCTGCAGTTGTATTTTTAATGAATGGGTATTGGGCGTATTATTTCAAAGAACACAGCCAAAATCACATTTCAAAAATATCAGATGAGTATGAATTGGAAAATATGAAATTGGCTTCCGCAAAATACAGCACACTGTCTTCTAATAATGAATTTAATGTTTTTGTTTACAGAACAGCGCAGGATTTAAGACTTCCGGTAGATTCGGTTTTAAAACTTATTGATGCCTCAAAAGGACATACCGATAATGACAAACTATTAAACTACCTGGAAATGATGCGTGAAAGTGCCAAAAAAATAGATGATTTGGTTAATGATATTCACGGTAAATCGGCTACGAGAGTTTCAAATTAACTTTAAGTTGTATTTAGTAGTAGGTATTAATTCAATCCATTATAACTTAAATTTAATCTTATGTCGAAATATGATTTTGAATCAACCAATGCAATGCTCGATTCTTTAAAAAAATCGTTTGACAGTTTCCTTAAAGAAGAAGTAGCTGTAAATTCATTTGATAAAATTACAGAAACTGATTTTGGAAAGGAAGTTGCCCGAATTTTTAACCAACACAGTGATAATCATAATGCTAAAAATTTAGATTTTCAATATAAAAAGATCGTTCATATTGCAAATGATATTCAGCATTTAAAACTGGCCAACGACGCCACCTTGCCGGATTGGCTGGAGGAGGAGCTCGAAGCCGTTTTTAAGAAAACAAAAGGCTTGTTAACTATTTTAAAAGAAGAACTGAACTAGAATACTATTTAATACGCAGCGCATTTATTTATGCACAACAAAAGAGTCGCATATTAATTTTAAAATACGAGATTTATGGATACCAGAATTACCCGCCCGAATCCATCAGACAGAGAAGTTGATTGGAATAAAACCAAAGTATTACTAAGCAAAACAGATACAAAAGGAACTATTTTGTATGCTAACGAAGCTTTTATTGATGTATCGGGCTACGATGAGTTTGAACTTATCGGACAGCCCCACAACGTTATCCGTCATCCGGATATGCCAAAAGTTATTTTTAAATTTTTATGGGATAGTATTAAGGGTAATAAAAATATACATGCTATAGTCAAAAACATGTCTAAAACCGGAAGATACTATTGGGTAATCACAGATTTTAAAATTGTTTCAGATTCAGACGGAGAAATTGTAGGGTACTTTGGAACCCGAAAATCGGTTCCCGAAGAAGTGATTGTTAAGTTTATAGAACCACTATACAAAAAACTAATCCATATCGAAGAGGCGAGTGGACTTCACGCATCTGAAGAGTATTTGATCGGTTTTTTGGAAGAACGTAAAAAAACGTACACCGAATATGTAGATCATCTTGTAGCCACCGGAAAAGATGATAAAAATAAAGTAAGCAAAGGTTTTTTTAACGGCTTTTTCGAAAAGAAAAACGGAACCAAAAAATAACGTAGAATAAACTACTATACGCTTCATTGTATCAGCTCTAAAATGGGAATGCTTTTTTTGCCCCAACTCTATTAAGCTTACTAATTTATGTAACTATTTTAGACTTAAATCTCGACCGTTTAAGATGATACTTTGGAGTGTATTTTTTTTAGTTTCTGAGTTACAGAGGTTCTGAGGGGCTAAGATTTGGGGTGAATCTAAACGTGGTAGTAGCAAAATCTCGCAAAAGAAATTTAGCTCGTTGGAATCATTCTATACCTCATTACTGAATTATAATAATGTAAATTTCCAGTAAAAATTAAAATATTTGCAAAAGTATCATTTTGAATAACCTCCTACTTCAGTTGGAGGATTACAAGTAGTTCAAGATTTAAGGGCTTTACCCGAATTATATCCCAGTTCTTTCAGCTAAAACCAAAGATACACCTCTCAATCATTTACCTCCAGATGAAGCACAATGTCATTAAGTTAATGCTATTTTTTCAAGCAGATTCTGCGGATGCTGCGAATTTTTTTATTTCATTCCGCTAAAATCTGCGTGAGACTTTTTTTGATAACCCTTAACTTAATGGAATTGAGCTGAAGCGGTAAGCAAATCAATCCATTTGTGCTTTTACCAAATAGGATCAACAAATTATTAGCTAGTAGTTTCAATTAATTAAACAAAACAGTTGTTGCAAATCACTTCGTAACTTTCAGATCTCTTTTTATAGCTTAGAAACTAAAATCAAGACAATGTCCAAGATTCTCAGAAACTTAGCATCTTAGTAACTTAGCACCTTAAAAAAAACTAACTAATATAATTCCAGATATTCTTCTTCTTAGTTAGTTCAATAAAGACCGCTTTCAAAATAGCATGCTCCGGTTTTTGAAGGGCCGAATCTTCTTTTAAAATCTTCATTGCATAGTTTCTACCTAAAGACAATATATCACGATCACGGACAATGTCTGCAATTTGAAGATTTAAAACACCGCTTTGTTGCGTCCCCATTAAATCCCCGGGACCGCGAAGTTTAAGATCTACTTCGGCGATTTCGAAACCATCATTGGTCTGTACCATGGTCTCCATTCGGGTTTTACTATCGGCACTTAATTTATGACTTGTCATCAGGATACAATAACTTTGTTCAGCACCACGTCCTACACGACCGCGAAGCTGATGCAATTGAGACAATCCGAAGCGTTCTGCACTTTCAATAATCATTACACTTGCATTGGGTACATTTACCCCAACTTCAATCACGGTTGTTGCAACCATTATATTTGTTTTCCCTTCTGAAAAACGTTTCATTTCAGCATCTTTATCTGCTGGCTTCATTTTTCCGTGCAAAATAGAAATCGAATACTGTGGCAATGGGAAATCACGTGAAATACTCTCGTAACCGTCCATTAAGTCCTTATAATCCATTTTTTCAGACTCTTGAATCAACGGATAAACGATATAGATTTGTCTTCCCAGTGCGATTTCATCCCTAAGAAATTTCCAAACTTTCAAACGATTACTGTCAAAACGATGTACGGTCTGAATGGGTTTTCGTCCGGGAGGTAATTCGTCAATTACAGAAATATCCAAATCACCATAAAGACTCATCGCAAGTGTCCTTGGAATAGGGGTGGCGGTCATTACTAAAACATGGGGCGGAATCTCGTTCTTCTTCCATAACTTAGAACGTTGCTCGACACCAAATCGATGTTGCTCATCGATTACCGCTAAACCTAGGTTTTTAAATTTGACTTTGTCTTCCAATAAAGCGTGTGTCCCGATTAAAATATGCAAAGTCCCGTTTTCAAGTTCTTCATGAAGAATTCTTCTGGCTGCCGTTTTAGTAGAACCGGTAAGTATTTTGATATTGATATTTAAAGTCTTAGCCAATTCCGACAATCCGATAAAATGCTGGTTGGCGAGAATTTCTGTAGGCGCCATCAAACAAGCCTGAAAACCATTGTCCATCGCCAATAACATGCTCATAAAAGCTACAATAGTCTTTCCGGACCCCACATCACCCTGCAATAATCGGTTCATTTGGGCATTGCTTCCCATATCGGAACGGATTTCTTTTATAACTCTTTTTTGCGCATTGGTCAATTCAAAAGGCAAGTGATTCTGATAGAATTCATTAAAAAATTCTCCCACTTTTGTAAACGGATGCCCTTTTATTTTGTGCTTTTGAATCAGGTTTTTGGTGATTAATTGCAGTTGAATAAAGAACAATTCTTCAAACTTTAATCGAAACTGCGCTTTCGCCAAAGCATCAGTACTCTTCGGGAAATGAATATTGAATAGCGCTGCTTTTTTTGAAATCAATTTCAACTCTTCAATTAAATAAGAAGGAAATGTTTCCGTAAACAAAGCCTGCGTTTCAATAAACAGTTGCTCCATTAATTTATTGATCGTTCGATTAGAAATACCTCGATTTGTCAGCGTTTCCGTTGAAGGATAAACCGGTTGCATGGCAGAACGGAGGCTTTTTTCATGCTCATTTAAAGGTTCGATCTCAGGATGCGCCATACTAAATTGACTCCCGTACAAAGAGCATTTTCCAAAAATGACACAAACTTCATTCAGCTTTAAACTTTCGCGAACCCATTTGTGTCCCTGAAACCAATTTAAATCAATTTGGCCCGTATCATCTACAAAGGTGGCTACCAGACGCTTTTTGTTTTTTGCAAATTCAACCGTTTTGATGTTGATGATTTTCCCAATAATCTGAACTTCAGAACCCGTATTTTGAAGTTCATTTATTTTGTAGTATCGCGTTCGGTCAATATAACGGTTTGGAAAAAAGTTAACTAAATCACCATACTTATGAATCTCCAGTTCCTTGCGCAGCAATTGACCCCGATTGGGACCAACACCTTTTAAGTATTCGATAGGAGTTTCAAGGAGATTATTAGACATTTTTTGGCGTTACGTTTTTAGAATATTGCAAATAGATTTTAGAGAATAACTTTAAGATTGTGCACCGTATGCTGACGGGTCTCTTCTTTTTTCTCTTTTAGAAATACGAAGATAGATTTTAATTGGGAATTTTAAAAATCCGCCAGTCTTGAAAAGTCAGTCGTTGTAGGAAAGAAATTGACGTTTGTTAAATCCGGTAAAGGCAAAGCACGAATATATAGACAGTTGATTATTAATTGTATTGACATCTATATTTTTATATAATTGAGACATTTTCATATACATTTCAAGCCGTTTTAGTTTGATATCTTTTTTTTAATCCTAATCGTAAAACTATAATTGAGTCCAGCTCCATTTTTATTGCAATTGATTTTTTTATCTTTGAACAAAATTCAAAGACAATGACAACACATCTGGTACTTTTACGCGGCATAAATGTTTCGGGACATAATATGATGAAAATGGAAGCATTAAAGACAATGCTTGAAAATATAGGTTTTCAAAATGTTAGAACATACCTACAGTCCGGAAATGTATTTGTAGATACTCCGGAAGAAAGTGCATCGGCAGTGGGTTTTCAGATAAAACAAGAAATCTTTAAAGTTTTTGGTCATGAAGTTCCGACGATAGTGATTACCAAAAAAGACCTTGATGATTGTTTCAAGAACAGCCCTTTTCTCAAAGAAAAAGAAGTCGACACTAAAAAACTGTACGTTGCTTTTGTCTCAATTGCTTTGAAAAGCGAGAATATCAATGATCTTAAAATTAGTCAGTTTAAGCCTGATGAAGCCAGTATCGATGGGAACAGAATTTTTATTAAATACGCGGTTGGAGCAGGAAAGACAAGATTTGATCAAAAATATATTGAGAAAAAACTAAACGTAACGGCAACGATTAGAAACTGGAATACGGTAACTAATTTGTTGAACATGTATAAAGAAGAACAATCCATATGAAAATCTCAGAAAGTATATTTTTCTTTTTTTTATTAGTAGCATTTGTAAGCTGCAAAAGGAATGATGTATTGCAAACTACTCCTGTTCCAAGAGAAGAAACCAAAAAATCTGTTAGAGTAGAAGAAAAAAAAACTGCTGTCGTCGAAAGTAAAAATGAACAAGAAGACTTTAATTCTTTTTTAAAAATATTTAGTAACGATTCCCTTTTTCAAAGAGATAGAATTCATTTTCCGCTGAAAGTTAAAATAAATAACGACGATTTTGAATTAGTTGATTACTTAATTACTAAAGAGGAGTACCGCAATATTAATCTCGACGTGCAACCGCAGAGCATGGATTATAAGCAAGTGATACATCTAAAAGAAGAGGAGGCCGTAATCCAACAGCGCGGAATTAACAATGGTATTTATATCGATTACTTTTTCAAAAGAAAAAATGGAAAATGGCAACTATCAACTTGGATCGATGTTTCAACCTAAATTGAATTAAGAATAACAACATAGCAGTTTCTCAGACAAATAGATCTTTATTGGTCTGAATTTTAATGTTTAAAGGAAACAGCTCAACAGCTACAAAAACAATTACTTTAAAACAGTCGTTTTTAAAAACCTAGATTTTATAGCTCTAAGTTTTTTATTAATTCATTTGCTATTGGTGTATTTAGAAGACGTAGCTGGGCAATCATAAGTTCTTTTTCCTCTTTTTTAAGTACTACAGCCGGCTTCTTAAATTGATCTTCTTCCGCTTCTTTATAAAAAAGAGCATCAGTCCATTCATTTCGGACTCCGTCAATCACTAGGTGTATGCGATCCTGATTGCCTCTGTTTGCCACAGAATGCTCAAAATTAGCATCGATATACCAGCATTCCCCTTCACCCATAATCAGACGTTTTCCGTCCAAAATAAATTCGACATCAGGATTGGTAATTATCGGGATATGCAATCGGAAAGAACCGTCTTCATAGCCCAAACAATGATCGGAATGCGGCTTGATTTCTGCACCAACGGCCAGTTGGAGTAGTCGTACTGCGGTTTTTTCAAAGAGAAAACCATCTAAAATTTCTTTAAAATAGGTACAGGAATCTAAAATTTCGGTTTCTTTAATAGCATCGTCAGTATTGGGTAAAGCAAAAATAGTATCCGATTTCCCGTCTGTAGACATCAAGGCAACCGAAGTCCATTTTCCGGAATAATCATTGGTATTGTAATGCGCTACCCATTTTTTATTCATTATTTTAGAAAGATCACTTTTGAGTTTGTCTACATCAAAAACAATGGGGAATTTTATAGAACGTATCAGTATATCCATAATCTATTTTTTTGCATTAGAATAATAATAAACTCTCGTAAATTTAAAACCAAACCTCAGTTTACATCACTTATTTAGGAATCAAATCGCAGTACCAGAATCCAAAATCGAAAGCACCGGTCGTATTCGTATCACAGGCAGTATTGGATGAGTCATCCTTTTTTGGTCTTTCATATTTGCGGTAAACGATTTCGCCAATTTCAAAATCAATTGGTTTAGAGAAAAGCGGACCATCAAATGTAAAGGTGTGAAATTCGCCATTTTCGCCACATAAATCTACATTTTCAGGCAAATCATTGATAAAATCCTGATCGATAATACGACCGGCAAAACTTTTGTCTAAATACCGTTCATTTACACAAACTACAATTGTCTTAAATCCAAGTTGAATGAATTCCTGAATCAATTCCTTTGTTGGAATTTTCCAGATTGGAAAAACACCTTGAAAACCAATTTTTGCTAATTGATCCTCACGATACTTTCGCAAATCTTCCAGAAAGATATCCCCGAAAACAGAATGCGTAATTCCATCCTTTTTTAATTCATTTAAAGTTTGGGTCATTACGTTTTCATACACTTCCATTGTTGGCATCTCCGGAACCTGCAGTACTTTTAATGGAATACCGATACTTTTTGCCTGTGCTTCGAGAAGTTCAATGCGTACACCATGCATCGAAATTCGTTGGTATTTCTCGTTGACACTGGTTAGTAAACATTCAATTTTATACTCCGGATTCTGTAAAATTTTGTATAAGGTAAGAGCAGAATCTTTTCCGCTGCTCCAATTAAATAAGGCTTTTATTGGCTTTGACACTTTGTTGTAATTTTCTGTAGTAAACATACAAAATTCATTCGATTTGTTGGCGAAACCTTTGTAACTTTGAGATTATTATACGCCTCAAGAAATGATATTATTTAAGAATAAATACAAAACTGATTCTAACAGATTGAAAAACTGGGATTATTCCGGTGATGCAATCTATTTTATCACAATAGTGACCCAGAATAGAGAGTGCATTTTTGGCACAGTTGAAAATGAAGTGATGAAATTAAACGACAATGGAGAAATTATTGAGACCGAATTGAAAAAATCAATTTCAATTCGGAAAAATTGGTTCTTCCATAATTGGGTTGTAATGCCAAATCATATTCATTTGTTGATTGAAATCCAAAATAATCCCATTTCCGATGTTCAGACGCACAATGTAGAGACGCACAGTGTAGAGACGCACAGCAGTGCGTCTCTACGGGAACGTAATTTGGAAGATGATTTGGAACATCATTCGAAACATGATTCAAAACATAATCACGATCAAAAATCGGACCCACAACAAGACCACAATAACCCCAAAAAAATCAAATTAACCCGAAAACCAAATTCAATTTCATCATTTGTTGCGATTTTTAAATCGGTCACAACAAAACAAATCGGTAATGAGACATCAATCTGGCAATCCAATTATCACGATAGTATTGTTAGAAACCATATTGCCTTTGATAAAATCTATAATTACATAAAAAACAACCCTAGAAATTGGGAGACGGATCCCATAAATTCAAATTTTCAATGAAATACTTTTTTCTTTTTATTACCAGCTTCGCTTTTGCACAGCAAACCCAGTTCGTCGATTTTAAATCCGTTTCGGGCCAATTAAAATTAGATGCCAAGAAAAAATCTGTTTCCGGTAGCGTCACGTATGATTTTGATGTTTTGAAAGCTGTAGATACAATTAAAATTGATGCGAAAAACATGGAATTTACCAATGTTGAAATCGACGGAAAAGAAGTGATTTTTCTTAACACAGGCAAACAATTGCAAATCATTTATAATTTTGAAAAAGGCAAAAAACAGCTTCGTTTTAACTATTCGGTTAAACCCAAACAAGCTTTGTATTTTGTTGCTGTTGAAAATTCAGAAGTGCAAATCTGGACGCAGGGTCAGGGGAGATACACCAGCAACTGGTTTCCGAGTTTTGATGATGTAAATGAAAAAGTAATTTTTAATATGGAAGTTACTTATGAAAAGGGCTATCAGGTAGTCTCGAATGGAATCTTGAAAAACAAAACAGAACATAACAATCAGATTCAATGGCAATACCAGATGAAAAAGCCAATGAGTTCTTATTTATTGATGCTTACGGTTGGTAAATATGATAAAAAAGAGTTCAAATCTAAAACAAACATTCCTTTAGAGTATTATTTGGAGAATAAGGATTTGGCTCGTTTTGAACCTACTTATCGTTATTCGAAACGCATTTTCGATTTTCTGGAAAAAGAAATAGGAGTAGGGTATCCGTGGGGAATTTACAGAGAAATTCCGGTTCGTGATTTTTTGTATGCGGGAATGGAAAACACAACCACCACACTTTTTGCAACGCGTTACGTTGTTGATTCTACCGGTTTTGAAGACCGAAATTACACCAATGTCGACGCACATGAGTTGGCACATCATTGGTTCGGCGACCTGATTACGGCCGAAAGCAGTACACATCATTGGCTTCAGGAGGGTTTTGCGACTTATTATGCTTTACTTGCCGAAAGAGCTATTTATGGTGAGGATTATTTTTATTCTAAATTATACGAAACCGCACAGCAATTAAAGTTTGCCTCAAGAACAGATACGATTCCGGTTTTAAATGCCAAGGCAAGTTCTTTAACCTTTTACGAAAAAGGAGCTTGGACGTTGTTCGTACTGCACGAATCAATAGGTGATAAGTCCTTTAAAAAAGCCATTAAAAGTTACCTCAAAAAATACGCTTATCAAAATGTAAATACGCAAAATTTCTTTGATGAAATTAAAAAAGTATCCGATTTTGATTTGGATAAATTTAAGAAGACCTGGTTAGAATCAACTGCTTTTGATACCGCAACCGCTAATGCTTTATTGAGTAAAAACAAAGCAATTCAAGTTCGTTTGGAAGTAGATAAACTAAAAAAAACGCCTTTGTTAGAAAAGAAAGATTTCTTAATTGAAACTTTAAATTCAGACACCTATCACGCTGTAAAAGAAGCTATTGTTAATCAAATAGAAAACGACAAGTATGATGCTAAAAAAGAATTATTAGTAATCGCTATGCAAAGTAATGATGTACAAATTCGTCAGGCAGTTGCGGGTAATTTTAATCAAATTCCGGAAGATTTCAGAACAACTTACGAAACTTTACTTGATGACAAATCATACCAAACTCAAGAAATCGCCCTCTATAGTTTATGGAAAAGTTTTCCAGAACATCAGACTGAATACCTGAACAAATCAAAGAATTGGATTGGTTTTAATGACTATAATCTTCGCACACTATGGCTTTCATTGGCTTTATCTACACGAGATTACAGCGAGAATCCGGAAGATTTAGTTACGGAGCTGATTGGTTTTTCATCCACAAAATATGAAGCAACAACAAGACAAAATGCGTTAGAAAAATTAATTGCTTTTAGATTGATAAACGATACCGTTTTAACAAATTTAGTAGGTGCAACAACACATCATATGTGGCAATTTTCAAAATTCGGAAGAGATTCTATTAGGATTTTATTAAAAAATTCGGAAATGCGTGCGTCGTTTGAAAGAATTTTGCCTAATTTGACATCCGATGAACAGTTTCAGTTGAATCGTTTATTAAAGGAGTAAAGAATATAGAGCATAGAATATTAGGATGTAGAGCAAGGAAAACACTCCAATCTATATTCTATGTTCTTTACTCTATTTTCTCCCCACATTCTAAATAAAAAAATAATACCTACATTAAATTTATGAGAGCATTGGTTATTTCAGGTGGAGGCAGTAAAGGAGCATTTGCGGGTGGTGTGGCACAATATTTAATAGAAGAGAAGAAACACGAATACGACATGTTTTTAGGAACTTCAACAGGGAGTTTGTTAATTCCGCACCTGGCTCTGGGACATTTGAAAAAAATCCACTGGGTTTACACCAATGTTACCATGTCTAAAATTTTTAATATTTGCCCTTTTGTGGTGAAAGTCAAAGACGGAATTGACATCGTAACCATCAATCATTTTAATGTTTTACGTCAATTTTTTAGAGGAAAAAGGACTTTTGGAGAGAGTAAAGGGTTGCAAAAGTACATCAAAAACAATTTTTCGATAGCCGATTTCAATAAACTCAAAAAACTTAAGAGTGATGTTATTGTTACTGTTACCAATTTAACCAAAAACGAGGCAGAATACAAGTCCGTTAAAGACTGTACGTACGAAGAGTTTTGCGACTGGACTTGGATTTCAAGTAATTATATTCCGTTTATGAGTTTAGTAACCAAGAACAATTATGAATATGGAGACGGCGGTTTCTCGAGTTTGGTACCCATTCGCGAAGCCATAAATCGTGGCGCAACCGAAATTGATGTAATCATTCTGGAAACCGAAGTTAATATGGATAAAATGGTTATCGGCAAAAACCCGTTTTCCTTAATGATTGATTTATTCCGAATTGCTCTGGATCAGGTAGAAAAGCATGATATCGCAATTGGAAAACTAATGGCGAGCAATAAAAATGTAAAATTAAATCTATACTACACACCAACAAAACTCACAAATAACGCTTTGATTTTTAATAGAGAAGTCATGAAAGTGTGGTGGGAGCAAGGTTATGAATATGCTCAGAATAAATCTGAAATTATGAGTGATAATAAGTAGTTTGAAATATTACACATTTTAATCATTCTTCTTAAACAAAGAAGGTTTTATAACAATTCAAAAATTCCGCGAAGTCAAAAAGACTTAGTTTTAGTAAAGAAAATAGTTATGAAATATGACTTTATTTGATTTGCCTCCTGCTTTAGCTGGAGGTATGCAGATTGAGAAGTACAAAATTGGCTTTAGCCTAATTGACTAACAATTTTGGCTAAAGCCTTTAAAATTTTAAATCATATTCCTCCAACTAAAGCACAATGTCATTAAGTTAAGAGATTTTTCACGCAGATTTTGCTGATTCTGCGGATTTTTTTATTTCATCCCGCTAAAATCTACGTGAGACTTTTTTTGATAATCCTTAAGTTAATAACATTGAGGTAAAGCAGGAGGCAATCCAAAACAATACTTCCATTTTTTTTGATTGTTTTTAGCTTCTTAAGCCAGCCCAAGTTGTGGCAGCAATACACTTTTATGTTTGTCTTTATTCAGTAAACGAAGATAAAAATACCCTGTTCCTGCAATTCCCATCATCAGTCCCGGCGTATACTGTCCGCTACTTAACCCTGTAGACCATTGAATATTATTGTTTGGATATTTGTTAATACCGGCGTTCCCGACAGCTTCTGCCAGTTGTTGGTATTCAATTCCTCCACAATCCATCATAATATCCGCATTTCCGGCTATACCGTGGCAAATAGAGTAATTGGTACTCGTCAGATTTTCCATTAGGCCCTGATAAACAGAATTAGCGGTAGTTGCGAGTGCGATATTCATTTCGTTTGTAAAAACAGGATTTGAATCTAGTTGATTGGCTTTTAATCTTGAAATTGTAATCCCGGGAGCTCCGTGGCACCAGGCTAGTCCGCATACATTGGTTGTGGTGCTTGCGACCACATCGTCTCTAAAGTCAGGCCAGTTTTGTTGTGTGTTATCAAAAGACTGGCGTTCGTAATTAAAACCACCTTCAGCAGCTTCCATAAATGTGGGGTTTCCCGTTACTTTATACAATTGCAATAATGCCAAAGCTATCCCTGAAGAGCCGTGTGAGAAACCGGTTAGATTTTTTTGGGATGGAACCGTAGCCCATGACCAGACGGTATTGTTTTTAACAGCCGCATTACACAATAAATGCCCTAATGCAATTGCTTTATCCAATAATTCCGGTATTTTAAAAACGGTATAAACATCCAGCAGCACTGGTATTGTTCCGGCAGCGCCACTTATAATATCAATTTCATAGGATTGAAGCGATTCAGAAGGAATACTATCGAGTAAATCAAGTCCGTCTTGTACCCAATCTGTTCTGTTTAATTCTTTTCCAATTTTGATTAATGCCGCAGCAATGCCGGGTTTTCCGGCATAGAATCCGTGATTAATAGCAGCATACATGGTACTTTTCATTTGTTCAATGCTGCCTTCTATTGTTTGGAGCAAAATCGGGTCTTCTCTTTCCGTATACAAAGCGGTCAAAAATAAAGCAATACCCGCTGTACCCGAATAAACATCCGGTCCAAAAGTTCTGATCACCGGTTGATACGTACCATTCAAAGGCTCAAATGAATACCCTTGCCAGGTACAGGATTTATCATGCCATATACTGGTTTTCATTAAATTAGTTCCGATATTCCATGCCGTTTCAAGGAAAATATTTTTATTGGTCTGATCCATAATTCTTGCTTTTAATTGAATAGTATTTTTGTTCCTTTATTGAGAAAAGTCGTTTTAGGATCTATTCCTCTTTGCAGAAAAGCGCTTCCAATTTCGTTAACAACAGCTGTTGCCACCAGTTTTTTGTGTGTAGTTCGGAAGAGTGTTTCAGCTAGTATCGTCACTCTATTCATTCCGAAACTTTCATTCTCATTTGGACTTTCAGCTATACCAACTCCTTTGGCATACGGATAAGCAAAAAGAGGTACATCTTCTTCAAGGTAGTCTTCCATTTCATTGCAAATTTCAGGCAGTAACATTTTGATTATAGGAATCATAGTCTCTTCTATATAAAGCACTGCTGCATCCCTTCGAAAGTACAAATCAGGGTGATTAAGGCATTTAAAAAGAAACGGAATCGAATAATAGTTTAGTTTTTCAGTAATGCTTTTTACAAGTTTTGGCGCACCATCACTGTTGCAATTCCAATATATTCTCGTGAAATTTTGAAACGGATTCATCGATTGATCGCTAAACACATAATAAAAAGTAGGTTGCCTCTGTCTGTCTTCTTTTGGAAATAAAACAGAAACCGTTTGCCCGATTTCCGCTGTTGATCCGGACGGGACATCTACTAAATAAGAAACGTGTATGACTTGTAGTTCGTTTTGTTTTGTTACTTCTAAGTACCCATTTGGATGTATGTTTTTTACAATCCAATCCTTTTCTGTTCTGTTTTTACTTAGATTATTTTGAGAAAGCAATTCCAAAAAAGAGTCATTAGAGTCCGTAAAATGGAGCACTCTTTCCTTCTGACCTGACTGATAGCTTTCTTTTAAGGCATAACATTCGGAATACAATATGCTAATGAGACTGCTCATTGCATTCTCAGGCGTAATAGCATATTGTTTTTCTCTAAATTGGAGAAAAGAGTCAGAAATATGAAGTTGACTAATCAGTCGCGTAAGTTCTTTAACGATGGTTTTATCCTGGAACATAATCTTGTTGTAGTTTTATATTAAACAATTCCTGTAATGCGTTAAATGGATCACTCATAATATTGAATGCCAATTGAATACAACGCATATTATTCGCTTCAATTTTTGAATTATAAGTAATTCCTTCTAAACTCGTCTGAATAATTCTGGCTGCTGTTAGCTGAATTATTTTTGCCAAAATAGTACCATAATACGATTCAGGATATTTTTGTATGGCCATATATTCATAAAGGAAAGCCTGTGCCGAAGATTGGGTGTTTTTGATATCGTAGGGTTGCATATACTCCGGTAATTGGTAACCGGCAGGGTCGTTATTATCAAATCCAAGGAGCCAAACGCTGATATACGATTGCATGAGTCCGGCAACATCCCACAGCGGATCACCAATGTCAGCAAGTTCCCAATCGATGAGTTTTTGCGTGAAACCTTTTTCATCTTGAGTAACCATAAAGTTGATCCATTTAATATCACCGTGTATCAAGTGGGTGTAATTCCACGATATGGCCAAGTTTATTAATGCGTTTTGCAGGACCTGATTCTCTTTTATCAGGCTTATAATAGAAGTGCTTGCTTCATTGTTTACAAAAAATTGATCGGCATCGTATTTATCCAATTGTAATACCCACGGCAGGTTTTTTGGAAACATTGATGCAATTGATTTGTCTTCAGGTACAACATGACATGCTGATAATATAACAGCTTGCTCGCGGGCAAGGTTTAAGTCGAAGTTTTTGGTAAGCATATAATGCTCATATAAGTTTTTTGCATCATATAACAGTTCGGTTACCATTATATTAGCCGTATCATCGTAATCCAATAGTTTAGGAACAACAGCTGCTATCGATGAAAATTCTGCATTGTTTTTAAATAAAGTATAGGTATTGATTTCTCTTTGAAATAAACCGTCACTAACGATATCTTTTTGCATTTGCTTCACAAAAAGAGAATTCTCAGGGCGGACTATTATTTTCATGATGGTATTTCTGGTCTTTACCGGATGTACCATAAAATTACCTTTAATCACTGCCTCTTCATCAATAAGTTGACGTTTATGTAGATACTGATATACGGTTTCTGGAGTTAATTGCATTGCGTAAGATTTAAGGATTAAAAAACAATCGCAGGATTGTTTAGACCCTGCGATTTTTAAAATTAAATAGTATTAACAAATAAAAGGTATTCCGGTGCACGATGCCGTTGGGATACAAGACAAGGTTGGAACACACGATACAGTAGGCACACACTGATTTACCGGTAATGTCGGTATTGCAGCAGCATTACCCTGATAGTCAGCGCCTAAATGTCTGCATACTATAGGATTAGTTGGGGCACAAATAAGTGTATAAGTACTTTGTTGTGTACTTCCCGCTTGAGCAGCAACACCATTACAAATAAATGGGATTCCAGTGCACGATACCGTTGGGATACAAGACACTGTCGGAATACAAGATACCGTAGGTATACATTGATTTACCGGCAATGTTGGAATTGCAGCTGCATCAGCAACAGCCCCTGTTGGTCTACATGCCATTGGCAATGTTGGAAAACACAATACAGTATGTGGTGGTCCCGCATTTACACCGCCAGTACTTTGAACAGCATCATTACAGATAAAAGGTATTCCTGTGCATGATATTGTTGGAATGCAAGACACAGTAGGAATACAAGATGCTGTAGGAATACATTGACTTACAGGTAATGTTGGTATTGCAGCAGCATTTGCATCAGTAGCACTTAGTTGTCTGCATACCGGAGGATATGTTGGAAAACAAACTAATGTTCTGGCTTCCGCATTGGCAGTATTTCCAGCTTGAGCAGCGACACCATTACAAATAAACGGGATTCCGGTACACGATACCGTTGGGATGCAAGATACAGTAGGAATACAAGACACTGTAGGGATACATTGATTTACCGGTAGTGTAGGTATTGCAGCTGCATTTGCACCAGTATCTTGCTGTGTAAGACAAATAGGAGATATGCCTGTTACACATGATGTAATAGTTGGAATGCATTGTACAGTTGGTATCGGAAAGCATTTCGTAACCGGTATGGTTGGAAAAGCGGCCTGGCTGCTCAGATAGTTGTTGTAAATATCACCTTTCAACAACGGAGTAGCCGTATCGTCGCAGTGACATCCAGCATCTAAAGCACCACTGGCGTGTAACGTTAACAAACTTGTAAAATGAGAATCGTCAATATCACTTTCGATACCTGCTACTAATAACGGCACAGAGAATGTGTGGCTGAAATTAAAGCATTTCCATCCATAAAACGGAATGTCGATGCAAGGATTCAGAGCCAAATCAAAACTAAAAACACCGCCGGCTTCATTGAAGTTTGCGATGCTTATGGTAACTTTGAATTTACTAAAAGGCTGCCATGTAAAACTTACATTACTATTAAAACTAAAGCTTTTAGATACATTTCCGAAAGGAGTTCTTAATTCTATTGTGATCGTAACCTGACCTTTAACAGCACTGGCAGAGACACACGCGCTACATCCCAGAAATGATGGGGTACACCACTGTGAGGCAGCAAGGCTGTCGTACCCTTCGTACACAGCCCCGTTTTCTACGTTAGAAATTTTAGTCATAACTTATTGGTTGATTTGTTACCTACTCTTTTTTAGGGTTTTTCGGCTTCCTTCCCTGTTTTTTGGTTGATTTGCTTATTGTTTGAAATAAATATGGACTATAACTTTTTCTCTTTAGCATGTAAACACATGATGGTTTTTATTGTCATATAATATTCTGATAATAAGATAAATAACAATTGACGCATGCTTTTCAGCTGTTATTAAGGAATAAAATTACTGGGGATGTAAACCTATAAAGGAAGAAATGACATGAAGAGGGAGAATTTTTGTCATGAAAGCAGAAAAAATAGACATAAAAAAACTATTTCACGGCAATAAACACATATAAGTAATTAAAAATCAACTATTTAAAACAGGTCGTCTAAGTGATTATTTGTGATTTATCGTGATGTAGTTATTGAAGTAATATGCCTTTTTTTTCTATAGTCCTGTCCTTTCGACGAAGAAGAAATTACATCCAATATTCGACAAAGATTAGAGCTTTTCTTTGCGAAATTCCTAGTGTGATTTCTCCTTCGTCGAAAGGACAAACCAAGGGTATTGTGCAAAATAAGGTGGAGTAGACAAACTAAATTTAAATACTCATTTTTGTTACCGCTCCACAGATTTTGGGTTTGATCCATAATCAGTGCAAATAGGAAATAAAAAAACAGCACGCAGATCTAGCGGATTCTCGCAGCAGTGTTTCTGCTATAATCTGCCAAATCTGCGTGAAAAAAAAATCAGTGCAAATCTTTTTAATCTGTGGCAAAAGAACAATTCGTGAACTTTTGTGAAATGACATTCAAATGGAAAAAAAAAGCACGCAGATCCAGCGGATTAAACGGATTTTCGCCGCAGTGTTTCTGCTATAATCTGCTAGATCTGCGTGAAAAAAATCAGTGCAAATCTTTTTAATCTGTGGCAAAAGAATAATTCGAGAAGATTCGTGAAATTCGTGGCAAAAAAACAACGATTTCAGACAATAAAGAAGAAAGAGAGAAAAAAATGAAAGATTGACCAAGCATCAATCTTTCAAAGTAATTGGTTTACCACATTTCGGCAACCTCATTTTTTATGTAACCCAAAGCTGCGTTACTTGGAGACTGTTTTTCTAATAAATCGTTCAGAATTACTTCACGTAATTTATCAGCATTCTCAACACGGTCGCTCATTGCGGCTTTACGAATAATTTGTATCGTTGAGTTTTTCGCAGTGGTAATAATAGTCCAGCATTCGTCAGACATATAAATCTGTTGCGTCAGATTGTGTTCAAATTCCTGTTCGATCTGATCAATTACAAAATTCTCATAATCGTGTTTTTCGTTAGAAATAGGAGCAATTCTAATCAATAACTTAGTCAGATTAATACGTTCTAAGTACAAAGTCATACGCTCGTATGCCTGTAAACGTATTGGTAAGGATTCTTTATGAGCCTGTTTGTTTAATAGAAAAGCACGTTTTCTATCGTTGTTTTTAATATGTAATTCAAAAAAACTGTAGGCTACAAATCCGGTAACGATAGCTGGTAAAGTATAACTGGCTAATTCTATAATTCGTGTAAAATCCATTTTCGTAATTTTTCAACAAAAATATACTTTTTGAGGAGAAATCCACTTTAAAATTATTGTAATAAACAAAATGGAAGGTTACTTTTGTTCCCGATTTATTAAACCTGCTGATACCCAACCAAAATGGAATCCTACTTAATTATTTTACTTTGTTTAGCTGCCTTTGCTGCAGGATTTATTGATGCCATAGTTGGAGGAGGAGGGCTGATTCAAACACCAATGGGCTTAATTTTGTTACCCAATTTACCTGTTTCTACCGTGATCGGAACTTTAAAAATTCCAGCTTTTAGCGGAACTGCGGTAGCCGCTTTTCAATACTTAAAAAATGTCGTAATTCAGTGGCGATTATTACTGATTATGATGGGGCTGGCAGTCCCATCAGCTTTTTTAGGTTCGACTATTCTAACGCTTGTCAGTAATGATTTTATGAAACCGCTATTATTGGTTGTTTTGTCTTTGTTGTTTATTTATACCTATGTAAAGAAAAACTTCGGACAGCAGGTTGCCAAAGACCATTCAGCAACAACTCAGATATTATATGCTGTTGTAATAAGTATAATTATTGGATTCTACGACGGCTTTATCGGGCCGGGAACAGGAAGTTTTCTGGTTGTGGCTTTTATAGCACTTTTAGGTTTCGATTTTCTGCACGCTTCCGCGAATGCAAAAATGGTCAATCTGGCAACCAATTTTGGTTCGATTTGCCTGTTTATGATAAAAGGAAAAATCATCTGGACAATCGCCATTCCGATGGCTATTTGTAATGGAATAGGAGGATGGGTTGGCGCTAAACTGGCCATCAATAAAGGAAACGGATTTATAAGGATCTTCTTCCTGGTGGTGGTAATTGGTACTTTGATTCGTTTTGCCTACGACGTATTTTATAAGTAAAGAGACTAAGATAATAAGGCTCTAAGTTTCTGAGATTTCTTTTGAAGAAAAACTTAGAAACTTAGAGCCTTTGTACTTTAATAACTTTAAAAAAGTGGTATTCTAATTTTTAATAACCTTCAGAGTATCACTTTTACCCTCCGAATATACCTTCACAAAATACAGACCTGATTTTAAAGCTGTAAAATCAATTTCTACACTGTTTTTGTTATAAGTACGATTAAATTGAAGTTGCCCCAGGATATTGTAAACCTGAACTTCGGTAATATCCTCACGATTGGAAATGGTATAATATTCTTTTACCGGATTTGGATAAGTCACCAAATTAGGCAGATTGTTTTCTTTTACTCCAAGTGTAGCAGAATATACGGTTACCGGTAGTCTATAGCTGCTTTCTACACCATTTATACTTTGTGATGCATAATAGGTTGTTCCGTTAACCAAAAGTGTTGTAGAAGGCAACAAAGTTTCAGTATCTGCAGCACTTTTGTTTGTTGTTTTGTTATTTATTGCGCAATTGCTTTGTGAACTATACCATTTTATAGCTGTTCCTTCAACTTTAAGATCCGCCAAAGTCTGTCCATTTGTGAATGACTGAAAAGTCTCACCTAAAGGATTTGGATTAGAAGATACGTTAGGTGATTTAAAACGAGCAATACCATTTTTAAATTTACCACGCATTTGACTAAAATAACCATAAAACACCAAATCTTGACAATTTTGAATTTCAAATTTAGCAGAAGCATAGTAAATTGTTGTGTTTACTAATTTTCCTTCTGAATCAAGAGTCAATTTATTTGTTGTATCCCTAAATACGAAGAGATTGATGTCTCCATTTTCATTAAAATAATAATAATCAGACAACTTACTTAGATCGATTGAGTACGGAGTAAACGAAGTATCAGTAGATCCATCCGGGTTTATTCTTATCAAACTTCTATTTATCCCAACGAGTAACTTACCATTACTTAATTCTTTTACGTTTCTAAAATATTCGTTGCCTGATTTAAAGCTAGGATCGATCGAACCATCTTGGTTTAATTTTAAGACGGCAGAATACGGATCTACAGAATTGCCCTTTTGGAAAGAAAGTAATATTTTATTGTCAGAGAGTGTAAATAAATGCCACGGTATGTGGTTAAAAGTTGCCTTGAAATTAATATCAACAGAGCCATTTGGGTTAAGTTGAATAAGATTATATGTTTTTTTATCTTCATTGTTCACATCTCTATTAGCAAAAAGTCCTTCTCCATTTAAGCCTATAATTAAAATTTTTCCATTATCCAAGAGCTTAACAGCAGTGACATAACCACCTTTTGAATCAAAATCAAAGCTTTGATCTAAACTTCCGTCCCTGTTTAATCTAAGCATATTTTTAGCAACACCATTTACCAAAAAAGCATCGTTATTTAATAATATAACTTTCCCGTCTTTTTGCTCTAAAATGGTATAATTATCAATAGCATTTGTATTTTTTGCTACTAATGGATCTAGTTTAAAAGTGTTGTCAAATTCACCATTTTGAGTAATTCTGCAGATGTCTTTAAAAGCATTATCATTATAAGAGGTGAAATTTCCAACGTAAAGTATTTTTTGGTTTGCTAATACCTTTATTTGAGTAGGATGTGTGTAGAAATCGTTTGCAGGATTGAAATTGACATTAAACCCAGAATGTGGATTAAATGTCAAATCAAGACTTCCGTCCCTATTAATTCTATGAATACCAGCTCTGGTTATACCTCGATCATCTCTAAAATTTGCACTAATAATAATTTTATCTTCTTGAAAATATACTGTTGCCTCACTAGTTACAGCCAATGTATTCGAATATTTAAAAGTACTGTCCACGGTACCATCACTATTTAATCGGATAATTGAATTATTATTAACATTCACTATAATTTTACCGTCATTTTGAAAGTAAGCCCTGTTTACGCTAGTATTTTCACTATCTAAAGACTTAAAAGTATTATCATAGGTTCCATCGGAATTTAATCTTACAATATAATAAGAAAGAGTTTTACTATCAGCTATAAAATTACATCCTACAGCAATTATTCTTCCATCAGGCTGAATGATTACGTCATTAATGATAGAAGTATTACTATTGTCAAAGCCATTAATTACAATTTGCGATTTCGAGTCAATAGTGGTATTTACCTTAAAAGTAGCATCAAGTTTACCATTGCTATCGAATCGAGCCAGTTTAGAGCTAAAATTTCCACTAAGAATGTATTTTCCATCTTTTTGCATTGTTACAGCATCAAATGTTGCCGCATAATCCAATTTAAAAGTAGTATCAAGACTTCCGTCTGCATTTAATCGTGCGCAATTTCCACGATATGAATCATTAATAAATTTAAAACTTCCTATTATGATTATTTTTCCATCATTTTGATAAATTATATCCTTTACTTTTAAATCATTACCAGGAAGGGTAGTTATGGCAGGTGCTGTGAAATTGGTATTGATAGTTCCATTTGCATTAAATGCTTGCAATTTAAGATCAGCGGAAAGAGTCAAAAAATTACCATCTGATTTAGCATAGATTTGAATTTTTCCAGGTGTAAGACCTGGGCCATTAAAAGTAGCATCAAGACTTCCATCTGAATTTAATAACAATGGTTTAAAGGCGTAATGGTGCTCAAAAACTGTCAGTATTTTATTGTTTGTTAATACAATTCCATCTCTTCCGATATCTTGTTGATATGCTCCAGTTTCTTTGATATTAAAACTATTGTCGACCTCTGGCGTCTGTGCAAATATTTTAAAGCTTAATAAAAGTAAAAATGCGTAAAGTTTATTCATAAATATTAACTTATTTTTTTTTCACAAATTAAGTCTTTAATTTAAAGAAAACATACGTTTTGTACGAATAATTTGCAGCATTTTTCAGTAACCTTTATCTTTAAAAAAAAACTGCTAAGACTCAAGAAAAATAGAATCTTAGCAGCTTATAAAATTTTCAAATCAAACAACGCTTAATTTTTAATAACCTTCAAAGTATCACTTTTACCCTCCGAATATACCTTCACAAAATACAGCCCTGATTTTAAAGCTGTAAAATCAATTTCTACACTGTTTTTGTTATAAGTACGACTAAATTGAAGTTGTCCTAGGATATTGTAAACTTGAACTTCAGTAATATCCTCACGATTAGAGATGGTATAATATTCTTTTACTGGATTTGGATAAGTCACCAAATTAGGCAAATTGTTTTCTTTTACTCCAAGTGTAGCAGAATATACGGTTACCGGTAATCTATAGCTGCTTTCTGTACCATTTATACTTTGTGACGCATAATAGGTTGTTCCGTTGACCAAAAGTGTTGTAGAAGGCAACAAAGTTTCAGTATCTGCGACACTTTTGTTTGTTGTATTGTTATTGATACCGCAATTGCTTTGCAAAGTGTACCATTTTAAAGCTGTTCCATCCACTTTAAGATCCGCCAAAGTCTGTCCGTTTGTGAAAGGCTGATAAATTTCGCCAGCTGGATTTGAACTTGAAGTACTGTTGGACGTCTTGTAGCGAACGATACCACTTTTGTTAACGCCATCAAGTTTATCAAAATACCCGTAAAAAAGCAGATCTTCACAGTTTTGAATCGCAAACTCTTTAGAGGTATTATAGGTCGTACTGTTTGCTAATTTTCCATCCGAACTAAGCGTTACTTTTTTTGTTGAGTCAGTAGCGTTAGTAGCTAAGAATAGATTAATCTCTCCATTTTCATAAAAATCAGAACGATTAACTTTACTTGAAGCAAAAGAATAAGTGCTAAAGGTAGGATCAGCCAAACCATCAGAATTCACTCTTGTCAAATAAAGATCTTCACCATTGGGACCAGTACGATATCGATCGTAGTAGGTAATTAATAGTTTACCATCATGTAATTCTTTTATTTTGGAATAAGGATAAATTCCGGATTTGAAAGAACTGTCTTTCGTACCGTCTTCATTTAATTTTAAAACCGGATAATAGGTATAATTGGGATTGTAATCCAGAAAGGAAACTAAAACTTTATTATCGGACAAAGGAGCTATTCTAAATGGCTTTTTGTATTGAACACTTTTGTAACCATTATCAAGTGAACCATCTGAATTAAGTTGAATGATATTAAAGGAATAATAACTTCCTCCCGTGTTAATAAAAACACCATTTTCACCTATCATTAGAATTTTGCCATTATTTAAAAGCTGGATATCAGAAGGGTTGTAGGACACATACTGATCTATGTTAAAAGTAGGATCAATAGTACCATCAGGTTTTAATCTAATAATAGAGGTTGCACGACCATCTATCAACAGCGTACCATTATGAACCAATATAATTTTTCCGTCTTTCTGCTCCAAAATGCGATATGAACTATCTGTATCCGCTAATATTCGAATCTTTGGATCCAGCTTAAAACTTGGATCGTAGGTACCATTTTGATTGAGTCGGCATATATTTCTCACCGGGATATCATTGTAGGTTGTAAAATTCCCAACCAATAAAACCTTTTGATCTAATAGTACTTTCGATAAAAAAGGAGACGTTTCATTAAAAAATAAATTAGGACCTGAATGCGGATTAAAAGTCAAATCAAGACTTCCATCAACATTTATTCGATGTATATCAGCTCTTGTAATTCCTTGACTGTCTTTAAAACGAGCACTGATAATTATTTTATCCCCTTGAAAGTGCAAAACTCCTTCGTTTAGGAAACCTACTGTATTGGTGTATTTAAAAGTGGGATCTGTTGATCCATCAGGATTTAATCGGATAAATTTATAATAGTCAATATTAAGGATGATTTTATTGTCTTTTTGTATATAAACTTTTCTTATTCTTTGCTCTCTGTCTGTAAATAATTTAAATCCCGTATCTCTTGTCCCATTTGCATTTAGCCTAACAATAGAGTAAGAAATGGTTCTGCCGTTCTCGACATAATTACATCCAACTGCTATTACTTTTCCATCAGGCTGCACGGCTATGTCATCGATAGTACTATTATCTGCCGTTTCAAAGCCATTCGTCACAAATTTTTGCACAGGATCGATAGTAGCAATTATTTTAAAGCTTGAATCCATTTTCCCATCAGCAAAATATCGTGATGGTCTTGTTCCGCCTACAGCCACATAATTTCCATCATTCTGGATCACTATTTTTTTACCGGCAGATTTCCATTTAAAAGTAGGATCAAGACTTCCGTCCGCATTTAAGCGCACAAAACCTACCGCATAAACGTCATTCAAAGTATCAAACGCACCGTAGAGAATGATTTTCCCATCCTCTTGATAAATGATATCATTGATTCTATAAGTATCGGTATTGGTGTTTTTTATAGTTGTAATAGTAAAACCTGCGTTAACCGTTCCATCTGCATGAAAGGCTTTTAACTTACCGCTGTAATCAAGCGTTAGAAAAGCACCATCTGATTTAGCAAATATCCGAATGTCTTTTGATGAAAAAGAAGCTGTCGTATTAAAAGTATTGTCCCGGCTTCCATCCGGATTCAAAAGCAATACATTACATTCAACCTGTCCATTTTTATAGACGCTTAGTATTTTATTGTTTGGAAGCAGAACCGCACCGGATCCAATTTTTTGCTGATAAACTCCATCATCTTTGGGGTTAAAAGTAGGATCTAGTCCCGGGTTCTGAGCCAGTAGTTTTAAACTTAAAAATAAAAGTAATAGTAGGTAAAATTTCTTCATAGACAGTTTTTTATAGTTAGGATAAAAGTAAAATTTTATTCAAATAAATCCTGTTATTTTGCCTGAAATTTTAACATTTCTCACAACCTTTTTAGAAAAAGTCAAGATCTTCTGTTTAGAGCGTCTTTTACTTCAAAAGAGAATATAAAATAAGCACGTTTTATTGTTTAGAACCTCAGAAACTTACTAGCTTATTAAAACTAGAATTCTTATTTTTGCCTAAATAGAAAAATTTCATGCAAAATTATATTGACCAGCTAAACGAAGCGCAAAGAGAACCCGTTTTACAAAAAGACGGGCCAATGATTATTATTGCTGGTGCAGGTTCAGGAAAAACCCGTGTTCTTACCATTAGAATTGCTTATCTGATGCATCAGGGTGTTGATGCTTTTAATATATTGTCGTTGACTTTTACGAACAAAGCAGCTCGTGAAATGAAACACAGGATCTCTGATATCGTCGGATCTGCTGAGGCAAAGAACCTTTGGATGGGGACATTTCACTCTATTTTTGCCCGTATCCTTCGTGCCGAATCAGACCATTTGGGATACCCTTCAAATTTTACGATTTATGACTCGCAGGATTCTGCAAGGTTGATTTCTTCGATTATTAAAGAAATGCAATTGGATCGCGATGTCTATAAACCAAAACAGATTCTAGGCCGAATTTCAAATTATAAAAACAGTTTAATTACGGTAAAAGCCTACTTCAATGATCCTGAGTTGCAAGAAGCCGACGCTATGGCCAAAAGACCAAGGTTAGGAGAGATTTACCAGCAATATGTAGAAAGATGTTTCAAAGCCGGAGCAATGGACTTTGATGATTTGTTGTTGAAAACCAACGAATTGTTAACCCGTTTTCCGGAGGTTTTATCAAAATACCAAAACCGTTTTAGATACATTTTGGTTGATGAGTACCAGGATACCAATCACTCTCAATATTTGATTGTAAGAGCATTATCAGATAAATTTCAAAATATTTGTGTGGTAGGTGATGATGCGCAAAGTATTTATGCTTTCCGTGGAGCGAATATCAATAACATTCTGAATTTCCAGAAGGATTATGAAGGGGTAAAAATGTTCCGATTGGAACAAAACTACCGTTCTACCCGAAATATTGTAGAAGCGGCCAATACCATTATCGATAAGAATAAAACGAAACTGGATAAAATTGTTTGGACCGCAAATGATTTCGGACCAAAAATCAAAGTACACCGAAGTTTAACCGATGCCGAGGAAGGTCGTTTTGTGGCGAGTACAATTTTCGAACAAAAAATGCAAAATCAGTTGCATAATGGTTCCTTCGCAATTTTGTATCGTACCAATGCCCAGTCCCGTGCTATGGAGGATGCTTTGAGAAAACGTGATATTCCGTATCGAATTTATGGTGGTTTGTCGTTCTACCAACGTAAAGAAATCAAAGACGTTTTGTGTTATTTGCGTTTGGTTATCAACCCAAAAGACGAAGAAGCATTGATTCGTGTCATCAATTATCCGGCTCGTGGAATCGGAGATACAACGGTCGAAAAATTAACTATTGCCGCCAATCATTACAAAAGATCGATTTGGGAAGTAATGGTAAACATCGATAAAATTGATTTGAAACTGAATACAGGAACAAAAAACAAATTGAAGGATTTTGTGACTATGATCCAGAGTTTTCAGGTTATTGATCAGAATCAGGATGCTTTTTATATTACAGACCACGTAGCCAAAAAAACAGGTTTAGTACAAGAGCTTAAAAAAGATGCTACTCCGGAAGGAATGGCTAAAGTTCAAAATATCGAAGAACTTTTAAATGGTATAAAAGACTTCACCGAAGGCCAGAGAGAAATTGACGGTGCAAGAGGTGCTTTGTCTGAATTTATGCAGGATGTTGCCCTTGCTACCGACTTAGACAACGATACAACCGATGAAGATCGTGTCGCTTTAATGACCATTCACTTAGCAAAAGGACTGGAATTCCCTCATGTTTTTGCAGTCGGAATGGAAGAAGATTTGTTTCCGAGTGCCATGAGTATGAGTACCCGAAGCGAACTGGAAGAAGAGCGACGTTTGTTTTACGTAGCCCTGACACGTGCCGAGCATCAGGCGTACTTAACGTATGCACAATCGCGTTACCGCTGGGGAAAACTTACCGATAGTGAGCCTTCCCGATTTATTGAAGAAATTGATGGGCAATACCTCGAATATTTAACTCCGGCAGAAACGAATTACAGATACAAATCCCCGATTGACGGTGATATTTTTGGAGATATTGACAAATCAAAATTACGACTGGCAAAACCGATTGGAAGTACTCCTCCAAAACAGCATACCAATAATGAGCCAAGACCGGATTCTAATGTCCGCAAGTTGAAACCAGTCGCAGGAACGAATCCAAACAGTAGCGCTCCGAATTTATTTGATAATAAATTGACAATCGGAAATGTAGTAATGCACGAACGTTTTGGTAGAGGAGAGGTAGTCAATTTGGAAGGAGTTGGCCCCGACAAAAAAGCCGAAATTAAATTTGAAGTAGGCGGACTCAAGAAATTATTACTTCGATTTGCTAAATTAGACGTGGTAGGATAACGAGGAATTTGTTTTAAGTTTCAGGTTTAAAGTTTCAAGTTCTCATCACAAGTCCTTAAACGTAAAACGTGAAACTTTAAACCTGAAACTTTAAACGTAAAACCAGAAACTGTAAACAAAAAAAACTCATGGCAGAATTTATAAAAATATACCCCGATAAACCAAGTGAAGCTGCAATAGCCAAAGTGGTAAAAGTACTTCAGAATGGTGGTCTGGTAATCTATCCAACAGATACGGTGTACGGATTGGGTTGTGATATTACCAATTCCCGTGCGTTGGAAAAAATTGCAAAAATAAAAGGCGTAAAGCTGGAGAAAGCAAACTTCTCCTTCATTTGTCATGATTTAAGCAATTTATCCGATTATGTGAGACAAATTGATACATCAACGTTTAAAATCCTAAAACGGGCGTTGCCTGGGCCTTATACTTTTATTTTGCCGGGAAATAACAATTTGCCAAAAGAATTTAAGAAGAAAACCACTGTCGGTATTCGTGTGCCGGATAATAATATTGTTTTAGAAATAGTAAGACAGTTAGGAAACCCAATTGTTTCTACTTCAATACGTGATGAGGATGATGTAATTGAATATACAACAGATCCTGAACTCATTTTTGAAAAATGGCAAAACCTGGTAGATCTTGTTATTGACGGAGGTTATGGAGATAACGTTGGTTCAACAATTATAGATTTATCTGAACATGAGCCTGTAATTATCAGAGAAGGAAAAGGAGATATTGATATTCTGTAAAAAATAAAAGAATACAATTTTAAGATAATAAAGAATGGTTTGATTAATTTACTTATGAATTAATTAAACCATTTTTCTTTTATTTGAAAAAACTGAGTAATCCGGAATACACTTTCAGACGGATCGTTTTTACATTTACAAGTTAGGAGAGCAACTCTAATATTGAAAACATCGTTTTTCTGAGTAAATGGAAAGAAAAGAAAGTGGGAGATAAACTGCTGTTAAACGATACAATACAGCAATAAAAATCTAATTTGCAGCTATAAATTGAAACCTTAATAGTGCTTTTGTAAAAAAAAACTTAAAACGTATCGTAATTTAAAAATAATAACTAACTTTAATATCAGTTAAAATTTAGTTAGTTAATTAAAAATAATGCTATTCTTGATTTATATTTAATTGGTTATTAAACAAAGTTAAGAATACATAAAAGCAGGTCGTTCGACCTGCTTTTTCTGTTTAAAAATGATATGGAAATAAAGAATTATTTCGATTGTTTTTTCATTTCTTTTTCAATCATATCGTAGAATTGATCGATTTTTGGCATAACCACAATACGAGTTCTTCTGTTACGAGCTTTATTTTCAGGAGTATCATTTGCAACTAAAGGCACATATGAACTTCTACCTGCAGCAATTAATTTCGCTGGATTTACACCAAGATCGTTTGTTAATACACGTACAATAGCAGTAGAACGTTTCACACTTAAATCCCAGTTGTCTAAGATAATTCCGTTGCTTTTGTAAGGAACGTCATCTGTATGACCTTCAACCATACATTCAAAGTCCGGTTTGTCATTTACAACTTTAGCTACTTTAGCTAAAACTGTTTTTGCTTTATCACTTACGTCATAACTACCACTTTTAAATAATAATTTATCTGCAATAGAAATAAATACAACTCCTTTTTCAACGTTGATTTCGATGTCCGGATCGTTGATTCCAACTGCTCCTTTTAAGCTTGTTACTAAAGCCAACGTCACACTGTCTTTTTTAGTTAAAGCATCTTGAAGTCTTGATATTTTTAAATCTTTCTCTTTTAAACTTTCTAAAGATTTCTCCAGATTTTCAGCTCCTTTTGTAGTTAATACAGTCAAATCTTTAGAACTGTTTATTAAGTCCTGATTGTGCGATTTATAACTTTCAGCAGTAGCTGCTAAGCCTGCTTTCTCTTCCAAACATGAATTAAGTTTTACAGTACAAGAATTTAATAAGTCTTGAGTCTCTTTGTTTTTAGCTTCTAATGCCGCATATTGTTTCTTCGAAACACACGATGTTAAAGCCATTAATACGGATAGTGCAATTACTATTTTTCTCATAATTTTAATTTAATTAGACGTTGATTACAAATTTAGTTTTTAATATATTGAATTCTGTTAAAGATTTCTTTAAATAATGTCAATTTTTCCACGTAATACAAGTAAACGATACTTTTGACACTATAGTATTGTTGGATCTGAAAATCTTTTCTTTTTCTTTTATACGCAAAAAACAGGCCATAAAATGAGAAATGTGCTTTCAAAATCGCAATAGTGTGCTGAAATTTTCCTTGAAAAAGAAAACGTACTCCCGCAATTCCGTCCAAAACCATTCGGATGAAAAGAGTAGAGAGTAACCCTTTTTTCGGAAGGTTTTTTACCATCATTAGCAACGAATTCCTGAAATTCAGATACGTCTTTCTTGGATTCCCTTGTTGTAATGTCGCGCCTCCCACATGATACACTATCGATTGTGAATTGTATTTAATAATATACCCTTCATTTAAAGCACGCCAGCACAAATCGATTTCCTCCTGATGCGCAAAAAAAGCAGCATCAAAACCCTCTAATTCATGATAAACAGTGCTTCTAATAAAAAAACAAGCCCCGGAAGCCCAGAATAATTCGCAATTATCATCGTATTGACCATTGTCTTTTTCAATCGTTTCGAAAATACGTCCACGACAGTAGGGATAACCATATTTATCTAAAAAACCACCCGCTGCACCGGCGTATTCGAAATATCCTTTATTTTTGAAGTCCAGAATTTTAGGTTGAATAATAGCCGTTTGCTTTTCACTGTCAAACGTTTCTATAATAGGTTTCAACCAATTTTCTGTTACCTCGATATCTGAATTGACTAAAGCGTATAGTTCGGCATCAATATGTTGTAAAGCATCGTTGTATCCTTTCGCAAAACCATGATTGCCATCATTTTTGACAATCTTTATGGTTGGGAAGTTTTCTTTGACGAAATTTATAGAATTGTCTGTTGAAGCATTATCTGCAACATAAATAGTGGCTTCTGCCGAAAATTGGATGACGGAAGGTAAAAACTGCTCTAACAATTTTACTCCATTCCAATTTAAAATTACGACTGCTATTTTATCCAAAAGTATTTTTTTATAATTTATTAAAATTTATTTATAGCCTGGAAGCGATGGTAAAAACGCATATTTCTCGTTTTCAAAGTCCATTTGACAATAATAATGATTCAGACCGTTCGTAACATTCAAAAACCGTGCCTGCATTGTCATATTATAACGAGCAATCTGGTCAAAAGTTGCCTGCGATATTTTTACTTCAGGCGCTTTGCACTCTACCAATATATGTATAGAACCGTCAGAATTAAAGACCACAACATCGTAACGTTTACGTAATCCATTCACTGTCAGAACTTTTTCTACATTTATAAGTGATTTGGGGTATTTTTTCTCCTTCATTAAAAAATGGACGACATGCTGACGCACCCATTCTTCCGGGGTAAGAATGATGAATTTTTTCCTGATTTCATCAAAAATTGACACTTTATTTTCGCTATTTTTGAATCGGAAAGTATAAGTAGGGAAATTTAATTTTAGCATAAAGCAAAAATATAAAATTGTTGCAGGTTTCAAGTTTAAAGTTTCAAGTTATTGGAGCGTAAACTTGAAACCTGCAACTTGAAACATCAAAATGAATGGATGAAGTTGTAAAAATTGTAAATGATATAAAAGCCGGAAATATTAAGCCAATTTATTTTTTAATGGGTGAAGAGCCTTATTATATTGATAAGTTAGCAGAATACATGGAGAAAAATCTACTTGCAGAAGAGGAGAAAGGATTCAACCAGACTGTTTTATACGGAAGAGATGTTTCTGTCGAGGATATTGTTTCAACGGCTAAGCGCTATCCGATGATGGCTGATCGTCAGGTTGTTATAGTGAAAGAAGCGCAGGACTTATCCAGAAATATTGACAAAATAGAATCTTATGTCGCTAATCCGATGGAAACGACGGTTTTAGTCTTTTGCTACAAATACAAAACACTTGATAAGCGTAAAAAAGTAACCAAACTATTAGCTCAAAAAGGAGTTGTCTTTGAAAGTAAAAAATTATACGAAAATCAGGTTGGTGACTGGATCAAACGGGTATTAGCGGGAAAAAAATATACAATTGATCCCAAAGCAAATGCCATGCTGGTCGAATTTTTAGGTACCGATTTAAGTAAAATCAATAATGAACTTGAAAAATTACAGATTATTTTACCGCAAGGAACTGTAATTACGCCACAACATATTGAAGAAAATATCGGTTTCAGTAAAGACTACAATGTTTTTGAATTAAGAAAGGCAATCGGAGAGCGCAATCAGATTAAAGCCTACAAGATTGCAGAAAACTTTGCTCACAATCCAAAAGAATACCCGCTGGTAATGACAACCGGACTGGTATTTGGATTTTTTATACAACTACTGAAATACCACGGACTTAAAGACAAGAATCCGAAAAATGTAGCTACAGCCATCGGAGTAAACCCATATTTTTTAAAGGAATACGACCTGGCGATAAAGAATTACCCGATGCGAAAAGTAAGTCAAATTATAGGCGCATTACGTGATATTGATGTAAAAAGTAAAGGGGTTGGAGCGAATGCATTGCCTCAATCAGATTTGCTAAAAGAAATGCTTTACAAAATATTTAATTAAGCCATGAAAATTCACGATATTTGCATTTCCAAAAAAATAAAAATAATCTAGATTAAAAAATAATTCACAATTATGGGAATGAATAAAAATACTGTTTTAGGATGGGCTACTTTTATAATGATACTTATGGGATTGTTATTAATAGGTCTTGGAGCTTTTAGATATAGTGATGTTTCGGGTTGGGGATTTGGAGCTGTAGGCGTTGGTTTCTTTGCTAATGCATGGGTTTTTAATGCTTTAAAAGGTAGAGTTTAAAATAAAAATATAGAAATTTAAAAAATAGATCATAATGTCAGACGATAAGAAAGTAATTTTCTCCATGTCAAAATTGAGTAAAACCTACTCAAGCAGTGACAAACAAGTACTAAAGAATATTTATTTAAGCTTTTTTTACGGAGCTAAAATTGGTATTTTAGGTTTAAATGGTTCCGGAAAATCTTCTCTTTTGAAGATTATTGCCGGAGTTGATAAAAATTATCAGGGTGATGTAGTTTTTGCTCCGGGTTATACTGTTGGTTATTTAGAGCAAGAACCGCAATTAGACGAAACGAAAACTGTTATTGATATTGTTCGTGAAGGAGTTGCCGAAACTATGGCAGTTTTAGAAGAATACAACAACATCAATGATTTATTTGGTCTTCCTGAAAATTACGAAGATGCGGATAAAATGGACAAATTAATGGACCGTCAAGCAGCTTTACAAGATAAAATTGATGCGCTTGGAGCTTGGGAAATTGATACCAAATTAGAAATCGCAATGGATGCTTTACGTACTCCGGACGGAGATACGCCAATCAAAAACCTTTCTGGAGGAGAGCGTCGTCGTGTAGCTTTATGTCGTTTGTTGTTACAACAACCTGATGTATTGTTATTGGATGAGCCTACCAACCACTTAGATGCAGAAAGTGTACTTTGGTTAGAGCAACACTTAGCGCAATATGCCGGAACTGTTATCGCGGTAACGCACGATAGATACTTCCTGGATAATGTAGCGGGTTGGATTCTTGAATTAGACAGAGGAGAAGGTATTCCATGGAAAGGAAATTATTCTTCTTGGTTGGATCAAAAATCAAGCAGAATGGCATTAGAAGAAAAAGTAGCTTCTAAACGTCGTAAAAACTTAGAGCGTGAGTTGGACTGGGTTCGTCAAGGAGCAAAAGGACGTCAGACAAAACAAAAAGCACGTTTACAGAATTACGACAAATTATTAAACGAAGATCAAAAACAACTGGATGAAAATCTGGAAATCTATATTCCAAACGGACCTCGTTTAGGAACAAATGTGATTGAAGCTAAAAATGTTGCGAAAGCATTTGGAGATAAATTATTGTACGATAATTTGAATTTCACTTTACCACAAGCCGGAATTGTTGGAATTATCGGACCAAACGGTGCCGGTAAATCTACTATTTTCAGAATGATTATGGGAGAGCAGGAAACCGACAGCGGAGAATTTTCTGTTGGAGAAACCGTAAAAATCGCTTACGTAGATCAATCACACTCTAACATTGACCCAAACAAAACAATCTGGGAAAATTTCTGCGATGGTCAGGAATTAATTATGATGGGCGGACGTCAGGTAAACTCTCGTGCTTACTTAAGCCGTTTTAACTTTGGAGGAAGCGATCAGAACAAAAAAGTCGCCATGCTTTCGGGTGGTGAGCGTAACCGTTTGCACTTGGCAATGACACTAAAAGAAGAAGGAAACGTACTTTTATTAGATGAGCCTACAAATGATTTGGATGTAAATACACTTCGTGCACTTGAGGAAGGTCTTGAAAACTTCGCTGGTTGTGCTGTAGTAATTTCGCACGACAGATGGTTCCTGGACAGAATTTGTACTCACATTCTTGCCTTTGAAGGAGAATCTGAAGTGTACTATTTCGAAGGTGGTTTCTCTGAATACGAAGAAAACAAAAAGAAACGTTTAGGTGGTGATTTAACTCCAAAACGTTTGAAATACAAAAAATTAATCAGAAACTAAATTCCTGGGGGAATTTAAATTCCAAATTTTATAAATTCCAAATTCCAATCTTTGTAGGTTGGGGTTTGGGATTTTTTTTTGGTGAAATTTTTGAAAATTTAGTTGTAGATAAAGTTGTGCGCTATACGGTAATTTTATTGCTAACCTATCAACAGCAAACCCCACTGTCAGGCTGAGCGAAGTCGAAGCCCCTTTTTACTTAAATAGCCTTCGACTTCGCTCAGGCTGACAAATCGTTTTAAATTTTCTATTTGTTGTGATCATTTTATTTTTCAACCAATAACACCAAGACTTAGCACATAAAAAAACTAATTCCCCATTGTCAGGCTGAGCGAAGTCGAAGCGCCTTTATTACTTAAATAGCCTTCGACTTCGCTCAGGGTGACAAATAGTTTTAAATTTTCTATTTGTTGTGATCATTTTATTTTTATCCCAATAACACCGAACCATAATCTATAAACAAAAAAAAAAACTAATTTTCTTTCTGTCACGCTGAGCGAAGTCGAAGCGCGCGCCCTACTTTTTATTATACCTCTCAATAACCGCAAGACCCAATCTGATTTTATCATACGAAATACTTCCTTCAAAATGATCAAAATAAGGTTTTAGAGCTGTAGGATTTTCTAATTTTATTTGCGCTCTTTCTAATAGCGCAATTTCTTTAGAAGTAACAAACTTGCTTAAGTCAATATCATAGCCCTCCACATATAATTTGGCCAAATGTGAGACTACTGTCGAAAGCCCGAGTTTTCTTTTGAAGGCGATTTCTTCAACAGAGCTACCGCTTTGGAATAATTCTAAAGTTGCTTTATAGGTATTGCTTTCTTTTTTGGTTTTTGTGTTGGTCTTTTTCTTTTTATAAAAATCAATAATCGCGTCTATGAACTCCGATCCATATTTTTCAAGTTTGACTTTTCCAACACCATCAATAGTCAAAAATTCCTCATCACTCATTGGACGTACAGTTTCCATTTGACGTAAGGCGGCATCACTAAAAATTACATAAGCCGGAACTTCTTCTTCTTGAGCAATTTCGTATCGTAATTTTCGAAGCGTTTCAAAAAGAGAATTTTTGGCAACTGTTGCTTTTTCTTCTTTTATAGCGTTTTTGTCGATCACTTTTTTGACAACGGTTGTCAGTTTTACTTTTTCGCCTTCAAACAAAACTTTCTTTGCAAAGGGCGTTAGTAAAATTTTATTGTGTTGATGAAAGGCAATTTCGCAATATCCTAAATTGATTAGTTGTATTAAATATTGATTCCAATCGTACCAGGAAATATCGGCCCCAATTCCGTACGTTTTTAGCGTTTGATAATTTTTTTCGTAGATATACGCGTTTTTCGAGCCTCTTAAAAAATCAACAATTACAGCCAAGGGTTCGGATTCCTGCAAACGGATAATCGCTGACAATGCTTTCTGTGCTAAAATTGTTCCGTCAAAGAAAACGGGAGGATTTTTACAGATATCACAATTACCACAATTCTCTGTTACCAACTCACCAAAATACGAGAGCAGAATTTTGCGCCTACAGCTTAAAGCATCGGCATATTGCTTCATTCGTTCCAGTTTTGCCAATTGCACATCGGCGTTTAAACCTTCTGATGCAAACTTCTGGAGCTGAATTACATCGGCATAACTTTCAAATAAAACAGTTTCAGACGGTAATCCATCACGACCGGCACGTCCAATCTCCTGATAATAACCTTCAATGTTTTTGGGAAGATTGTAATGCACCACCCAACGCACATTGGATTTATCAATCCCCATTCCGAACGCAATTGTAGCACAAACCACCTGACAATCATCGTTTATGAATTCATCTTGTGTTTTTGCCCGTAGCTTATTCTCTAAACCGGCATGGTATGCTTTTGCTAAAATTCCTTTTTTTCGAAGTTTATCCGCTAGTTCTTCTGTGGTTTTACGACTTAGACAGTATACGATTCCCGATTCGTTTGGTCGCTTTTCTATAAAATCTGTAATTTGTTTGATACGATCCAAAGCCGGACGCACTTCAAGACTTAGATTTTTCCTGTCAAAAGAAGCTACAAAAGTTTTTGGATTTCTTAAATTTAACTGTTTTGTAATATCGGTACGCGTTGCTTTATCTGCTGTAGCGGTTAGAGCCAGAATTGGAGTAGAAGGGAAGCGGCTTTTCAAATACCCTAAATTGGTATAGGCCGGACGAAAATCATGACCCCATGACGAAATACAATGTGCCTCATCTATAGCGATTAAGCTGATTGTTAACTCATTAAAAACCGCATCCAAATAAGACAAACTTTCTGGGGCTATATACACCAGTTTAATCGTATTTGACTTTAGGTGATCGATGTAAAATCGCTGTTCTTCAGAAGATTGACTACTATTAATATAACAGGCCGAAATACCATTCGTTTTCAGACTGTCTACCTGATCTTTCATTAGTGCAATCAGTGGAGAAACAACAATCGTAATTCCGGGAAGCACTAGCGCCGGTAACTGAAAACAGATTGATTTCCCTCCTCCGGTTGGCATAATAGCCAGTGTATCCTGACCGGAAAGTATCGTGTTTATAATCGTTTCCTGATTGGGTCTGAACTTTTCAAATCCAAAATTTTCTTTTAGTTTGGCATGTAGTATCTGTGAATTCATCTGGCGCTAGTACTTTAGAATTATGTAAATATATTATTTTTCTTATAAATAATAATAAGTTTTATAAGGAAATAATAAAAAAAGGAACCCGAATAGAGTTCCTTTAGTTTATTAAGAAAGAGATAAATTAATCTTCATCGTCTTCATCGTCGTCGTCATCAGCGATATCTTCTTTATCTTCGTCGTCATCATCGTCATCTCCACCGTCAGAGTCTGGTTTGTCTTGTGTATCCTCATCCTCGTCCTCATCAATATCATCATCAAGATCAAGACCTTTTACCGGCTCGATAGTATCTACATCAACGTCGATATCATCATCTTCGTCGTAGTTTTCGATTCTGTCTGCAAGTTTGGTACTAATTTTCACTAAATAAATAGTGTCTTCAGTACGAACTTCAACCGCTTCGATCAATTCGTTTTTAGCATTTCTAAAACGGATAACATCCGAATCATCATAACCATCAGGAAATTTCTCTACCAAAAGGTTTAAAATTTCGTTGGTAAGTTTAGCGTAGTCTACTATAACTCTTTTCATAAAATTATCCTATAAATCTAATAAATATGCAAAAATTAACGGAGCAACGATTGTAGCATCCGACTCAATAATAAATTTAGGGGTTTTGATATCTAATTTACCCCAAGTGATTTTCTCGTTTGGAACCGCTCCAGAGTACGAACCATAACTGGTTGTTGAATCTGAAATTTGGCAGAAATAACTCCAAAACGGGATATCATGCATTTCCATATCCTGGTACAACATTGGTACCACACAAATAGGGAAATCTCCTGCAATACCACCACCAATTTGGAAAAATCCAATTCCGTTAGTGCTATTTTTCGGATACCAATCAGCAAGGAATGTCATGTATTCGATTCCTGATTTCATGGTAGAGGCTTTTAACTCACCTTTAATTACATATGAGGCAAAAATGTTACCCATTGTGCTATCTTCCCAACCCGGAACAATGATAGGTAAATTTTTCTCAGCAGCTGCATACATCCAGCTATCTTTTAAATCTATTTCGTAGTATTCTTCTAATACGCCGGATAATAACATTTTATACATGAATTCATGCGGAAAATAACGTTCTCCTTTGTCATCAGCATCTTTCCAGATTTTGTAAATGTGTTTTTGTAAACGACGAAATGCTTCATGTTCAGGAATGCAAGTATCGGTAACACGGTTTAATCCTCTTTCCAGCAATGCCCATTCGTCTTCCGGTGTTAAATCACGGTAATTAGGAACTCTTTCATAATGGGAATGAGCTACTAAGTTCATGATATCTTCTTCCAGATTGGCTCCGGTACATGAAATAATCTGTACTTTATCTTGTCTGATTATTTCGGCAAAAATTTTACCAATTTCTGCTGTACTCATAGCGCCAGCCATACTTACCATCATCTTAGCTCCATTTGCCAATTGTTGTTCGTATGCCTTTGCAGCATCAACTAAAGAAGCAGAATTAAAGTGCAAATAATGTTTTTCAATAAACTGACTGATTGGTCCTTTCATTTTCTTGTTTTTTTTGTTTTTTTATTTTGAATTAAAAGTTTAACCTTTTAGATGATACTGCAAATTAATAATTTTAAAGATATTAAATCATCAATTTGCAGCTTTTTTTATATTTTTTTAGAGTAGCCTAATATCTTCAATACATCATCAGAAGTTTGTTGTTCTGAAAAAACTTCAGTAGCCAAAATTCCGTTTTCGTCTCGATCTATAAGGATGTGTTTGGGCTGTGGAATAAGGCAGTGGTGTAAACCTCCGTAACCTCCGATTGTTTCCTGATAAGCACCTGTATTAAAGAAACCAATATACAATGGTTTTTCTTTGTTGTATTTAGGTAAATAAATGGCGTTCATGTTTTGCTCGGAGTTGTAATAATCATCGCTATCACAAGTTAAACCTCCTAACAGAACCCGCTCGTAAGTATCGTTCCAGCGGTTTACCGCCAGCATGATAAAACGTTTGTTGATAGCCCATGTGTCTGGCAAAGTGGTAATGAATGAAGAGTCAATCATGTTCCATTTTTCCCTGTCATTTTGTTGTTTTTGGTACAAAATCTGATAGATAGCGCCACCGCTTTCTCCAACAGTAAAGGATCCAAATTCAGTAAAAATGTTCGGAACATCTACTTCTGCTTCGTCACAGGCAATTTTAATCTGATTGATAATTTCATCAATCATATATTGGTAGTCATATTCAAAGGCCAATGAATTTTTGATAGGGAAACCACCACCAATATTCAAGCCATCAAGACCAGGGCATTCTTTTTTTAGTGCAATGTATACTTTGATACATTTCACCAATTCGTTCCAGTAATAAGCCGTATCATTTATTCCGGTGTTAATGAAAAAGTGAAGCATTTTCAGCTCTAATTTATCATTCTCCTGAATTTGTTTCTTGTAGAAAGCAACGATATTTTTGTATCCAATACCTAATCTGGAAGTATAAAACTCAAATTTAGGTTCTTCTTCGGCAGCAATACGGATTCCAATTTTGAATTTTCCTTTTATTTCAGCCTGAAGCAAATCAAGTTCTTCATAGTTATCAATAATCGGAATAGTGTTTTTATGTCCGTTATTGATCAGTCTCGCAATGTTACTGATGTATTCGTCTCTTTTAAAACCGTTACAAATAACATACGTACTTTTGTTTATCTTACCATTTTCCAACAAATTCTCCACAATATTCACATCAAAAGCAGATGATGTTTCGATATGGATATTGTTTTTAAAAGCTTCATTCATGATGTACTCAAAATGAGAGCTTTTTGTACAGTAGCAATAGTAATACTTTGCTTCGTACTTGTTTTTCTCCATAGATTTTCTGAACCAGGCTTTTGCCTTATTGATATTGTTCGAAATCTGTGGCAGGTAAGTAAATTTTAATGGAGTTCCGTATTGTTCCACCAATTTCATCAAATCGATATTGTGAAATTGTAAGTTGTCTTTGTTTAATTTAAATTCTTCTTGCGGGAAGTAATACGTTTGATTTATTAAGTCCGAATATTTTGTATTCATTTATTTTTCAATATTTAAGATTGTATTTTTAATTTAGGTAAACGGTGCTAAATCTAAAATTCAAACTCTAATATTGGCGAATATAATCGGCAGTTTTTCGTGTTCTGCTTTTGAACATAAAAAAACATCAAAACAAAACGGACTCTTGCTATTATAAAAACGATTCAACATCCTTAGCAAGGAACTATTGAGCCGGTTTCTATAAGAACTAAATTGTCTTTGTTTTCTGTTTGTTTTCATCGTGGCAAATGTAAAAAATAAAATACACCTAAAGCAAAGCTTTTGCTTAAAAAAAGTTTAAGATTTATAATCCTCAAACGCGTCTAGAATTAATTTATTTTCAACGGATTGGTTAATTTTTATTTTTCCTATCCCTTCAATCAAGGCAAATTGAATGGTACCGTACTCATTTTTTTTGTCGTGAATAAGCAATTCAAGGATCGGATCGATGTCTTTATCATCAAACTTCACGTCGTCATATATACTTTGAATAGCGGTTTTGATTTCGGCATATTCTGTGGCCGTAATCAATTCTTTTTGCAATGAAATATAACTTTCCAGTATCATTCCTATTGCAATTGCTTCCCCATGCAATAAAGTCTTTTTAGTTTCACTTTCTAAAAAGTAGCTTTCAATAGCATGACCTAAAGTATGACCAAAGTTTAATGCTTTACGAATATTCTTTTCTGTTGGGTCCTGAATTACAATTTCGTTCTTAATTTCAACAGAACGATAAATCAGTTCATCAAAATCAGCATAATCAATAGATTTCAGATCTAAAAATTGTCTCCAATAAGGAGCATCATAGATCAAACCGTGTTTCAACATCTCAGCCAAACCGGAACGCATTTCGCTTTGCGATAAAGTTTCCAGATATTGCGTGTCAATTAATACCATCTGAGGTACGTTAATAACACCAATCTGGTTTTTCAGATTCCCTAAATCAACTCCGGTTTTTCCTCCAACAGAGGCATCCACCATAGACAATAAGGTAGTCGGTATATTAATAAAGTCAACTCCACGTTTAAAAGTAGAGGCTACAAATCCGCCTAAATCGGTTACAACACCACCACCAAGATTAATTATTAGTGATTTTCTATCTGCACCAAGTTCCGTTAAAACATTCCAGATTTCGATACAGGTATCAATATTTTTATTGATTTCACCCGCCTCAAATTCAATTATTTCAATAGTTAAATCCGTTTCAAGTAAAGGCAAAAACTTAGACAAACAATGCTCATTTGTATGATTATCGACTACAATAAACAGGTTTGAATATTTATTTTCTCTTAAATGTACATTTAGAGCTTCGTATGCATTTTGATTAAAATGTACCAGATAATTATTGGCTTGAATGGATTGCATAATTCTTTAGTTAATTGAAAGCGCAAAATAAGGCATTTTTAAGTAAATAATATTGAAACTCTGTCTATATTTGCACAAAAAATAACCTAAATGGAAAAAATATTCGATAACACTCAGGTTGCATTTTCGTTAAAAAGCGATACGGAACTTGACAGAGCTTATTTTCTTTTTAAAATGATCGACAGTGAACCCTTGGTGAGGATAGGAACGGCTGTTACTAATTTTGCTATTAAAGCACATTTGCCAGTAGAAGGATTAATCCGTGCAACTGTTTTTGACCATTTTTGTGGTGGTATCAACGAAGACGATTGTATTACTGTAGTAGACAAAATGTTTACCAAAGGCGTTTCATCTGTTTTAGATTATTCAGTTGAAGGAAAAGAAGAAGAAGAGCAGTTTGATGCTGCTTTAGAAATGACTTTAAAAACGATTGAATTTGCTAAAGAACGTTTAGCAATTCCGTTTGCGGTTTTTAAACCTACGGGTTTAGGTCGTTTTGAACTTTATGAAAAATTAGGAGAGCAACAAACCTTGTCTCCTGCAGAACAAGCAGAATGGGATAGAGTAGTGGCCCGTTTTGATAAAGTTTGCAGTGAAGCACACAAAAAAGATGTTGCCTTATTAATTGACGGTGAAGAAAGCTGGATGCAGGATGCTGCAGACGACTTGGTAACCGATATGATGCGTAAATACAATAAAGAGAAAGCAATTGTTTTCAATACTTTACAAATGTACCGTTGGGATCGTTTGGATTACTTGAAAAAGTTGCATGATATTGCCAAAAAAGAAGGCTTTTTTATTGGAATGAAACTGGTTCGTGGCGCTTATATGGAAAAAGAAAATAAGAGAGCTGAAGAAAAGAATTACGTTTCTCCAATTTGTGTTTCTAAAGAAGCAACAGACGTTAACTATGATGAAGCAGTTCATTATATGTTAGAACATTTAGATACCATGTCCATTTTTGCAGGAACTCACAATGAATTGAGTTCTTATAAATTGATGGAAATGATGCAAGACAAAGGAATTGCCAAAAACGATAACAGAATCTGGTTTGGTCAATTGTACGGAATGAGTGATAATATTAGCTACAATTTAGCCGAAAACGGTTATAATGTTGCCAAATATTTGCCATTTGGCCCTGTAAAAGATGTTATGCCGTACTTGATTCGTCGTGCAGAAGAAAACACTTCTGTAGCAGGACAAACAAGCCGTGAATTATCTATGATTAAAGCAGAACGCAGACGTAGGAAAGGGAAATAGTTTTCAGTTTGCAGTCGCAGTTTACACTTTAAAAGAGGTCGTTTTGGAACTCAAAAAGAGAAACAGATTAATTCTGATGCTATTCAGTTAAATGAAGAGGGAATCTCAAGATTGTGAGATTCCCTCTTTTTTTTATCCCATTGTCAGTTCAGCACGAGATTTTCTAACTTACACTTTTACTTGATTCCGTGTCATTTCGAGGTACGAGAAATCACACCAGGAATTCCGCATAGTGAGCGACCATTCTTTGTCGATTTACGTGTGTGATTTCTCGTACCTCGAAATGAACAAATGTTTTTCTAACTTACACTTTCGCTTGATTCCGTGTCATTTCGACGAAGGAGAAATCACACCAAGAATTCCGCATAGTGAGCGACCATTCTTTGTCGATTTATGTGTGTGATTTCTCCTTCGTCGAAATGACAAGTTTGCGTATAATCTAAATTTAAAAGAGGTTGTCATACAACTCAAAAAAAAGAAGAAATCCCAAGATTATAAGATTCCTTCTTTTTTCTTAAAACGAAACCTGACATTGCAGCACCACAGTTCCAAATCGATCGCTTTGTTTGTATTTTCCAATTAGTGGATTATCGTAGATCGCCCTGTTTTGATAGTTTAAACTGAATTTCGGGCCAAAAGTACCTGTTGTGTAATAATTTGCCCCGATTTCATACATCGTCATTGGAGTGTCTAAGGCTTCTAAAGCAGCAACTTGTGCCGCTACATAGGGTTGGAATCGTCCTTTTTTAGCCGCATTAGAGGATTTAGCAAATAAGTACCCGAATTGTCCGTAATAAATATTTCCTGTTCCTACGCCAATAAAACCGGCTCCGGAACCGTTGATTAAACCATTATCTCCAACAGCCGGGTTGGGAGTTGAAACGGACTGAATGTAATTTCGACCGTAATTATTATTGTTGTAAGAAGCATAAGCGGTAATAGCAGCTCCTTTATCATTGATTGGACTGTCGTAAAAAACATCAAAGCCTAAAACACTCATGTCATCGTGGGCGATTTTATCATCTGCTGTTAGATGCCACATTGCTTTTGCTTGTGTCATATAACCCAGTGCCAGATTAAAGACCTTTTTAGTTCCTAAATAAGTTCCTTTGTGGTATGGATCTTCCAAAGATTCTTTCTCGAAAAAAGAATAGGTTAGGATTCCTGAATATTGTGCTCTCGGCGTTTCTGTACTTAATGTAGAGTTGATACCCAGATTATTTACGCTGTTTTTATATGGATTTGTGATTGCAGCTCGGTAATTGAATTTTCCCAAATCACCTTTTGCATAAATACTTAAGTTTCTGTTTCCAAAAGTAGAGGAGGTATTAATAAACTGCTGATACATTGGCGTGTCCAGTGTTAAGTGTGATGAACTACTATTTGCCGAATATCTTGTTGTTCCGGCTCCCCAGGCCGTTAAACCACCACCAATATGAAGTTTATCATTAAAATGGTATTCTCCCAAAGCATCCATAATAGAAAGCGGTGCATTTGAAGGGCCTGAATTTTGTTGAAAATTGATGTTATTTTGCCCCAATTGAAGGTGAAAGAAAATGTTCTCGGTTAACATTCCCATCGCCTGCAAACGCAAACGTCTAATTACGATATCATACGTTTGGTTCACTTCGTCAGTTCCAATTTTGCTTCCGGGATTTAGCTCTGAATAGCGTCCCCAAACTTGAAGATTCATTCCGAATTTAATGTATTGTGATCCGTCTTCGGATAAATTAACTACAAATGGGGATTGTTTTTTTTGGGCGTTTAAATTAGAGAGTGAAAGGAGTAAAACAGCAAAAAAAATTAAACTGCTTCTGTAACGGATTTTTTTCATAATAGAGGCTTGTTTACCGGATTTAAAGGCAAACATATAAAATCTGAGCTTATTTCAAGTCATAAAATTTTCCCAATTTTACAGAAATTACTTTATTTAAAGTGAAATATCCCATTGCACCCTAAAGCGCCAACCACCGGTATATTGCAGGCTAGAATCCTGGAAATCAAAGTAGGAGACCTCTCCGGTGAGCTTGTTTTTATGACCCTTAAAAAAGTAATTAAAAGCTACCGTAGATTCTCTTTGCAGGTTGTCTTTAAAATTTTTATCAGGACGATAAACCGCATGTCTGCCTGCCATTTCTAAATGTTTAGGAACCCAAGGCCAAATGGTATGAAAAAAGTAACCGGCTTGTGCATAATACCCTCGTAATCGGGTTAATTCATTGTTATTTACCCTGTCGATAATATTTTTGTGATGCCATTCGCTTTGCCAGGAAAATCCACGATACATGAATGCGGATTCTATATTGTATTGATTAACCCTGTATTGACCCGGTTTTTCTTCTTCAAACCCCTCCAAAGAGCCACCACCGGCTTGTGAAAAACGAGTATATGGACTTCTGTTTGTTACTCCGGCCAAGGCTATGATAGCGGTCGGTTTTTCATGAAATTCTAAGTCTCCTCCTTCAAAATCAAGTGTTCTGCCTAAGAAATTCCACTGCGCTCTTCCAAAGTACATTAGGTTTTGGTCGTCGTTTTTAGTATTTCCTCTTCCGGTTCCAGTTAGAGCAGCTACCCAATAATTAAAATCGGCTATGCCTTTTCCTTTTAGATGACCATAAATTTCAACTCCTTGCTGTCTGTCTGTGGTGAAAGGGCGGTTCAGTATAGAGCGTTCAACCATTTGTTGCTCCCCACTGCTAATAAAACGTTCGCGGGTAAACTCCGTTTTCCATTGCCCTATTTTAAAACTCATCCAGTCCCATTTTTCAATCATGATTCTAAAATCCAACAGATTGGACTGACTTAGCTCGTATTCCCAATAATACTTCAACCACGGCTCAAAAGCATGACCTCCGACCTTTAGCCTTGCTCTGTTTATTTTAAAGGCGGTCTGATTGTCTTGATTGAAATCGTCATACGTTAACGGGTCCTGATCGTATGGAGTTGCAAAACGAAACTGTAATCTGCTTTGTAATTGAAACAAGAATTTATTATCTCTAGTCTCTAATTGAATTCCTTTACTTCCATAACTCACATTCATTAGTTTAGTGGAGTCCTTTTGCTCTTGAGAAAATGTAATTGAGTAAAAAGATAAAAATAAGACACCAAAATAAATTTTCAAATTAAGTTCTTTTTGACTCATATTTAAAGGATTTGATTACGACATAAACTGGAAACGATTTAGGAAAAAAAAAGAAAAGTCAATGAGTTTTTACACCCATTGACTTCAAATTTAAGTATTTGTTTGTTATTATTTTATATTTTCTTACAAAAAAAAAGAGACTTTTTTTAACCACTAATTATGGGTAAATTGTAAGTTACTCAGGTTTTTATAAATTCCATTCTCCAAATTTATCAGTTCCTGATGTGTTCCTTCTTCTGTAATTTTTCCGTTGTCTAAAACCAAAATTTTATCAGCACTTCTGATTGTTGACAGACGGTGTGCGATAATAATACTGGTTCTTCCTTCCATTAGAATTTCTAAAGCTTCCTGAACTAATTTTTCACTTTCACTGTCCAAAGAAGAAGTCGCTTCATCGAGAATCAAGATACTTGGATTTTTAAGCAAAGCCCTTGCAATGGCAATACGCTGACGTTGACCACCGGACAATTTCACACCACGTTCTCCAACCAAAGTTTCGAATTTCTCCGGAAAACCATTCACAAAGTTGAATGCGTTTGCTTGTTTCGCCGCCTGAATAATTTCCTCGTCCGTAGCATCGGGTTTTCCGTAAGCGATATTTTCTTTAATTGTTCCTCCAAACAAAATCACATCTTGCGGAACGATACTCATGTTGCCACGTAGATTTTCAAGATCATAGTCATAAATATTCTTGCCATCAACGGTAATTTCTCCTGACGAAATATCGTAAAAGCGCAGTAAAAGAGACGAAATAGTCGATTTTCCAGCACCACTTGGCCCTACAATTGCTATTTTTTGACCAAATTCTGCTGTAAAGCTTACATTCTTAAGAACTTCAATTTCTTTACGCGAAGGATAGCTAAATGCTACATTTTTAAACGCTACATTTCCTTTAATTTTCTCATGCGCACCGTTTGCTTCAACGTTTATTTCCTCCGGTGTTTCTTCTAATAATTCAAAAACCCTTTCGGTAGCACCAATTGCTTTCTGTATTTGTGCATATAATTCGGCTATTCCTCCAAAAGACGCCCCTACAAAAGTAGAATACAACACAAATGAAATCAATTGACCTACGCTCATTTCACCTGCAATACTCAATCGGACACCGTACCAAACTACTGCTACAATCGCACCAAACAAACAGAATATGATAAAAGAAGCAAAGTAACCACGGTATTTACCGCCTTTAATTGCCAGTTTTACTACTTCGTCTATTTTGCCTTTGTATCTTGCAATTTCATACCATTCGTTAGCAAATGCTTTCACAATACTAATCCCTTGCATGGTTTCTTCTACAATAACCTGACTTTCGGCCACCTGATCTTGCACTTGTTTGGAGTATTTTCTAATAAATCTTCCGAAGATTACAGCTGCAACAGCCACCAAAGGCACAACAGAAAGCATTAACAAAGTAAGTTTGAAACTTTCTGTAGCCAATAAAATTACCCCTCCGATGATTAATATAAACTGGCGTAAAAATTCTGCTATCGTACTGGTCAGCGTGTCTTGAATCTGTGTAATATCAGCGCTGATACGACTGTTAAGTTCTCCAACTCTTTTTTGAGAGAAGAACGTCATTGGCAACTTAACCAAATTGGTATATAAAGACAAACGCAGGGTTGCCAGCGTATTTTCAGTAAAATTGATAAATAAAGACAATCTAAAGAAAGAGAAGAAGGCCTGAAGAAATAGTATAGCAACTAAGCTTAAAGCAATTTTATTGGTTTCTGTATTATCTTTGTTTTTAACGCAGTCTACTAACATTCCCATTAACTTAGGAAAGGCTAGGGCAGTAGCTCCTGTAAGCAACAGGAAGAATAAACCAACATAGAATTTCCATTGGTGTTTTCCGGCGTATTTGAATATTAGTTTTGCTTTATTGAGAGAAGTAGCGGTAATCTTTGATTTTGGCAAATCATTTTCTTTATATCTGGCCATTTTAAATATACAATTAAGATATACAAAGGTATGATTATAGCGACTGAAACCAAAGCTATATGCTAAACTTAGCCGTTTTGTGATTTTTTTAACGGAACCTGAATAATTATGGAGCAAATGGGATTACATTAATTTACTGTAAAAGAGTTCGCTAAAGAAAATATCGAAAAATTATTTCACTTTTTTCGCAAATATGCTTGCAAATACAAAATCTAGCTGTATATTTGCACTCGCAATCACAATACGATTGCAACCTAGTAAAATAGGGCGATTAGCTCAGCTGGTTCAGAGCACCTCGTTTACACCGAGGGGGTCGGGGGTTCGAACCCCTCATCGCCCACTTTGAGGGATAACAGAAATGTTGTCCCTCTTTTTTTTGTATAAAAGATATCCTTTTTCCTCCATTTTACTGGCATTATGAGAAAATATGTCCATCATTGTAGGTGTTCGATATATACCCTCTTGATAGTATAAGTTACCATCGAACACCATGTGCACAAACGCACGTTTCTGTAATGTATCTGATTTGGTGTAGATATGTCTTATGTCTCCCAATAGATCCAGATTACTTTCTAAAATCTCAAAAGCTTTACCTTGATTTATATTGAGTCTTTCTATCGATGCGGTAAGAGTCAAAATATGATCACTATATGTAGAATACCATCTTTCGTAAGTATCTTTATTTATTTCGTCTCTGAACCATTTTTCTTCTACAGCATTTAATCTCTGCTGTATTTCTTCAAGTTCATGCTTTTTGTCTAATGCTTTTTTCTTGTTTGTTTTTACTTCCTGCTCAATTGAAGCATAACTGCCATCTCTTATATCCTTAATCTGTTTCTCTGAAACACTCATTAAGTCGCAGGCATTTAAAAACTGCTCATGCGCTTTGACAGCACTTATATTGTTATGTTTGGAATGCTTGCATTTATAATAGTAGAAGTATTTTCCAGATTTGCCACGGGAAGGAGCACCTGTAAGAGGTGTACCGCAATGACATTTTACAACCCCTCTTAATGGTATCTCATCATCAACGGTTACTTTTACCTTATCTTCCTTTTTCATTTTGGACTGCACCATTGTCCATGTTATCTTATCTACTATTGGCTCATGAATGGCTGGAAAAAGACCACCCGGCAGATCCTTGAACGGCTCAACCTTTACGAGTCCTGCATAAACAGGATTTGCCAGAACACGGTCAATAGCCATATTGCCTTTTCTATCAAAACCTGACTGGTAAGCTATTTCCTTAATTTTATATAATGGCACATTACGAAGGAACATATCATAAATTAAACGTACAATTTTAGCTTCCATCTCATTTACTTCGAGATGTCGCTGTTTTCCTTCCCCAACTTTAATATAGCCGAAAGGTTTTTCTCTGGTAAGAAAACGACCTTCTTTAGCACGGGCTGTGTAGAGTCCGCCACGTACTTTAATACTCCTGTTGATATTATCTTCTTCGGCAAGCAGTAATTGTAAACCTGCCCTAAAAAAGCTTCCGGGCGTATCATAATCAAAGACTATCCCTTCGGTCACACTTATAATCTGAATACTATATTTTTTTTGGAACTGCTTGACCATGTTCATCGCTTCGCCAGCATCTCTGCTAAAGCGGTCCAGCTGGTCTACAAGAAGATAATCAACCGATTTATAATGTTTGGCTATAAATGCCTGCAGTTTTATAAAATCTGGACGGTCAAAACTTTTTGCACTTTTCCCTCTGTCAATGAAAGAATCAACTAGCTGTATATTATTATACTGCAGGTATTGGTCAGTGTACAATTCCTGTCTTTCAATCGAGCCATTGCTCTGACCCAATTGACTAAATCTTAAATATCTAATCGCTCTCTTCATATAATTCTTTCAATGTTAATGAAACAATAATTTCAATCATCAGATTTACTAATTTTTGTTCTTTTTCCTTTTCTAAATCTTCATAATTTTTTGATACAATATCATTATTTTCAAACTGTTCATCTTTTAAATTTTCCATATCAATATTATTAAATTTAATTAAGACGCCGTGTATCTCACGGAACCAAAACTAATTTAAAATACAATTTTGCAGTTTTAGTTATTTTGCTTTTAATGGAACAATGTGACTGCATTTGGCTTAAAACACTTTATGCAGATATACCTAAGATGTAATTTGTACTAAACAGCAATTAAAAAAAATACAATAATGTATCCTATCAATTCTTTATATATGGTACATTCAAAATAATGTTACATACATTTGACGTGAATCAATACTATTGCAGATCAACTACTCTTGGAATTTCGCCGTCATATCAAGACTCTTTTTTCATATGCTTTTCTTCAAATTCCTCTGTGAGCTGTATTATCTTTTTAGATAAAACGGCTAATTCTATTGTCTGCTTTTCGAGTTTGTACAGATATGACGAAGCTTTCTTTTCAGAAAATTTTTGATATAAAATTTTGACAACCTGATTATAATTTACCCCAACAGCCCTAAACTGGCTGTAAAAGGAGGTCAGACGCATATAATAATCCATTGTCGCTTTATCGATTTTAACTGTTTTGATCCCTTTTTGAAAAACACACGATGTAATAAAGTGCGCCATTACATGCATTCCTGAGGCTTCAAAAAGAGTGAGAAAGCGTGCATTTTCTTCCGCATTAAGACTGATGGAATAACGGTGGAGGGCGGGATCTATTTTGGAAGGCCTGCCTCCTTTATGCGGGTTCTTTTTTTCTTCATTTTCCATGACTTCAATTATTGGTATTACTTAAAACCAATATATTTCATAATCAGTATTGGTGACCTAATGTGGAAGGACTTGGGAGAGTTTGGAAGTATTTGGCTTACCTGTTCCTAATACAGTCTTATATCTTTAGAATTGGACATCCTCTGTCAAATAAAGCCATCAATAGACACTTCAATAGAGCAGGGCTTTTTCAGAATTAATTTTTCTGAAAATATAAAATTATGCTCTGCAAAGAAACCGTTACTTCGGAGATGTGGGAACTTCTCCAAAGACTTATGAAAGATGAAAATTTGAAAGACCACATATTAGTAGGCGGTACGGCACTCGCCTTACGATTAGGACACCGCTTATCGGTAGACATAGATCTTTTTACAACAAAAGATTTTGATCCGCAGGCTATGCTCAAATATTTGCATGACACTTACAACGCAAATAAAGAGATAAGCAGACTCTTCAATAACACAGTTCTTACCTTCATCGATAATATAAAAGTTGATATTGTTACACACAATTACCCTATTCTGAATTCTGTGGAAACAGCAGAAGGAGTCCGCATGATTTCCAATGAAGATATTGGGGCAATGAAACTCCACGCCATCCATCAGAGCGGTACCAGATACAAGGATTTTGTCGACATGTACTTTATGCTTGAGCAAGAACCTCTAAAGTTTTATCTGCAAGCCTATCAGAGAAAATATGACAAAGATCCGTACTGGGCGTGCAGAGGCCTGAATACTTATGATAAGATTACCACATTTGAAGGTGTAGACATGCTGAGAGAAAAGGAGCAGAACTGGAAAAACATCCAAAAACGTCTGGAACTTGCAGTAAAAAATCCTTTATATAAATTTAAATCAGAAAGCCAGGATTTACCAATTAACCCCAATAAAAAGAGAGGTTTTCGCAGGTAATTCAGCTAAAAATGCTTATATTTGATACTAACCATTTTTATAAAAACAATGGAGAAATTAACTAAAAATATACCCAATCTTCACCCTAAATTTTTCTGGGATTTTAGATTCGACAACATTGACTGGGATGGAGGATATAAAATGGTTATTGCCCGTATTGTGGAGCGTGGAGGTCAGGATCAAATTGACGAAATCGTGCGTTTTTATGGTCGTGAAAAAGTAATTAAGGCAGTCCGTGAAGAGATTTCCTTTCTGCCTAACTATGCCATTGAAGATGCCCTTAAATTCTTTCCCGAACTCAAAAAGGAAGAAATGTACTGCTACCTCAACCGCAAGGACAAGCCATACCACTGGATTTAGTTTCAGTGTTTAAACATCATAAATAAAGGATCATATCCAACCATTAACTATAATTTTATCAGTCTATTCGATTGTCTATGAAAAACAATAACAAACATAAAATTTATACCGGAAATTTCATTTCAACATTTAATGCAATAATACTTATCCTGTTCTTTGTTTTTGTCTGCGTGTATTTTATAAAAGGCGTTTTATCAGGGAGCGTTGCAGGCTGGGTCGGTTTTCCCATTTTTTTTGTTTTATTTTCAATTTTCACATTACCAATGAATTATTTTATCTTAACGGATAAGAAACTAATATCAAAAAATCCTATTTGGTTTTGGAAAACAAATGAAATAGAGTTTGATTCTATTTCCAGCATATCAATTGTACAGCCTCCTAAATCTGCTATCTCTTTAAAAATAGAAACTCAGGATTCAAAAAAAGTTATACCAGCATGCAGTTTAAGAGATAATACATGGAAAGAATTGAAAACACATTTGATTAAAGAGAATATTGTTTTATATGATAAAGTGGGCGTTTAAGTTAAATATCTTTTTTTCGATTGATTTCATATTTTGCCAGTAGTTAAAAAAAATAATAGAGTTCCTAATTTGGATCGTATCTTTTTTTGGGATTTCGATATAGATGCTATGGACTTTAACAAAGCCTACAAAACTATTAGTGCCCGTATTGTAGAGCGCGGAGGGCAGGATGAAATAGATGAAATCGTACTTTTTTATGGACATGGAAAAGTTATCAAAACTATTCGTGACGAAATTTATTTCCTTCCTACTAATGCCATTGAACGTGCATTAAGATTTTTTCCCGAACTTCAAAAAGAAGAAATGTACTGCTACCTCAACCGCAAGGACAAACCCTACTACTGGATTTAGTTTTACTCTGAAAATAATAGCAAAGACAAGGATCTGTGCTTATTTTTATTTATTAAACTCGACCTGTTTAACTTTATTTATATTCTGCCCAAAAAAATAATAAAAAGAAAACCAAGGTAGGACGTGCTAGATCAGCCTGTTCAAAAGACTACGGCATAATGTTTTGCTCGTCCCTCACAAACCACCCTTCCGGACTTATTCCGTTTCCTTTTGTCCTGTCTGCATCCCGTCCTTTATCATTGCTTTCTTTTTCTTTTTTCCGTTTTTCTGTTTCTTTGGAAATATATTTTTATTGGTACTTGTGCAGGCTCAATTATCTCTTCAAAGTTTGCCTGAAATAAAATAGCAAAGTTTCCGGAAAAAGCATAAAAGCATTTTTACATTTTTATGCTTTTAAAAACACTTATACAAATAGGTAAATCCCTGTATGCTTGCAGACTTGCATATCTGAATACCTGCAGGCCAACATACTTGCCTGCTTGTATTCCTGCAAACTTGTATATTTGTATACTTGAATGCTTGCATTTCCTCATGCTTGCTTACTTATACTCCTGCATACTTGAGTCTTTTCTTCTAAGAAAATATTTTAAGATACAACTCAATTATTGCATCATATATCTCCCCGCGGTCTGCTGGCGTAACCAATAACACTGCTGTTGTATGATAAGGATCCGCTTTATACAGATATATCTTTAAAATAAATTACCATAACCATTACAATAAAAAAAGGGCATCAAGCCCTTTCATTAAATCTATCTCTAAAAATATTACCACAAAGGTAATGGCAAGTTGTGTTTTGAGATGCTTGAAATGAATTCAGCATCTCAAAACAACTTGCCCTGGGGGGCTGGAAAACGCCTCCGAAGTCGGCGTTTTATTAATATTATAAATGGAAACAAGTTAATTTGAAACGTTGTTTTTGCTTTCATCTAAATGTATTTGATAAAGCCTGTCAAGCAGTTCCGCTTCTTCCAATGGGATTAGCATTTCTATTATTCTAAGCAGGCTTCCTACATACCTTTCCGTATTTATATTACTATCCATACTCACTTCAATTCCGTCAAGAGCAAACTTTGCTGTTTTGAGCAGATCCAATATCATGCAGAACAGGTCTCTATATCCTTCTACATTGATTTCAATATTGTGCAAATCATTTCTGGTTTCTACTGCCGGTTTTAGAAGCACAAAATACTGCTTTGGGTTTTCTATAAACTCATTTAATTTGATTTTACCATTTTCCATAATCTTTATTTTTAAATCAATAAATCATTTATTTAGCGGACTTTTTTAAATTTCATCATGTGGAGTTTTTATAGTTTTTATGAGGACTGTTGAAATAAATATACACCGATTCTAAAAATAGCCTTGCAAGCGCAAACCATGTCATCAGTTCAATGTGCAGTTTCAGTTCAGGATCATTTTCCAGAGCTTTTGCGCTATCTAAATCAAAATCTAGATTTTGAATTCTCTGTTGAAACTTTTGATAATAGTCAATTCCAACCACTGTTATAACCAAAAAAAGCATTTCATGCACAAACTGGGAACAGTTAATCGATTTTAAAATATACCTGAGACTGTCAAACCGCTTATCCTTTGGATTTGGATTTTCTTTCAGTTCATAACAAAAATGTATAACCAGTTGCAGGCAAGACAGCAGTCCTGCTGTCTTGACGTCCTGCACTTCTGCATCAGTGATTTCAAGATTACCTGAAAGCAATTCTTCCAAATCGTATTCCTGCAAAAGGTCGGGATATCTGTCCAGTAACAAATCAAGCTTAGGATTTTTCAACTTTTCAAGAAGTTCTGAAATCCCGCTTTCCAGATTCTTTTTTGGATTCTGAAGAAGCATATCCAGTGCTGTATTTGCCTGTTCTACTGATTTTACGAGCGTCTTTCCTTTCTTAAAGTTTTTATTTTTTTTCATCTTAAAAATTATTGTTATTAAAATTCAGAGCGTGCCGATATGGGATTGCGTTACCGCATTCCTATTCCTCTGGCAGTGCTTCTTTTTTAATCTTTTCAACGCCTCTCTCACGCATAAGCTCCCCTGCATCAAGCATTTTGATTAAATAAACATAGGGAGTCATAAGATCATAATCAAATTCTTCTTCGTGTGGAGACAATGAAAGCTGAGTGACTTCCCAAATGAAGAATTCAAATTCTTCCAGAGTAGTCTCAGAAAACGCTTTTTGAAACACAACAAAAGGATTATCAAATTCCTGCTTGGTCAGTGAAGAGAGATGGAATACGTCCTCACTACGGGCTGACTCTTTCACTTTCCATTTCTTACTTTTTAGTTTAAGGCAATAACAGACCCTCAGAAAAGAGCAGATTGTAGAATAGAAAACAAAAATTTCGCAGGGGTTATCCTGTTTATATATTTTTGTCCTGTGACTGTGAATTACAGCTTCAGTTAAAATATTTTTATGGTAATCAAGATGTGCAAAGTCAAAAAAGGCTTCAAGAGCATAAAATGGATTTGCTGTCTCATATCCTGACCAAGGATTAATTCCAAATGATATATTATTCTTTTTCATAACATCATAATTTAGATTCAGTATCCGTTTGCTCATTTCTACTTTCATGATCATTTAAAATCTCCAAATACAGCGTACGAAGTTTATCGAGTCCTTCCGCTTCACTGCATGGCAGAAGCTGTATAGCAATTTCCAAAACGCTAGTAAGATGGAAAGTGGGATCCTCGATCTGGCTGGAATTTTCAAGACCGGAATTCTCCAGCGTATGCAGGGCTATTTTCAGCAGATCTTGTACAGTGAAAATCAAATTCGTATAGCGTTTAAATTTTAGATCGGCATAATAAATACCTTCTCTGCTATTCTGAGGTGTCAGGGTTCTGAAAAAGAAACTCTCCTTGAGTTCTTTTATAAAATCATCAGCCCTTTTGTTTTCATTTGTTTCCATAATTGCTAATTATTTGTTTTCTCAGTTTCATTTTCAGTTTCATTCAGCCTTTTAATTTCATTTTGAATCATGATATCCGCCTGCTCTCTAAATTTCCCGCATCTTTCTTCGAGCAACTGGTAAAGTATATAATCAACGTCGTTACATTTGCTGAAACGCAGGGTGTTGGTCTGTTGCTTAAGCAGTTTAAAAATGGATTTTTCTTCCTTAGTCTGACGGGGGAAGAAATCTGCAGTTATACTGGTAAAGTATTCGCAGAGCATAAACAGGTATTCTAGGGCAAAATGATTGGGAGTGTAACCCGTAAAAATACGGATTAAAGACAGGCAGGTCTGCTCCACTATTTGATGAAGAGCGGACATTTTTACTTCATCCGAACTCGAAACATCATCATCATTGTATACCCAGTTCCAGATTGTAACAATAACATTGCTCCTTTGTCCTGCATAATTTGATGCGGATTTTAAATTTCTTTTTGGGGGTTCAGAAATATTTAAATAAGGAGGTTTATTTGTATCCTGAAATAACAGCTCCCCTTTCTGCATAATCTCCCAAAAGAAAAACTGCTGGTCTTGGCAGAGATTTTTAAGGCTCTGTACACGATGTATAAGAACAGTAACGGTCAAACAGCCTTGAGTTTTTGTTTTTATCTTATCACTTATGTCACTGGCAGAGTTTTCTATAGTTTCATAAACAAAGACTAAGAGGTATAAATGAATATGCTCTTTCTGTACTCCTTTGTCAGGATTAAGTATCCTGCTCGAACTGTAAGTGTTTGCATGCCTGCCAAAACAATAAATAGCAGATGTTTTAACGTGTCCTGTAATTACTTCTAGTAATTCTTTTTGCTGTGAAAATTCAATTGCATTCATAATTTTAAATTTTTAGTTAATACTTGTGTGAAAAATTGTATTTTTGTTTAACACACAGGCAAGTAAGTGATTAGTCGTACTGTACCGTATCAATTTGTATTGTACCGTACAAGACTATTTCTATATCATACAGGAGACTTACTTTTTTATTCTTAATTATTATCTTTGAGCTATGAGTACAGCAACAAAACCAAATCACATAGGACGAAAAATCAGTCGTATTCGTGAACTAAAAGACATGAAGCAGGAAGCACTGGCACAGGCTATGGGAACAAACCAGCAGGCTATTTCTATTATGGAAAACAGCGAAACGATAGAAGAAGAAAAACTTATCGAAGTAGCAAAAGCTTTGGGAGTAAGCGTAGAGGCAATTAAAAATTTTTCAGAAGAAGGCGTGTTTAACTATTTCAACAATTTTTACGATAATAGTCAGGGAACTGTTGGAAATTATCATTGCACGTTTAATCCATTAGACAAACTAATGGAATCCGTAGAAGAGAATAGAAAACTTTACGAAAGATTATTGAAAGCTGAGCAAGATAAAGTTGAATATTTGGAAAAATTATTAAAAGCAAAATAACGCTTTTATAAAAGATATATTAATTCCAAAAAGAGACTTTCGAGTCTCTTTTTTGTTGTCAAATATTTGCATAAATTATAAAATGAAACACCATGAATAAAACTATAAAGCTGAGAGTAAAGAAAGAAATTGAGAGGGAAAGTGAGCTTAAAGTACTAAAACTAAAAGGCACATTAATTAGTAAAGGCTATACTGAAATCATTCATATTGAAGATGAAAATGAAGATTTCTACGTGAACACTTTTTCAACTTCTACAGACCTAAAAAAAGAAGCAGAAAATTATATATTAGATTATATTTCTTCTCATAACGTAAATGATATTATTAGATTACTCAGCACTGTTAAGTAGTATTTTTTTTACTTCAATTGATAGAGATAGAAACAAAATTATTTTTGACTGATTACTAATTAATTTACATATAACAATCTTGATATAATAATTATAACTAAAGGCTCAATGATAGAAGATTTAATTAAAAGAACACATACCGATGATTTTTATCAAAACTGCGATTTTAAACTTGAATCATTCAACTTCAAAACATCGGATAATACCGTGGAGATGATTTTTTCAATTAATCAAACCAGTTATGATATTGCAATCGAACATGAAGAGTGGAAAATAACTTGCAGAAACACTGAAAAATATAATGGTTTCTTTTGGAATATTCTCCTGCCATATACTAAATTAAAAATTTTAGATAAACATCCAGCATTACTTCTCTACAATCATAATGAACTTGAATGTGAAATAATTGGAGTACCCAAAGATCTTAATCAATTTATTGCTGATATTTCTATGATACTTGAAAGAGAGACCGGAAACTGGATTACTGTGCCAGACATTTTATGGAACAGTGAAGAGAATTATAGGCTTTTCAGCAAAAGAAATATAAGTATTCCTAAATTGATAGGCAATCCCATTAGAGAAGTTTGTACGAAACACAACCTTAAATTTAAAGTTACTCATGAAGTAACTGGAAATGACAAACGCTACGCACATAGGCAAAAAAGCAAAATTTTGATATTTGGAAACGAAGATGTAAGTCCAAATGATTTTTATCTGAAACAGCCATATGTAATTGCTGAAAAATTTACTGCGGAACGTATTAAATAAGTACGGCAGAAACACATTTCTAGAGAAGAATAAAATCATTTCCCGATGCTAGTACTAATTACAATTGGAAGTGTGACAAAATATTCTTAGACCGTCCTGCTAATTACATTTTCATAGAATAAGATTTATCTGAATATTCTCTGAAAAATTTTCCGATTACTTTCATGTTCTCGTTATTTTCTCCGATCATTTTTACAATAAATTCATTTAGTTCATTTACAACTTTTGACTCCTCTTGATGTTCCAGCTTTATATATGCACTTTTTATTTCATTAGAAATAATCCTCATATTACTAACTAAATCAGAATATCTTGCGAGTTCAATGGGGTCGAGAAAAAGTTTTAAATAGAAATATGCTGCATATAAGTTTGCATTTTTCTTTAAATACATTGAATCATAAATTACCGGATTCATTTCTGTAATTTTAAATCTACCTTCTGGGATTAGTTTATAATCTTCTTCTAATTCAAGATAGGCTGTTAGGAACTTCATTAGTAATTCAATCCGATTTTGCTCAAACAATGAATATTTTAACTCGATTTTTTTTGAACGTAAATCAAAAGCACGTTTAAATAAATAACCTAAACTTCCAATTAAGAGAATAGATTGTGACCAGTATGTTGTGAATAATTCTTTTAAAAATTCCGGCATTATTATCAAAAGTTAATTTATTAAATTTGTTTTTCGAATGTAGCAGATTGTTCTAGAGCCTAAAAAAAAAAATTATATTTATAAAATATAATTTAAATGTATCTAATGTTCCATTCTTTCACTTATTATTAGCAAATATTTATAATTGAAGATACTCTTTTATTAAATCTATTTTTTGTCTGATTTCATTTTCAGCTTCAGAAGGTTTTAATTCACTTGGCTTAAACCCTAGGATATCCTTGTTACAGCTACTGCAGTATTCTCCTATTTCATTTATTTTTGAACATTCGCAACTCCACACTTCTTTCTCTTTAGATGACAACATTTGCTTTTTCATTGTTTTTGTTCCTCTTTCAAAAAATGCATTTTGAATATTCTCTAATATTTCATCTAGATTTTCTTTGTCATTTTGATTATAAAATGGTTTATCATACGTTGCCATTTTTAATGCTATCTTTTGTACATTAAAATTTTCATCACTTAATAATTTAATTATCTTTTCATAGTTGAATAAATTTAAATCTTCAATAACTTTTGATAAATATTCGGCTATTGAATTATTTTCTACACTTTTTATATTATCATATAAAAGATTATTTTTTTGATTCTCATTCAAAACATTAACATAGTTTGTAAATCGTTTATTAAAAGTGTTATATGCCTCTCCATAATTTTGGGGAGTTACAATGATATCTGAATATCTTTTAAGTATATACGGGAATACTTCTTCTATTTGATTTTCAGTCACAAAGTTCCAAAAGTCTTCATCTGCAGTTAAAGTTCCTGATTGAGCATCTTTAATTAATTCTTTCTTTTTACGCAAAACCTTTATTCTCTCAATACTAACGTTATCAAACTTTTCATTTTTATTCGGCAATGAATTTATCACATTCTCTTTTTCGATAATAACTGCAGTACCAATAGCCGTAATCATAAACATTGATTTTCCTTTTCCTGAAATTTCATCTAGATCTATACTCAAACCAATAATACAATTTCCGCCAATTTCGTGTGCTGCAAATTTTATTTTTTCTATTGCTTCATTGTAAATAGAAGTTAACTGCTTTTGATATGAATTAGATCGACCTCCAAAAACATCAGTTAATCCCCCCATAAAATCACTAAAGAAATTAGTTCCTGCAACAACATGTGCAGTAACAGGTTTAAGAGGCTTTTTAATTTTTAATCCTTCTACTGAAGAAGTTGTTAACACTAAAATATCTTTTGGATTTCCCATTTATTTTTTTTTAAATATTCTTTATTTTTTATTAAAAAACATGTAATCTTTAATTATGTTTTCAAATTCATAACGTCATTTCACATTATAAAATAATTCATATGACAGTTAGAAAGGTTTGTTAAGATTATTCAATTTTAATTATTTCTTCTTCTTCTAAATCCAATCTATAAATCGGGGAATTACTAAATTTCATAGTATACTTATTTTCATTATTTCGCTCTGGAACAAAATAGACGTAAAATGTATTAACAGTGAAACCTCCAAAACTATTTGTCGCTTCAACTTCAATTGAAACAACTTTTATACCTGTTTTCTTAAATTTTTGATTAACAACGTCTTTATATTCATAAATATAAACTTCATTAAATTTTGCAGTGTTGGGATTTTTTAAATTCAATTTAGTTTCTTCAATTGCGTTATCGTAAAAGTATGGAACTGCGTCCATATTAATATCACAACTAAATATGATCTTTTTGTTAGAGAATTTTTGAACTTTGTAAATAATCGCTCTAATGCTATCTCTTTTTTTTGGATTAAAATCAATCAGTTCAAAATTATTCTTTTCAAGACTACTTTGCATTACAAGCTTATTATCATAAATCTTAAGCCAAGTTGTGTCAAGCTTTTCCTTGTTTATTATAAACATTCCATTTTTATTCTTTGAATATTTCACAAAGTTCCAACCACACGTTTTTAGACTATCTACATTTAACGCAATAACACTATCATTCAGAAAAGTAATGTCAACTTCATAGTTTTTTTTCTTGTCAAGCATTTTATAGAAATTACCATCAGAAAAAAAGTTTTCTTTACTGCAAGATTGCAAGAAGAATAAAAATAAAATTGCCAGAGTAATTTGTTTCATATGTTGAGTATTGATTTGAACTTGAAAGTGACTTACACCATGCTAAAGTATTACACTTTAATTATATCTTTTTACGGAAAACCATAAATTCGTTAAATTTCAATATGTTGCAAATTACAATCTCAATACAACTAAATATGAAACACTACCAAGGTAGATTTATATATAAATCAATTTGATTCTTAGTGTAATTTAACTTATAGTAATAATGAATTTACAGTTGTATTTTTTAAAATTATTTTCTTATTATGTAATATTTAATTTGACTGCTATATCATTTATAAAATCGGTTATTTTATTTATCAAAATAGCAATAGCATCAGTATCTGTCTCTACAATTTCTCCATCTTTAGTTTTTCCATTTCTATGAACTAAGTCGTGTCTTTTTAGCACCTCTTGATAAACATCTTTAATTCTAGGAAAATCTATCTTAAATGTATCTTGATACATTTGGCTTACCGTCGGAAGATTACGATAAATGACATCCAGGATGATTTTCTTAGCAGTCTCACGAATATTTTCATATTCATTGAAAATCTCTCGGAGTTCAAATTTCCTTTGCTTGAATTCAGGATGCGTTAAAACAAAATTTTTAAAATATACATCATTATCAAATGTCAAATTTGTAAAGGCATCACAAAGGAAAGTTTCCATTGTTCCAATAGTGCTAATAAAAATCTGCCTGTTTAAAATTAATTTTAAATTATCATCAATAATTTCTAACTCACTCAATTTTTTAAGATCAGAGATTTCTTCACTAAATTTTTTAAGAAAGCCTTTGTTTTCAGTAATTGCATCAAATTGCTCATCATAATCAAACGATAGATCAAGCTCCCATGGTTCCAAATAGACCGTTGATCTATCATCAAGCCTATTAATTTTTGAAAGTACTTCTACAGGGGATTTTTCAGTATTAAATTCAATTATATAATTATATACCAAGCCATCTTCACTTTGATTTGAATCTATAATATATGAGAGTCTTCTTAAATCATCAAATGAAATTCCAAGAATCTTAGCTAAATGCATCTCTTCAAATGAGTTTTCCATATCATACAAATAATCCCTAATTTTCCCCATGATAGATTTTATAATTTATTTAGTAATATTCAAGTCAGTCCTAAACATTAGGTAGTATTTTAGCTAATATAGAGATTTATCACTTATAAATTTAAAAAGGTTATTACCCTATTCGATTACGTTCCAACTTAAATTATTAAACGATTTCTTATACTTTGATATCTTATTTAATTTCGTCACAAAGTTCGAGAATCGCTTGCGGGCGCTAGCAAAAAATTCCCCCATAAATGCAGGAAAAAAATCCTGCTTTATTGCGTTGCTTTTTGCGCTTGCTAAGCGATTCCCGATGAATGTTCCCTAATTAATAAAATATAGAAATTATGGAAACTTTAAATCAAAACTGGCAGACTGTATCAGAAATTGAACTGATCTACAAAACAAAAGTGAAAAACTCTGATAGACCGCAAATCAAATCTTCAAACGATGCATATAAACTAATCCTTTCAACTTGGGATTATAATAAAATAGAATTTTTCGAGCAGTTCAAAGTATTACTTTTGAACCAAGCTCACAAGGCACTTGGAATTTACGAAATCTCTTCCGGAGGAATTGCAGGAACTGTTGTAGATATTAGATTAATATTTTCAGCAGCTCTTAAGGCAAATGCTACGTCACTTATGATGATTCACAATCATCCTTCAGGAAACCTTACAGCTTCTGAAGCCGACAAACAGGTAACTAGAAAAGTAAAAGAAGCCGGAAGACTTCTTGACATCACTTTACTGGATTCATTAATTATAACTACCGAATCCTATTATTCCTTTGCTGACGAAGGCGCTTTATAAGCGCCTTTATAACAATGATCATCTTTAAAGATCTTTAAGTATATATTAAGCCAATTGCCTATACTGGGAGTTGCTGTTACATCCAGTACCTTTAACAAAGCAAGCTTTATCTTACTTTTAATATTTCGTCAAAAAAGAATATTTGCCGTTTATCGATAAAATACTCCTTTTCATCTGAAAAAGCAAATTTTGACAAAAAATATATAGCTAAAAGTTTTTGACAAGAGAATAATTGTCGTAAATTTGACAATGATAAAATTGTTATCTGTGTTTTTTTTTAAAATATAGAGGCGTGAAATTAAAGTTTTAAAACAAAATTAATAATGAACAATAGAGAGTATAATATAGTGCTTCGTAACAATACCGGAAATAAACCTAAACAGGATTTAATAGAAAGTTTTGTGGTAAGAAAAATAACTTTCGAGTCCATTTTGACAGATATTCGTGGAATAAAAAAACCAAAAAATCATCTAGTAATTGGCCAGAGAGGCTCAGGTAAGACGATACTTCTCCATAGACTTAAATACGCAATAGAAGATGACCTGAAAATGCAAACAAACACTATCCCAATAATGTTTTCAGAAGAACAATATAATTTGATGGAAGTGGTCAATTTATGGGAGAGTATAGCTGAACATTTGGAAGATTATTTAGAATTTAAAGATTTAAGCCAGCAAATATCAGATATTGAAATTACTAAAAATCATGAAAATGACGCGTACATTACACTTGAGAAAGCTTTAATTGCTAAGGATAAAAAAATTATTGTTTTTATCGAAAATATTGATGCGTTTTTCAAAAAAATTGGAAAAATTGGTCAAGAAAGACTTTTTGAAGTATTGGATAAAAATAACAGTATTACTATTGTTTGTTCTTCTACTACATATTTCGATGGAATCAGTAAGAGCACTGAGCCTTTTTACGGATTCTTTAAAATAACTGAATTGGCGGGTTTAAGTATTGAAGAAAGTATAAATCTGCTAAACAAACTAGCAGAGCAAAAAAAACAAACGCAACAAATTGAAATAATCATTGAAAAAAATCCTGAAAGACTAGAGTCTTTAAGAAGATTAACAGGAGGAAATCCAAGAATAATATCTTATCTGTTTCAGATTTTTTTGGACAATGAAAATGGAAAGGCAATATCTGATCTGTATATCTTACTCGATGATTTAACATTTCTTTATAAAGCTGAGTTGGATCAACTTTCTGCGCAGCAACAAAAAATAATTGATGCAATAGCTAAAAACTGGGATGCCATTTCAACCAAAGAATTATCGCAGAAAACAAATATTGATAGTAAAAATATTTCAGCAATATTAAATAATCTCGAAAAAAATCAAATTATTGAAAGTATACAAACAAAAACAAAAAATAATCTTTATAGATTAAAAGATCGATTTTTAAACATTTGGTACTTAATGAGATTTGGAAAAAAAAGAGAAAAAGAAAACATCATTTGGTTAGTTCGTTTTTTTGACGCTTGGTTTGATAAAAACGAATTATTGATGCGAATTGACTCTCATATTACTAATTTAAAATCAGGGAAATACAATGAAATAGCTGCATTAGATATGGGGAATGTTTTTCTCGCATGCGAAAATGTATCAAATGAAGTAAAGTATAATTTATATCAAACAACAAAATCACTTTTATCAGGAAAATTAACTAAGCAATTAATGGTTTCTGATGATTTATTGGATGAATCAATAAGAAAATTAGTCAAGCAGCAGGAATGGGATCAAGCAATTGAAGTCTTAAAGGAAATAAAATCAAAAGAAAAACAGTTAGCACTAGCCGGATGGGTACATTTAAATAAAGGTAATGTGCAAAAGTCCGTAGAAATATTAGAAGAACTTTACGCAATTAAACCAGTTGGAGAATTAGCTACTTTACTAGCAGAAATTTCTAAAATACTTAACTTGTTAGATAAAACTATTTTTTATTATGAAGAATCGATAAAGTATAAAATTTGGGATTCATACTACAAACTTGGCAATTTGTACGCTAATCAAATCGATAATTTAATTGAAGCAGAAAAAAATTATCAATTTGCAATTAATCATAATATTGAAGAAGCCACTATTCCGCTAGCTGAAATCTTCTACAAGACTAATAGATTAGAGGAAAGTGAAAATTTAATCTCCTCCGCTATCAAGCAAGGACAAAAAAACATTAAAAATAAACTTGCCAAAATATTTATAAAACAAAATAAAATTGCTGAAGCAATTTCAATGTATAAAGAAGCTGTCGAAGATGGAGATAAAACCGCATTAGTAAATTTAGGAAAATTGTATCTAAGTAAAGAAAATCCTGATATTGAAGAAGCAAAAAAAGTGCTTTTGGAAGCAATATCTAATGGAGAAAAAAGTGCCTATCAGCCAATCGCTCAAATATATTTGAAAGAAGAAAATCCTGATGAAGCTATAAAGCGTTTAGAAGAAGGAATAGATTTAAAAGACGCTGAATCTGCACATTTGTTAGCACATATTTATCATCTTAGGAGCGAATGGAAAATAACAGAACAATTATTTTTAAAATCTATTTCTTGGGGTCGACTTTCTTCATTAGTTTGTCTAGCTAATGCAATAATATACAGCAAAAGGAAAGAAAGGAAAAATTTCATTTTAGATCAATTTGAAAAAAATTATATTAAAATCCAAAGGAAGCCAGTATTATTCATTGCTTATGCAAGAATTTTACTTTGGGATAATCAATTTGACAAATCGTTAAAAATATTGAAAAATGTAAGCGAAAGATTAACTATCATACTTAAAAGTAGCGCCTCAGAAGAACGTAAAGAAGATATAATTGATGAACTTACTATATACTTTATGGTTTTAATGTCTAAAAATCAATTAAAAATTGCATTTGAATTATTTTTAGATAATGAAACAAATTATAAACAAATTTTAAAGCCAGTTTATTACTCTTTAATGAATTTAATGAAAAACGAATATCCTAATGAATACTTAAAGGCTGGAAACGAGCTAAAAGAAACAGTACAGGAAATAAATAAAACAATTGAAAAATATAAAACAATTTACAAATAGAATATAAAAGAAAAAGTCTAAAAGTAAACTTTTAGACCTTTATAGATGAAAGACCATTAGCCTTCCTTTGATTTCAGACCTCTAAATTAGGATAATATACTTCATCTGCAAAATTTAATTATAAAATTTTGCCCTACTCTTTTATGTTGCTTTAAAGTAATATGTTTTCCTATACGCCAGAATAATGTTTTATAAAGAGCTATCGATCGATAGTCAATAAAATCATTAAAAAGTTTAATAGAAACAAGAAAAAAAATCGCAAATGTTTTAGTTCGTAGAGTTCGTTCAACTCTATTGATCAGGATCTCTATGATTTTTTTTACTCATTAATTTAAATATATAAAACAAGAACTATGAAGTCAGCAGATTACTTTATTTCAGGAGTATGGAAAGACAGCTCTGAAAGAATTACAGACGTATTATTACATACAGTAACAGATACAAATTCATTTCATTTAGGAGTCAAGACTTCTGAACTCAATGCAATTAACCTTTTAAAGCAAAAAAAAACAATCAAAACTATAACATGGAATTATCCAGGTTGGAATATAGGCGCTAATGTAATAGTTGCAAATATTGGTAGCAATGAATACTTGAGAACAGTTCCTAATGCAACCGCGAAAGACAATTTAGACAATTCTATTAATATGAAACCAATTAGATAAAAAAAATGGATAAAAATTTGCACCTAGATTCTGTTATTAAAACACATCAGATTACGAAAGAAAAAGAGTTATTAGATAAGCATAAAGAAAAAAGCAAAGAAGTAAAGGAAGCTTTAGAAGAAAAATATGGAGATAAAATTTATTCTCCATTTAATTCAGGTTCATACGCAAAGAATACCGCGATGAATACGAAGTTTGATTTTGATATGGTTTCACCATTTAAAAGAAATGCATTTGGTTCTAATGGAACACTAAAAATAATGTATGAGGATTTATTTGATTTCCTCTATGACAAATACAAAGACGTTGCAACAGTTCGAAAACAAAAAGTCTCCATTGGAATTGAGTTTTTTGCAGACGAAGATAATGATATTGTAAAAATAGATGTTGTACCAGGCAGGGAACTAAATCAAGACCAATACAAAGTTGATGAAAATCTAAACTTATATGTATATTATAAATACGGAAATTATGACGCTGGTAGTGAAAGAATTAAAACTAATGTCCAAGCCCAAATTAAAAATATCAAAGACAGAGCGACTAATGAAAAGGACTCTATTAGAAAAATTATTAGGCTTTTAAAAGTTTGGAAAAACACTAAATATAATTATCCAACTAAATCATTTTTTCTAGAATTGATTACAATCAAAGCTTTTGACAATAAAGAAATTACCGGCGGACTATGGAGTAAATTAGAAACTGTGCTTGAATATATTCGTGATGAGGTAACAAATGAAAGCTTTACTCTAAAAGACCCAGGAAACAGCTCTAATGATTTAATTGACTCACTAACTGAATCAGAAAGAGAAACACTTTCTTATGATATGAAAAATATGCTTGAAAGAATTGAAGATAATGATGAAAACATCAAAACTTACTTTCCAGAAAACGCAAAATTTCTTGAAGAAGAGAAAGCTGATAATAAGTATGAGAATAAAGGGAATGGTTTCTATTCTGCTCCACCAAAAAATGAAAGATTCGGTTAATTGATGGATGCACGAATAAATAAGATACAACAAGTCATTTCTGAACTAAATGAGGTTTCAATTGAAACTCCATTTAGTTCAGATTCTGATTTTAATATTGTTGGAAAAATAAAGGTCTCATTAGATAAAGGCGGAGAAATTCTAATTTTTGATGTTAGGATTTACCCTGAATATCCATTGAAGAGATTAGATACTGAATCAATAACTTTTTCTAACACTAGCTTTTTAGAATATGGTCACGTTATGGGAGATGGTTCTATTTGTATTCATACCTCTCATAATATAGATTTAAAGAAAAAAATTGAAATAGATATTAATTCATTAAAAAGATGGATAGTAAAATATTATTTAAATAAAGAGAATGATAATCATTATGAGCACATAATTCTTCAACCGAAAGAATTTAATAACATTCATTTTTCTTACTTGTTTACAGAAGTTGATTATTCTTTTAATAAAAATCAATTTGGTTTCTTTGATTATTCAAAAATTAACGATGGTTTATATCTTGACAAAACGATTAGTAATCATATTGTTCAAAATTTTAAAGATCCATTCAGTAGAATAATTACAGAATGTAAATGGAGCAATTCCATTAAGCAGTTAGGAAACAAAAACATGGGTTTATTTGTGTTTTTGGATAATCCTCCCACAACAAGGAAAAAATTTATAATCAGTAATTGGGAAGATTTAGAAAGCCTAGTAACACAAGATTTTTTAAAGTTTTTAGACAATGTTCAAAAAAATAATCAAAAAATAAAAGGGGTTCCAATTCCTTTACTAATTGGTTATAAGATTTCTGAAGTAGAAATACATTGGCAAGTAGCAATTTTAGAAATTGGAAAATTTCCTATCGAATCTTTCAAAGAGAATCAAATTTGGAAAGGTAGATTTATTGATAAAAATATTATGTGGAGTATTACAAGAAACTGTTCCTATAATTATTTTTTTGGAAGAGGAAAATTAGCAGATAAAATTACTAAAAGTAAAATCTTAATCATTGGTGTTGGTGCCATAGGAAGTATTGTTGCTAAAACTTTGACCAGATGTGGTTGTACAAGTGTTAGTATTGTTGATTATGACATAAAAGAGCCAGAAAATGTTTGCAGATCAGAATATTCGTTTTTAAGTGGTTTATGTAACAAAGTAGATGATTTATCAAATGAATTATTTAGAATTTCTCCATTTGTAGAAATTGGAATTTTAGATAGTAGTATGTTGCACTTTTATTCAAAGATATTGCAAGGTGTAAATACTACTAAAAGTAAATTACAAGAACCGTTAGATTCTTATGATTTAATAATTGATTGTTCAACAGATAATGATTTAATGTACGTGTTAAATCAACTTGAATTAAAACGCCTGATAACATTGTCAATAACCAATAATGCAAAAGATTTAGTTTGTTCAGTTGAACCCAAAAGTTATGATTGGGTTATCAATCAATTTGAAAATGTTTTAGAAAATGATTTGGAAGATATTTATAATCCAACTGGTTGTTGGAGCCCAACTTTCAAAGGTTCATATAATGATATAAATACACTTGTACAATTTGCAATCAGACATCTAAATTTAAAGTTTTCTGATGAAAGTAAAGCTTTAAGAAACTTTGTTTTGAAAACTGAAGATGAAAATGGATTTAACATTAAACTAAACGAATTTTGATATATAAAAATAAGGAAATAGGATTGATAATTAATGTCGTAGATGCTTTGCTTTCAAATATTATTGATATTGGAATACAACATTATCCAAATGAATTTGGAGGTTTTCTAATAGGTAATTATTCCAATAACCAAACTCAATTGAATATTACTGATACAATTCTTCCGAATAAATATAAAGCAACGCCATATTTGTTTGAGAGAGATACTATAGGAATAGAAGATAAATTGAAAAATTATTATAATGAAAATCCCAAAAAGTATTATGTAGGCGAATGGCATACACATCCTAACAATTTACCAATACCTAGCGGTACCGATATTAGTGCAATAAATTCAATAGTAAATCATAAAGATGTTTCAATAACAAATCCTGTAATGTTAATTATTGGTTGTAATGAAGCCAAGATCGAACTTGGTTTTTATGTTCAATTTAAAAATAAATTATATAGATATGAGTAAAATTAAAGTAGCTGCATTGATTTTTTTAGGAATGATTCAATGCAATTTGTTTGCGACCAATACACCTGATAAAACAGTTGAACTAGAAAAAAGAATTAGTTATTTAGAAGACTACAAAAATAATATTGAAAATGTTTCTAAAATTGAATTCCAAAAGGCAAAAGAAGAATTGAATAAAGAAATAGTAGAAGATTATGATAATGTAAAAAATATATTTGCCCTTATATTGTTATTTGGAATACCAACAACATTATATGGGGTGTATATGATGTTTTGGGGAATAAAGAAAAAAGTTGAAAAATTAATTGATGAGAGAATTGAGACAATCGTTGAGCAAAAAAGAGAGGAGATTATTAAATTAGTTAACAATCAAGAATTTGAAAACAGTCTCAAAAACACAAAGAAAATAATTGTAATAAGTCCAAGTGAAGATGCTCAAGAAGAAATTAAAAGAACAATGTCTAACTTTAAGTTTAAACATTTAATTTTTAGAATTAACAATACCACCAATAATATTCCAGAACATGATTTAATAATTTTTAATAATATAGATGGCGAATTTTCCCAAACTGAAATTGATAGCATAATGTCTGAAGAGAGTGACGAAGATGTTTGTTTTGTTGCTTACACTTCTAAAAATCTTGATAGAAATCCTCGATTAAATTTCGCTAATTCGAAGTTTACTTTATATCACAGTGTTTTAAGTACATTGAGTTTTGTTGAATCAATTAAGAGAGAAGAATAGTAAAGAATCATTAAGCAAATAATGATTGTAATTAGAGAGTCTTACTTAATTAAATCTTGAATTTACCCTGTTTCATTTTAACGAAACAATTTATTTTATCCTGCTTAATTTTAATAATAATTTATACGAAAAAAATGATTTCAAAATGTGCGTATTGTGAAGTAAATGTTAGCGGAAATTCTGAGCATGTTTTTCCTAAAAGTTTAGGAGGTCAAAATATTTATATGGATTGTGTATGTAATCAATGCAATAATAATTTTTCAAAAAGTGAAAGGGAGCTTTTTCAAAAATCATTAGTTGGATTAATGAGAAGTATAGAAGGGCTCGAAGGTTATTCGAAAAATAAATTGAGACCAGCTCCGTTAAAATTTTCTGAAATTTTTCAACTTGACATTGAGAATCAAATTGTCTATGAAGTAGGTGTACATAGTGCTTTTAAGCATTATCTGAGACCGCAGTTAATCCAGGTGGAAGATAAAATTTATGCTGAGAGTGGTTCTTATCCCGAAATGGAAAATTTTGTAAAAATTTTTAACGAATGGAGAAAAGAAGACTTGGTATTGATTACTGAATTTCCCTCACGAAATGGAGAAAAGTACAAGTGTATACAATTTGTATTGCATGAAGACGAATTCTTAATAAAAAAAATTGAGCTAATAAAAGTAAAAAAAGAGGCTATTTATTATTCCTTGCTGAAAAATAACAAAAAAATTGCTAAACATTTTATGCCCAGAATATTTTTAGATGATAGTGGTAAATTAATAGTTCGAAGCCGGAAAGTTGAGGAAGGAATCCAATTCATTATTAAATTATTGACCTCTATACACAAAGGTAAAGGGCAATTTAAAAATTTCACAGATAAGAATCTGAATGATCCAGTACATATTTCGATGAGTTTTGATGTTAAAATGATGCAGCAAGCTTTAGTGAAAATTGGACTGAATGCATTGATGCATTATTATCCTGAAACAAAATACAATCAATTATTACGACCGGCTAAGAATTATGCACTAGGTGGAGAATCAATTAGAGCAGGGTTAGATATAAAGGTTCCAATATTAGATAATAGACAAGACATTCATTCGATCTTGTTCTATCAACTAAATGAAGGTATTATGATAAGAAGTGCTTTATTTGGTGGAAGCTTTACTTATAAGTTTTTAATAGAAAATTTGTTTATATTTAATCAAGTAGGAAATGTTTCTGGTTTAATTGTCGATTTTAAAAATTCTACTCAAAATCACTATATTATGGATGATTTTCTTTTTAATCTAATTCGAGATACCAAAATTAAAGAATAAATTGAAGAATGGATATCAGCCATCCTAATTGAAACATGACTACCCACTGTGTTACAAGAATATTATAGGTAATGCCTGCGCGGAAATTTCCGGTAAAATATAAATTCTAAAAAAAACAGTTAAGATGCACATGCAATAATACTATAATAATCTTCAATAAACTGGTTAGATATTTGAATGCTTCCCGCTACAAGTATAAAGTTTCAGATTTCTCTGAAGCTTTTTTTGTTTACTTACCTTTGGACATCTCGCGTTATTCATGAGCGTGACGCCAGCGCCAGCGGGGGAACGGGTTTTTAAACGCTATTTTCGAATTCTTATCCCTTGTTCTTGTAATTTTAATAATGCATGGGTTTCTGACATATCTTTTCCTTTAGAGGAACAAAAGTTTATTAAATCATATTCTATTACATATTTAATACTTTCTGCTTTATCGGAAATATCTTTAATTTTATAAAACAATTCCTCTTTTATGTTTCCGGCATTAAAATCTTCTTCGTTTCCAATGATAACTTTGTGAACCAACCAATTCCTTTGCTGTAAAAAAGCATTTAATTCATCTTGAAATGATAAATTATATAGATTCTCCTTAATTGCAATTTTAATAGCCTTGCCTAAAGTATAACTTTGGTTTTGTTTCAAACATTCATCCGCTTGTTCTTTTGTTTCTGCGGGATTCATTTTAAGAGTAATTGAATAACTCAGCGCTTGTTCAACCATTTGGGTTTTCAATATAGCTTCTCCAAGAAAACAATACAAATTAATTTCATTATTATTGGCTGGTATTTTTATAACATTCTTTTTCATATGCTTTTCGCTTTAATAAAATTTCATCTAACTTGTCTATACATGTGACAAACAACACTTTTTCGCCCTTAACTGGTAGATTTGTTTTGACTAGTCTCAGTAACTATCGACTTTGCTATTTATTAATCAAAGATACTTTTTTAGTCCGCAGTGTTTTTGCGTAGTAATAATATTTTCAACTGACTTCTCTTCCGTAATCTAAATCAAACTTTTAAAATAAAAAACTCCAGATTTCTCTCTGAAGCTTTTGTCTTGTAGCGAGAACGTTACTCTAACTAATTTTATTATATAAATAAGTCTGTGGTAGTACAAATAAATTTAATCATCAAAATATTTCGCCTTAATTATGATTTGAATATCAACAGACTTACCTTAAGTTATCAAAAAATGTCAAAATAGGTATCAAATGTTCGATTCCTATCCCTGACAGCCCACACAAAGACAAACAACGCCATTGGATTCCAATGGCGTTGTTTTTTATTACCTCACTTCACAAATTGCCCCTGTTTAATTTTTCCGCATCAAATTAAATTCCCGTTTATTAAAAATTATCAATCGTAGTATTTTGTTTTTATGTAGTATTGTAAAAACTTTTGATTAGTTATTTATCGTATATACATCCCAAATGAGTTAGATATGCGACGTAAAGTAGCGTGAATATGTAAGTTCTGGGTCATGTTAAAAAATTGGAATGAATTAAAAAATAAAATAAAATGTCAACATTTAGGGGAAAAAATTTAAGATCAGGTGACCTTGCAGAACAACTTGGAATATTATTATTACAGAATGTTGCTTTAGTAGCTCCAATACCTCGTACAGAAGATGTTGGTATTGATGTTGTTGCTACTCTTATTAAACCTTTTGATGGATACAAATATATCGCTGAAGACTCATTTTTTGTCCAAATAAAGTCTTCATCTGTAACTGAAATAATATTTAAAGATGAACAAGTAAAGTGGTTAGCAGAATTACAATTACCTTTTTTTATTGCTTCAGTCAATAGAAAAACATCAATAATTTACCTTTATAGTACACATTACTTGTCAGATGTACTTGTAATGAATCCTAATCGAAAAGAAATTATTTTACAACTAACAGAAAATTCTCATTATGATTGCGGTGATAAGGAAGAAACAATCAAATTACCAATTGGTCCATGTATAATAAGTTGGTCGCTCGAAACTTTTACAACCAATGGAAATTTCCTCAATGATTTTTATGATCTATTAAAGTCTCATATATCAACAATTAAGAAATCGATAGAAACTAGACGCGTTGGAGTTGTTGAGTTAATTAATTGGGAAACAGGGAAAACACCTGTAATTGTGGGAGTAAAAATACAACCTAATCACAACTCAAAAAAAACAGACGAGATAATATCTCCTTATTTTAGTGCTTTAATTCATAAACTTACTTTAGGAGAAGACTTATCTACTACTCGAAGTTTGTATAGATTGTTAGAAAAAACTCTTGAACGAAAAGGACATTTTACAATTGTTGATGGAAAAAAAGAACTAATACCTTTTAAAGCTAATTTGGAAGATATAACAAATGAATAAAAACACCGTAGTATTTTGTTTTTATATACTATTGTAAAACTTTTGATTAATTATTTATCGTATATAAATACCAAATGAGTTAAACATGCGATATAAAGTAGCGTAAATAAATAAGTTAGCCATATTACTAAAAAAACTGACCAAAAAGTGATAAAATACATTCCCGAATTAGATAATAACGTATTAGATATTAAAGAACTTAATCAATTACGAAAAAGTCAACATAATTTTGACATAAAAAAAAATAATCCAGTTTTAAGAAAAGAATATTTCGACAATACTATTTTATTTTTTGAGTGGTATATCAATTATTGTAATGTAATATTAAATGGAAAAACATTTAAAGAGAAACAGATTTCTGAATATATCTTTCGTGAAAATTTTAAATCGGAAAGACAATTAAAATTAGGGCTTTTAATAAATATTTATATTTCAAAGGAATATGTTGAATATCTAAATTCAAAAGTATTAGAAAAAGATATACATAAATACAATCATACTTTAATAAGTTTAGAAACTGATTTAGAATGGCTTATAGCATCATTTGAAGTAACTTATAAAAATACAGTCACAAAAATATCTTTAAATAGTGGAAGAAGAAAAAACTTAAGTCCAACAGATATTTATTCTGCTGCAAGAACATTATTTTATATTGAAGAATTTGACAATATTGAAGATTTGTATTTAAGAGATTTAAAACCTGCTGTAATGTTTCAAATAAGACAACTTCTTGAGGTATTTGGAAAGAATATTATAGGTTATCATTCTATTTTAGATAAAGATGGAAATAGTGTTAAGAAATTTACTCAAATTGCTTGGGACTTTATTAAAGAAGAAATCAAAAAATCTGATTCAAAAATAGATTTTCCATTTGATGTTCATATGATAATAGCAATAAATGGTTGGACAAATAGTTTTGTCCATACAACTCATATTTACAGTAGTTATATTCAATTTTGGGCACTAAAAACTATTAACGTATTATTTCATTCAAAAGCTAAAGGAATCAAAATTTACACAGGGAAAATTCAAAATAAATTTGATTGTGCGGATATAAAAATCACTAACTATAATCAATTAAAAATCGACTTTGAAAATTACTTACAAAGTAGAATGAGTGATATTAAAATTGAATGGATGGAAACTAAATTTGTAGGAGCATATATAATTAGCGAATAAAAATAATACGGCTAAAAGCCGTTTGTCAAGATTTGGGATTAAGTGGAATTAGCGTTTTTTTGCTACATTTACGTTAAGCCGAAATACTTAGTTTCAAAAGTGCAAACCACTACAAGTGGCAAGATGTTTACAAAAAAATCATTTTATATTTTCAAAAAAAGATAAAATAGGGATTAAGTGTTCGATTACAGTCCCTGACAGCCCACCAAAAAACTCCTTAAGAAATTAGGGAGTTTTTTTATGTCTTAATTTTTTTATACTATGTTTATTAGCAAAAGATATTTATAAATTTAAAAATATTGAATACCAAACCTGTTACAGCATCAAAACGTTAGTAATCAGTCTGGCAAAATTCAAAAATAACCATAATAATACATTGGAACATATGAGTTTTTTAAATAAATTATTCAATAGAGAATTAAAATCTGATTTAAATTTATTACTCGAAAATGAAAATTATAAAAAATTAGTTTCGGAAACAAAATATATTTCATTTGGATTTCGTGAGATTTTTTTATTCAAACCTGAAAATTTGAAAAAAGAACAAATTGGATATAGTAGAACCAGTTATGGAAAATCTTTAATCGAATTAGGAAAAGGAGATTGGAAAAAAAGCTGGATTGTAATCGGAAGAGACGATATGGATGACCCAATTTTTATAGATTATGAAAGACCAAATTTTCCTGTTTTTATTTCTGAGCACGGAGAAGACGATTGGATTGAAACCTATATTGCAATTTCATTAGAAAATTTCAGTCTAATTTTAAAAGATTTAGAGGTTTTATCTAATGAAAGAAAGAATCCAATTTCTGAAATAGAATTAAACTCTTTTTTTACTAAAACTAAAAATAAAGAAATGGATATTGACTACTGGAAAAATTTTCTGGATAACGATTAAGAAAGTAAAGCCCCTAAAGTGGTTAAAAGAGATTTGGGTAAAAGGCTGAATTTGAAGTTAGTTTTGCATTTGTGAAATTTGTGTATAATGAAAAAAACACGCATCTTTAATCCCAAACTCCGTATAGCACGAGAACGTTAGTATTAATTTTATGAAAATGAAAGGTTACATAATAGCAATAGCTTCCCTGATTTTGATTTCTTGTGATGGTCAGAAATCGAAAAATAGAAATATAATAATAACCCAAAAGGATTTGAAAAATGAAAAAATGAAAAGTTATGTTTTTTTAAAAGATATGTATACTGATTCATACTTTCCAGAATTTCTTGTTGATAAAGTAAAGACAATACTTATCGAACTATGTTTTGACATCGAAAAAACATCTCCAAAGAATCTCGATAAACTCTATATATTAACACATTCTGCGACAATTAAAATAAATGAATTGCAGGAGGATTTTTTTGAGCATAATAGCGAAATTGAAACCGGTGCAAGAGAATCAATTGGGCAAGATTTTGACATTATTGCAAAATCTTACGGATTTAATGCTGATACAGAAGAACTAATTGCGCCTAGAGAATGGTAAAATGAATGCTAACAGCTGTTGTAAGAACTTGAATACTTGGAAAATTTGTTTTTAATAGAATTAAATCTTTGGCATATTCAGGTAATAAAACATTATAAACTTACATAGTTCCCATCAAAATATTAACTAATTAAATTCTATTAGAAGATATGCGGAAAAAATAAAATTTATTTAATCTCAATTTTCTTCAAATCCTGTAAAAAAATGATTCATAAACAGGTCTATATGGGCCACTAAAATTTACAAACCTCCAAAGTCATTGATTTTGGAGGTTTTTTTATGACTCGAAAAAATAATATCTTTTTTTTTGAAGTCAGGTTCACTAATTGTGGAGAAGTGTAAATTTTACCGCAAATTTCACTAATTGGTACGAATTGTTTTTTTGCCACAAATTAATTAGCTACTTAGACTCTTTATTATTTAGCGCTTAAAATAATAGTTTTAAGGAGCGATTATATAAAAAGAAGGAGAAATATATTCAAACATATTTTTTGCCGATACACTTAATCTATCTAATTATATAAAGTTCCGAGGCCAGCAGATTCTGGTCTTCTATCCTTTAATTCAGTATAATCATATTATAATAATTAAGGCAAAAAGAATACATAACACTATACTTACAAATTTCAAAGTTTATTATTTTTATTTAAAATAATTATAAATAATGTTTTAGAAACATATTCTTTTACATAGTTTTGCATCGTTTTAAGATCAAAATTAAATACGATTCGCTTGCAACTTCCTCACAAAAATAGAACCATACTAACAGATATAAATTCTGAATCAGCATTTAAACTGGCTTATCTCAGGTATTCTGCTAAAGTCTATGGAGTATGTATACATAAAGTGCAGTCAAAAGAAGATGCTGAAGAAATTGTACAAGATGTTTTTAGAAGCGCCTGGGAAAACCGTGAAAAATTTAAAACAGGTGAACCTTTAGAAAACTATTTGATCAAAGCAGCAAAATACAAGCTCATCGATTATTACAGAAAGCAACAAGTAAAAAATCAACACTTGACCATTGTAAGTGAAACAGCAGAAACTTCAAATAATAGTACCGAAGATCATATGCGCTTTACTGATTTAAAAGAAACGGTGTTTTCCGCACTTCACAAACTACCATCAAAAACCAAAGAAATATTTTGGATGAGTAGAAAAAAAGGATTAACCAACAAAGAAATTGCCGCCGAATTAAAAGTAAGTGAAAAAACAATTGAATACCATATATCGAGTGCTTTAAAAAAATTCAAGGTACAACTTGCCGAATATATATAAACATTCGTTAAAGCATAAATCGTTTGTCAATTTTAGCCTTTTGAAATTGATATTTTAAAAAAAATCCACTTCTCTTTAGGGTAAAACCTTTTTCATACGAATACTTAATTGAACGCCACTTAAAAGGGATTCCATTAAGATGAAAATTACACCACAAATCCTCGAAAAATACGCTCAAGGCAAATGCTCTGAAACAGAAGTAAAATTGGTAGAGCAATGGCTTGATAACCCGCAAGATGAAGAAGCCGTACAAAATGAACATTTATTTACGAATACCCAACAGCAAAGGGTTTGGAGAAAACTGCACAAAACTATTTTCTCAAAGAAAGGCTTAATTTCAATATCGCGTTACGCGGCGGCTGCCTGTTTTGTTGGAGCCGTTTTCTTTGCCGGACGCCAGTCAGCTATGGCTAATTCAGCTAAACTAGCGCAAGAAATAAAAATACAGGAAGCTAATAATTTATTCGTTTACGGAGGAAATGGTGCTTATGCAAAAATCCCCGGTAATGAGTTTAGTTTGCAGTTTGATGGACAATTAAAACTCTATAACGGTTCCAGAGAAATAAAAACAGTGAAATCAGGAGATAAAATCCATACACTACAACCCATGAAGACCTATATTTTAATGGGGAATAAACAAAAAACGACACTTATAACAGGACTCGATGCTGAAATGGAGCAAGGTGGTCTTGGCCATTTAAAAGGTGATTTCAGTATTAAAGTTCTTAAATAACAATCGATTTGAAACATATTTTAACTACACTATTGTTTTTGCAAACACTAGTCCTCATAGCCCAAAAGAACCCAAATAACACCATTAAGGGTACGGTACTTGATTACAATAACCACCCTGTTGAAATGGCGCAAATTGTTTTAAAAGAAATCAATAAAGGCACTCAAACTGACAAAAATGGGGAATTCTCTATTACCGATATAGCTCCTGGTACTTATACAATAGTAGTTACACTCTTAGGGTATACCACTCAAGAAAAAACTATTACTATAAATGAGAGTATAATTATAAATACAACGTTTACTCTCAAAGAAAACACATCCGACCTACAAGAAGTAAAGGTCTTTGGAAAAACCGAGACACAAAAACTCGAACAATCAGCGCAAGCAGTATCCGTAATAGAAACTCGCGAAGCAAAATTTAAAACTGCAGATTTAGGTGAAGTACTTGCCCAAACACAAGGTATAAGTGTAAGGCGAAATGGGGGTCTTGGATCTAAAACTAATTTTTCCTTGAATGGTTTAACGGGTAATCAAATTCGATTTTTTCTTGATGGAACACCCTTAGAATATCACGGTTACAACTTTGGGGTCTCTACTGTTCCAGTAAATTTAGTCGATCGGATTGAAGTTTATAAAGGTGTCGTTCCTATCGAATTTGGCACCGATGCTCTAGGTGGTGCTGTTAACTTAATTACTCCAAAAATACGCTCCGGTTTTCACGGCTCTTTTTCAAGTCAGGCCGGATCTTTTAGCACTTTTCGTGAATCTCTTGTTCTTTCTAATTATAATAAAGAAAGTGGCTTTTTTATTAAAGCAAATGGATTTTATGATTATTCAAAAAACAACTATAAAGTAGATGTAGATGTAGCCAACGATGCGGGTAAAATAAAAGAAGTAACTGTACCCAGATTTCATGATGCTTACGAAGGATATGGTCTGAATTTCGCAACAGGTTTTAAAGACAGATCTTGGGCTAAAGAATTGAGTCTCGAAGGGTTTTACACCAATTACACCAAAGAAATTCAACACAATCAATTAATGGTCGGTGCTCCGTATGGAGAAGTAATGACCTATCGAAAATCGGCTGGTACCATCTTAACCTATCGCAAAGATTTTGGTGAAGCTATTTTATTAGATGTCATTGCAGGTTATAATTACCGAGAGCGACAATTTTTAGACATCTCGGACTATGTTTATGATTGGTATGGAAACCGTATTGACGGTTCTGCCGGAAATAGTAGTGGTGAAATTTCAGAAGCCACAGGACCAAGTAACACTTACACTTGGAATAATGATGCTTTTTCACGCTTAAAAGCCTCATGGAAAATCAGTAATCGATACGCTTTAAGCTTTGTTTCCGCTCCAACTTATTCGACACAAACAGGAGATGACAAGATTATCGATGGTTATGATCCAGCCACAGCCAAAAGAGATTTGTTTACTTGGGTAAATGGTGCTGATTTTAAGATTAATGCTTATGATGAGCGATTAGAGAATATTCTTTTTGTGAAAAATTATTTTCAAAAAGTAAAATCAGAAGAAAAAATCACTTCTAATAATACCGTAGCAATCACAGAAAGAGACGTCAATTACTTTGGTTTTGGCGATGGATTCCGTTTTAAATTTTCAGAACAATTTTCTACCCGATTAACTTATGAGTATGCGATTCGGTTACCTCAAACCGACGAGTTGTTTGGTGACGGACAATTTGTACAAGGCAATATCGATTTAAAGCCAGAACGCAGTCATAATGTGAATTTTGAGCTTTTTTTACAGAATAAAGATAATTCATCAAGTAAATGGTTAGTGCAAACCAATGTTTTTCTGAGAAAAATTAGCGATCAAATCTTGTTTGTACCAAGTTTAGATCGTAATAATATCTATCAAAATGTATTTGCCGCTACCTCTACAGGACTCGAAGTTTCCGGAAAATGGACTTCTAAAAATGACAAATTAACATTTCAAATAAATAGTACTTATCAGCATTTTTACAACGATTCTGACGAAGGATTATTTGCTGCTTATAAAGGAGATCGCGTACCTAATCAGCCCTATCTTTTTGCTAATGCAGCCACCTCTTATTCTTTTAATCGTGTATTAGATATGGAGGACAAACTATCGCTTTTCCTGGATTCCAGATATGTTCATGAATTCTACAGAAGCTGGGAAAGTGCTTCAGTAAATCCATTTATTATTCCAAGTCAGCAATTATACAATATAGGAGCTGTCTATCACAACACTATTAAAAGTGTGAAATATGCAATAACAGCAGAATTGCAAAATTTCACCGATGAAAAGAATTATGATTTTTTCGGAGTGCAAAAACCTGGAAGATCATACAATATCAAATTAGTAACTCAATTTTAAAAACAATTATTAAATAACAATCCATTATGAAAACAAATCTTTTTTTTATGAAATATGCTGTCTTAGCAGCCATATTCTCAGTCTTTGCATTAACATCATGTAGTTCAGATGAATCTAAAAAAGAGGATCAAAAAGAAGGTACTAATCCAACAGTTATAGCAGCTGTTCGTGTAAATACGCCTGGAGGCAGGGTTTTTTATCTAGGTGCTTATGAAAAATTTCCTTCCACTCTTGATTATACTAATATGACAGAAATAGGACCAAGTGCAACTATCTATTCTTATGGGGAGCATCCTTATGTTTGGAATGGTACAGCCTTAACTTTGACTAAATACAATGTTAGTAATGATATGAAAATTTCGAGTTCAGATGTTTTCAGTGTCGCAAATACAGGTATAAAAGGTACTTTTGGACCTCCTGCTTTTGTATCTGAAACAGAAGCATATTTTTTCGCTTTAAATGAAGGGAAAATTATAAAGTTCAATCCAACCACTATGACTATAATAGAAACTTTGGCAGTAACGGCATTACCATTAAGTAATGATGCCGGTATAAAAACTTCTACTTATGCTAGTTATGTTACTTCTGCAGGGAAAATTATTCTGCCTGTAGGAGCAGCCCCAACAGATTTTAACAAGTTCCCGCAATATGCACAAATTGCTGTTTTCGATATAAAATCAAAAAGTGTTACCTATGTAAACGACTCACGTATGTCAATGGGTTATAATACTCTTGCAAAAGGAAATGATGGTAGTTTGTATTACAGACCTGCACGTGAAACAGCTCTTTCGTTAGATTATAGTACGGTAACGGGTAACCCTCCAACAGGTGGATTATTAAAAGTAAATCCTAATGGAACATTCGACGCTAACTTTTTTGTAGATTTAAAAGTGGCATTAAATGCACATTCAGTAAATGTAGTCGCTTATGTTCATGGAGATAAAGCACTTGCTCAGTATTTAGACAATACTTTCACACCTCCAACATTACCTGCTGATTGGTATAAAGCAGTAACAAAATTTGCAATTGTAGATTTGAAAACTTTAAAGACAGAACCTTTTACATCATTTGAAAAATATGGAACTGTATATTCAGTAGGTACAATTGATGGTAAAGAATATTATGGAAATATTACTGCTCCTGATGGTAAATTCAGTCTTTTGAAACAAAATGGCGCTACTGATTTCGAGGCTGTTTCTGAAGCTATTGGTGGAAGTTTGATATTTGTTGGAAAACTAAGATAATCATCATTATAATTACTTACGAAAAAACAAATTACAACTTAGTTCTCAATCAGAGTAAAGAAGTTGTCTTGGACAGCCCAAAGAAAAACAACAACGCCATTGGAATCCAATGGCGTTTTTTTTGCTAAAATTCTTCGCAAATTACTTTACTTAATTTTTTAGAATCAGATCCAAAAGTTGTGGGGAAGTAAAAATTAAGCATAAATCTGCGGCTGTTTTTTTCGCAACCAATTACACCAATTTTCACAAATAATCTTTGCCTTTGATTAAAAAAACTTGAACAGTTATTTTTATTTTCTTCTAAGAAAATCCGCAAACTATTTATTAGCGACTATTATTTTAGTACACTCTTAAAAATTACTAAAAAATTCTTCAAGAAATTAAGAAGTTTTTTTATGTCTTTAATTTTTTTAATATTGATTTACCGGCGAAAATTGTTTCTATATTAGTAGCGAGATAATTTCTGGTGTTTGTCACACTTATACCGCTTAAATTAAACGAATTAAGTTTACTATCAAGATTTATTACTTGTAAGCGTGACAGGATAGTGTGAAAAAGAAGCAACATTTTCATATAACCCAAAAAGAAATTAAATTAGCAACCCAAATCTTTAAAATGAAAAAAAAACTAATAACTCTTTTATTTGTATTTACTGTTGTAAATCTGTTCGGGCAAACGCCAACCGCAGCAACATCGGGTAAGACCGATCCTTCAGACACTAAGAATGATAAGGTTTTCAATAAAGCGATAAACCCGCTTAAAAAAGTTCCGTTATACGAAAATTCGATTCTGGTTCACGATTACGACGGTATTCTTTTTTCATTTGATTTAGATTCGGAACAAATTATCTGGACCGTAAAAGCCACGGATTCGCATACTGAAATGTGTGCCAATAAAATAACATTGCTGGATGGAGTTCTGTACGTTCCGTTTATAAACGGTGAAATTTTCGCCATTGACAACGAAACCGGAGCTATTTTTTGGAAGTCAAGATTAGGTAATATTACAGATCAGGTTGTACTAAAAGATCAAACTCCGATTATAAATAATGGACAACTGTATATAACGGCTCAAAATCAAGACCAAAGCAGTAACATTTATGCGCTTGATTTAAAAAATGGCAGTTTAATATGGACCTATAAGTTTGATACCCCAAACAATGACATTCCGGTACTCTTTTTTGATAATAAAGTTTTCGCCCAAAGTGCGTCTAATTTCTATTGTTTTGATGCAAATACAGGAAAAGTTCTTTACCAAAAAACCTTCGAGAAAGCAGTGGACGGAAAACCTGTTACAGATGGCGAAAATGTCTTTACAGCAAATGAAGAAGGTATACTTTTTGCCCTAAGCCCTAATAAAGCGGATGTTTTATGGCAATTTAAACTAGATGAAAATCAACATAATGTTAAAGAGCGCATCTTGTGCAAAGACAAAAAAGTATATTTTGCAGCTCAGGGCCCAACAGTTTCTTCTTTATACTCGTTAGATTCGAAAACAGGAACTCAGCTTTGGAAAACGGATTTTAAAGACGACAATATCCAATATATTACGGAGCAGGATGATAATATCTGGGGATATACCCGCAGGGGAAGACTTTTTCAATTAGACATCAATAATGGCGAAATAGCCTTCGAAATAAAATTAACCACCTTACCGATTTCAAATTTAGAATTCCCTATTGATGATTCCGTGTTTTATTATTGTGATGCCGGTTTGGTTCAATTTGATTTAAAAGAAAAAGACGAAAACATGACGTACATGCGAACTTCGATTAAAGAAGATGTATACAGTGCTTTTATAAAAATAATTCGATAAGAGAATAAAGAAATTGTCTCGATATCGAGCTCTTAAAACCAATAGTAAGTAATTGATTTCAAATTCAGATACTTTGCAAAAACTCCTTAATTATTTAAGGAGTTTTTTTTATTTCTGTAATGTAAAGTCTTTTAAATTAATCTTTCCACAAGAATTCCTTGCTTACAGGAAAACAATCCTGTTGCAGCCAAAATTAATACTAGTACCTTTTTTTTCATATTTTAAAGTGCTTAAATACGAATATCTATCCCTTGTCATTATTGATTTGGTTGCGCCCAATCAGAATTTCTAATTAACACTAAACCTTGAGCATAATCTGTTGTAGAAGAGGTTTCATCTGTAATTTTCATTCCCGAGAGTAGGCTAAACAATCCAAAGCTTTTAATCAGTCTTTTTGATTTTCTGTAGGGAGAATCGATTTGATTCAAGTCAAAAAAAGTATTTGTATTGTTCTTGGTTAGTTGTTTAAATTCATTAATACCGCTATGGTAAAGAAGAAATGGATTATCGCAAGTAATCCCTGATTTTGTATGCTCATTTTCACTTCGCAAAAAGAAAGGCAAAAATTTAGAAGGAGCAGACATATCGCTATCCAAATACCTTGAGATTATCGTATAAGTTTTATTCTTAAAATTTACATCTTCTTCAACCAAAGCACCAAAATCCTTTTTGCTATTTATTTCTTTTTGCAGTACATGAGCTTCTCCAAAATAGCCATAGATTTTTTCCTCTTTAAAATTATATCTTTCATATAAATATTTAAAGTTTAAATACATTGTACTTTCTCTTGACGATGTCGTGTAGTCAGCAAGATTTTTTTGAATAAATAAAACATCTTCCGCAATATCCTTATTTTTTATATTGCCATTTGAAATCATTTTCGGGAGTCTTTTTTTTGCCCATTTAAGAAATAACGCTTCATCGTTGGGAAAAACATCAGAAAGCCCTAATTCTTTCAATAGAATTTTCAAGTGCTTTTGAGTTAGTTTTAGATTTTGAATTTTATCTATTCCGTAAACTTTTATTTGTCGATCAGGGGAATTAGATTGATTTAGGTTGTAAATCTCAATCCATTTACGTTTATAGTCGCGATTGTGATGTCCATGATAAACAATCCAACTGTTTAAAACGGAATCAATAAGAGTTTCCTCTCCTGATTCTAAATATCGATTTAGAAAATAAGCCTGACTGAAATCAATTTCTGCCAAATGTATTTTCATTTCAACTTTACGATTTAAATATTTAATTAAACTGATGTCAATATCAATTGTCTCTTTTATTCCATGAAATTCTCCCAGTAAAATCAAGTCATTTTCAACTATATATTGGTCTAAATTAACAAACGATAAATCCTGATTTTGATGGACTGATTCGTATAATTTTTTATTGTTTTTCCAATACTCCAAAGTTTCTTTTCCCGAATTTTTATCATAAGTCTTTAAAGAAAAACTATAAATCAGACCCAAGACGAGAATACAAACAAGAAATTTAATTCCTTTTTTTAATACTTTTTTCAATTGTAATGTTTAGAATATATAAAACGTTTATACTAGAAATAAAATAACCATAACCCTTTAAAACCAACCTATTTAAGACTATAAGCTGTTGCTTTTACGAAGCTAATATAAGAAATATCTTCGCTAAAACTAATATTAAAGTCGCCCAAAAGGATTTGTCTGGAAGCAAGAAAAATTCAAACCGAAAAATAATTCGACAAAATCCGGAAAGCCGTAGTAAAAATCCAAACAGTAACTATACTTTAGCAAAAAACTTCGTTTAACAACCTATTACGTTTGTCAAACATCAGAACCTTGACAGCGTATAAAAAACTAACATTTAAATACAATGAAATTAAAACAAATGCTTTTCGGAATATTTATTTTAGGCTTTTTATCATTCAGTTGTATTGAAAAAAAGACATTTGAATTTATTTACCCCAAACAGAATGGAGTTAAAATAAGCTTATTGTCGGATCATTTTAAAAAATTCAACAAAGAATGGAGGGGTTCCGATTATTATTACTCCGCTGAAAAAGATGGATTTATATGCTCTGTTTTATTTTATAAACTTGACGAAGAAGAAAAACTTGCTCTGGTTGAAGTCCCTAAACTTGTACTTGGTAAAAAGTTTAAAGATGCAAACAAAGACTTTCCTGAAAACTCACCGGTATTTCCCTATTCCTATTTTAAAATTACTCCAATTTGAAAAGTATGGAAACAAATGATAAAAGTTGGGGCGAAATGACTGATGATTTTATGTTTAGAGAAAACGAAATCAACATTGAGGGAACTAAATTTACTCAAAAGCACATGTATGGATACGCCATGTTTGGCAATGATTTATTTGTAAATGTTCATCTCTCAAAAATGAATTGTACTGAAGAGGATATTGTGGAAATGAAAGAGATTTTGAATTCTCTAAGAAAAGAATCTAAATAAAAAAAAAGCATCTTTCCAACAACACTATAATTTCAAATCTTCAAAAATGCAGAAAAAAATACTCCTGTTATTGTTATTTAATTTCTTTTTCGGCGCGCTTGCTTTTTCTCAAAAATGCGATTGTGAAAAATACAATACGTTTATTGAACTTGCTAAAAAGGAAAATGCTGTTAAAAACTATAAAGAAGCCAATAAACTTTTTAAACAGGCTTTTGAAAATACGGATTTTGCATTGGGTACAGATTTGAATCTTGCCTTAAAAGTAGCAGACCAAACCGAAGACAAAATTTGGATGGAACAAATTGCAATAAAATTAGCAAAAGGAGGGATCCCGTTACTCTTTTTTAAAAAATTTGAAAACTATAAGTGGTACAAACAGTTCAACGAGCAATTTCCGGAATATCAAAAATTGTATAACGCTAATTTTGATTTAAATTTTAAAGCAGATCTCATTGACTTAGAGAAATTTGATAAAGAAATCAATACCCATTACCACCAGTGGAGAACAAAAGAGCACGATTATGCAATTGAAATACTAGTTTCTGAAATGAAAGCAGTTTCCTTAAGATTCCAAAATATGGTCGAGAAATACGGCTTCCCGACAGAAAGAAAAGTGGGTTATAACTATGTCAGAAAAAATATTGAAGATCTGCCAACAGCAATATTATTAACACATATTTACCAAAGAGGTGAATTACTCTACAAAGACCAGCTGAAAGAATTAGTCTGTAATGGAAATTTAAGTCCAGGTTACGCTCAACAGCTTCAAACTGTAAGAGGGTTTGGCAATAGTACCGGTATTGAACAAGAAATGGAAGTTAGAAAATTAAAATATAGAAAATAAAGAAGCTGCTAACAGTAACTCGATCAAATCGTCTTTTTATACCTTTATGCTTTAAGGGACAAAGAATTAAAGTGTAGAAGTTTAAATTTAAAAATCAGAATTAACCAAATAAAAACAATTATTTTTCATATTTTTAACAGTTAACTTGTAACATAACTAAGGTTTTACCATCTAATACCTCGTATTTAATAACCTTCTTAACAAATTGATTTATGGAAAATAATAGACGCGACTGGTTAAAAAAAATTAGTGTTGGTGTTGTTGGACTTGGACTCGTTCCGTTTGAAACATTTGCTTTACCCACAGATCATTTTCCTGAAAAAGAAAGCAAAGACACTCCTGTTAGATTAAGTTCAAACGAAAACCCTTATGGCCCGTCTAAAGCCGCAAAAACAGCCATGATCGAAAGCATAACTTTAAGCAACAGATACGGTTGGGAGCTTTCATCCGAATTGGTCAATTTATTAGGAGTAAAAAACAAGGTGAACCTCAACAATATTTTAATTAGCGCAGGTTCAACTGAAATTTTAGATTTAGTAGGCCAATTTGCAGCTTTACAAAAAGGCAATCTTGTTATTGCAGACCCAAGTTACGGATATTGGACGGATACTGCCGAAAAATTAGGGCTAACCAAAATCAAAGTTCCATTAACAGCAGACAAAAAAATTGATCTTCCTAAAATGCTAAGTTCAATTACTGCTGACACAAAGTTGGTTTACATCTGTAATCCAAACAATCCAACCGGAACCATTTGCGAAAGAAACGATTTAATACAATTCATATCTCAGGCCTCTAAAAACTCCATTGTTTTAGTCGATGAAGCCTATATTGATTTTACTGATCAAGAATCGGTAAGTCACCTGGTCCTTGAAAATAAAAATGTAATAATTGCCAAAACTTTCTCAAAAGTATACGGATTAGCAGGCGCAAGAATAGGGTATGCCATTGCCAATTCGAGTACAATTGAAAAACTAAGTGAACTCCAAACCTGGGCTAATGGAGCTGTTAGCGTTGTTTCAACAGCAGCGGCGATAGCATCATTAAAAGACGAAAATTTTGTAAACGAAACAAAAGCATTAAATCAGAAAACCAGAGATTATACCATTGCGGAGTTAGAGAAATTAAATATTTCTTGCATTCACTCGAATTCCAATTTTATTTATTTCTCTTTAAAAAATTATAGAAAAGACTTTTTTCATCAATTAGAAATCAATAATATAATCGGTACCAAAATTTACGAAGAGGAGGGGAAGTGGTCCAGAATTACAATTGGCAAAAAGGAAGAAATGCAAAAATTCATTGCTTCTTTACAATAAATAAGACAAAAATAACATTTCCAGTTTAAGCTCTACCAGATTAAACAGGAATATTTAATTTATCTATAATCAATAAACTGCACAATCTCCTCAACTGTGCGATCCGGTTGATCTTCCTGAATATAGGTTCGCGCGTTTGCAATTTCGACAAGTTTTGCATTTGGGAAAACAGCTTTTAAATTTTCGCCTAATTTTAAGGGAAAAAGTTTGAAATCCTGATTTCCCCAAAGTATCAACACCGGTTTTTCGAAGGTTCGCAATTTCCGAGCGGCTTCGATGGTATATTTTGGAGACCACGCTTTGGCAGCACTTGCAAAATTAGCTCTGACTCCTTTATCGCGAATAAAATTATTTAAGTATAAATTTGATAATTCCTCATCTGTTACTTTTAAAGATAACAATCCCATAATCAAATCCTTTTTCAGCAAAAATTTTAAAGAAAAGACACGACTTAACAAAAAAGTAAAACCCGGAACTCTCACGGCGTATTTTAGATATGTAAACTTCGCAGGCGGGAAAACAGCAAGGACTTCACAATTTGAAAACACCATTTTCGATACTTTTTCAGGAAAAAGTGAAGCAAAAATCTGCACATAGGCACCCCCCGTATCATTTGAAACTACAATAATTTCATTGATACCAAGATATTCCAGAAATTCATTGAGTAACATAGCAATTCCAATTGGTGTTAAATCAACATTGTCTGCTACCGCTAAATAATTCCCTCCAAGAGGCAAATCAATGGCAATACATCTATAATTTTGACTTAGAATTGGAATAACTTTCCTCCAGGTATTGGCATTAGATAAGGCACCGTGAACAAATAAAACCGGAATCCCATTTCCTTCATCAATGTATTGAATACCTCCTTTAATTTTTGCAGTATGTCTTTCGAAGACTGGCTTTAACGTATGATCAACTATATGAGGTTCCTTAGCTTCAGTTGATAAATTGAAATCTGTGGTTGCTGTCATTTGTATACTCTATTGGTTTAGTTTATACAAAGATGGCTTGAAGTAACCTGTTAAGAAATAGACAAATGTCTTCAAATTAAGTGCCATTACGCAACCTGCTTAAATGCCTTGGAGAAATACCTAAAAAAGAAGAGAGGTGTTTTAACGGAATGAATTTGATATATTTTGAATGGTTGGCTGCTAGTATTTCATAGCGCTCCTTAGCGGTTTGTTTTTGAAAGGAGATCGTTCTGTTTTCCTGATCAATATAGTGCTGTTCGGTTAGCCTCCTGCCTAAATTTTGCCATTCAAAACTATCCGCGTATAAAGAATATAACGCTTCTCTTTCCAGAATGATTAGTTCTGTATCGCATAATGCCTGGATATTTTCATAAGTTGCTTCTTGTGTTATAAAACTTGAATAAGCAGTAGTTAATTCATTTTCAAATGCGATACATTTAGTCGTTTCTTTCCCTTCAATATTACTATAATAGGATCTTAAAATACCACTTTTAATTAGCACTAGTTCAGTACATATTGCACCCTCTTTAATGAAGTACTCCTTCTTTTTTAAGAATTTTGTTTTAGTGATACCCTCTAATTTTTGAAGTTCAGTATCCGAAAGTAATTGCAAAGATTTTAGAAATTGTATCAACTGTATCGTTTTAAAATATTAACTCTGTTTTAACCCGTTGGCTGCAATGAATTTTAACGCACAAAAACATCCTTAATAAAACCTAAAAAGAACGTTTTGTATAGACTAAATAGCAAAATTCCCTATCAAAATTACATAAAATTAATACAGGAAACTGGAGTAGATTAAAATTCCATTTTTTAATCTATAAAAATACCAACTCAGCATCCTTTGTTAATCAAGATCCGGTAAACAAATCTGATCTCACTACTTGAGAGCTGGAGAGCACAATTTACATATTCATCCATAAACTAAATAAACACACTTATAAGTTTGATTTAAACAAAATTAGTCTGTTTGATAATTTCGCTCTGTAAATGCAATTATCGTAATAATAAAGAGTGTTTTGTTCTTTCCATAGTTTGTAAAACTGTAAATCTTAAGAAAGAACACTATTCAAAGTTAAAATGACACGACACAATCCAAATACTCTTACACCATACCAAAAAAGTTAACTGGTATTTGTAACGTATGCTAATTGCAGCTTAAACCCGAAGTGAGGAAATTTCGAAGAAAACCACTCGAAATCTAAATCTTGTTTCAAATGCTTATGAACTTGTATAAATTACGCTATCTTTTATTTTCTATTTTATTCGCCACTACTGCTTCTTACAGCCAGGTAACTTACGAGTTTTGTATGACGGGTAAGTATGGAAAAACTATTGTTTTGGACTTTAAAATTCACAACAATACTTCAGCTCCAATTACAGATTATGACTTTACTTTTAATTGGAAAGGTGTCTCAAATATTACAGTGTGGTCGGGATTAGACGTCATTCAAAATGGAGACAAGGGAGTAGTTGAATTAAAAAAAACAACCTTTGGAAATGCTCTTCCCGCTGGCACAACTACATACAGTGTCACAATGGATTATGAATTAGGGATGTTTCCACCTGACGAAGGCATTTTAAACGGCAATCCTATTACAGGCATAAGCTGTTATACACCTCCTGCACATGAGAACTTTAAATGTGAAAGGAATTTTAGTGCTGCCTGTACGGTAAAACCAGTTGGCCCGAATGCTCAGGAAATACGAATAGGTGAAGGATCCGTTTTTGCCTGGAATGCTCCAATACAGGTTTATATTCCCGAGAATCGGAAAGGTTGGGCTATTGCGATGGCGGTGTCCCATTCTTTATTTACGAACCTAATGGGATTTGATGCAATGAGTATCAATGCATACTTTGCTACTGCTATTCAGGAATCACAAGCAAGCTGTGAAGGAAGTCAGCTTATTGCCCCAAATTGGGTTACAAAGACATACCCCCATAATGACATCAATGCTCCTTTGTATTGTTATGATGCCAGTGGCGCTGTAGCTGTAGGGTATTTTCAACAAGAAATGGGAGGGAGCTGGACAGAGTTAAATACAAGCTATCCCTGTTTTATTCCGCAAATTGATAAAAAAAGTTTTATAGGTACCCCAAATACAGGCTCCAGTTTTGAATTTCAATCGATTGTGAAAGCCTATCATGATTATCGAAATGTAGCGTATTGGCAATATGTTAAATGTTGGAATCCAATTGACTTTTTAAAAAAATCAAACGATCCTTATGCCACTGTCAAAATAATTGGCATGGCTTATAATCAAGGTATGAATCATTCCTCATTTGAAGATCTTTTTGATAAAGACCGTTCAGCTGCTATCAGTGCAACAAACCTAATGGATCGAATTTCTCCATCTACACCTGCTGCAACCAATCGGCTTTATGCGGAACAAACCAACCGATTAACAAAAGTACTGGACAACAAAGTTGCTGACATCAATTGGACAGATGCCGCTGTTTTTGGCATCACCAATAAAGCAGCACATAGTTTCAGAGGCTATTACGACGCTCCATTTGCGTGGAATGACGTAGAGGAATACATAAAAAAAATAACGCCTTTTTACGCTTCTTTTGGTGTACAGGAACAAAACTTTATAAATACTATTAAACCTGTTTTTGATGGAATTAATGGAGGAAATCCTATTTCTTTTAGGTATCAAATGTCAGCTGTAATAGAAGCAATAGTAACCTTTCTACCAGCTTTTGATCCTAAAAAAGGACTGGCTGAAGTATATGGTGGATCTGGCGCTAACAGCTGTTTTGCACCTACCGCTAGAATGGAAGGTTTTAATGCCACTTGTGGAAAAGAATTATCCTTAAAAGTTTATTTCTCCGGCAAAGCTCCTTATACATTCAGTTATAAAAAAACAGCCGTATCTCCGGAGATTAGTTTTCCGGATGTGACCACTTCGCAAAATCCGTATACCATACAATCAGTCAAAGAAGGCAGCTATGCACTTACTGCTGTGACAGATGCCGTTAGCGCTGGCGAAGTCGTATGTAGCCCAATAGAATTAAAATATATTGGAGCTGTAGCAACTGCAAAATTAGTTAAATATGGAGGGAATTATTGTACTGGAAAAGGCTCTGGGATTCAGATTGAAATAACAAGTACGGAGTCAGGCCCTTTTATCCTCGAATATGAGATAAACGGAATATCGCAGCCTTCTGTAACCGCAACTACCAGCCCGTATACTCTTATTACAGCACCCGCTTCAAATGGAATTTATCGATTGACGAAAATCTCTGTTGCCGGATGCACTACTATATTAGACGATAAACTTACTATAACTACAACAGCAGCCAATCCGGTACTGAATGCTACACTTTCTAAATATGCAGCCTCACCATCTTCTGGAGTAGGCCCCGGTGTCCAGATTGAAATAAAAAGTACTGAAACCGGTCCTTTTTTAATCGAGTATGAATTAAACGGAGTGCCGCAACCTACCGTAACAGCAAATAGTAGTCCTTACATTCTTATCCCTTCACCGGCTCCGGAAGGTACGTATCATTTGACAAAGATTTCCGCTTCAGGTTGTGATGCTTTATTAAACAACAGCCTTGTTATACCCCCAATGGCTGCCGGATCAAACTTGAGTGCTAAACTTGTTGCCTATGGCGCATCTATTTGTGCAGGTATCGGACCGGGTGTTATAGTTGAAATAAAAAGTACCAAGCCAGGCCCCTTTACAATAGAATACGAGATAAATGGAGTATCGCAACCTGCAACAACTATAAATAACAGTCCACACATACTTTTCAAATCACCAGCACCAATCGGTATTTATAGACTAACAAAAATTACTGCAGCAGGATTTGATACCGTATTAGATGAATCTCTAGATATCAATTCCAATGTAGCTACTCCGGATATAGTACTTTCTAAGGTTGACAGATCGACTTGTCAGGGAACAGGCACTGACATTCAGATTGAAATAAAAAGCACTGAACCGGGACCTTATATAGTTGAATACAAACTAAACGGAATTTCGCAACCTCGGGTAACAATAACTAACACCCCACAGATCCTCGTTTCGTCTGCATCTATTGGTACCTACAAAATAACCAAAATTTTTATCTCGAATTGTACCTTTTCAATTAATAAAACTCTCATTATTGCTAAAAATAGCGGACTACCAACAGTTAAAATAGAAGGTAATTTCTTTTTCTGTTATCCGTATAAAACCGTTTTAAAGGCTGTAGCAAATTCATCATCAACACAAATTAAATCGTATCAATGGAAAAAAAATAATACAATTATTACTAATGCCAATAGTGATGCTTATATAGCAGACCAAATAGGGGAGTATACCGTTATGATTACAGACCAAAATGGTTGTGTGCTTACAGCGCCAATTGTCAAAGTAGAAGAGAAATGCAATAAGGCCATTTCAGATCCCGATCCGCTAACATTAGATTATCCAAAGTTTTTTACGCCAAATAATGATGGACAAAACGACACCTGGCACATCAAAAACTTTGATAATTTTAAAAATCCCGAAATAAGAATTTTTGACCGTTATGGTAAATTTATAATTCAATTGTCACAAGATTCTAATGGATGGGACGGTACCTTCAACAACAGTCCTCTTACGGCCACAGATTATTGGTTTACAATAACGTACACTGATAAGAATGATCCATTGGCACGAAAAACGCTGTACGGGCACTTTTCACTGAAACGTTAAAACACTTTCTTAAGTCACTATTCTAAAGAGCAGCACCGTATTTGCAACAAAATGACTGCTTTATTTGCAACCCTATTTTCTAAAACTACTGTCTTAGTAGTGAATAAAATTTAAAATAAAACTTGAATGATGTATTCACGATTTGTCTCTTATATTGCCCTTCTACTGATCACTACACATTGCTTTTCGCAAGAAGGAATTCCAATCTACTCTGATTATTTATCCGACAATTACTATCTCATTCACCCTTCAATGGCGGGAGCAGCCAATTGCGATAAAATAAGATTAACCATTCGCAACCAATGGTTCGGTCACGAGGACGCTCCTGCATTTCAGACCTTGAGTTACAATACCCGATTTGATGAAAAATCGGCTGGAGGAATTATTCTTTTTAACGATAAAAATGGATACTATTCTCAAAAAGGAATCCAACTTACTTATGCACATCACATTATGTTTTCAAGGGATGCTATTGATTTGAATCAACTCTCTTTCGGAATAAGTGGCGGTATCACGCAAAGCCAGTTAGATGAAACTCACTTTCTGGATTCCGGTGTTACAGATCCGATTATTAAAGGAAACATCGAAAGCGAAACGCATGTCAATTTTGATATCGGAACTTCCTATAATTATCTGGATATGTATGTTCATCTGACTGCAAAAAATGTTTTGGAAACCAAACAAAATAAGGATTCAAATCATGAAACAAGCAACCTAAGAAAATATCTTTTTAGTACAGGTTACATTTTTGGCAATTCAGATTGGTTATCATGGGAACCTTCTGTTATGTTTCAATTTACTGAAATAACAAAAGAAAAGACACTTGATGTAAATTTGAAAACGTACAAGAATTTTAGTGAAGGAATGCTGTGGGCCGGTTTGTCTTATCGCACCGATTTAGATGCCCAGCACCCGGTAAGTGGCACTTCAAAACAAAAATTACAATATTTGACACCTATTATCGGTATAAATTATAAAAACTTCCTGTTTGCCTACACGTATTCTTCCGTTTTTGGTAGTGCCAAATTTGACAATGGCGCTTATCATCAGCTTACATTAGGGATGAATTTAGCTTGTAGAAAGGAGAAGTACGATTGTAATTGTCCCGCTGTAAACTAAGACTTTACAGCTTTGGCGAAGTGTAACACAAAGACGATCTAAAAATAAAACGAAAGTGTTAGCAATAAAGAAGAAAAACCTATCTCAGTAGTCTTTGACTCGATATAAAAACCTCCGAATTCATTTGATTCTGGAGGTTTTTTATATGTGAAATAACATCATTAAACCAATAATCGCCCACGAAAACCTCTCGCTGCATAATAAGAATCAGCGCCATTGTGGTAGACAAAAACAGTATTGTAACGAAAATCAGAAAAAAGAGCACCACCAAGCTTTCGGATATCTGGAGGAGTTACAATCCAGCTGGATGTTTTGGCATCAAATTTCCCAAGTTTTTGCAGGTCACGGTATTGTTCTTCGGTTAGGATTTCAATTCCCATTTCAGCTGCTTTATTAATAGCACTGTCTTTTGGTTTATGCTCTTTACGTTTTTCCAAAGCTTCATGGTCATAGCAAAAGCTTCTGCGACCTTTTGGACTTTCTACTGAACAATCCACAAAAATGTATTGATCGGTCTCTTTATTGTACCCCACAACATCCGGTTCCCCTTCAGTTCTTTCCATTTCATCCAATGACCAAATTTTGTCCGGATTAGCTTCTAATTTGGCTTGAATTTTATGCCATTCAAGACCTTCGTGGCGTTTGCTGTTATTCTCAAAGCGAGCTTCTAATACACTAAGCAACTGATCCTGTTGCTCAGCAGATAATTGGTTCTTTTTACTACTCATGTTACTTCGTTTTGTTTTTTTATGATCTTAAATGTCTTTTAATCCTTTTCCTTTCAGGATTTGGGGCATCGCTTTTTCTATTCGTACTTCTCTGGTTTTAGATTGTTTGGGTTGCGAAAAATAGAGCAAATACCCTCTTTGTCTTCCGGGAGTTAAAGCTTCAAAAGCCGTTTTTAAATCCGGAAGTTCTTCCAGTTTTTTCTGAAATTCTTCGGCAACGGCAAATTCTGTCGTTTTTTTAAAGGTGACTTGCAAACCGGCTCTTTCTATTTCAATTGCTTCATAAATATAAGCTTTAAGAGTCGCCTTTATCGCAGTAATGTCAGCTGTATTTGTGAATCGAATCTGGCGTGTGGCTTGCGTATTTTCCGATTGTTGAGTAAGAATGTTTGCCGTGTCTTTTAATAGAGCACCTTTAAAAAACAGAAAAGCACAATATTCTTTAAAAGCATGTATCAATACGATGTTGTTCCCTTTATACGTATAACACGGGGAATCCCATTTTAGTTCTTCGGTCAACTGGCAATCAAGAGCAATATTTCTTAATTGCTCCTGTTCTTCCTGCCATTTTTTAGCTTCATCAAAATAAAAATCAACGTTTGGATTCATACCAATTGAATTTTAAAACTAATTACACAATTGCTTTTCGCCCTGCCGGTCTGAAATACCAGGATACGACTGTCAGTACAATCAATAAAACCGGACCAAAAAGTTCTTTGGCACTATCACCACAGTATAAATGAGAAAAAACCGCTCCCGACATCGCAAAGAAAAAGCCCGCATAAGCCCATTCTTTCAACAGAGGAAATTTAGGAATCAGAATTGCAATCACACCCAAAATTTTCCAAACTCCCAAAAGAATTAAGAAATAGAGCGGATACCCCAGACGTTGTATCATTTCTGCTTCTTCTTTCATTTGTATCAATTGTACGATTCCTGTTGCAGTCATTCCCAAAGCAAGCCAAAGTGTGGCAACCCAATAGATAATTTTGTTTTTCTTAGTCATAATTATTTTAGTTTAGTTGGTTAACAATATCCTGTAATCTGTTGTGCGCCATATTGATTCCCTGGGCAAAAGGCAATTTCAGCATTTGATCTCTCAGCGCCACCGATTTGTAAATAATTTGCATCGTAAGCCTGCTGGTAGAATCCGTAATTTTTTCGAATTCTAAAAACTCTAACTGAGGAGGGAAGGGGCTGTTTTCCATTTCAAACGTACGTGTAATCCTCTCGTCAGGAAAAAACTCCTGAATTACGCCATTGGCCTGAAATACAACATTTCCTTTTGGGTCACTCGTTTCAAATTGCCAGCTGCCGTGTTTTCTATTTTCGAGCTTTATCACTTTTGTTCCCATCCATTGTGCTACAATTTCAGGTTCGATATACGCTTTAAAAAGCAATTCAAGCGGCAAATCGAATTCTCTCGTAATTAGTAGTTCCTGCTTGCCGTCTTCCGCATTAATTTTTGTCTTTCTTTCCATGATGTTTATTTTTTATAATTTTTCATGATGTCTTCTAATTTATTAAAACGTTCATCCCACATTTTTCTGAAGGGTTCAATGAAGTTGTCAATTTCCTTAATTTTCTCAGCGTTTAAGTGATAATGAATTTCTCTTCCACTTTGTGTCTGATGCAGCAACTCACATTCGTTAAGAATTTGAATGTGTTTTGAAATCGTTTGTCTTGAGGAATCAAAATTGGCTGCTATCGCTCCTGGAGTCATTGCCTGTGCAGCAACCAAACTTAGTATGGCTCTACGGGTCGGGTCGGCTATTGCCTGAAATACATCTCTTCTAATTTCCATTGCGCAGTTATTTGACTGCAAATATAGTGCAGTTATTTGACTGCGCAAATATTTTCGGACTTTTTTTTATTCTTTTTTCAAAATAACATCCTTAAGAACAGCAAACTAAAGGAATTCTCATTTACAAAAAAAGGATTATCTAAACTGTTTGGGTTTCAGGTTTTGTGCGGCCAATACTGCAATTTCATTGATCCGATTTTGCCTTGTTTCCGGTCTTTTAGCAGAAACTACCCAATACAGCAGCATCTTTTTTACAGACTTACTTAAACTCGTAAAATATTCTTTTGCGCCGGCATTCGCTTCAAAAGCCGCTAACAAATCTTCGGGAACATGCAATTCTTCTACCTGATCCAGAATAGTCCAGGAACCATTCTGTTTTGCTCTTTCCACACTTTCAAGACCGGCCTCAGTCATAAGTCCTTCTGCAACGAGGCGTTCAATTTTTGCCTTGTTGATCTTAGACCAATTACTGGAAGGTTTGCGTCTGGTAAAAAACTGGATGAATTTATCCGAATCTACCGATTTTCGGGTACTGTCAATCCACCCAAAACACAGCGCTTCATCAACAGCATCGCTCCAGGTAATGGTGGGTACATTGGCCTGTTTTTTATAACATACAAGCCAGATGGACTGCTTTACATTATGATTTTCTATCAGCCATGCTCTCCAGTCCTGGCTACTGGCGGGGTAAAAAGTTTCAATATCCTGCATTTGGTTTAGTAGTTAAATGGTATTTATTTAGATTAATCGATTAATTACAAAATGGGTATTTTTTTTGCCACGAATTACTCGAATCTTCGCGAATTGTTCTTTTGCCACTGATTAAAAAGATTCGCACTGATTATTTTTTACGCAAATTCAGCAGATAATAAAAGAAACACTGCTGCGAAAATCCGCTTAATCCGCTAGATCTGCGTGCTATTTTATTTTATCAGTACCAATCCTAACATCATTCTGGTAAACGGCAAAAAAAACCCCTTGAAGTAAGGAGTTTTTTCTTTTGCTGTTGTATTGGGTGTTCAGATCAAGCTGAACTTATATTTTTTTAAGCGTCAATTTCATTTCTTTACTGTCTAATATCAATTGATCTTCTGTTATAGTACTTTCGCACGGATATGGAGTTCCTGTTTCGTCTTTTATGACTAAACTTTTCCCGCCTTTTGTCAAAGCATATGTCCCATCTGTTATTTCACTTTGCAAATATCCGGTTACATGTCCGTCTTTAGTAAACGTTAGATTCCCTTGTGTTAAAATTACATTTTTAGCTGAATCAGAAAGAGGCATTTTAGCTTCAACGGCAGTAATTTTCCAAGAATTAACCAGTTTGTTTCGACCTTTGCACGAAATCATTAATACGGCTAATAGTGTAATTCCTAAGATAAGTAATTTAGATTTTCTCATGGTTTTTGATTAATAAGTTAAACAGGAAACAAGTTACAAAAAAAATAAGTTCAAAATACTTAGAATCAATTATTTAAAAAAAGTTAGCTATATCTGGAGTTTTGTTATTAAAAGTTTAGGTTTAATTATCGTTCTATATTAAAAAGTAATAAATCACTAATCCGGCTAATTATTCCTACAAATGCGTTAGTTCAAAGTTAAAGCCCCAAGAATCTCTTCATACATAAAAGGGCCACCTGGATATTTGGCTGTATAATCTAAATTCAACCATACCTGACCACGTTCGTCGATGTGATAATGCAACTTTTGCTTGTAACTTTCCTTAACAAAAAGCACGTTTTTGATCAAATAATTGACTTTTTCCAAATCGATCAATGAACCAATTAAGATTTCGGGATAAATATGTCCCTTGGTATGAATCAATCGCGGAGTTCCTCCAATCGAACGTATTGCAGCAGCCATCAATATTGAATGATCATCACAATCACCCGAAAAATATTCTAAAGATTCACTGGCTGTGGCAATATAATCTCCTTCTTTAGGATCGTTTACATAGTTCCATCGACTGTTAATCTCTTTAAAAACGGCAAAACACTGAATCGTTGTTCTGTAGTCGGCATAGCCTTTTATGCCTTTAAAATGCTTCGTTGTCGCCATAACAGCAAAATTCCGAACTTTCGGATTCTGATATTCTATGGCATTTATAATTTTAGATTTGTTAGGAAACGGAAGCAATTTTGCCACGATAATATCCTGCGGAAAAGGATTATCCGACATGGTGTAAATCATCGAGTTATAATCTTCCGAAATCTCTGTAAAGCCATAATTACCAATTACGGTTCCGTAAAACAAAACCAGTAAATAAAGCGCAATGCAAATGATTATTATGGTTCGCAAAAGCATCAGCAGAAAGAAAATTGCTGCAAAAACAACTATAAACAACAATACACGATCTAAATTAAAAGGCCATTTTAAATCGATGAAATTTTGATGCATAATGATAAAAATCGGAACGGTAATCAGCACACTCAACAGCATAATAATAATCCTGTCCCAAGGTGATTTCACCTGTAGCTTGGATTTTAACTGCGGAAAGTCGATTTTCGGGAATTTTATCATAAGAATCAAAAGCAGTTTTTTATAGTGCTTTTACCATTTCTACAAAAGTACTTTTTTTCTCAATAATTCCGAGATCAAATAATTGATTTTGAATTTTATTGAAGGCTTTTTCATCCAATTGTTTTTGGGACCATTGCGTAAGTTGCAACCAATCCTGAATGTCCTCGATTTTTTGATTAAAAAGTTCCGATAATGTCTGGTCTATATTTGGGATTTGTTTAAAATCGTAAGTTGTTTTATTAATGATTTCCAGCACTTTTTGAACTGTTTTAGAATTCTTTCTCAAAAACTCATCGCGAACCGTAATTACAAAAGAAGGCCATGGAGTAGGGCAGTCGCCAATTCTTCTGAAAATTCCCTGGTCTACCAGAGGCTTAGTCATAAAATGCTCCCACATAAAATAGTCCGCTGTTCCATTTGTTAAAGCTTCTACAGCACCATCGATCGTATTTACAATTTCAAATTTTAGATCATCGGTTTGCCAGCCTTGCTCATTTGCGTTTACATAAGCCATAAGCTGCGATCCTGAACCCAATCTGGAAATAGCGGCTTTTTTATTTTTAAGGTCTTTTAGCTCCTGAAAATCTGATTTGGCTGCTACGTGAATTCCCCAAATCAAAGGAGATTGCACATAAATCTGAACTATTTTACTAGGATTTCCGGCTGCAATATCTTTTACAATTCCTTCAGTCAGAATAACGGCAATATCTGCCTCCTCATCGCGAAGCATTTGACACATTTTGCCAGTCCCTTCCGGGATATTTTTCCATTGCAAATCAATATTTTCTGCTTCAAACTCCCCACTTTCAATACACAATTGCCAAGGCAGATTGAAGTGTTCCGGAACACCTACTATTTTTACAGTTTTCATTATAATCAAAGTTAAATTGGGTATGCGTATGCTAATTTTAGTACTTCAGGCTTGATTGTACTAGTTTTTTAATAAATCGGCTCTGTGTTTTTCTGAAAGACAAGGCTCTGCAAATTCTATGACAGAAAGTGTTTCGTATTCACTCAACAAACTTTTGACAATAGCATAATCGATATCCCTCACTATTTCAACAGCAAAAAAGGTGTCATTTAAGCCTTCAGACAAACAATGAATTGCTTTTAATTTCTCTCTGATAATTTCTTTATCAAAATCTTTGTCTAAAATTACAACCTGCACAATTGAATTCCCAGAACTTTGCAATGTTTTTTTGTAAACCAAACGTTCTTCAGTTGTATCGTACTCTGCATAGAAAAGATCATCCGTTGCAATTAAAGGCCCAAAAAAAGGAATATTATCCAGTTTAAAGTGTCCTTTCTCCAAGTCGATGATTTCAGCCCACATAGTCTCTACAATGGTATCCTCCAGATAATCACTGTAATATCTGAACAAGATTTTTTTATGCGTATTTTCCATTATTCAATTTCGTTTATTTCTGCTTTTAATGGTGAGATGACGATGCGATACCCATCAGGGTCCTGAAACATTTTTCCATTCTCGTTCCAAAAAGGATTACTTGCCGTTATACTTACTATATTATGATTTAAAAGTCTATTTGTTAATTCAATGTAAGCAAGAATAGTTTCCGGATAAAGCACAATAACATCATCTTCATCAAAGACATGTTTGGCTTTTGTCTCCGATTGTGTAAACTCAAAGTGCCAGTCCAAACCTGCTTTTCCGATAAAAACACCATCATAATTATTGTGATTTTGAAAACCGCCCAAGCGTTCAAACCCCAGAATATTAACATAAAAATGCTCTATTTTCTCCAGATTGTCGGTATGTCGCGCTACTCGTAAAGTCATAATTATACTTTAATAATTTTATCTTAAAACAAAGACTTAATCTTTAATCTGTTTGATATGATGCTCTAAATGTTCCACATAATCAGTCATTAAAAATCTTAAATCAATAACAGATTCATCTGCTAATATGATTTTATACGCTAAAGCTTCTTCATTAACACTCTTAAATAGTCTGATGATTTGCTTATTTAAAGAAAGCCAAAGCTGTATCAATTCCGGAAAATCCATCTCCTGATACTGGTTTATAACAACGAGATTATGCTGTTGATACGGTCGATGATAATACGGTTGTTCCAGATAATCTATTTCTGTAAAACGTACCAGATTATGAATCGCAGAATCTGTCAAATGGCCTAAAATCTCTTTTTTCGACCATTTTCCAGTTCTTTTTGCCTCTAAAATTGAAATGTCAATTGTTGGAAAATAAACAGCACTTTCGCCAAGCAATTGTTCAAATTTAAGAATTGTATCCTGCATTTAGATCGTGCTTGAAAGTTTGTTTAGTGTGTAAGTAATCAATTCATCCACCGCTTTATACGGATCTTCACTAAAAGTTCCGGATGCACGATTGGCAATAATGGCATTTAAAGACAAAGCATTATGTCCTAAAAGAGCCGAAAGTCCATAAATAGCAGCCGTTTCCATTTCTAAATTGGTAATTCGGTGGTCATTAAAGTTGAAATTATCCATTTTAGCGTTTAATTCCTCGTCTTGAATATTCAAACGCAAAACACGTCCCTGTGGGCCATAAAAACCACCTGCAGTAGCCGTAATTCCTTTGAATATTCGATCTGATTCGATCACTTTTTCTAATGCTTCCGAACAAGGAATCACATAAGGTCTTCCTTTTCTGTTATCCCAATTCGTATGCGCTATAAAAGCATCCTCAAGCGCAACATTTGTAACTTCATCAATTAAATAGGAGCGAAGCATATTGTCCAATCCTAACCCGAATTTTGACATTACAAAGCTGTCTACAGGAATATCGGCTTGTAAAGAACCCGAAGTTCCAATTCTGATGATGTTTAATGAAGTTAGCTTCTCTTTTGGCTGACGCGTTTCGAGATCGATATTTACTAAAGCGTCTAATTCATTCAGAACAATGTCAATATTGTCCGGACCAATTCCGGTTGACATTACAGAAATTCTTTTCCCTTTGTAGATTCCGGTTTGGGTTTTAAATTCTCTTTTTTGAGTTGAAAATTCAATTGAATCAAAAAATTGAGTGATCTTTTCAACTCTGTTTTGGTCGCCAACAAAAATTATATCGTTAGCTATGTGTTCTGGACGAAGGTTTAAGTGGTAAACGCTTCCATCCGGATTTAATATTAATTCTGATGCTTGTATCATTCTTCTTTAAGTTTCTGAGGTTCTGAGCTACTAAGTTTCTGAGGCTCTTAGTCTCTGAGTTATTTTTGTTTCACGTTTTAGGTTTCAGGTTGTGTGACCTGAAATAAAGCTCCATAAGTTGGAATTTGGAATTTATCCCGATTACAATTAGTATTGGAATTTAGCCCCCGACTCTTTTGGTTTTAAAGCCTTTTTCTTTTAGAATTGTCATAATCTTGTCGCGATAATCTCCCTGTATAATGATAGAGGCATCTTTGAAAGTACCGCCAACACTCAGTTTGGTCTTGATTTCTTTCGCCAGAATTTTAAAGTCTTCATCGCTTCCTTCGTAACCTTCGATTATGGTCGTAGCTTTTCCTTTTCGTTTTTCAAATTTGCAAATCATGGGCTCTTTTTGAATATAAAGCACATGATCCTCTTCCTGAACTTCTTCAGGCTCATTTGATTCGATATGATCCGGAAATAAATTCTTTAATTGATCTTGTAAATCCATAATATTTTTATTCTAAAAGGTAAATTCCAAAATTGTTTGTTTAAAAATTAAATTCCAAATCCCAAGTTTTGATAGTTTTGGAATTTGGAATTTAAAAAATGGAGATTTAAATGTTTTATTTTTTTATTAAACCTAAATCTACCAGACGTTCATACAGATAATCACCTGCAGTAATGTCTTCAAATTTCTTAGGATTCTCTGCATCAATACAGTTTTCTAAACAATCCAGACGCATATCGCTTACAGGATGCATAAAAAACGGAATTGAAAAACGAGAAGTTCCCCATAATTCTCTCGGTGGATTTACCACTTGATGAATCGTTGATTTTAATTTGTTATTGGTGTGTCTTGACAACATATCTCCAACATTGATTACCAATTGATCGTCTTCAGCGATAGCATCAATCCATTCGCCATCGTGATTTTGAACTTGTAATCCTTTTCCCTGAGCCCCCATCAAAAGGGTAATCAGGTTGATATCACCATGAGCTGCAGCACGAATAGCATTTTCAGGCTCAGTAGTAATTGGTGGGTAATGAATAGGTCTTAAAATTGAATTTCCGTCTTTTGCATACTGATCAAAATAAAATTCATCTAAACCTAAATGCAAAGCCAGCGCTCTCAATACATAAACACCTGTTTTCTCAAGCATTTGGTACGCTTCTTTACCCACAACATTAAAACGTGGTAATTCTTTTACTTCTACATTGTCCGGATATTCCGAAGCGTATTTGGAATCTTGGTCAACATATTGACCAAAGTGCCAAAATTCTTTTAAATCTCCCTCTTTACGTCCTTTAGCATGCTCTTTTCCAAAAGAAACATAACCTCTTTGTCCGCCAATTCCGGGAATTTCATAATTATGCTTAGTTTCTACTGGTAAGGCGAAAAATTTTCGAATTTCGCCATAAAGTTCGTCTACCAACTGATCATCAAGAAAATGACCTTTTAGGGCTACGAAGCCAATGTTTTCAAATGCACTGCCGATTTCATTTACAAATTTTTGTTTACGTTTCGGGTCGTCCGAAAGGAAATCACGTAAGTCTACACTAGGAATGTTTTGCATACTTTACATTTTTTATTAAAAGATAAAAGACTATAGAAAGGTCTTTCAGTAACAAAGGTATATAATATTTTATATTTGAATTTTAAATTTTACTATAAAATTGATTTTTAGAACAATAATTTAACTGCAGAACAAGGAATCTTATTTTTGATTTTTCTATAATTTAACAGCAGTTATAGTCCTAAAACATGTTAATAATTCCAAAAATATTCCCATTTGCAATAAAAAAATCCTATTTTTATAAAAAACAACATTATGAAAGTAGGTCTAATTGGATTCGGAAAAACAGGAAAAGCGGTAGCGTCGGTAATTTTGCAAAACAAAAAATTCTCTCTTTCATGGGTTATGAAAAGGAGCCAAACACTCGAAAACAGGACAGCCGCAGAATACCTCGGAATTGACTCGGAGGAAACAGGTAAAATATATTCAACAGCATCAACTTCTATTACTGAACTACTCGATAATCAACCCGTTGATGTTATAATTGATTTTTCATCCAACTCCGGGATCTATGCGTACGGAGAGGCAGCAAGTGAGCGAAAAATAAAAATCATTTCGGCAATATCTCATTATACCAATAAGGAGAAAGACTATCTCAAATCGCTTTCCAACCTTACAACCGTCTTTTGGAGCCCAAACATTACCTTGGGGGTAAACTATTTGCTTTTTGCCTCCAAATTTTTAAAGAAAATCGCTCCTTGGGTTGACATTGAAATCATCGAAGAACATTTTAAAGGTAAAGACGGCATCTCAGGAACCGCCATAAAAATTGCCGAAGCACTTGATCTCGAAAAAGAAGACATCAACTCGGTTCGTGCAGGTGGAATAGTAGGCAAACATGAAGTTGTGTTTGGATTTCCATTTCAGACCGTAAGACTTGTACATGAAAGTATTTCACGCGAAGCTTTTGGAAGCGGTGTCATATTTGTAGCCGAAAATCTGGTGGATAAAAAGGAAGGTCTGTTTAATTTTGAGGACATACTTTCGCCTTATTTTGCGGTATAAATTAAATTTGAAGTGCATTTAGGCTATATTATTTTCTTCAAGATATTTATTTTTTGAATTGCCGTTGGTTTTAACCAACGGAATAAAAAAGGCATTAATAAAGGCTTTAGCTAAAACTACACTCTTAAGGTTTTTGGCTAAAGCCTTTTTGATCAATCATACTTGACCGTTGGTTAAAATCAACGGCAATTAAAAAAGACATTCATCCACCATCAAACTAAGGGTTGTCAAAAAAGTCTCGCGAAGATTTTAGCGGAATGAAATAAAAAACCGCGCCTAATCCGTAGAATCTGCGTGAAAAATTTTCTTAACTTATTAACATTGGGTTTTAGAGGCATAAATACAAACTTTAGCCAAAACTATACTTTAAGTTTTTTTGGCTAAAGCCTTTTCTATCAATCATACTTGACCGTTGGTTAAAACCAACGGCAATTAAAAAAGGCATTCATCCATAATTAAACTAAGGGTTATCAAAAAAGTCTCACGCAGATTTTAGCGGAATGAAATAAAAAAAATCCGCCAAATCTGCCAAATCTGCGTGAAAAAACAGCCTAACTTACTGACTAACCGATCCAATTTTCGACAAAGATTAGTGCTTTTCTTTGCGGAATCTCTTGTGCGATTTCTCCTTCGTCGAAAGGACAAACAAAGCAAGATTCTAGAAAATCAAATTCTAAAACTAACCCTGATTTATTCTTTAAATCAAATTAAATCGGATGTAGCTATTTTTTCCTATTTTTAATGTTGCAAATTCATAATTTTCATGGTGTTAATTATCTAACAAATAATGTTAAAATTGTTATATTTTTATATATTTGAAAATTATAAAAAACAACCAAATGATCTTCAACAGACAAGAACTAACCGATTCACAGCTTTTAGATTTATATAAAAAAATATTAAAACCCCGTTTAATAGAAGAAAAGATGCTCATCTTAATTCGGCAGGGAAAAGTGTCCAAATGGTTCTCCGGAATAGGGCAGGAGGCAATAGCCGTGGGTGTTACAGCCATTCTTGATGAAACGGAATACATATTGCCGATGCACCGAAATCTGGGTGTTTTTACCACTAGAAACATTCCATTATACCGCTTATTTTCACAATGGCAAGGAAAAGCAAATGGCTTTACAAAAGGTAGAGATCGTAGCTTCCATTTTGGAACACAGGACTATAATATTATCGGAATGATCTCGCATCTGGGTCCACAACTGGGAATTGCAGATGGAATCGCTTTAGCGGACAAACTTAAAGATAACAAAAAAATTACAGCCGTTTTTACCGGTGAGGGCGCTACCAGTGAAGGAGATTTTCACGAAGCCTTAAATATTGCCTCAGTATGGAAATTACCAGTAATGTTTGTCATAGAAAACAATGGTTACGGACTTTCGACACCTACAAACGAGCAGTATTATTGCGAAAATCTTGCCGACAAAGGTATTGGTTACGGTATGGAAAGCCACATCATAGACGGTAATAATATACTGGAAGTATATAATAAACTGGCGCAACTAAAAGCAGAAATGCAAGAGAACCCGCATCCGGTTTTACTGGAATTCAAAACATTCAGAATGCGTGGCCATGAAGAGGCGAGTGGTACCAAATACGTTCCTCAGGAACTAATGGACGAATGGGCCGCTAAAGATCCTGTTGCGAATTATAGAAATTATTTAACAGAGACAGGAGTTTTAACAGCCGAATTTGATGAAGCTTTGCGCAGTGAAATAAAAAAAGAAATTGATGACAATTTAGTGCTTGCAAATGCGGAGCCTGAAATCGTTCCTACTTATGCCGGTGAATTAGATGATGTTTACAAACCTTATCAACATGAGGAAGTTAATCCATCTGCATCATCAGAAAATATTCGTTTTATTGACGCCATACGCAATGGTTTGAATGAGTCTATGCAGCGCCATAAAAATCTGGTGATCATGGGACAAGATATCGCAGAATATGGCGGTGCCTTTAAAATCACAGACGGATTTGTTGAACTTTACGGAAAAGACCGCGTTCGCAATACTCCAATTTGTGAAAGTGCTGTAGTTTCAGCCGGAATGGGACTATCTATAAACGGTTATAAAGCGATTGTAGAGATGCAATTTGCCGATTTTGTTTCGACAGGTTTTAATCCTATTGTCAATCTATTGGCTAAATCTCATTACCGTTGGGGCGAAAATGCCGATGTTGTGGTTCGTATGCCTTGCGGTGGTGGAACACAGGCTGGTCCATTTCACTCTCAAACAAATGAAGCCTGGTTCACCAAAACACCTGGTTTAAAAGTCGTTTATCCTGCGTTCCCATATGACGCTAAAGGATTGTTAAACACCTCAATAAACGACCCTAATCCGGTTTTATTTTTCGAACACAAACAATTGTATCGTAGTGTTTATCAAGATGTTCCAACCGATTATTACACCATTCCGTTTGGAAAAGCAGCCTTGTTAAAAGAAGGAAATGCAGTAACTATTATCTCATTTGGAGCAGCGGTACACTGGGCATTAGAAACTTTAACCAAAAACCCTGAAATACAAGCCGATTTAATCGATTTAAGAACATTACAACCTTTAGATACCGAAACCATTTTTGCATCGGTTAGAAAAACAGGAAAAGTAATTATTTATCAGGAAGATACTATGTTTGGTGGAATTGCCAGTGATATTTCAGCTTTAATTATGGAAGAATGTTTTGAATCTTTAGATGCTCCGGTTAAAAGAGTAGCCAGTTTAGATTCTCCAATTCCGTTTACAAAAGCACTCGAAGATCAGTTTTTACCTAAAAGTCGTTTTGAAGAAGTTTTATTGGAATTATTAAAATATTAAACTTATTTTACTTCCTTAAACCTTGTACTACCAAAAAAGAATAAATTATGAAAAAACTGTTTGTTTCTGTTTGTGCAGCTACAGTACTTTTGTCTTGCAATAAAAGTGCTAAAACCGCTGACAACACACCTTTAGATAAGAAATTCGAGCATTATAAAGAGGGCTTTGTAACCTCTTTATGGGAAATAAATCCGGATTGGGCTTCCAATGTCGGCTACCATAAATTTGATAATGTTTTAGTAATTCCGGACAGCAAAGAAGAAAAAAAGCAACTTGATTTTGCTACAGCACAATTAGATTCTTTAAAACAATATACGATTGAAGAGTTATCCGATAAGAATAAAACTGATTTTTACATGATCAAAAATCATTTAGAGGATATTATTTTCAGCGCTAAAGAATTAAAATCCGGAGAATGGAACCCTTCTGAATATAATGTTTGTGGTTCTTTTGCAGAAATTCTTAACGGAAATTACGATAGTTTAGAAGTTCGCTTAAGAGCTTTCAATACTAAAATGAACGGGATTCCGGCTTTTTATGAAGCTGCAAAAAAGAACATTAAAAACCCAACTGTAGAACATACCCAGCTTGCAATAGACCAGAACTTAGGAGGTTCAAGTGTTTTTGAAGGAGAGTTAAGTGATGCTTTGAAAAAAAGTAAACTAACTGCCGAAGAGAAAAAAGAAATTCTTGAGAAAGCAAAAGTTTCAGTAAAAGCTATTGCAGATTATGCAGACTGGTTGAAAAAATTACCAAACAAAACACCACGTTCTTTTAGATTAGGAGCGGAATTGTATGCTAAAAAATTCAATTTTGATATACAATCAGGTTATAATGTCAATCAAATTTATAAAATAGCCGTTGATCACAAAAAAGATCTTCACGATAAGATGTTTGTTATAGCAGATAAACTTTGGACAAAATACAAAGGAACTGCTCCAAAACCAACTGATAAATTAGATTTAATCAAACAGGTTATTGATAAAATCTCCTTACAACACACTACACCGGAAAAGTTTCAATCAGAAATTGAAAAACAAATTCCTGAATTGACTGCTTATGTAAAAGCAAAAGATCTATTGTATATTGATCCGTCAAAACCACTGGTAGTACGTAAAGAACCTGCTTATATGGCGGGAGTTGCAGGAGCTTCTATTTCTGCACCAGGTCCTTATGATAAAAATGCAAACACCTATTATAATGTAGGTAGTATGTCTGGTTGGACAGCAGAAAATGCAGAAAGTTACTTGCGCGAATACAACGATTATATTCTTCAAATTCTAAACATTCATGAGGCTGTTCCGGGACATTACACTCAATTAGTTTACAGCAATCAGTCTCCAAGTATCATAAAATCTATTTTAGGAAATGGTGCAATGGTCGAAGGATGGGCGGTTTATGCTGAAAAAATGATGTTGGAAAGCGGTTATAAAAACTCAGACGAAATGTGGTTGATGTATTACAAATGGAATTTAAGAGCCACTTGCAATACCATTTTAGATATCAGCGTTCACTCTAAAAACATGTCTAAAGAAGCAGCTCTTGACTTACTGATCAAAGAAGCTTTTCAACAACAAGCCGAAGCTGACGGAAAATGGAAACGTGTAACCTTATCTCAGGTTCAATTGTGTTCTTATTTTACGGGATACACTGAAATTTACAATTTAAGAGAGGAACTTAAAAAACAACAAGGAAAAGATTTTAAACTCAAGCAATTTCATGAAAAATTCTTGAGTTTTGGTAGTGCGCCTGTAAAGTACATTAAGGAATTGATGTTATCTAAAGAGTAAAAAAAAAAAGGCTTTTTCATATGTTGAAAAAGCCTTTTTTTTTGAATATTTTCTAAGAAATCTACTCAATTATCATCAAAATTTAAGAGTCAAGTTCGTAAAACCCTGCCTCTCATTCGTTTAAAATAAGCCCAAAGCCATAAGTTATAAAGTAATTTAACCTAAAAAGAACCGTCGCAGCTTTAACTTGATACTTGATTTTTCTTTCACGCAGATTTAGCAGATTGCGCAGATTTTCTTTTAAAGGAATAAATATGATCCGCCTAATCTGCTAAATCTGCGTGCTAAAAAATAACTCTAAAATTATTCAGGAGCCGTAATGTTATAACCTGATACTTGATTTTTCTTTCACGCAGATTTAGCAGATTGCGCAGATTTTTTTTAAAACGCATAAATAAGATCCGTCTAATCTGCCAAATCTGCGTGCTAAAAAATAGCAATTAAATTATTAAGGAACCGTAATGTTATAACCTGATACTTGATTTTTCTTTCACGCAGATTTAGCAGATTGCGCAGATTTTTTTTTAAAAGGGATAAATAAGATCCGCCTAATCTGCTAAATCTGCGTGCTAAAAAACAGCAATAAAATTATAAAGGAGCCGTAATGTTATAACCTGATACTTGATTCTTCTTTCACGCAGATTTAGCAGATTGCGCAGATTTTTTTTAAAGGAATAAATATGATCCGCCTAATCTGCTAAATCTGCGTGCAAAAAAATTAGGCATAAAATTACAAAAGAGCCGTAGCGCTATAACTAAACTCTTAAAGAAACTTCGCCTTAATCTCAGCACTAGGAATCATACAGCTTTCTTTTTTACCGTACCAGTTGTATCGATTTTTAGCAATATAATCATAAATATAATCACTCATAAAAATGGGAATGATTCTGAAAATAGAAATCAATTTCCAAAATCCTCCAAAGTTTTTGGCAATTTCTATAGCTGCCGAAGATTTATAAAAATAGGAGACACCCGGATTGTATAAAATAATACTATCCATTTTAGAGAAACTTACACCTAGATGTTTACATATTGAAATCCCTAATTCCGATTGCAATGCCACAAATCTAAAAATGTCCTTCGTATCGTGTTTGATAATATATTGTACAGCTGAATTGCATAAGTTACAGACTCCGTCAAAAAGAATTATTTTTTTATTTTTTGGAAAATTGAGCATTATTTGATTTATTTTGAGGTTCTGTTACCTTTTTCGTTTGTTTTGTTTCAGGTTTCAGGTTTTTCTTATCTCTATTTTTGTTTTGTTTCAGGTTTCACGTTTCAGGTTCGTTGTAGTTGTTTATTGGTTTTATCTATTGAAATAAAAAAATATATCGAAATTTCAAATCAAAAACAGCTTTCATAAATAAATTCTGAGCGATTTTCTAAAACATTCCGTCTTCATTGTTGTCTTTTTAAAAAACGTTACTTAAAACGCTTTATTTCAATTTCGGCCCCTTTTTTTCTGTTTTTATTTTCAAAACCGAATACTGAGACTGAGACCGAGACTGAAAACTTAAAAACTTACTTCTTCACGGCTTCAACCAATTCTAATTCATCTAAACTTACTTTCGAAGTAAAAATTCCATAGTTCACCGTTGCTTTATTTTTTTCGATTGAGTCAATACTTCCAACCGATCTACCGTCTTGCATTCTTACACGATCTCCGACTTTTAAGATTGGTTTTGGTTTTTCGATAACCGGTTTAAGTTTCTTTTCTTTTTTCTCTTTTCTGATTTCTTCTACCTGCACCGTAATTTCAGCAATAACTTCTTTTTTCTTCTCAATTATCGCTTTGGTTTCTTTTGGAGTTGCTTTTTTGCGTTTTGAATTTTCAATTTCTACAATTTTCAAAAATTCACCAATCAGTTCTTTTTTGTTTTTATTGTTGAAATATTTCTCCGAAATGTCTTCAATTTTTTGTCCAATGTAAATGGTTTTCTGGTTGCTGTCATACAATTCCTGATAGCTTTCCAGTTTTTGTTTGATTTTTACATTGATGTTTTCCATCTTTTTACCTTCTTCACGCGCTCTTGTTTCTTCTTCTTTAAGGTTGATAGAAGTTTTTTCAAGCTTAGAACGCTCTTTTTGAAGTGTGGCTATGGTTTTATCAAAACGAACTTTTCCGACTTCGATTTTCTTTTTCGCACGATTAATCAGTCCAAATGGGATTCCGTTTTTTAACGCTACTTCAAAAGTAAAAGAACTTCCCGCCTGACCAAGCGCCAATTTGTACATTGGTTCTAATGATTTCTCATCAAACATCATATTAGCATTGGTTGCAAAAGGCAATTCGTTTGCTAAAATTTTCAAATTAGAATAATGTGTCGTAATGATTCCGAAGGCTTCACGGTGATAGAACTCTTCCAGAAAAATTTCTGCTAAAGCTCCACCAAGTTCAGGGTCAGATCCGGTACCAAACTCATCAATTAAAAACATGGTTTTCTTGTTGCATTTTTTCAAGAAATAATTCATATTTTTCAATCGGTAGCTATAAGTACTCAGGTGATTTTCAATCGATTGATTGTCTCCAATATCCGTTAAAATTCGATCAAATAAGAAAGTTTCACTTCTTTCGTGAACCGGAATCAACATACCGGATTGCAGCATCAATTGTAATAGACCAACTGTTTTTAAAGAGATTGTTTTTCCTCCCGCATTGGGTCCCGAAATAACAATAATTCGATTGTCCTGTTTTAATTCAATAGTTTGCGGATGCGTAATTTCGTTTTTTTGTTTGTTATTTAAATACAAAATCGGATGATACGCTTCTCTGAAAAACAACCTTCTATCTTCCGTAATGGTGGGTAAAATTCCGTTAATTCTATTGGCATATTTTGCTTTTCCAGCCACTACATCAATATCACTTAAAAACTCCTGATATTCAATTAAAAGCGGCAAATACGGACGAATCTCATTCGATAATTGCTTCAGAATTCGGGTAATTTCTTCTTTTTCTTCGTATTCCAGATTGCTTAGTTCACGTGAATATTGCAAAGTTGCTTCCGGTTCAATATAGGCAATACTTCCGGTTTTTGAACTTCCCAGAATAGACCCTTTTACCTTTCGACGATACATGGCAAGAACCGCCAAAACCCTACGGTTCTGAACGAAACTTTCTTTGATATCATCCAAGTAACCAAGACTGTTGTTATGCGTAAGCGCCGCGCCAAAACTCTGATTTACTTTGCCACGAACAATATTCATGCTCTGACGAATACTCAAAAGTGCCGGTGAAGCATTGTCTTTTATTTCGCCATATTTATCTACAATCCCATCAACCAAAGTAACAATATCTTTGGTGTATTCGACTCTTGAAGCCCTGGCATTTAAATTTGGATAATAATCATCAAATTTCTTAAGGAAATTCAATAGAAAATTGGATGTCGACGAAAGTGTTGCAATTTTTCTAAAACTGCCCACTTCAAGAAAACTGTCCTCGATAGCCAAGAATTTGATTTCATGCGTAATGGCATCAAAACCATGATTTGGAATCGCATTATTATTCTCAAATGACGAAACGTATTCTGATGTTTGCATTAAAGCCTGCATCAAAGTTTCTTTATCTCTAAAAGGAGTTATATCTAAAGCTTTTTGTTTTCCAATATCTGTATTACAGCCTGCTGAAATGGTTTCAAGCACTGTTGGAAATTGTAAATCTTGTAATGTTTTTTCAGTAATGGATATCATTATATATCGTAAGTTGTAAAGTTCAAAGTTACAAAGTTTTAAAACTAAATAGTAGTATTAATTGGTACTTTGCAAAAATCTTTACGTAATTTGTAGTTAAATTTTATTTAAATGAAAATTAATCTTTCTTCAGATTGGCAAACCGTTTTGGCTGACGAAATTCAAAAGACTTATTTTACGGAATTAACCGCTGCTTTAGAGGCCGAATATCAAACTCAGGTCTGCTATCCACCAACAGAATTGATTTTCTCCGCCTTTAATACTTGTGATTTTAAAAACTTAAAGGTAGTTCTTATTGGCCAGGATCCTTACCATGGAGAAGGAGAAGCAAACGGTTTGAGCTTTTCGGTGAATGATGCTGTTAAAATACCACCTTCTTTGCGCAATATTTACAGAGAATTAAGCACTGATTTAGATTCGATTTTTATGCCGACTTCGGGTAATTTAGAAAAATGGGCAAAGCAGGGCGTTTTGCTTTTAAATGCATCATTAACCGTTCGAAAAGACAGTCCGAACAGTCATAAACATTTAAAATGGAATCTTTTTACAGATGCCGTAATTCAGACCATCTCTGATCAAAAAGAAAACATTGTCTTTTTATTGTGGGGTGCTTTTGCGCAGAAAAAAGGATCAAAAATTGATCGATCCAAACATTTCGTTTTAGAATCAGGACATCCGTCACCAATGAGTGCTAATCAAGGCAAATGGTTCGGGAACAAACACTTTAGTAAAACCAATGCGTTTTTGAGCTCTAAAGGAATTCCTGAGATAGAATGGTTGTAAAAACTATTTTTTTGTAATTTCTTCTAAGATTGCTTTGTTCTCGTAGTTGATTACTTTTAAGACAATTTCTTGGTTTTTTGCTGTTTTACCTTCAATAACATATAGTTTTCCTTTTTTGAAAGGTACATTACTCTGATCGAAATCAACGTCTCCAAATGTCAATGTGTTTTTTACATCAGCAGTATCAACCCATTTTTCATTTAAAGTCTGAATTGCTTTTTCGGAATATTGAAATGGTTTTGTACGTAAACTGTTCAAAACTCTGGCGTTTGGAAAATAGTTGCATCTGGTATCTTTTCCACTAAAAACAAGGGCTACAAAAAAGCATCCCATAATCAGACCAATCAAATAATAAGCAAAACGATGTACAAACTTCATGAAATATTTTTTTTGCAAAGGTACACTAAAGTTCCCTTAAAATACAAGTAAATTAATATCGTTATCCGGTAAATCAAACCACTCGCCAATTGCTTTGTTGGTTAGGATTCCGTGATACAAATAAACTCCGTTTTTTAGTCCTTTATTGCATCGTATTGAGCTTTCCAAACCACCCTCTTCGGCTATCTGAAGCAGGTAAGGAGTTAGCATGTTACTTATTGAAAGTGAGGCCGTTTTAGAATATCTTGAAGGAATATTAGGCACGCAATAATGCAAAACATTGCTCTTGATAAAAGTTGGTTTTTCGTGTGTTGTCACTTCAGAACTTTCAAAACAACCGCCTGTATCAATGCTAACATCAACAATTACGGCTCCTTTTTTCATATGTTCCATCATGGTTTCTGTCACTACAATCGGGCAACGTTCTTTACCGCGCATCGCACCAATCGCTACATCACAACGTCTTAACGCCTTTAATAAGGCTTTTTGTTGAATGGTAGACGTAAAGATTCGCTGGTTTAAATTGTTCTGCAAACGACGTAATTTGGTAATTGAATTGTCAAAAACTTTTACATTTGCTCCCAGGCCAATAGCTGTTTTGGCAGCAAATTCCCCAACAGTTCCGGCTCCTAAAATAACAACTTCAGTAGGAGGGACGCCGGTAATATTTCCGAATAAAAGTCCTTTTCCGAATTCGTCGGTAATCATTAATTCTGCGGCAATAAGTATAGAAGCAGTTCCCGCAATTTCACTTAATGATTTTACAGCCGGATAAGAACCGTCTTCATCTTTAATATATTCAAACGCAAGTGCGGTGATCTTTTTTAAGGCTAAAGCTTCAAAATAAGCTTTCTTTTTTGTTTTAAGCTGAATGGCAGAAATGATAATCGTTTCGGGATTGATCATTTCGATTTCGGCTAAAGTTGGTGGTTCTACTTTAAGAAGCATCGGACAGCCGAAAACTCTTTTTGTATCTTTTGTTACTTCAGCACCCGCATCTGCATATTCTTTATCGGAGTAACTGGAGCTTTCTCCCGCACCCGATTCAATCATCACGCGGTGCCCTTCATACGTCAATGAATTCACTGCATCCGGCGTTAAACAAATACGACGTTCCTGATAACTTGTTTCTTTTGGAATCCCAATAAAAAGCTCTCTTTTAAATCGGCCAATTTCAAGTTTTTCTTCTTGTGGCAACAATTGTTGTTTCGTAAATGGAGTTAAGGTAATTGACATGGGTTGTGCGAAAAATTAAGAGTACAAATTACGTAAAAAGTTTTAAAATCAATGCAAATATTCTGCTAATACTGCATTAATAATCAGGTCAGTATTTTTTCCATTTTTATATCGGCTCTTTCGTACACTCCGTCTTCTAATGGAATTTCGGTAAAACCAAATTTTTCATAGAGATGAATTGCCGGAAGCAAAATTCTATTGGAATACAAAAACAGCTTTTGAATGTGATTCTCTTTGGCTACAGCCATACAATGAACCAGCATTTTGTTCCCAATTCCCAAGCCTTGTGCTCGTTCTGAAATGGCCATTTTCCCCAATTCAAATGTGGTTACATCTGTTTTAATCAGCGAATAGGTTCCAACAACCTCATCATTGTATTTCGCATAAAAAATCATTCCGCCTTTATCAATAATATAGCGCTGTGGGTCCGAAAGTACTATTTCGTCTTTTTCTTCGACTTTGAAATACTTTTCCAGCCATTCTAAATTTAAGATTTTTATCGCCTCCTTTAAATCAGATGAAAAAGGAACTATTACTACTTTATCTTGAGTGTTCATTTCTATTTTAGACTAATTTCAATTCTCTCTTTCCGTCCGCCAACAATGTAATGGTCACAACAGAATGTCCTTCAGGAATCAAACTGGCAATCTTTTCAGACCATTCGATAAAACACCAATTACCGGAGTACAAATAGTCGTCAACCCCCATATCCAGTGCTTCTGTTTCTTTGTTTAAACGATAAAAGTCAAAATGGTATACAATTTTATTATCCACTGTATCATATTCGTTAACTAAAGAAAAAGTTGGGCTACTGGTCGCGTCTTCAACTCCCAAAGTCTTGCACAGTTGTTTTATTAAAGTTGTTTTTCCAACACCCATTTCTCCATTAAAAAGGATAATTTTCTTTGGATTTTGAGCTAAAATCTGCTCTGCTACTTCCTTAAGTTGTTCTACTGAAAAAACGATATTCATTCTTTGTTTTACTTTTAATTATAGTCTGTTTTTTTAGTCTCAGTCTCAGTCTTCAGTCGCAGTTAAGATTCGTGACTGAAAACTGAGTCTGCAAACTCTTTTTTATTTCGGGTTAAATATCAAGAACGGAATAATCATTTCTTCTAATGAAATTCCCCCGTGTTGATAGGTATTTTTATAATAACTCACGTAATGATTGTAATTGTTTACATACGCCAAAAAGTAATCGTTTTTAGCGAAAATAAAAGAACTACTCATGTTTATGGCAGGCAGACCAATTGCTTTTGGTTCTTTTACCACATAAACGTCTTTTTGCTCATAGGTCAAACTACGGCCCGTTTTATAACGCAAATTTAGACTTGTATTTTTATCTCCAACAACTTTTGAAGGGTTTTTTACATTAATTGTTCCGTGATCTGTTGTTAAAACCAATTTAAAGCCTAAAAGTTGTGCTTGTTGAATGATTTCTAATAGCGGAGAATTTCTAAACCAACTCAGTGTTAAGGATCGATAAGCTTTATCATCAGAAGCCAATTCTTTTACGACTTCCATTTCTGTTTTAGCGTGTGAAAGCATGTCAACAAAGTTATAGACAACCGTTACCAGATCATTTCCTTTTAAAGCTTTAAAGTTTTCGGCCAGTTTTTTACCACCTGCATAATTGGTGATTTTAAAATAATCCTGTTTGATGTCCAGCCCTAAACGCTTTAATTGTGCGGTTAGAAATTCGGCTTCGTAAAGGTTTTTTCCACCGTCTTCAACGTCATTTTTCCAATATTGCGGAAATTGTTTTTCCATTTCTATAGGCAATAATCCTGAGAAAATGGCATTTCTGGCGTATTGAGTAGCGGTAGGAAGGATAGAGAAGTACGGAACTTCTTTTTCCAGTTTATAGTAATTGGAAACTACTGTTTCAAAAGATTTCCATTGATCGTAACGTAAATTATCAATCACAACAAACAGTATCGGTTTGTCTTTCTTTTTAATTTCGGGTACTACTAATTCTTTGAATAAGTTATGCGACTGAATTGGTTTATCGGCTTTTGGCGCAAACCAATCTTCGTAGTTGCGCTCGATATATTTACCAAATTGTGAATTGGCTTCGACTTTTTGAGATTCCAATATCTCGATCATCGCCTGATCGTTGATGTTTTCCAGTTCCAACTCCCAAAAAATCAGTTTTTTATACAGCTCCACCCAATCTTCAAAGGAGTTGACCATTGCCAGTTCCATTGAGATTTTTCTAAATTCCTTTTGGTAGTCTAAAGTTGTTTTTTCGGAGATTAATCTCGAATGATCCAGATTTTTCTTTAAACTCAATAAAATCTGATTTGGATTTACGGGTTTTATCAAATAATCGGCGATTTTAGAACCAATGGCTTCTTCCATTATATATTCTTCCTCGCTTTTGGTAATCATAATCATCGGAATGGCTGATTTTTTCTCTTTCATTTCCGAAAGGGTCTCCAAACCGCTCATTCCGGGCATATTTTCATCCAAAAAAACAATATCAAAATTATCTTCTTCAAAGAGGGTAATAGCGTCTAAACCATTGTTACAAGTTGTTACTGCATAATTTTTTTTCTCCAGAAATAATATGTGTGGCTTTAAAAGGTCGATTTCATCATCAACCCAAAGTATTTTTATTTTATCCATAATTGTTTTGTCTGTTCAAAAGTATTAAAATCTATTGGCAATTTACTTCTTTTTGAAACGGCTATTTATTAATATTATGATAATTTTTACTATAAAAAAACAAAAAACCATCGAATAAAAAATACTCGATGGTTTTTACTTTATAACTAATACTTCCGGACGGGTTTACTGCCAACCACCTCCAAGCGCTTTGTACAATTGAATTACCGCATTATACTTAGCGTATTTATTTTCGATTAATGTCAATTGCGCATTCAAAGCATCATCTTTAGCGGTTAATACTTCCAAGTAATTGACCAAACCATATTTCAACAATTCATCAGAATAATCAGTCGCTACTTTTAAAGCTTCCACCTGTTTTTCGCGAACGGATATTTTGTAAATCTCATTATTGTATTGTGCCAAAGCATCTGAAACTTCTCTACTGGCAGTTAACAAAGATTGTTCAAATTGCAAGTAAGCTTTTTCCTGATTGGCTTTTGCAATTTCGTATTTGGTTCTGATCTCACGTTTATTAAAAATAGGTTGTGTTAAACCGGTTACGATGTTGGCAAAAATAGAATTGGCACTAAACCATTCTTTTAAATCAATACTTTGAAGTCCGCCTGTTGCTGTAATTTTAAACGTTGGGTAGAAATTACTTTTCGCGATATTTGTTTGTTCAAAATACGACATGAAATTGTATTCTGCTGCAATTACATCGGGTCTGTTGCGCAATAATGTCGCCGGAACGCCTAAAGTAATTTCAGGAACCTCTTTTTGAGCTCCAAAACTGCTTCTTTCAATTTTACCTGAGGGCTGTCCTAAAAGAATACTCATTTTGTTTTCGAAAAGAATACCTGCCACTTTTAAATCTGCAATAATAATTTGGGTAGCGTATTTTTGAGATTCGGTTTGCTTGACACCAACTTCTGTAACATTTCCGGCATCTTTTAAGGCTTGAATCGCCACGATGCTTTCGTCTCTGTTTATCAAGGTCTCTTCTGCAACTCTAATCTGTTCGTCGATCGAAATCAATTGAAAATAAGTAGAGCAAATGTCAGCGATTAACTGTGTTCTTACGGCTTGAGTCGCTGCTGTTGTTTGCAAATAAATCGCATTTGTTGCACGTGCATTACTTCTTATTTTTCCCCAGATATCAGCTTCCCAGCTTAAAGTTCCGGTCAATTGATATTGATCGGTGCTTCTGTCACGAAGCAAAGCTCCAAACTGACTGTTTTTTGACAATTGTTGATGCGTCCAATCTGTTCCGGCAGACAGGGTAGGGAAGTAGCCCGACTTACCTTGTTTCATAGAAGCTTCTGCTGCTGCGATATTTTGCATGGCAATTCGAATATCCAGATTGGTATCCAGTCCTTTTTTAATATAACCTTGCAAAATTGGATCTGTAAAAATGTTGTTCCAGGATATATTTGCCAACGAGACGCTGTCCTTTGCCGCAACTTCGGTTCGGTACAGATTCTCGGTTTTTACATCCGGTCTTTTGTATTCCTTTGCAACGAAGCAGGATTGCATAACAGTTGCCGAGACGACAACTGTTACTATTTTATATACATTATTTTTCATATTCTTCGTCTAAAAGTGTCGTTTCAGATTCATTATTTACTACTGGTTTTCCTGAGATTCGCTCTTGCAAACTTTGGAAAATAATGAACAATATCGGAATTACAAATACACCGAATATCGTTCCGATTAACATTCCTCCAACTGCTCCCATACCAATAGAACGGTTCCCTACAGCACCAACACCAGAAGCCAGCGCTAACGGTAATAAACCAAATATAAAGGCAAGAGAAGTCATTAGAATCGGACGCAAACGTGCTTTTGCACCTTCAATAGCAGCTTGTGCCAGATCCATTCCCTGTCGTCGTCTTTGTATGGCAAATTCTACAATCAGAATGGCATTTTTCGCTAAGAGTCCTATAAGCATGATCAGGGCTACCTGGAAATAGATGTTGTTTTCTAATCCCGCCAGTTTTACAAAACCAATGGCTCCGGCAATTCCGACAGGCAATGAAAGAATTACAGACAAAGGCACTAAATAACTCTCATATTGTGCACTTAACAAAAAGTATACAAATATTAAACTCAATAAGAACACACCAGCCGCCTGACTTCCTGCAAGGATTTCCTCACGGGTCATTCCTGAAAATTCATAACTGTAGGTTTTTGGCAAATGCTGCGCCGCAACTTCCTGAATCGCTTTAATCGCGTCTCCTGAACTGTAACCCGGTTTGGCTTTACCATTTACGTTTACTGCTTTTAACATGTTGAAACGTGCAACCGCCTCAGGTCCGTAAATTCTCTTGAAATCAACAAACTGGCTTATGGCAACCTGCTGTCCGGAATTATTCTTCACATATACGGAATTGATCGATTCCAGATTGGCTCTGTCTGAAGGTTTTGCCTGAATCATAACACGGTATTGTTTTCCGAATTTATTGAAATCAGTAGTATATAGACCTCCATAATACCCTTGCATCGTGTTAAAAATATCACTCACAGAAACTCCTGCGTTTTTGGCTCTTTCTACATTAATATCCATTTGATATTGAGGGAAAGTAGGGTTGAAGTTCGTGATTGCGTATTGAATTTCAGGTCTTTTCATTAATTCACCCAAAAACTCATTACTCACTTTACTTACTGTTGCCCAATCATCGTCTCCTTTGTCCTGAATTTTAAGCTCAAAACCATCCGCAGATCCAAATCCCTGTACACTCGGTGGTGTAAAAAATAAGGCTCTGGCGTCTTTAAAGTGAGCTGTTTTTGCAAACAATTGCCCCACAATGGCATCCACAGACTGATTGGCTTCTGTACGGTATTTCCAGTCTTTTAATTTAATAACCATAAAAGCATAAGAACCTCCGTTTACGCTATTCAATAAACTGAAACCTACCACACTCATTCTCGATTCAACGATATCCATTGAAGAAACAATAGAGTCCAACTCATTAACGGCTAATTGCGTTTTCTCCAACGTTGTTCCCGGAGGCAACGTTAAATCGGCCATGATAATCCCCCTGTCTTCATTCGGAATAAACCCGGAAGGTGTACTTTGGAATAAAAAGATCGTGATCGCAGAGAAAACCGCCAGTCCAGTAATGGCAATCCATTTTCTTTTGGCTAAAAAACCAAGAGATTTCACGTAGCGATCATTCATTCTGTCGAAACTGGTGTTGAATGCGATGAAGAAACGGTCTTTAAAATTTTTATGTTCATGTCCGTGTTCAGAATCTGCATGCGGCTTTAAGAACAAGGCACATAATGCCGGACTTAGCGTTAATGCATTTACTGCAGAAATTAAGATCGCTATCGCTAAAGTAATCGCAAATTGCTGATAAAATACTCCTGAAGGCCCGCTCAAGAACGACACCGGAATAAATACGGCAGCCATTACCAACGTAATAGAAACAATTGCTCCTGTGATTTCACTCATCGCAGAAATAGTAGCTTCTTTTCCGGATTTTGCTCCTTCGTCCAGCTTGGCATGGACGGCCTCGACGACGACAATTGCATCATCGACGACAATACCAATAGCCAGAATCATGGCAAATAAAGTCAGCATGTTGATCGAAAAACCAAATACCTGCAGGAAGAAAAACGTACCAATAATCGCTACCGGAACGGCTATCGCCGGAATTAAAGTAGATCTAAAATCCTGAAGAAATAAAAACACTACTATAAATACCAATATAAAAGCTTCTACTAAAGTGTGAATTACTTTTTCAATAGAGGCATCCAGAAATGTTTTTGTATTAAATGGAATTACATAATCAACCCCTTTTGGAAAATCAGGTTTGGTCTCGTCAAGAATTTTGGTTACCTCTGTAATAATGTCTTGCGCATTAGAACCGGAAGTTTGAAATACACCAACAGCAACACCTTGTTTACCCATGGCAATATTTTTTGTTCCATAATTGAAACCACCTAATTCAACCGTTGCTACATCTTTTAAATGAAGAAAATTCCCGTTTCCGGTTGATTTGATCACAATGTTTTCGTAGTCCTTAATTTCAGAAAGACGGCCTTTGTATTTGATTACATATTCGTAAACACCTTCCGCATTTTCTCCAAATTTACCCGGTGCCGCTTCTACGTTTTGTTCTTGTAATGCTGCCTGAATATCTTTAGGAGAAACACTGTAAGAAGCCATTTTCTCCGGATCAATCCAGATTCTCATGGAGTAATCTTTGGCACCAAAAACATTTACTTGTCCAACTCCTTTTACACGTTGTAATTTAGGTACAAGGTTGATTTTAGCATAATTCTGAATATAGGTTTCGTCAAAATCATTATTATTAGAATACAAAGCAAAAAACATCAAGGCACTAGTCTGACTCTTAAGCGTTGTTACTCCCGTTTGTACAACGGCCTGTGGTAATTTGCTGGTGGCACGGGAAACCCTGTTTTGAACGTTTACCGCGGCAATATCCGGGTTAATTCCAAGTTCAAAATAAACAGATATTTTGGCGGAACCGTCATTTGCTGCAGACGAAGTCATATAAGTCATTCCTTCCACACCGTTGATTTCTTCCTCTAAAGGAATCACAACACTGTTAAGTACGGTTTCTGCATTAGCTCCGGTATAGGTAGCACTAACCTGTACGGTTGGAGGGGCTATTTCGGGATATTGCTCGATCGGTAAAGTCATCAATCCTAAAATACCTAAAATGGTAATTAAGATCGAAATTACCGTCGAGAGAACTGGTCTTTCTATAAAAGTTTTTAACATCTTTACTATTATTTTTTAGCGGAAGAATTTGTATTTGCTGTAGTTACAGCCTCATCTTTGGCTTGTTGTGGTTTAATTTCTGCATCGTCTTTTAATTTTGACGCTCCTTCGATTACAACAATTTCACCCTCTTTAAGCCCTGAAGAAACAATATAATTTAGCTCTGTTGTCCCATTGGTTTCAATGATTCTCGACTTTACTTTATTGCCTTTCTCCACCACGTAAATAGTCTGTTTTCCCTGAACCTCGAAAACCGCATTTTGAGGAACCAGAATTACATCTTTTTCTTCAATCGGTAAACGAATAATACCGGTACTTCCACTTCTTAAAACCCCTTCAGGATTAGCAAATTCAGCTCTGAATTGTGTCGTTCCGGTTTGTGCATTCACCAGACCGTTCATCGTTGCAATTCTTCCTTTTTGATCGTATTCTGAGTTGTCAACTAAAATCAAGGAAACCAAAGGAGCTGCTTTTAATTTTTCGGCAGTTGTTGCTCCTTTAAATGTTTTATTAAAGAACAACAATTGCTTTTCATTCATAGAGAAATAAGCACGAACAATTTTGGTGTCGGATACCGTTGTCAGTGGCATTTCGTTAGTAGCACTAACCAAACTCCCTTCTCTGAAAGGCAATCCGCCAATAACACCGTTTACCGGAGAGTAAATTGTTGCATAGCCAATATTAGCCACAATGCTTCCGTATGTACTTTTTGCCTGAGCCAATTTCGCTTTTGCGGTCTCCAATTGCACCACACTAATGATTTTGCGATCCACCAAAGGTTTCAATCGGTCTACTTCAACCTGAGCAGCCTGAACAGCGGCTTTTGCTGCAGAAGCATCCTCATTTAACGTTTGCGTTTCTAGTTTAAAAAGCAATTGTCCTTTTTTTACAACCTGACCTTCATCAACATATATTTTTTGAATAAATCCGTTTACTTTTGGACGTATTTCCACATTCTGTTGCCCTTCAAGATTGGCAGTATAGTCTTGATATACCGTCGCATTCTGAATTGTAACAGTTTTAACCGGAAAAGGAGCAGGGCCTTGGGGCGGTGCTTGTTCTTCCTTTTTTTTGCAGGATGCAAAAACTAGCATAATGGCTAACAGAGAAAATGAAATATGCTTCATACTTATTTAATTTGAATTAATTATTTGTGGGGATTTGTCGGATTTTCTATTTCTGTAAATTCAGATATAGTTTCTTTTATCAGTTGTTCAACTTTTATTACGTGGGCTTTATAAGCTCTGGTATTGTCCAGATTTATAAGCTCTTCCGGACTTGACATCGTTTTTTCGCGATAGGAGAGCATCTTATCAATGATTTTTCTTTCGTAAGCAATAATCTTGAGATAACTGTTTAATCGCTCGCTAAACGGAGAAGACTTGTAGTACTTTTTCCGGTCTCCCGGTATCGTAAAGTAGTTTATCTTTTCCATTTTTAGAAGCAAGTTCAGGTTCGTGGAAACAGAGCTTTTACTGGCGCCGGTTTTCTCGACTAATTGTTCAAATGTCAAGCCCTCTTTTATACCGTCAACGATTAGTAATCCAAGGATTCTGGAACCTAATGGCGACATGTGATAAAATGATTCGAAGTAAACTCCGAAAGATTCTATGAGATCTTCTCTCTCTTTTTGAATCGATTTCATCTTTTTTTTGAGCAAAGATAGATTTTGGTTCGTTATTTACAGAACCAACCGAACTTAAATTTGTGTTAAATTTAGGTTACCTAAAAAACGGGTTAAATGAGGCCTTAAAAGACTTCGCAGTCCTCCGGATAAAAACACTTTTGTTGCAGTACTAAAATTGTTTTATTTTTTGAATGCAAACAAAAACCGAATAAGTAGTAATTTAGTTATATTTGTTGTCTTATAAAAAAACCAAATTGTGACTTCAATTAACAAGTTAAAAATATTCAATGATCCCATTTATGGCTTCATTTCAATTCCGAATGAGCTCATATACGACTTAATTCAGCATCCCTATTTTCAGCGTTTGCGACGTATTTCGCAAATGGGACTCTCGTATTTGGTTTATCCCGGTGCCAATCACACCCGTTTTCATCATGCTTTGGGCTGTATGCATTTGATGCAAAAGGCGGTAGAAACACTTCGTTTTAAAGGAGTAGTGGTTTCGCCTGAAGAAGAGAATGCCTTGTATATTGCAATTTTATTACACGATATCGGTCATGGTCCATTTTCACATGCTATGGAAAAAAGCATAGTCGAAGATGTCAATCACGAAGCCATTTCATTGCTGTTTATGAATCAGTTAAACGAGGAATTTGACGGAAGATTGAGTTTGGCAATTCAGGTTTTTAAAGGAGAATACCACAGAAAGTTCATGTTGCAATTGATCTCAAGTCAATTAGACATGGATCGTATGGACTATTTAAAACGTGATAGTTTTTACACCGGAGTTGCGGAAGGAAATGTCAATTCGGAGCGATTGATTCAAATGATGAATGTGGTGGATGGTGTTTTGGTAATTGAAGAAAAGGGAATTTACTCTGTTGAAAAATTCCTGCTTTCAAGACGATTGATGTATTGGCAGGCCTATTTGCATAAAACTAGTCTGGTAGCGGAATTAATTCTAATGAAAGTTTTAAAGAGAGCTAAAGAATTGGTACTAAAAGGACAGTCATTGCCTTGCAGTGAACCCCTTTTGTATTTTATGAAAAACAAAATTACACTCGAAAATTTCGATGCTGAAAAGTTAGATTTATTTTCTCAACTGGACGATTTTGATATTATAAGCGCTTTAAAAGCCTGGCAGAAACACGACGATTTTATATTGTCTACTTTAAGCAAAATGATAATTAACAGAGATTTATTAAAGATAAAACTCAGTGCAGATAAAATTCCGATGGAAGAATCTCAGTCTTTAAAAGAAGAATTTGCACAAGAACATAATGTTTCCTTATTAGAGGCAGGTTATTTTATTTTCAGAGGAAAAATAAAAAATCAGGCTTACAGCAAAGAAGCAGAGCCTATACGAATTTTGAAAAAAGATAAAACAATTGAAGATGTTGTCGAAGCTTCTGATCAGTTGAATTTGAAGTCGTTATCTAAATTGGTAACAAAATATTACATCTGTTTTCCAAAACAACTTATCTAAAATTAACATTTAAAATCTATTTTTTATATTTTTGTCGCGATGAAATTTACAGCAGAACAAATAGCAGGAATTTTAGATGGAGAAGTTGTTGGGAATCCCCTTGCAGAAGTTTCTCACTTATCTAAAATCGAAGAAGGTGAGGAAGGGTCGCTGACTTTTTTAGCTAATCCAAAGTATATCAATTACATATACACAACAAAAGCAACGGTAACCATTGTTAACGATAGTTTTACACCCGAAGCAGAAATTACGACAACTTTAATAAAAGTAGAAGATGCCTATGCCTCTTTTTCCAAACTATTACAGTTTTACAATCAGGTAAAATTGAATAAAAACGGAATTGAAGCAAACTCTTTTATCTCTGAAGGCACTAAATATGGCGAAAATCTATACTTAGGCAGCTTTAGTTATATAGGACAGAATGTGGTCTTAGGAGACAACGTAAAAATTTACCCAAACAGTTTTATTGGCGATAATGTTGTTATTGGCGATAATGTCTATATTTTTGCCGGCGCTAAAATATACTCTGAAACTATAATTGGGAATAATTGTACGATACACTCCGGTACTATTATCGGGGCTGATGGTTTCGGTTTCGTTCCAGATGAAGAAGGAGTATTCAGTAAAGTACCGCAAATCGGGAATGTGATTCTGGAGGACAATGTAGATATTGGCGCCAACACTACAATTGACAGAGCTACACTTGGTTCTACAATTATTAGAAAAGGAGTTAAATTAGACAATCAGATTCAAATCGCACACAATGTAGAAATTGGTAAAAATACCGTAATTGCAGCGCAAACAGGTGTTGCCGGTTCTACAAAAATTGGCGAAAATTGTATGATTGGTGGGCAGGTTGGTATAGCAGGCCACTTAACTATTGGAAACAATGTGAGAGTTCAGGCACAATCCGGCGTTGCCAGAAATATTAAGGACGACGAAGTTTTACAAGGAAGTCCAACCTTTAGTTTAAGTGATTTTAGTAAATCGTATGTTCATTTTAAGAACTTACCTAAAATCGTAGCCGAACTGGAAGAATTAAAAAAACAAATAATAAACCCAAAAAATGGAAATAATGGTTAAACAGAAGACCATCAAAAATGAAATTTCACTAACAGGAGTTGGATTACACACTGGTAAAGAAGTTACAATGACTTTTAAACCAGCTCCAATTAATAATGGTTTCACTTTTGTAAGAGTAGATTTGCAAGGTCAACCAGTCATTGAGGCTGATGCTAATTATGTTGTTAATACACAAAGAGGCACAAATCTTGAAAAATTAGGAGTTAAAATTCAAACTCCGGAACATGTTTTAGCTGCTTTAGTTGGATGTGATTTGGATAATGTTATTATAGAATTAGATGCTTCAGAACTGCCTATTATGGATGGTTCTTCAAAATATTTTGTTGAAGCAATAGAAAATGCAGGAATCGAAGAACAAGACGCTAAACGTAATGTTTATGTAGTAAAAGAAGTTATTTCATTTACTGATGAAGCTACAGGAAGCGAAATCTTGGTTATGCCAAGCGACGATTATCAAGTTACTGCAATGGTAGATTTTGGGACTAAAGTATTAGGTACTCAAAATGCAACTATGAAAAGTATTGCTGATTTTAAAGACGAAATTTCAAATTCAAGAACCTTTAGTTTCTTGCACGAATTAGAATCTTTATTAGAAAACGGATTAATTAAAGGGGGTGATTTAAACAACGCCATTGTATATGTAGATAAAGAAATTTCTGATGCTACAATGGAAAATTTAAAGAAAGCCTTTGGTAAAGATAAAATTTCAGTAAAACCGAATGGTGTTTTAGACAATCTCACTTTACACTATCCTAATGAAGCTGCACGTCACAAATTATTAGATGTAGTAGGTGATTTAGCTTTAATTGGTGTTAGAATTCAAGGGAAAATTATCGCGAACAAACCTGGTCACTATGTGAACACTCAGTTTGCTAAGAAAATTGGAAAAATCATTAAAATTGAACAAAGAAATCACGTTCCTGTTTATGATTTGAACAAAGAGCCTTTGATGGACATTCACAAAATCATGGCCATGTTACCTCACAGACCTCCGTTTTTGTTGATCGACAGAATCATTGAAATGTCTGATCGTCATGTGGTAGGTTTGAAAAATGTGACTATGAACGAAAACTTTTTCGTTGGACATTTTCCTGAAGCACCGGTAATGCCGGGAGTTCTAATCGTTGAAGCAATGGCACAAACAGGAGGGATTTTGGTTCTAAGTACCGTTCCGGATCCGGAAAACTACTTGACTTATTTCATGAAAATTGATAATGTTAAGTTCAAGCACAAAGTATTGCCGGGAGATACCTTAATTTTCAAGTGCGAATTGATTTCTCCTATCAGAAGAGGAATTTGTCATATGCAGGCAAACGCATACGCAAACGGAAAATTAGTTACTGAGGCAGAATTAATGGCGCAAATTGTAAAAAAACAATAATAGTTTAATCAAAATTATTGTTTAGGTTTGTTGCCCAAATCAGACTATTTTAATTTAAAATATAAAACAGACAGATGAATCAACCATTAGCTTATGTTCATCCTGGCGCTAAAATCGCTAAAAACGTTGTAATTGAACCCTTTACAACAATCCACAATAATGTTATTATTGGTGACGGTACATGGATCGGTTCAAATGTGACCATTATGGAAGGCGCTCGTATCGGAAAAAATTGTAATATTTTTCCCGGAGCTGTAATTTCTGCTGTGCCACAAGATTTAAAATTTGGCGGAGAAGATTCTTTGGCTATTATTGGTGACAATTGTACGATCAGAGAATGTGTAACCATCAATAGAGGAACTGTTGCTTCAGGGCAAACGACTTTAGGAGACAATTGTTTGGTTATGGCTTACGCGCATATTGCTCACGATTGCGAAATTGGTAATAACGCTATTATTGTAAACGGAGTTGCCTTGGCAGGTCACGTGGTAGTGGGTAACCATGCTGTAATTGGAGGCTTAGCAGCTATTCATCAATTTATCCATATTGGAGATCACGCTATGATTTCCGGTGGTTCTTTGGTAAGAAAAGATGTACCACCTTATACAAAAGCAGCAAAAGAACCGTTATCATACGTGGGAATCAATTCGGTTGGTTTAAGAAGAAGAGGTTTTAGCACCGATAAAATCAGAGAAATTCAGGAAATTTACAGAATTTTATACCAAAAAAATTACAATACAACACAGGCTTTAAGCATTATTGAAGCCGAAATGGAAGCCACTCCTGAGAGAGATGAAATTCTTGATTTTATCAGAAATTCATCAAGAGGAATTATGAAAGGTTATTCAGGTAATTACTAATTTAAGATCTTAGATTTTAGAGTGTAGAATTTTAGATAATGAAATTCTACACTCTAAAATCCAAAAAGACAGATTGATTCTTTTCAGAGAATCTAAAATCTGAACTCTTAAATCTAAAATATAAAAAAGGGAGATTGGTTCTTTTTATAAGAATCTAAAATCTACATTCTTAAATCTAAAATATAAAAAAATGGCATCTACATCAGATATTAGAAACGGATTGTGTATTAAATTCAATCACGATATTTATAAAATTGTTGAATTTCTTCACGTAAAACCTGGTAAAGGTCCTGCTTTCGTAAGAACAAAATTGAGAAGTTTAACTACAGGAAGAGTATTAGACAATACCTTTTCTGCAGGACATAAAATTGATGATGTGCGCGTAGAGACGCACAATTACCAATTTTTATATGCTGAAGGAGATGAATTTCATTTTATGAATACAGAATCTTTCGAGCAAATTTCTTTGAATAAAAACATCCTGGATGCTCCGGGATTATTAAAAGAAGGAACAAGTGTAATGGTTCAGGTAAATACTGAAACAGATTTACCTTTATCAGTAGACATGCCATCTTCTGTAATTCTTGAAGTTACTTATGCTGAGCCGGGAGTTAAAGGAAATACAGCTACTAATGCAACTAAATCTGCTACTGTAGAAACGGGTGCAAATGTAAACGTTCCTTTGTTCATCAACGAAGGAGATAAAATTAAAATTGATACCGCTTCAGGTTCTTACATGGAGCGTGTAAAAGAGTAGTATATTAATTAGATAATGGGATAATGTGTCAATGAGATAATTAAATTTATTATCTTCTAACCAGCACATTATCCCATTATCCAATTGGCAAATTATCTAATTAAAAAATATGAAATTTCCAAAAGTTCACTCTTTACAAGAAATTGCAAATTTGCTTGAGTGCGAATTTATAGGCGACCAAAACTTCCCCGTTTTAGGCATGAATGAAATACATGTTGTTGAACCAGGAGATATTGTTTTCGTTGACCACCCCAAATATTACGATAAAGCTTTACAATCGGCGGCTACAATTGTTTTAATCAACAAAAAAGTAGATTGCCCGGAAGGAAAAGCACTTTTGATCTCTGATGATCCTTTTAGAGATTTTAATACCCTGACCAAACACTTTAAACCTTTTCAATTTGCTAACGTAGCGGTTTCCGCTTCTGCTACCATTGGAGAAGGAACGCACATTCAACCTAATAGTTTTGTTGGAAATCATGTAAAAATTGGAAAGAATTGTTTGATTCATTCTAATGTTTCTATTTATGATCATACCGTTATTGGTGATAATGTAATTATCCATGCCGGAACGATTCTAGGTGCTGACGCTTTTTATTACAAAAAACGTCCAGATGGTTTCGATCAGTTGATTTCAGGCGGTAGAGTTGTGATTGAAGACAATGTTGGTATCGGTGCCCTTTGTACAATTGACAAAGGTGTTACAGGAGATACTACAATCGGAGAGGGGACTAAAATTGACAATCAGGTGCATGTTGGACACGATTCTGTAATTGGCAAAAAATGTCTGATCGCTTCACAAACCGGTATTGCCGGCTGTGTTGTTATTGAAGACGAAGTAACAATCTGGGGACAAGTGGGCACCACTAGTGGTATCACGATCGGAACTAAGGCTGTTATTATGGGACAAACAGGTGTTACAAAATCGGTTGAAGGAGGGAAATCTTATTTCGGAACTCCAATCGAAGAATCAAGAGAAAAATTGAAGCAATTAGCCAATATCAAAAAGATCCCCGAAATTCTAAATAAATTGAAGTAATATGTCTATAAAAGAATTTGTTCAAAAATTTTATAAGTCCGATGCCTTGATTGATAGCGAAATCATGAAAATCTATCTGCATCCGGAAGTCTTGTTAGATTGGAATAGCAGTAAAGGGCTAATTTTGATGAATTATGATTCTTTACTAGGAATGGCCAATGAATTGAGTCGTGCTTATGTGCGGTCTAAAGTCCGAATAAGCCATATTATTGCCGAAGATGATTTAGTATCAATACGTTATTCTCATTACGTTAAAACGATTGAAAACCCAAGAGAGGAGATGTTGTTGGCTCATTTTTCTACCATTTGGCAGATTAAAGACGACAAATTATATCGAGGATTCCAAATGAGTCAATTTTCTTAATATTTTTTGATGACAAAAAGGGTATAATACATTACAAAACCTTATTTTTGCATCACAATTTTAAAAACTACATAAAATATATATCATGAGTGTTTTAGTTAATAAAGATTCCAAAATAATTGTTCAAGGATTTACAGGTAGCGAAGGAACTTTCCACGCTTCTCAAATGATTGAGTACGGTACTAATGTTGTTGGTGGTGTTACTCCTGGAAAAGGTGGAACTAGCCATTTAGATCGTCCGGTTTTTAATACCGTAAAAGACGCTGTAGAGCAAGCTGGAGCTGATACATCTATCATTTTTGTTCCGCCGGCTTTTGCTGCTGATGCAATTATGGAAGCTGCTGATGCTGGAATTAAAGTAATTATTGCTATTACTGAAGGAATTCCTGTTGCAGATATGATTAAAGCAAATAATTATGTTAAAGAAAGAAATTCCAGATTAATCGGACCAAACTGTCCAGGTGTTATTACTCCGGGAGAAGCTAAAGTTGGTATTATGCCAGGTTTCGTTTTCAAAAAAGGAACTGTTGGTATCGTATCTAAATCAGGAACTTTAACTTACGAAGCTGCTGATCAGGTTGTAAAACAAGGTTTAGGAATTACTACTGCTATCGGAATTGGTGGAGATCCAATTATCGGAACTACAACTAAAGAAGCTGTTGAATTATTAATGAACGATCCTGAAACTGAAATTATCATCATGATTGGTGAAATTGGAGGTCAATTAGAAGCTGATGCTGCTAAATGGGTAAGAGCTGATGGTAACCGTAAACCAGTTGTTGGTTTTATCGCCGGAGAAACTGCTCCTGCTGGTAGAACAATGGGTCACGCAGGTGCTATTGTTGGTGGTTCTGATGATACAGCTGCTGCTAAAAAACAAATTATGAGAGACAACGGAATTCACGTTGTTGATTCACCAGCTGAAATTGGTAAAAAAGTAAAAGAAATACTTGGATAATCTCCAAATATTCAAAATAACAAATTCCAAAAAAGTCTCAATTCGTGTTGAGACTTTTTTACATTTTTAAAAAGAGGATAAATTAAAGCTTAGCAGCTTAGTTTCTCAGAAACTTAGACGCTTAAAAAGAGAGATATGAACAAAGAATTAGAAAAGTTTAAAGTAAGCAATAGCTTTACTTTTACTGTAGAAGATAGCCTAGAACAAGCTTGTAACGCACCGGAATCAGGAGCAGGAGTTTTTGTTGTTTACGCTGTTGAAGGAGATGCAAAAGAGTTAATTATGGTTGGTTCTACCGGAACTGTTCAGAATGACGGAACTCTAAAAAGCAAAAATGGCGGTTTATACGACAAAATCGTAAACGGACACCAATTTGCAAAAACAGGTAGAAAATATTCTTGGCCTGCACAAATGAAATTAGAAAACATCACTGCTCTGGAAGTGGTTTGGTATGAGACTTTTACTGCAGAAGTAAAAGGAATTCCAACAACTGTAGAAGGACAAGTTTTACAAAATTTCTTAGATGCAAATGGAAAATTACCTAGATGGAATGTAGCTTTCTAAGGCATTCTATTCTTAATACAATTTGATTTAAAGTCTTACTATTTGTTTAGTGGGACTTTTTTTTTGCTCTATAATTAATTTGCAATACATAGTGATTAAACCGTTTGTGTTTTCAGTTTTTTTTTAATCTTTTGCCACGAATTGCACCAATTTGCTCGAATTATTTCTTTGCCACAGATTTCAAGAAAGGACGTCTGTGACTTTGACAAAGAGTTGCTAACTTGGTACATCTATGAGCGAGAAAAATACCACAGATTAACAGATTAAAATGATTTATAAAATCTGTGTAAATCCTTTTAATCAGTGGCAAAATAATGAAAATGGTCACGAAAACGAGGAATCTAAACAACTTATTTTTTAATAACTTAAAAAGAGTTAAATAGAATTTTTAGGATTAAAATGGGTTTCTTCTTTTTCACTTTTTTCAACACTACCTATCCTTAATTTTTACTACTCTGCAACTTTCAGTCTTGATCCAAAATTACAGCCAATTCAGTAAAGATCTAAGGCAAAATATCCAAAAAGAACGATTGAATTATTTCTTCGAAAAGTACAAAACAAAATTCAGCAGAAACATTTAGCGATTTTAGTTGATTAAAGAATAAGTTGTAGTAAAATCTCACAATTAAAAAAAAGTAAAAAAAAATGGTTGCGTCCCAAAATAGTTAAAACTTCGTTAAAATAAAGGCGTAGAGACGGTTTTCCTGTATTAGGAAACCGTCTCTTTTTTGTAAAAAAATTGGTTTTAAATTTTTGCTTTTATACATTTAGAGCATTAAGTTAAAAGATAATGTTAAAAAAGTATCTTCTTGATATTAACTAACGGTACTCTTTATCAATAATTCTATGCCAAAACCAAGTTATGAAAACCAAAATTTTACAAACCCCATTTGATGACATTACGCTTTGGACTAACCTGAAAGAAGGCGATGAGAAATCATTTTCATTACTATTCGAAAGGTATTACAGAGATTTGGTTAATTACGGTAATTCACTTTCTCCCTTTGCAGAGAAAGTTCAGGATTGCATACAAGATGTGTTTACTGATGTATGGGTCTACAGGAACAGCTTGCAAGGTTCTGTAGTTGTAAAAGCTTATTTATTATCAAGTGTTCGTAAAAGAATTGCACGTTTACACGAAAGAGATCACATCTTTCGCAAAGCGGCTAGCACTGATTCTGTTGCTTTTTTATTGAAATTTTCGGTAGAGCATGAACTTATCGACGATGACGATGATACTACAAGAGCAAAAGTGACGCATTTAAATGAATTATTAAATAATCTTCCGGTAAGACAAAAAGAAGCCTTGTATCTTAGATACCATCAGGGACTTACAGTTGAACAAATCGCAGAAATGCTGGATGTCAATTATCAGTCTGCAAGTAATCTCTTGTACCGCGGTTTACTTACGCTTCGCAAGGAATGGAAAGGTACTTTTTCTATAATTACACTACTATCCTCAAGTACTTTTTAATTTTATTTTTAAAAATATAAAAAAAATCACAATTTGGTGAGTATATAATAAGAGTACTGTCCTCTATGTCTTTGTAACCTCAAATACAGATGCAAGAACGTAGTACATATACCGAAATAGAAGATTTTTTATCTGACAAATCATTCCAGTCCTGGATCCTCTCTCAAATTGACGAGGACGGTTGGGAAGAATGGACTTTAGAAAATCAGCAACGTGCGAAATTGGTTGAAGATGCAAGATTGTTTTTGCTTGCAATGAAGGCTCCAAATTCAGAATTATCCAATTCCGATATTCACAAAGCGTTGCAGGATACCTGGAGCAAAATTGAAAAAAAAGAGAATCAAATTGATTCCACTCAAAACAATACATTTAGTTTTCTAAAAAAATATTTTTTAGCTGGAGTTGCTGCCGCATTATTTTTTTGCTTAATGTCGGTTTGGTTTTACAAAAGCACTTCAAGCACAAGTCATGAAGTTGTTACCTACAACGAACTAATTGATGACAATAAAGAAGGATTGGTGGAACAAACAAATAATTCCAGCAAACCTCAAATCATCACATTATCAGATGGAAGTTCCGTTTTATTACAACCCAATAGTAAATTAAGTTATCCTAAAATCTTTACCGGAAACGAAAGAAAGGTGTATTTGTCCGGCGAAGGTTTCTTTGAAATTAGTAAAAATCCTAAAAAGCCTTTTTTCGTTTACGCAAACGAAATTGTTACAAAAGTTGTTGGAACCAGCTTTAGGGTTAAAGCTTATTCCGATCAGCCAAATGTAGAAGTTCTCGTTCGCACCGGTAAAGTTAAGGTTAAATCGAATGAATTAGTATCGATGTCGGATAGGGAGGTCGTTTTACTCCCTAATCAGGCATTGCGTTTTCAACGAAGTGATTTAACTTTTAACAAAATCACCAATATTACTCAGGACAAAACATTGGTAAGCAGTGTTGGTAATATCGAACAATTAAGTTTTGAATTTACCGACATACCGGTCGCTCAAATTTTTGAAACAATCGAGCAGGCTTATCTGATTGATATCGATTATCCAAAAGACAAATTAAAGGAGTGTCATCTTACCACTTCGCTTAGCGATCAGCCTCTGACGGAGAAGTTAAGAATTGTATGCAAAAGTATCGGTAATAATACCAGCTTTGAAATGAATGGAAACCAGATTATCATACTATCTGAAGGATGTAATTAATCTATTTTTTGTACTAAAGTCTTCATGGCTTTGAGAAATTATTTTTCGCTGAATAATCCCATAGAAAAATAAAAATAGATAAAGGATTTCTTTAAATAGAACAAGTTTAAAAACAACCAAAACCAAAATAAAATAACCAAAAAAAACAAAAGAATGCCTATGTAAATAGTAGAATGCAAAAAAAAAGTGTCGAAATGCTGTAACATTATCGACACTTCATTAAAGTTGAATTGTTCTCTGTAAAGAATAATTCAGTCGTTTCTTAGAATACGCACGAAACAGTATTAATCAAAACAAACCAAAATTATGAAAAAACCAGTTGTTAAACAACGATTACTCCATCGAATCATGAAAATAACACTATTTCAGTTTGTCTTAGCACTTATCTTTTCAAGTGTTGCTATGGCAAACGATATAAATGGACAAAAGAAACTAGACACCAAAGTTACAATTACAGTTGAAAATTTAACTTTGGATAACGCATTGTCTAAACTTGCAAAATCGGCTCAGGTTAAGTTTTCTTATAATTCAAGAATAACACAACTCAACCAAAGAGTTAGTATAGAAGCGAATGATGAGACCTTATCGGCAATTTTGTCGAGAATTCTGGAACCCTTAAATATTTCATACGCTGAAATTAGCAATCAGATTATATTGCAAAAAAGCAGCAAGAATATTTTTTCAGGTGCAGAAACTCCGGCTTCATTATTTGATGTTCTGGTTCCGGGACCAATCATTAGAGGTAAAGTTACGGACCCAAGTGGAGTTCCGTTACCAGGTGCAACCGTATTGGCTAAGGGATCAAAAGTAGCTGTATTGACGGACTTTGATGGTAATTTCTCTATCGAAATGCCGGCAAATAGTACCGCTTTAGTAATTTCTTATGTTGGTATGGAGACTAAAGAAATTGGAATAACGAATACTACCCCAACTATTGTTTTGAACGAAGCAGGACAGAACTTAAAAGAGGTTGTAGTAACTACCGGTTACGAAAAAACATCAAAAAGAACTTTTACAGGAGCGATCAGTAAAATTTCGGGTACTGAATTAAAAGTAGACGGTGTTGTAGATATCAGTAGAATGATTGAAGGAAAAGCGGCGGGTGTAACGGTTCAGAACGTTACCGGAACATTTGGTACTGCTCCTAAAATTACAGTTCGTGGATCTTCTTCCATTTTTGGTGATACAAAACCATTATGGGTTATCGATGGTGTGGTACAAGAAGATATCATCAACATTTCATTTGCAGATTTAGCTTCAGGAAACTCTGAAACTTTGTTGAGTTCTGCAGTTGCGGGATTAAACTCAAATGATATCCAAAGTATTGAAATTTTGAAAGATGCATCAGCTACTTCAATCTATGGTTCAAGATCATTAAATGGAGTTGTAGTTGTTACAACAAAACAAGGACGTAGAGATTCTCCTTTAAAAGTAAGTTATTCTGTTGAAAATACAGTTAGAACAGTTCCAAGTTACACACAGTACGATATTTTAAATTCTCAGGAGTCTATGAGTATTTTAAAAGAAATGGAACAAAAAGGTTTTCTTGATATGCCATCAACTCTTCAGGGTAGATATGGTGGGGTTTACAATATTCTTTCAAAAGAAATTAACACCTACAACACATCAAATGGACAGTTCGGGGTTAGAAACGAGCAACCTTATATGAATCAGTTTCTGAAAAAATACGAATTAGGAAACACAGATTGGTTCAAAGTTTTATTCAGACCTTCAATTACACAAAATCACTCTTTAAGCTTTTCAGGTGGTGGAAAAAACAATACTTTTTATGCATCATTGGGTTATTACACAGATCCGGGATGGACAATTGCTGACAGTGTAAAACAATTATCATCGAATATTAAAGGAACTTTTTATGTAAACGACAGATTGAACATCACGTTGTCTACCTTAGCTTCTGTTCGTGATCAAACCGCTCCGGGAAGTTACGAAAGCCAACAAGATGTTGTATTCGGTAACGTAACCAGAGATTTTGATATCAACCCGTTCAATTATGTTCTAAGTACGAGCAGAACACTTCGTCCTTATAATGATGCAGGTGGATTAGAGTACTACAGAAACAACTGGGCTCCAATGAATATTATTAACGAATTGCAAAACAATGTTTTAGAAATTAAAGTAAAAGATATCCGTTTTCAATTGGATTTAGATTATAAAATCAACAAACATTTAAGTTATAATCTTACAGGTTCTGCGCGTTATGCCAATACTTCAAGAGAGCACAAAATTTACGAAAATTCAAATGTAGTAGGAGCTTACAAAGCGGGTACAGAATATGGTGCAGATGGCGCAAACACAATCGTTAGAGACGCTAACATCTTTTTATATAAAGATCCGAACGATTTAACAGCACAACCAATTTCTGTATTACCTAATGGTGGATTCTTAAGAAAATTCACTAACGACCTGACTTCTTACAATATCAGAAACAGTGTGACGTACAGAAATACTTTGAATGAAAAGCATGAATTAGAAGGCTTTTTCGGTACAGAGCTAAGATCTTTGGACAGAAACAGTGATAATTTTACTGCTGCTGGACTTCAATACGACAGAGGATTAACAGCTTTTACTGATCCAAAACTTATTGAAAAAATTATTAATGAAGGAAACTCTTACTATGGATTAAGTGCTGAAAGAGAAAGAACAGTTGGTTTCTTTGGTAAAGTAGGATATACATATGATCGTCGTTATACAGGATCGATTACAGGTCGTTATGACGGATCAAACAGACAAGGAAACAGTGGTTCTTCAAGATGGCTTCCAACTTATACTTTTAGTGGAAAATGGAATGTTGCTGAAGAAAAATTCATGAAAAATGTAGAATCTATCAATAATTTAGCTTTAAGAGCATCTTATGGACTTACCGCTACAGCCGGTCCAGCAACTAACTCATTAGCGATCTACAAAAGTTTTATTACAGACCGTCTAGGTATTCCAGACAGAGAAACAGGAATTGATATTGAGCAGTTACAAAACTCTGATTTGACTTGGGAAAAACAGTACGAAACCAACATCGGTGTTGATTTAGGAATGTTTAATAACAGAGTTCAATTTACAACAGACGTTTATAGCCGTAAAGCATTTGATTTAGTTGATTTTGTTGTTACTTCAGGAATTGGAGGACAAAAAATCAAGCAAGGAAATAATGCTAATATGGAAACTAAAGGTATTGAGATTGGTTTTACTACTCAAAACATTGTTACAGATAAATTTAAATGGTCAACAACACTTAATTTCTCTGTGTTCAACCAAAAGATTACAAAATTAGAAAATCAACCTACAGCATTTGATTTAGTTGATGGAAATGGAGGAAATGCTCTTGGTCGTCCTAGAAATTCAATCTATTCTTACCAATTTACAGGTTTAAATAATCAAGGATTACCAACTTTCGTAATGCAGGACGGTGAAGATGATAAAGTAACAGGAGCTAATTTTCAGGATACTGAAAATGTTACTAAGTACTTGAAATACGAAGGTTCAATCGAGCCAAACAAATCAATTGGTTTAGCCAATACGTTTACATACAAAAGCTGGTCATTATATGTGTTTTTCGTAGGATCAGGTGGAAACAAAGTTCGTTTAAACCCGGCATTCAGCAGTCAATACGATGATTTAGCTGTGTTTACAAAAGATTTCACGAATCGTTGGATCAATCCTGGTGACGAACAACGTACAGACGTTCCGGTTATTGCTGACAAACGTTTGATTACAAATTATGGTGGAGTTAATACGCTTGGACGTGCTTACAATACTTATAATTATTCTGATGTTAGAATTGCAGATGGTGATTTCATAAGACTAAAAAATGTTTCACTTAGCTGGGAATTCCCTAATGATTTCAAGAAAAAATTAGGTGTAAGTACCTTTACATTAAAGGGTTCAGCAGTTAACCCTTGGTTGATCTATTCTGACAAGAGATTAAACGGACAAGATCCTGAATTCCGTAATACAGGAGGTGTAGCTTTCCCAATTACAACACAATACAGTTTTACTTTAAACCTTTCATTTTAATATAGTTGATTATGAAAAACATAAAATATATAAAAATAACCGCTGCCTTATTACTGCTCGTTGGTGTTAGTAGCTGTGATGATTTTTTGTCAGAGGTTCCCGATAACAGAACTCAAATAGATACACCTGAAAAAATATCCGAGCTATTGGTTAATGCATACCCGCTGGCTTCTTATATGGATTTGGGAGAAACAATGTCTGATAACGTTGCCGATGCTGAATTAAATAACGCCAGTGTAAAAAGTACACAAAGTTACTATTGGGAAATGCAAGACGAGACCAATATAGATACTCAGGCTAATTATTGGGATGCTTGTTACAGAGCTATTGCGCATGCTAATCAGGCTTTACAGTCCATTAAAGAACTAGGAAATCCGACTAGCTTAAATCCTCAAAAAGGAGAAGCTTTATTAGCAAGAGCATACTCTCATTTTATGTTGGTTACCTTTTGGTCAAACCGATATAATCCGGCTACTGCTGCAACAGATTTAGGGGTTCCTTATGTTACAGAACCGGAAACAGAATTACTGAAAAGTTATAAAAGAAATACAGTAAAAGAAGTTTTTGATTTCATTCAACAAGATATTGAAGAAGGATTGAGATACGTATCGAATAACTATAAAGAGCCAAAGTTCCATTTCAACAAAGAAGCAGCCAAAGCATTTGCCAGCCGTTTCTATTTAATAAAAGGAGATTGGGATAAGGTACTTGAAGTTTCAAGCGGATTAGGATCTAAACCAGTTGGCAAACTAAAAGATTATGTTACTTTGTCAAGTTTAGCTCCGGATATTCAATTTATCGAATACAGTAAATCTTCTCTTACGTCAAATTTATTAATTGGATCACCAAATACATTAGTCGGAAGATCTGCAAATGGTAGTAATTTTTATTTGACAGATGAGAAACAAAGAGAACTTTTTAATGGAACGAATCCATTTGGAAAAGCTTGGCTTTTTGATTTTTACAGCTACAACAGCAGCAGTACTTTATTTACACCAAAATTTGAAGAGTATTTTAAATATACAAATCTAACAGCTAATATTGGAATTGCTTATTGTGGAATCGTACTTTTGTCTAATGATGAGTTTTACTTAAACCGTATTGAGGCACTTGTTATGAAAAACAGAATTGCAGATGCCAACACAGAATTAGAATACTTTTTAGGAACAAGAACAGCCGGATACAATGCCGCAACAGATAAACTTACTGAAGCAGATGTTGTAGCAGGATACCCTGTAATTGCAGATGAGTTAACACCGTTCTATACCATGACAGCAGTACAAACTTCTTACATTAAAGCGCTTACCGAAGCGAGAAGAAGAGATTTTGTTCATGAAGGATTAAGATGGTTTGATGTAAAACGTTTCAATATTGTTGTAAGCCGTGAAGATCAGGGCAAACCTGTAAACACTTTGGTTAAAGACGATAAACGAAGAGCATTACAAATACCGCTAAGTGCATCAAACTACGGCGTAGAAAAAAATCCTAGATAAATTTTTATTAAATTTAAGATACTATGAAAATATTTAAAATATATAGAACGATGATGCTTGTTGCAGGAGTTTTAACTTTTGCAGCTTGTGCTCATGAAGATCAACCTAAGGAAAGTCAATTGGATTTTTCACCTCTTCCAAAAACGGAGCTAGACAAATGGATCACAACAAATTACCTGGATCCCTATAATATTAACGCACAATACTTATGGAATCAGAATAAAGTCGATAACAACAGATTTCTTTTTCCTCCATTAGTAGATAAAGTTAAACCAGCTTTAAATATCGTTAAACAAATCTGGATCGATAGTTATTCAGAAATTGGAGGGGCTGATTTTGTAAAAATCCTTGCACCAAGAGAAATTCTTTTGGTTGGTGGAGTAAACTCAAATTCAAACGGAACCAGAACACTTGGTATCGCAGACTCAGGTCAAAGAATCACCCTTTTTGAAGTAGATTATCTGAATCAAAAAAACAGAGACAATGTTACTGAATTCATCCATACCATTCAGCATGAGTATGTTCACATTCTAAATCAAAACAAACCTTTTGATGAACAGGCCTGGCAAAAAATTACCCCAGGTGATTATACCGGAACATGGCATTTAGAAGTACTACAAAATTCAAGAAATTTAGGTTTTGTTACGAACTACGCAAGAAACAATATCACCGAAGATTTTGCTGAAACGGCTTCTATTATTTTGACAAGTTCAATAGCAGAATATGACGCGCTTCTTGCCAGTATTACAAGCGATGACGGAAGAGATAAATTGAAAAGAAAAGAAGCAATCGTAGTGCAATACTACAAAGATGCTTTTGGAATTGACTTTTATGCTTTAAGAGATGCAGCGCAGAGAAATACAACTAATGTCGTGAATAACTAAGTGTCCGTTAATGTATAATTAAAATAGTAATATTATGAAACTAAAAAATATATTTAAGTACTCGATGTTTGCTTTTTTAGCGATGTCTTTGGGTGCTTGTACCAATAATACAGACGCGGAAAAAATCTTTGACAAAACTCCGGTCGAACGAATAGACGCACAAAAAAGTGAGTTGAGAACAGCCTTGCTTTCTTCAGAATTTGGCTGGAAAGCAGTGTATTTTACAGATGATACCCAATTGGGAGGTTTTACCCATTTGTTTAAATTTGCTGCCGACGGAAAAGTACAAATGGCATCCGATTTTAATGCCGATACAAAAACGTACGAAAGCCAGTTTGATGTAGTACTGGGAAGTACGGTTAGTGTGGTATTTACTACCTTTAACAGAATACATCTTTTGTCAGATTCTAACAATTTTCCAACCGCAGCTTTGAGAGGAAAAGGATATTTAGGAGATTTCCAGTTTTTATACTACGGACAACAAGCCAATGGTGATATTCTTTTTAAAAGCAACAGATTGGTTAGAGATGTTCGTTTTGTAAAAGCAACTGCTCAGGACTGGGCCGATTTACCTAAGAATACAGTATCACAACAAAATTTAATAGGAAATAGCAGTAGCCCGCTTTTCAGATTGTTGGAAACTAACGATGGCACAACCACTAAAAAGTATAGCTTTTCTGTTTCGCAAGCAAGCAGATATTCCATTTCAACCGCTTTAGACGGATCTGGAGATGTCATCAGAACAGGAGTTGCTTATACGCCAACAGGAATCACTGTTAGCCCAGCTGTAGTTGTTGCAGGTCAAAAACTAACCGACTTTACCTATAATGATACCGATAAAAGTTTCACCGCTACCGGAACAGGAGGAGTAACAGCTTCGATAAAATTCTCTAACGAACCTTTGAGCTTAACAGACGATTACAAACTATTACTGCCTGGAAGCGGAAATAATGTATACGGTTATATTTACACCATAACAAAAGGTGAAGCAGCAAACTCTCAGTTATTCCTGACTTTATTAAATGATTCAGAACAAGCTGCAGGAGCAATGCTTACAAGGGTACAACTTTGGTTTAACAATGCAGATGGAAGTAATTATATTGAGTACAGATTCGGAAATGCTAGTGGAGCCACTATTGCCCGAAGATACCACTACTTTACTTTAACAGCCGATGCCACAAAGAAAACGGTTACATTTACCCCAGGTGTTTGGAAATCAACCGCTACTGCAGCAGCACCAGCAATTGCAGCGCCATCTTTCCTAAAAACACTGGATGATCAATTCATGAACCCTCAAGGTCTTTATTTTGCTAAGACACCGGTTTCAGGTTATAGTGCTTATACTTTTACGAGTACATCAACTCCTTTTAGAATGGTTGCATACTCATTCCAATAATTAACTTAAAACAGAGAAAGGTCGTCTCAAATTAGAGACGACCTTTTTATTTACATAAGACATTATTTATTAATATGTGAATGCCATTAGCCTTGTTTTAATAGATACTCAATAGTATTAATTGTTAAAAAAAACTTTATTCATGACAAAACTAAAAAAAGGTAGCGAAAACAAATTTTTAAGTTTAGTATGTTCTAAATTCTTTTCATTTGCATTCATTACCACATTAATTCTAACAATTCTTTATTCCTGCTCCTCTGGAGACGAATCCATAACTAAATCGGGTACAAATCAAACCACGACTCAATCTTCAAAGAATAAAAAAACGGATAAATCTTTGCGAGTTTTGCCAATTCATGTTGAACAAAATCTAAATTCATTTTCCCAGCAAATCTTCTTATCTGTCGAAAGTATGGAAGTTGCATTAAACAAAAATACCTATGTAGGCTTTAACACTGAAGCAATGCAAATGTTAAATGCTGCACAAACTGAAAATGATTTGAGGATAGTTTTTGAAAAAGCTGGAATAGCAAATAGCCAAGAAGTCATTAATATTCTAAAAAAAAATATTGCAATTCAACAAGCTTTTATCATTGAAAACCCAATGTTTTTCAGTCTTACTTTAGAAGAACAAGTACAATTTCTAAACAGTAGTATCACATCAGCTGAAGATAATTATGATTCAAAAGTAATTATACCTTCTTACGGCGTAGTTGCAGGACCAAATTGCGGAGGTGCCTTTAATACAAGTATAAGGAGATGCGCTGGTGATTTCGGAACATGTGCAGTATTTGCTGTTGCAGGTGCATACGCAGGACTAGCCCCTGGATTATTAGCCGCAGCATATTGTATGGTAACTAAAATAAGCTGTGATAGTAGGGCGAAGGAAGATTATAAGGCATGTGCATTTACTCGCTCTCATCCAGACGAACCAAAACCTCCGACTGGAAAAATAACAACGAATTGTGACAAAGACAGTTGTTGGACGACAGATTCTAATGGTAAATATATAGAAAGAACAAATTAATATTTAAAATAAGCATTGTGAAAAAGTATCTTACATCAGTAAATACCGTGTTTTTTTTATGGGGTATTATACTTATAGCAATATCAGAACTTTACCCAGACTTTACCCGATATTATTTGTACTTGTCCATAATAGTGATCATTCCTGTAATGATTGTTAATCTCATAAAACAGAGAAAAGATGACAAAATCAATAACACTACACTGTTTCAGTCCTCTATTTACAGGATGCTAATTTTAGCGGTGGCAGTGACAATTTTGTTTTTTGCAACAAAGCAAAATCATATATTTTAGTTTTTTTTTATTTTATTTTGAATTAAGGCAGCTCGCTTTTGAGCTGCTTTTTTTAAGGAAAAAATTAAAATATATGACTTTGTTCTTTATTTAAAAACAGCAGAAAAGACAATTAGAATACGTTTTATGTCTGAAACTCAACGGACACAAAATGATTGAGAAAACCAACTATTAACAACCAATTTTATTATGTTAAAAACTTTTTTAAATTTTTCAGGAATCGAAGTATTAAGCAGCGAAGAGCTGAAAAGCCTAAACGGGAACGGTAGCGGAGGAATAAGATGTACGGTGCCATGGTCGCCCTTTACATACAACGGACCTTGTATCATGCTCCCACGTGAGGAAGAGGTAATACCACTATGCACCGTGACAATAGACGGTATAATTTGTTAATACTGTTTTAAAATGAAAAACGCTGACAGAATAATGCAGCGTTCATATTAGATTGATAGCTAAAAAATTAACCAAAAAACCAACTATGTTAAAGACTATCTTAAATTTAGAAGGAGCTAGACTTCTAAATGACGAAGAACAAAAAAACATTACGGGAAAAGGTCCTAATGACCCAAAACCTGTAGAAAAATGTAAAACCTATGCTCCTCCGGGCGCTAATCGTATAGACTATCCGTTCTATCCATGTGCAGACATTATACGTGAGAATCCATTTCCTATAGATGATCCTTGTGTTGGACTTGGATGTTAATTAAGTTTATTTAAAAAACAAAAATACCGTTTCAAAATTTGGAACGGTATTTTTATTTTCAGCGAACAATTAAGTACTTAAGAAGAGGGAGACCATAAATTATACGATTGTTATTTTTTTAAAAAGGGAATTATCATATATTTGACAAGTCATTTATAGCGCTGCCAGAAATGAAAATCTTTTTTGTGTTTTTCTTCAAAAACAGAAACGAGAGAATCGATAACAGGAACAGCTACAAATAAATATTAAATTTAATTTTGAATATGAAATTACTAGAAGGAAAAGTTGCCATCATTACAGGCGCTAGTCGTGGAATTGGAAGAGGAATTGCAGAAGTTTTTGCTAAACATGGCGCAAATGTTGCCTTTACATACAGTTCATCTGTAGCTTCAGCAGAAGCTTTAGAAGCTGAATTGAACAGTTTAGGAGTTAAAGCCAAAGGATACCAATCTAATGCAGCTGATTTTAATGAGGCTCAAACTTTTGTCGAAGCAGTTTTGGCTGATTTCGGAACGGTAGATATTTTAATTAACAACGCCGGAATTACAAAAGACAATTTGTTAATGCGTATGTCTGAAGCTGATTTCGATCAGGTAATTGATGTTAATTTGAAGTCTGTTTTTAATATGACAAAAGCAATTCAAAAAACTTTCCTAAAACAACGCGCAGGTTCAATTATCAATATTAGTTCAGTAGTAGGGGTATCCGGAAATGCGGGACAAACCAACTATGCAGCTTCAAAAGCAGGTGCAATTGGATTTACAAAATCGGTAGCACTTGAATTAGGCTCTCGTAATATTCGTTGCAACGCAATTGCTCCAGGATTTATCGAAACAGAGATGACAGCAAAATTGAACGAAGATGTAGTAAAAGGATGGAGAGAAGGAATTCCTTTAAAACGTGGCGGAACTACTGAAGATGTTGCCAATGCTTGTTTATTCCTGGCTTCAGATATGAGCGCTTACATCACAGGACAAGTTTTAAATGTTTGTGGAGGAATGTTAACTTAAAAAAGTTCCGGTCCAGATTTCAGTTTTTACTGAAGACTGAAAACCGTCACCGAATACTATAAATATGACTACAAACACGATTCTATTATTGTTGCTTTCTTTAGTAATAGCTGGTGCTTTGTCGTATTTTCAATATTTTTATAAAGCCAAAAGCAATTCAAAAGTGAATTTGTTTTTGGCTTTTTTGCGCTTTTTGACCATTTTTGCGATACTCCTTTTATTGATTAATCCGATTGTAACCAAAAATACTCTTGAAGTAACCAAAACACCTCTGGCAATCGCAGTAGACAATTCCAGTTCGATTCCGGTTTTAAAATCAGACAAAAAAGCAATCGAATTGTACCAGGATTTAGTTTCAAACCCTGCACTTCAGGAAAAATTTGAAATTCAGTCTTATCAATTTGATGCAGATTTAAAACCTTCCAAACAATTTGATTTTAAAGGAAAACAAACGAATTTAGATGCCATTGCCAAAAACTTAAAAAGCATCAACAGGAATACTATTTTTCCAACGGTTATTATTACAGATGGAAATCAAACCACCGGAAATGATTATGTGTATCGTTTTGATCCAATAAACAAGGTTTATCCGGTAATTGTAGGTGATACGACCACTTTTTTTGATTTAAAAATCAATCAGTTAAATGTAAACAAATACGCTTTTCATAAAAACAAATTCCCTGTAGAAGTTTTTCTTCAGTATTCCGGAACTAAAAATACGACAGCCGATTTTTCTATTGTTCAGGGAAGCAGTGTTATTGCTAAAGAAAAAGTTTCTTTTTCACCGTCCAAAAAAACAGCAACAATCAATTTACTTTTACCCGCTGATAAAGTTGGACTGCAAGTTTTTAAAGCGAGTATTTCTTCTAATGAAAAAGAGAAGAACAGCTACAACAACATCAAGAACTTCGCAGTTGAAGTAATGGATCAAAAGTCAACAATAGCGATTGTTTCGGCAATAAACCATCCTGATATTGCTGCTTTGAAACGTTCTATTGAGTCTAATGCGCAACGCAAAGTAATACTAGTAAGACCTAACGAAATCAATTCATTACAAGATGTTTCCGTTTTGGTTTTATATCAACCGACAACCGCTTTTAAAGCCATTTTCGACACTAATAAGTTGGCAGGCACAAATACCTTTATTATTACAGGAACTAACACTGATTTTAATTTTTTAAATCAGCAGCAGTCTAATTTGGTCTTCAAAATGAGCGGCCAGAAAGAAGATTATCTAAATGAGTTTCAATCGCAGTTTAATTTATTTGCCATTGATAATATTGGTTTTGAAAATTTCCCGCCTTTGCAAAATTTATTTGGGACCATAACCACTAATGGAAATGTTTCGGTTTTACTTTCTTCAAAAATCAGAAATGTAAGTACCAATGCACCATTGTTGGCTTTCGCTGAAAATCAAGGCAAACGAACGGCTTATCTTTTAGGAGAAAACAGTTGGAAATGGCGTTTACAAAGTCATGTAGACCATCAGTCTTTTGAAAAATATGATGTTTTTATCGATAAAATAGTTCAGTTTTTAGCTTCATCAACCTCTAGAAAATCATTGGTGGTCACACACGAAAGTTTCTATAATTCAGGCGAAGCAATTGCCATCAATGCGCAATATTTCAATAAAAATTATGAGTTCGATGAAAAAGCAAGACTTACGATCAGCGTAACAAACGCAGCAACGAAACAAACTAAAAACTACGATTTACTAAAAGGAAACAATTCTTTTTCTGTAAATTTGGATGGATTAACGGCAGGTAAGTATAATTTTTCTGTAAAAGAATTAAACACCAATACCAGTTACTCCGGACATTTTGAAATTTTAGATTTTGATATTGAAAAACAATTTGTAAATCCTGATGTTTTAAAATTAAAACAATTGGCTCTACAAACCAATGGAAAAGCCTTTTTTGAAGATCAGTCAGCAGAATTGATAAAAACACTTTTAGAAAATAAAGAATACAAATCGATCGAAAAAAATATTGCAACAAAAACACCTCTTATTGATTGGATTTGGCTACTAATTATACTTGTTGCTCTACTGACAACCGAATGGTTTGTTAGAAAATACAATGGATTATTATAAGGTAAGCTCTGAGTGACAAAGGTTTTAACAACGCCCAACCTGAAACTTGAAACTTAAAACTTGAAACAAAATTAACCTAACACCTTTCCAGAATGGACTTCAGGCTAAAAGTATTCTACACTGTCGCTTTAAGGCTTAACTTTACAAAAGCCGCAACGGAATTGTATATTACACAGCCCGCAGTTTCTAAACACATTCAGGAACTCGAAGAAACCTATAAAACAAAACTTTTTGAACGAAACGGGTCCAAAATAGCCTTAACTCCAGCTGGCGATATGCTACTGCAGCACACTAAAAGCATCTTTGAAATCTATCGCAAAATTGATTTTGACATGAGTGTTTTTGCCAGTAACCGTCAAGGTTTACTGCGTTTAGGGTCGAGTACCACAATTTCACAATATATTATTTCTCCTGTTTTGGCGCAATTTCATCAAAAGCAGCAAGAAATAAAAGTCAATTTGCTTAATGGTAACACTGAGCAAATAGAAAATGCCTTAATTAACAAAGAAATTGAAATTGGAATTGTGGAAGGACAGTCAAAAAACCAGTCCATCAAATACATTCCATTTTTAAAAGACGAATTGGTTTTGGTTTGCAACAGTCAAAATCCTATGGCTCAGCAGAATGAAATTTCATTAAATGATCTGAAATCAATGAAATTCATTACCCGAGAACGTGGCTCAGGAACACTTGAAGTTATAGAATATGCTTTAAGACAAGTCAATTTAAAAATAACCGATTTACAATTCGAAATGCAATTAGGAAGTACCGAAAGTATAAAATCCTATTTATTTAATTCTGATTGTTTTGCCTTTATGTCAATACATGCAGTAGGTAAGGAGTTAAAAAACAATGAGCTAACAGTCTTGGATGTAGAGAATTTAACCATTGAAAGATACTTCTATATCATTACATTAGTCGGAAAATCAGACCCTTTATCAGAGCTATTTATTCAAAGTATGTCAGCTTACTATAACCTGAAGTTATAGTCTATTGTAATTTACGATTGGTGATTTTAATAGAATCGTCAGATCTTTGCTGAGTAATTAATAAGTATATTATTTTGAAAACGCAAGAACATTCAACACCGCAATTATTAGAAGTTAGTATTTACTTTCAACAGGCCGTATTTGCCCTGGTTATTATTCTGTGTATATTCTCCATTATTTCTCCACCTGTCGCATTGTTACTAGGCGTTCTTATTGTTAACGTTTTTGGGAATCCTTTTTTAGCTTTCAATCATAAAGCCATTACATTTCTATTGCAATTTTCTGTTGTAGGTCTTGGTTTTGGAATGAATGCTGCCAGCGCCATTTCAGCAGGAAAAGAAGGCTTTCTATTAACCATACTCTCTATCTTCAGTACTTTGATTTTCGGTATTCTCTTAGGAAAGTGGCTTAAAATCGAAAAGAAAACGTCACATTTAATTTCTTGCGGAACTGCAATTTGTGGTGGTAGCGCCATTGCAGCAGTAGCTCCAGTCATCAAATCAAACGAAAATCAGACTTCAATTGCTTTGGGAGTCATTTTTATATTGAATTCTGTCGCTTTATTTCTTTTCCCTTATATTGGTCATCAACTTGATTTATCACAAAAAGAATTTGGTTTATGGTGCGCTATTGCGATTCATGATACCAGCTCTGTAGTTGGAGCAGCGAATAGATACGGGGCTGAAGCCTTGCAAATTGCTACAACAGTAAAATTAGCAAGAGCTTTATGGATCATTCCAATTTCAATTTTCACTGCTATTGCATTTAAAAACAAAAACAGTAAGATCAAAATACCTTATTTTATCGGACTGTTTATTGTAGCCATGCTTTTAAACACTTATGTCCCTTCAACAGCCATTGTGGCTCCGCATATCGTAAGCATCGCAAAAATTGGTCTAACAATGACTTTGTTCCTTATTGGCGCAACTCTAAATATAAAAACGCTCAAAGCGGTAGGAGTAAGGCCATTGCTGCAAGGTGTTTTCCTTTGGATCTTTATTGCCATTTTAGGATTGACCACCATTGTATACCTGAATTAAGAACCTATTTAACGTTTGAAAATTTTACTACCGGTTTATTAATCATTTTATAAAATTTCCCTTTAAACGAAAACCGTCTTTCCATCTCAAAATTGAAAGACTTTTTCGTTTTGGCCATAGCAGCTATTTCTTCGGGTAAAACAACTTCGAACTCATCATTAGCTTGCTCCGCTTTATTAAATGAACCTTTTGTTGTAATTATAATGTCTCTAAAATGTATTTTTTTGTCATCCTTTACAACTTTGTAAGAACTTGACCAGTCCACACTTTGTACATTGGTGAGCTGATAATTATTAACTTCCATTATGGACTGGTACTTACCATCAAAACCCGCAATCAGATAAAGATAACCTTCAAAAGGACCACCGGCACCACCATTGACATGCAACAGGGTAAAAGCATATTGATCTTCTCCGATTTGCAAAAGTTTCGGAGTAGGGCATCGTGCGAAGGCTCCAAAGCCGGCAACAGCAGGCTGAAAAGATCTCATTTCCCAAGTAGTATTATTCTTTGCAAATTTAGCAAGGCCCAACAATCCACCGGAAAAACGGCCTGTTTGTAATCCGTCTTCATCATGAAACGAATGATTAAAAGCAAGTATTTTAAACTCATTTCCTTTGGAGTCCGAATAGTCCAGCGTCGTTAACAATCTTGTAGCAACACCTGCCTCATACGGAAAAAGCTGATCGCCTTCGACCTCATTAACGTCAGTATAAGCAGTGGTCTTGCAATTTTTGCACTTCCAGCTCACAAAAGTATTTTTATCAGCAAAATGGTATAAATTACCCGGAAACAATTTTTGCATTGTTTTCTCACCATTTAAAGGATCCGGAATTTTAAGTGTTCTTTTTGGATTCAGAACAGTATCGCTGACGTTTTTTAGCTGTATTTCAGCCTCTTGAGCCAAACAAAAAGGTGCTAAAAAAAGAAAGAAATTTAAAACAATAAGACGCATAACATTCGATTTAACTAAGACAAACATACAAAGAAAATGACTGATAAGATGGAATTAGCCACTCCGGTATAGTCCAAAAAATAACAAAAAGTTAAATTACTATAATAATTAGTCCCGTTTTCTTTGTAGTGTGCATAAATGGGATAAATTTGCAGTCCAAATAAAAATTTAAAATGAAAAACTTTAGAATGAAACCAAGACTAATTGCCTTTCTAGTAGTAGGAATTGGTTTTTTGACATTATCATGGGGAATTGTAGGTCATGAACGTATCAACAAAGCAGCGGTAATGGCTTTGCCCCGTCCACTTCAGGTGTTTTTTTACAATCATATTGATTTTATTACTCAGGAAGCTTCTGTGCCGGATATCCGTAAATATGCATTGAATTATAAAGATGAAAATCCAAGACATTATTTTGACATGGAAAATTTCGGACCTGTAGAAAGTATACCACAAACTTTTGAAGAAGCAAAAAAGAAATACGATGCCAAATTTTTGAATGACAATGGAATTTTACCATGGTACATTGAAGATATGATGGAAAAATTGACAAAGGCATTCAAAGAAAAAAACAGAGCCGAAATTTTATTCCTTGCAGCAGATTTAGGTCATTATATCGGAGATGCCCACATGCCATTGCACACTTCTGCAAATCATGACGGTCAGTTAACCGATCAGAAAGGAATTCATTCACTTTGGGAAAGCAAATTACCGGAGTTATTCGTCAAAAATTATAAGTTAAATGTTCCGGAAGCGCAATACTATGAAAATGTACATAAAGCAACCTGGGACATGATTAATGACACCCACACTCTTGTTGAACCTTTATTAGCGGTTGATAAAAAACTAAGAACTTCAACTCCTGAAAATAAGATTTATGTTATTGGTGCAGACGGAAAAGTTGTTAAAACTAAATACAATGCAGCTAAATTCTCTGATGACTATGCCGAAAAATTACACAAAGAATTAAACGGAATGGTTGAAAGCCAAATGAGAAAAGCAATCACAGCAACAGCGAGTTTTTGGTACACGGCTTGGGTTAACGCAGGAAAACCGGATTTAAGTGATTTGGATGCATCGACAGTTACACAAAGAAACAACCAAGCTTTAAGAGACGATTTAAAATTGTTTCAAAGTGGATATCTTTTCGGAATGCAAAATCAGAATGACTAAAACGGTCTCTTGATTCGAGTATTGACAAACAAAAAAGTCTCTAATTCTAAATGAATTTGAGACTTTTTTTTTACTTTATAATATGGATTGCATTCCGTTGAAAATTACAATTTCACTTTCTCTTACTTTTGATACTTCTTGTGCTTAAGAACATCAGAAGCGGTTTGATAAAAAGATATGGTTTCATTGACCAAATCAGTTCTTTCTTTCTTTAATGGTACCTCATCATAAAAAATATTATATTCCGGTGAAAGACCTGCTGTTGGTTTTACTTTCAATTCAAATTGTTTGACTTGTTGCTTAGGTGATAAAATAGTCAGGACATTGTCTTTTATCAAACCCAAATCCTGATAAGTCGCAATAAAAGCTCTAGGTTTATAATCCGGTTTGAAAACATCTTGTCCAAAAAACTTACTTTGATAATTGAAGTGCAGTAATCCAAACACGGTTGGCATAAGATCAATCTGTGACATTACCTGATTGTATTTTTCAGGTTTAACTCCGGGTCTGTAAATGAATGCAGGAATCCTGTATTTATCTACCGGGAGCTGTGTTTTACCCGCACTCGAGGCACAATGATCCGCAACAATGACAAAAATAGTGTTGTTAAACCAAGGTTGTTTACTGGCCATTGCAAAGAATCTTTTAAGCGAATAATCGGTATATTTTACCCCACCATCACGTGACTTGATGTCTCCGGGAATATCAATTTTATTATTAGGGTAGGTAAAAGGCCTGTGATTACTGACGGTCATGATGTGATTAAAGAAGGGTTTGTTTTCTTTTGCTTCGGTATTCATAACCTTTATGGCTTTGTTGTACATATCCTCATCGCAAACGCCCCAAACGTTAGAAAAGGTAACTTCTTCGGCTGTAAAATTTGATTTATCTATGATTTCATAGCCATTTCCGGTATAAAAATCCCTCATATTATCAAAGAACGCATCACCACCGTACATAAATTTCACATTGTATCCTTTTTGCTTGAAAAGAGCTCCGGTCGAAAATTTGTTTTTATTGTCTTCTCTTTTTACAACACTTTCTCCGGCAGTTGGCGGAAGACATAAGGTTACTGCTTCAAGTCCACGTACGGTACGGTTTCCGGCAGCATACAAATTAGTAAACTGAAGACTCTTTTGAGATAAACTATCTAAAAACGGCGTTATTTTCTCTTTGTTCCCATACATTTCCATGAATTCAGCACTGTAACTTTCAATGGTGATAAGCACCACATTTTTTCGATTTTCAGCCGAATCACTTTCTATTTTTCGGATCGTGCTATTCTCCGTAATCGTAGGTAATTGCTGTTTCAAAACTGTAAAAGCTTGCTGGTTCGGAAGTGTTTTATAAAATTTAAAATAATCTAAACTGTTATTATGAAAAGCTAAATAAAACTTATACAAACCATTCGATTGCAATTCATTGACGAATACATTTTTTGAGTTTTCTGTCAACGCCAAAGCCGGAATTAAAATCAAAGAGGCAATCAACAAGTTGATATACAGAGCAGAAATTTTAATCTTCTCTTTAAATGTTGGAATTGCATCAATATAGCTTCTGGATTTTCTCAGAATAAAATAGGTAAAAGCTCCTGTTATCAGAAACAGAATAGAAAATAACGGAATCACAGGATACGATTCCATAATATTACCAATCACCTCATTGGTATAAATCAGATAGTTTACCGCGATAAAATTGTATCTGACTCCAAATTCATTCCAGAAAAAATACTCACTCAATGCATTTTGAAGAATCAGTAAAACATACAAGAAAATTACAAAAGCAAATAACCAGAATCGGATTTTGTCGCGGTGTTTTGGAAGAAAAAGCAAAAGAGCAAAAAGTACTGTTTTAATCCCCACAAAAACTAGGACAATTCCAGGTAACGCACCACCGTATTCATCCAATATACTTCTTCCGGAAGCAATATAAAGAAACAGCAGCACAAAAATCCCCAGAATAATAAACCCCGAGGACTTGTTGTATTTAGAATTAGAAATAAAAATCAGATAAAGCCAAAGAAAGAAACTGGCCACAACAAATACGAAAAAATCAGAAATAAGACCTAAAACAAAAATTTTAAGACTCTCCGCAATGCTAAAAGAACTCTGTGTGATAGGATGAAAAAACAAAACAACCCTAACTATAAAACTTACAATAAAGTAGAATAATCCAAGATAGTAGAACGGGGCAAGTTTCTTATAAAATATCATTATTATTTTTTTAAACAAAAGTAATTTTGATTGATTAACGCCAGATTAAGTTCCTCTTTTACCTTCCTTAGTGTTAACTTAATGTTCGCTTAAGATGTTCATTTCATTAATAGAGAAAGGTTTTAGAGATTTTCTAATTTTTTAAATTTGTATCTTTGAATTGTAAATCAGTAAAAAATGTAGTACATTTCCTAATTAAAATCTTAAAGAATGCATATTTTAATAATTGAAGATGAATTAGGTATAGTTCAGTTTCTGCAACAAGGTTTGCAGGAGGAAGGATATAAAGTGACCACAGCAAATGATGGTGCAAAAGGGTTTGAGCTAACGCAAGAACAGCAATTTGATTTAATCTTACTGGATTGGATGCTACCAAAAATTAATGGTTTAGAACTCTGTAAAGCCATTAGAATTAAAGACCAAACCACGCCAATTATATTTCTGACAGCCAAAGACACGGTACAAGAGACCATTGAAGGCCTCAAAGCGGGGGCAAACGATTACATCAAGAAACCCTTTAGTTTTGAAGAATTGGTAGAGCGTATTAAAATTCATTTTCGAAAACATAAAGGCAAAGAGATTCTTTCACTTGGTACTATCAAAATTGATTTGACAAAATACATTGTACTAAAAAACAATGAAGAAGTTTCCCTAACACAAAGAGAATTTGAGTTATTGGCGTATCTGATTCGCAATAAAGGAAAAGTATGTACCCGAAATCAAATTCTAAAAGATGTCTGGGAAATCAATTTCGAATACGATACCGGTGTTATCGATGTCTTTATGAATGCCATCCGAAAAAAACTCAATCTGAAAATTGAAGAAGATTATATAAAAACAATTCGCGGTGTTGGTTACATTGCTAACGACTAATAAATGGCGCAACTTTCCTTTAAAAACAGAATTGCTTTAAACTACATTATCACAACAGGTTTGCTGATTTTAGTGGTTTTTTTTACTATTTACGCCATTGTTAAACACTCCGTTTACAGTCATATTGATGAAGGCATAAATGTAGAAATACAAAATCACCTCAAAGAAATTAAAGTAACAAATGGCACTGTAATTTTAGTAGACAAGGAAGAGTGGGAAGAACGAGAACACAATACAGTTGATGTAAACCCTGTTTTTGTTCAATTCCTGGATACCAACAAAAGAATAACTGAAAAATCTCCAAATCTCAATACAGCAGTACTCGTTTTTCATGACAGCGTAGAAGATTACGAATTATTCGACACCAAAATTGGCAATAATATTATTCGGCAAGTTCAGGTTCCTCTTATCATCAAATCTAAAAACATTGGCTATCTCATGATCGCTATGTCACTGACTAGTTCCCGAATGGTTCTTAATAATCTATTCGAAATTATGTGCCTGGCATTTCCGGTAATTTTATTGCTGTTGTTTTTCATAGCCCGCTTTTTTGCCGGACGAAGTATAAAACCAATAAATGCTATTACCAACACCTCTAAGAGTATTACCAGAGATAACCTGAAAACAAGAATCCCATTACCCAAAACAAAAGATGAATTATACACGCTCTCCGAAACAATAAATAGTCTTTTAAACCGAATTGAAGACGCTATCGAACGCGAAAAACAATTTACTTCAGACGCCTCACACGAACTAAGAACACCACTAACTGTTATTAAAGGAACACTTGAAGTACTTATACGCAAGCAAAGAGACAGCAAGGAATACGAAGAAAAAGTAAACTTTTGCATTGCAGAAGTTGATCACTTGAACAGGTTGGTAGACCAGCTGCTTTTAATGGCGCGTTCTGAGAACAAAAATGACAATATAAAATACGAATCCGTTTATTTGAATGCCTTGATTTTGGATGTATTGACTTTAAATTCAGAAAAAATAAACCATAAAAAAATCAATATGAAATTTGAAGCCGAAGCCGATTATTATATCCATTCGGACAACTATTTGGTATTGACAATTTTGAGAAATATTATTTCAAATGCTATAAAATACACCAGTGAAGCCGGAGAAATCTCAATCTCATTAACCAGACAAGAAGATCAGATCCGCTGCACCGTTACCGATAACGGAATTGGCATTGATCAAGAAGATCTCGAAACGATTTTCAACCCTTTTTATAGATCAAAATCATCTGAGCATCCCGAAATCAAAGGAACCGGCTTAGGACTTTCTATTGTGAAAAGAATCGCAGATTTGTTGTCTATTACATTTAAGGTAAATAGCGATAAAGGGAAGGGAACCACTGTAATTTTAGATTTTAAGCAGCCTATGAAAACGTTATCGTAAATTAAAAGAACGTAGTAAAAACAGCACTTCAGATATTATTTAACAATAAAATATCATTAAGTTAAATTAAAAAATGCTTTTTTATGAAATTAACTAGTATATTTGCAACCGAATCAAAGAATTATAAAACAAATCAAGTCATGATTTCTATTCAATTACATCATCATCATTTTCATTATTGCTCTCAAGCGATGTGTTAATGATATGCGTGTAAATCATCATATTTTAAAACCCGTTTGAGTACATCAAACGGGTTTTTTATTTCCAACTCTTTGTACTCAGACTATTTAATCCAAAAAAACTAAAAAAATGAGTACTTTAAAAATTGCAATTCAAAAATCCGGTCGTTTAAACGAAGACAGCATTCAAATCCTGAAAGATTGTGGCATCTCAATCAATAACGGCATTGATCAACTTAAAGCCGAAGCTTCTAATTTCCCTCTCGAAGTACTGTATTTGAGAAATTCAGACATTCCGCAATACTTAATCGACGGGGTTGTTGATCTGGCTATAGTCGGAGACAATCTTCTGGTTGAAAAAGGAAAAGGAATAGAAGTGGTTCAAAAATTAGGTTTTTCTAAATGCAAGGTTTCTGTAGCAGTTCCGAAAACCTTCGAATACAACTCCGTTAAAGATCTTGCCGGTTTACGAATTGCCACTTCTTATCCCAACACAGTAAATGAATACTTTAATTCTTTCGGGGTAACAGTTGATATTCACCAAATTTCAGGTTCCGTAGAAATTGCACCTAACATTGGTCTTGCCGACGCAATTGTGGATATTGTCTCCAGCGGAAGTACTTTATTCAAAAACAATCTGAAAGAAGTTGAAGTAATATTAAAAAGCGAAGCCGTTTTGGCTGTTTCTCCAAAAGTCTCTCCTGAGATTCAAAAACACATTGATACGTTGAAATTTAGGATTCAGGCTGTTTTAAGAGCTCGAAATTCAAAATACATCTTAATGAACATTCCCAACAATAAAATAGAAGCCGTTGGAAAAATCCTTCCGGTTTTAAGAAGTTTAACGGTTCTGCCTTTAGCGCAGGAAGGCTGGAGCAGTGTACACTCCGTAATTGATAAAGATACTTTTTGGGATGTAATTGATCAATTAAAAGAAGCAGGAGCAGAGGGAATTCTGGTTTGCCCAATCGAAAAAATGGTACTGTAAATTAAATTCCAACGTTAAAAAAACAAATTCCAATAATGAAATCCCAAATTCTAAATTTAGAACTTGATAATGACTTTGCGAGTCTTTGCAGTTAAAAACCAAGTAAGAATTTGAAATTCAAATAAAAATACAAATGAATAGAATAGATAATCCCAAACCGGAAACCTGGTCAGAACTATTACAAAGACCTACCAAAACGATAGACGATATTGAAGTTACCGTTAAGGAAATCTTCAAAGAAGTACAAAAAAAAGGAGATGAAGCCATTGCAAAATACACTTCAATTTTTGACGGAATCGCTTTAGATACTTATGTAGTTACTAACGAAGAAATACAAGAAGCGATCGGTCTGGTTTCAAGTGAATTAAAAGAAGCCATTCAACTTGCAAAAGACAATATTTACAAGTTTCACACAGCCCAGAAAACAGACAGAATCTCCATAGAAACAATGGAAGGCGTAAAATGTTGGCAGGAAAAAAGACCTATTCAAAAAATAGGATTGTATATACCTGGCGGAACAGCTCCTTTGTTTTCTACAGTTCTAATGTTGGCTGTACCGGCTGAGATTGCTGGCTGCAAAGAAATTGTTTTATGTTCACCACCGGACAAAACAGGAAAAATTAACCCTGCAATATTGTATGCAGCTACTTTATGTGGCGTAACCAAAATCATAAAAGTAGGTGGTATTCAAGCAATTGCCGGAATGACGTTTGGTACACTATCTATACCAAAAGTATATAAAATTTTTGGCCCCGGAAATCAGTTTGTTACAGTTGCCAAACAACTCGCCACTCAATTTGGTGTTGCGATTGATATGCCAGCCGGACCTTCAGAATTATTAGTTGTGGCCGATAACACAGCGGTTCCTGCCTTCGTAGCCTCTGATTTGTTATCACAGGCGGAACATGGAACAGACAGCCAGGTAATTTTAGTTTCGACTTCAAAAAAACTAATTGACGCGGTAGAAAAGGAAATTCAAATTCAGATTGAGGCTCTTCCAAGAAAAGCGATAGCAAAAAAGGCGATCGAAAATTCCAAATTAATCTTAGTCGAAAATGATACAATTGCCTTGGACTTAATCAATGATTACGGCCCCGAACATTTTATTATTTGCTCCGAATATGATGATTTTTATTGCAATGGCGTACTAAACGCAGGCTCTGTTTTTATCGGGAATTATACTCCTGAAAGTGCCGGAGATTACGCATCAGGAACCAATCACACACTACCGACCAACGGATATGCCAAGAATTACAGCGGTGTAAACTTGGACAGTTTCATGAAATCAATGACGTTTCAGAAAATATCAGAAAGAGGAATTCAAAATATCGGAAAAGCAATCGAACTTATGGCGGAAGCAGAAGGTTTGCAAGCCCATAAAAACGCTGTAACACTACGATTGGAAAGTTTAATGGAGAGCGTGAAGTAAGTTGGAAAGAGTAAAGAGAATAGAATAAAGAACATAGAGAGTGAAGATTCTTGAACTCAAAATCATCCATACTAGTTTGTTTTGTCTTCATCTCACACCTTTAAAAAATAAAAAAATGAAATTCGACCTAAATACAATAACACGTGAAAACGTAAAAACCCTAAAGCCGTATTCGTCTGCACGAGACGAGTTTGAGGATTTTAATACTGCGAACATGATTTTTTTGGATGCGAATGAAAATCCGTTTCAAAATGGTGTAAATCGCTACCCGGATCCACAGCAAAATTCGGTGAAAGCTATTTTAGCAAAAAACAATAAAGTAAACCCAAATCAGGTTCTACTGGGAAACGGTAGTGATGAAGTCTTAGATTTACTTTTCAGAGCTTTCTGTGAACCTAAAAAAGACAATATCATTTCGTTGCCGCCCACCTACGGCATGTATGGTGTTTTGGCAAACATAAACGCAGTAGAAAACAGAGAGGTTTTGCTTTCGACTGATTTTCAACCACAGGTAGAGAAAATTTTAGATGCCGTTGATGACAATACCAAAATCATCTTTTTATGCTCTCCAAATAATCCAACGGGGAATTCTTTTTCGGATGAAAGCGTGGTAAAATTACTTCAGAACTTCAAAGGTTTGGTCGTAATTGATGAAGCCTATATTGATTTTTCAGACAAAGAAAGTTGGCTCACCGAAATGGATGAATATCCAAATTTAGTCATCACACAAACACTTTCTAAAGCCTACGGTTTGGCAGGAATCCGATTGGGAGTTTGTTATGCTTCAGCAGCAGTAATTTCGGTTTTGAATAAAATAAAGCCGCCTTATAATGTAAATGAATTGACACAACAAAGAGCGATAGTTCGTTTGAATGATTCAGAAAAAATAAAATATGAAATTAGTTCTATTATTGAACAAAGAGAGGAATTACTTAAAGTTTTACTCGAAGTTTCTTTTGTAGAGAAAATATATCCCACAGAGGCCAATTTCATCCTTGTAAAAGTAGACAATGCCAACAAAAGATATGATGAATTAATTGCAAAAGGAATCGTAATCAGAAACCGTACAACACAAGCTTTATGCGAAAACTGTCTTCGATTCACAATCGGAATCCCAGAAGAAAATGCAGTTTTAATTAAGGAATTGAAGTTGTTGAAGTAAAAAATTAACCGCAAAGTTCGCAAAGGATTACGCTAAGAACGTAAAGTAGCGGCAAAGAAAAAAAATCAGTTTAATCTGTGTTAATCTGTGGCCAATTAAAAATTCACCTTCTGCAATCAAATTAGTGCAATTCGCGAAATTAGTGGCAAAAAAAAGAATCAAACTATGAAAAAAGTACTTTTTATCGATCGTGACGGAACGATTGTTTTAGAACCCGAAAATTATCAATTAGACAGCTTGGATAAAGTAGAATTTTATCCAAAAGCATTTCAATATTTAGCTAAAATCGCCAGCGAACTAGACTTCGAATTGGCAATTGTGACCAATCAAGACGGATTAGGAACAGACAGTTTCCCTGAAGATACCTTTTGGCCAACACAAAATTTTATTCTGAAAGCCTTTGAAAATGAAGGCGTATTGTTTGATGATATCTTCATTGATAAGTCTTTTCCCGAAGAAAATGCACCAACACGTAAGCCCAGAACCGGAATGTTAACTAAATATCTGAATAATCCCCAATATGATTTAGAAAATTCATTTGTTCTAGGAGATCGTTTAACCGATGTTGAACTGGCTAAAAATTTAGGAGCAAAAGCCATCTTTATAAACGATACTGATGGGATCGGCACCAATGAAATCAGCATAAAACGAGAAGAATTAAACGATACCATCATTCTTCAAACAACAAGCTGGAAAACAATTTATGAATTTCTGAAATTAGAAGAACGTTCAGCCTCAATTACCAGAAAAACAAACGAAACCGATATTTTTATTGGTTTAAACTTAGACGGAACCGGTAAAAGCAAGATCGAAACCGGAATTGCCTTTTTTGATCATATGTTAGATCAGATTGCACGTCACGGTCAGATGGACTTAGAAATTACTGTAAAAGGGGATTTAGAAGTCGATGAACACCACACCATTGAAGATACTGCAATTGCTTTGGGCGAAGTATTCGCAAAAGCATTAGTCAATAAGTTAGGAATAGAGCGATATGGTTTCTGTCTTCCAATGGACGATTGCCTCGCGCAGGTTGCCATTGACTTCGGCGGAAGAAATTGGTTGGTTTGGGAAGCCGAATTCAAACGTGAAATGGTTGGAAAAATGCCAACAGAAATGTTTTATCACTTCTTCAAATCATTCTCTGATGGAGCCAAAGCCAACATCAACATAAAAGCCGAAGGAACAAACGAACACCACAAAATCGAAGCTATCTTTAAAGCCTTCGCCAAAGCGATAAAAGTAGCAGTAAAACGAGATACAGAGAAAATGATTCTACCATCAACGAAAGGGATGCTTTAACAAGTTTAAGATTGTTCAAAGTTTCAGGTTTCAGGTTTCAAGTTACGCACAGAACGTGAAACTTAAAACTTGAAACAAAACATACCAAAGAATAAAAATGAAAATAGTTATCATAAATTACGGGGCAGGAAATATTCAAAGCATCATGTTTGCTATTGAAAGACTGGGTTACAAGGCCATCCTGAGCAATAATCCGGACGAAATTCTGGCTGCTGACAAAGTGATTTTCCCCGGAGTTGGCGAAGCAAGTTCAGCAATGGAAAAACTGATTGAGAGTGGTTTGGACAGTTTGATTCCAAATCTAAAACAACCCGTATTAGGAATTTGCCTGGGAATGCAGCTGATGTGCCAATCATCTGAAGAAGGAAACACCAAGGGATTAGGTATCTTTGATGTTGATGTGGTCAAATTCACATCAAACGTAAAAGTGCCTCAAATGGGCTGGAATCAGATCTATAATTTGAAATCAGATTTGTTTAGAGAAATTCCAGAGAACGAATTCATGTATTTGGTGCACAGTTTTTATGCTCCAAATTGCCCCGAAGCCATAGCAACAACCCATTACGATGTGGAATACGCCTCGGCCTTACATAAAAATAATTTTTACGGAACCCAGTTTCACCCCGAAAAAAGCGGAGACATTGGAGAGAAAATACTGGGGAATTTTTTAAATATTTAATATTTTAAATTCCAATTTAACCAAAACATCCATTTCAATCCCAATTTTAGAGTCTAAAATCTAAAATCAGAAATCTAAAATAATAAACATGAGAATAATACCAGCCATAGATATCATTGACGGAAAATGTGTTCGTTTGTCCAAAGGAGATTATGACACCAAAATAATTTACAATGAAAACCCACTTGAAGTCGCAAAATCATTTGAAGCACACGGAATCGAGTATCTGCATTTAGTAGATCTGGATGGTGCCAAGTCAAGCAAGATTGTCAATTATAAAATCTTAGAACAAATTGCAACAAAGACCAAACTGAAGATTGATTTCGGAGGCGGACTAAAAGCAGATTCCGATCTGAAAATTGCTTTTGAAAGTGGTGCAAATCAAATCACAGGTGGCAGTATTGCGGTAAAAAACAAAGAATTATTCCAAAAATGGATTGTACAATACGGTTCTGATAAAATCATTCTGGGAGCAGATGCCAAAGATGAAAAAGTGGCAGTTTCAGGCTGGCTGGAAGATTCAAACGAAGATTTGGTCCCGTTTATTCAGGACTATCAAAACAAAGGAATTCAATACGTTATTTGCACGGACATTGCCAAAGACGGAATGCTAGAAGGCCCCAGTTTTGATTTATATAAAAAAATAATAGAGAATTGTACCGTCAAATCGAACGCAGTAGAGATTAAATTAATCGCATCAGGGGGAATCTCAACTTTCGATGAATTACCAAAATTAGCCGAATTGGGCTGCGAAGGAACCATCATCGGAAAAGCGATTTACGAAGGACGAATTTCGTTAAAACAATTAGAAAATTACATATTATCAATGTAGAGACGCACAGCAGTGCGTCTCAACGGTGCGTCTATGCGGTGCGCCTATGCGGTGCGCCTCTACGGTACGTGCCATGGCACGTATCCACGATGCATCATGACATGCAAATCATAACAACAAAAAAATGTTATTTTCAAGAAAACCTTATGTATCAAATAATTACATAATTTTAAAATTATCCAATTGACACATTATCTAATTAACACATTAAAAAAATGTTAGCAAAAAGAATCATACCTTGTTTAGATATAAAAAACGGTCGAACCGTAAAAGGCGTCAATTTTGTTGATTTGCGCGATGCGGGAGATCCTGTAGAACTTGCTGCGTTATATTCAGCCGAAGGGGCAGATGAGTTGGTTTTCCTGGATATTTCCGCTACAGAAGAACGTAGAAAGACTTTAGTAAATATGGTGCGCCATGTTGCGGAAAAAATCAATATTCCGTTTACGGTCGGAGGAGGAATTTCTTCTGTCGAGGATGTTGAAATCCTATTGAACAATGGAGCTGACAAAGTCTCAATCAATTCATCGGCTGTAAAAAACCCGCAATTGATCAATGATTTGGCGCAGAAATTCGGAAGTCAATGTGTTGTGGTAGCTATCGATGCCAAACAAATTAACGGACAGTGGATTGTACATTTAGTAGGCGGAAAAGTACCTACAGAGTTAAATTTATTCGATTGGGCCGTAGAAGTTGCAGCACGTGGTGCAGGCGAAATTTTATTCACATCAATGGACAATGACGGAACCAAAAACGGATTTGCAAACGAGGCTTTGGCAAAACTTTCCGAACTAGTAAATATTCCAATTATTGCATCGGGAGGAGCCGGGAATATTCAGCATTTTGTCGATTCATTTAAAGTTGGAAAAGCAGATGCCGCTTTGGCTGCGAGTGTTTTTCACTTTAAAGAAATCGAAATTAAAGCTTTAAAAAGAGAACTTAAAAACAATGGTATTGAAGTTAGAGTTTAAATCCCAAATTTCTTAAATTCCAAATTCCAATACTTATTAATTATAACGGGATTCAGCAATCTAAGGTCTGAATTCAAAAATATAAAATCATAATGAACATAGATTTCTCAAAAAACACAGATGGTTTAATTCCGGCAATAATTCAGGATTCAGAGACTAAAACAGTTTTAATGCTGGGTTATATGAATGCAGAATCATTTCAAAAAACGATTGAGACTCAAAAAGTTACTTTTTTTAGCCGATCCAAACAAAGACTTTGGACAAAAGGGGAGGAGAGTGGTAACTTTTTAAACTTAGTAGACATTAAAAATGACTGTGATGGCGATACCTTATTAATTCAGGCAAAACCCGTTGGTCCAACATGTCACACAGGGGCAGATACCTGCTGGCAGGAAGAAAACAAAGAGTCTTATGGTTTTATTTCCAATTTGGAGGAAACAATCAAAGTCCGCAGAGAAAATGCTGATTCCGAGAAAAGTTATGTGGCTTCACTATTTGAAAAAGGCATCAATAAAATTGCCCAGAAAGTAGGGGAAGAGGCCGTAGAAGTGGTAATCGAAGCCAAAGACGATAATGATGATTTGTTCTTAAGTGAAAGTGCTGATCTACTTTTTCATTATTTAATTTTGTTACAAGCCAAAGGTTTTCAGCTGGAAGACGTTGTAAATGTTTTGAAGAAGCGTCAGAAGTAGTTATTCAATGTTTTTTAGTTTAATAAACTTAAAAGCAGAATTAAGTAGTATTTTAGTTTAAAAAATCTGATCATGAAACTTTTTATATGCTTCTTATTATTTTTGAATCCTTCAGTTAATTTCGATTACAAGAAGAGAATTTTACCCTATTCCATAGTTATTTCAAAGGCTGATTTAATTGTCGAAGGATCTATCACAAGTGTCTCGAAAGGGAAATACGAACTTTTAATAAATCAGTTTATTAAAGGAAAATCAACCCAGAAAATCAAAGTCGAAATTTTTGAGGATTGGATGTGTGATCGCCGAATTGAAAAACCAAAAACAGGACAAAAATTGATTCTTTTTTTAGAAAAAGAGAATTCGTATTACAGTATAATCAACCAAAGCACCGGAGAATTATTTGTTGCAAAGGACAACTCTGTTCGTACTTTTATGATGGATAAATTTCCAAAATCGACAGTCTTAAAAAAAGGAATAACAATGTTTTTAGACACCTATACATGTCAAGGAAATTTAAATGATCGGTTTTTGCAAAATATCCATTTTCAAAAAAAGAAGACCTCTACTGAAATTGATAAAATGAAAAAAGAAAATGAGTTTTTTAAGTATTTAGTAGAAGGGGGTATTCAATAGCATAAAGCAAAATTAATATCCTTACAGCACGATAATATACTTTTTTTGTCATTTCGAGCGAAGGCGAGAAATCGCACCAGAAACTCCGTACAGTTTGTCATCCTGAAGAACATAAGTTTACTGAATTAATACCGCTGAATTTCACTTTACGGAATTACTTGTGAAGATACTTCGTTCCTCAGTATGACAAAATTGAGGAAAATAGAAACGGAGCAGCTTGTGTGATTTCTCGACTTCGCTCGAAATGACAGAATTGCAACAACCCTAAAACTAATATGCAGTAACTTGAAACCTGAACCCTGAACCCTTGCAAAATAAACTGTATGAATTGTAATTTCTGTAAACGTACAAGAAATCACGCCAGAAACTCCGTACAGTTTGTCATCCTGAGGAACGAAGGATCTACGCTTGCTGAATCGATACCGCTGAACTTCACTTTACGGAATTACTTGCGAAGACACTTCGTTCCTCAATATGAAAAAATTGAGGAAAATAGAAACGGAGCAGCTTGTGTGATTTCTCGACTTCGCTCGAAATGACAGAATTGCAACAACCTTAAAACTAATAAGCAGTAACCTGAAACCTGAAACTTGAAACCATTCAAAATAAACTGTGTGGATTGTCATTTCTGTAAACGCACAAGAAATCACGCCAGAAACCCCATACAGCTTGTCATCTTAAAAACAAAGAACATAAGTTTACTGAATTAATACCGCTGAACTTCACTTTACGGAATTACTTGCGAAGATACTTCCTTCCTCAGTATGACAAAATTGAGGAAAATAGAAATGGAGCGCTTGTGTGATTTCTCGACTTCGCTCGAAATGACAGAATTGTGACAACCCTAAAACTAGCAAGCAGTAACCTTAAACCTGAAACTTGAAACTTGAAACAAACCATAAACAACCCTTTCACTCCACAAACTCCAAAACAGCAAACTCCTCCGGTTTATGGAAACCAAATACAGGATTCTTATAAGGCTGTAATGCAAGATATTCAGTCGTATTACCGTAATCGATCCTAAAAGCATTTCCTTTCCATTTGGTGCCGATTTTCGGTTTGTTAAAATTACCATTCTGAATGTTTTTCAACCCCGAAAAAGGAATTTTTATTTCGGTAGAAAAGCCTTTTGGATTTATTTTACTAACTGCTTGCAAGCCGGAAAGGTTAAACGATATAGAAGTATTCCAACCTCCACAACCAGGCGAAATACATTTGATGAGCATATCGTAATGCGTTGAGAAAGCATTAACTCCGATTTCCAGATAATTTTGCCTATCTCCATCAGGATCTATAAAAATTTCAACTAAATCATCACTATTAAATATTTGCGAGTCGTTTTGCTTCTTTGATCCGACAATTTTAGCATCTTGAGAACGATACGCTACATAAAGATTTTCATCATCCCAAGCAAAAGAAACAGTAGTTTGTTGAGTAGCCTTTCCACCTGAGTTATGTATAACAAACGGACCTTTAAATGGTGTCTTCCAATCAGCTAAATCACCATCGATACTTATTTTCCCTTTTGTTTTATGAATTGGAATTGTTTGGGCACCGGCTGTTACAGAAAAAACTAAACATAAAACAAATAGTATTAAATTGGATTTCATAAAGTAAGCGGTGTTTTTTAGAAAAGCTAAAATACTGAAGAATAATGAATTTTAACATTAAATATTTCGAAGAGAAATCATAAAATTTCAGATAACTTAATCTGAATGTTTACATTTGTTACAGATTAAGTTGGCTTAAATACCTTATTTATTACAAATTTCTAAATTTATGAAAAATTACTTTGGAGGCTTTGTTATAGCCTTTCTGGTTAGTTTCGGAACCAATGCTCAAGGACTTCTTAATAAGTCTGAAACTACTTTTACACATCAGGACACCTTACGCGGAAGCATCACAAAAGAAAGAGCCTGGTGGGACTTGAAATATTACCATCTGGATATTAAAGTAAACCCTTCTGAGAAAACGATAACCGGATCTAATACGATTCGTTATACGGTTTTGTCAACAGGGACGAAAATGCAGATAGACTTACAGCAGCCTATGCAGATTTATAAAGTCACTCAGGACGGGAAAGAGCTAAAGTTTGTGAGAGATGGCAATGCTTTTTTCATCGAATTGAATGCTGCTCAAAAAATAGGAGACAAAAAGGAAATTGTAGTTTCATTTGGAGGAAAACCGAAAGAAGCGATAAAACCACCTTGGGACGGAGGAATTACCTGGAAAAAAGACAAAAACGGGAAAGATTTCATTGCTTCCTCTTGTCAGGGTCTGGGCGCCAGTGTTTGGTGGCCTAACAAAGATCATATGTATGACGAAGTGGAGAACATGTTGATTAGCGTAAATGTTCCGGGAGATTTGACCGATGTTTCTAATGGAAGATTACAAAGCGTTAAAAAAGAAAAAGATGGCACGAGAACCTTTAATTGGTACGTGGCCAATCCGATTAATAATTACGGTGTAAACATTAATATTGGAGATTATGCACATTTTTCTGAGAAGTATAAAGGAGAAAAAGGAGATTTGGACTGCAGTTATTATGTTTTAAAAGACAACTTAGACAAAGCCAAAGAGCACTTTAAAGATGCACCAAGAATGCTAAAAGCGTTTGAAAACTGGTTTGGACCTTATCCTTTCTACGAAGACAGCTATAAATTGGTTGAAGCGCCTTATTTAGGTATGGAGCACCAAAGTTCTGTAACCTATGGTAATGAATACAAAAACGGTTATTTAGGTCATGATCTAAGCGGTACCGGATGGGGAATGAAATTTGACTTTATCATCATTCATGAATCTGGTCACGAATGGTTTGCAAACAATATCACCTACAAAGACATTGCAGACATGTGGATTCACGAAAGTTTCACCAATTACTCGGAGAGCCTTTTTGTGGAATATTACTATGGCAAAGAAGCGGGAGCTGAATATGTTATCGGATGCAGAAGAAACATTCAAAACGACAAACCGATTATAGGTAATTATGAAGTAAACAATGAAGGTTCCGGGGATATGTATCCAAAAGGAGCCAATATGCTTCATACAATTCGTCAGATTGTAAATGATGATGCCAAATGGAAATCAATTTTAAGAGGTTTAAACAGTACTTTTTATCATCAAACCGTTACGACTAAACAGATTGAAGATTATATGAGTACACAAACCGGAATTGATTTGAGTAAAATTTTCAATCAGTATTTGAGAAGTACCAAAATTCCGGTTTTTGAATACATGTTTAAAGACGGACAACTGGGATACCACTGGACAAACTGCGTAAATAAGTTTGACATGCCGGTAAAAGTAACGGTAGACGGAAAAGAAATCTGGTTGAAACCAACTCAGGAATGGAAATCAGAAAAAATTGAAGGCAAAGAACCTAAACTGGAAGTAGACAAAAACTTCTATGTTACGACTTCTAATATTATAGAATAACACTGTAATAAATTCCAATATTTTAAAATCCCAAATTCCAATTGTTGGAGGTTGGGATTTTTTTTATGGTTTTTATTACCTAAAATAGAATTTCGTTTACAAATTTAAACCCGACAGGTTTTAAAAACCTGTCGGGTTTCTTTTTTTGGAATTTGGAATTTTAAATTATTGGAATTTCCCTTCCTTTACCTATTAAGTTTTGCCTTTTCCTTCATAATATCGGCAATTTTCCTGTTTTCTATTTTGCTCTCCAACCATGAAATAATGTCTAAATACAGAAAAGCTCTTTTTTCATAGGTAATTTTCTCCAGTTCTATAAAACGAGTCCTCATTTTAATAAACTCCTTTTTAATATCGGCAGGATAAAAATTGTTCAGATTCTTCAAGAATTTGATAATCTCCTTTTGAACCTCGTGCAGATCGTTCATTTTCAGTAAGAACTTATACGTGTTTTTAAGGTGATTTTCCAAGTAATAATCTTTCCCTAACTCATAATGCACAATCAAAGACAAGATACGCGCAAAGCACATTAAATCCTCGCGCATCGATAAATTTTTGTTGTTGATGATTTTATCCAAATAGTGAATAGACTCATTGTACTTCTCATTCCCAAAATAAATACAGGCAATTTTATAATAGAACACCATTTCGTGATGTTCATCAAGATGTTCGTTGTGCAGTTTTATTTTCTCCAGAATCTCCGGGATCAGATATTCGCTTTCGGCAAAAGTACCTTCCAGGATATGTAAATTTAGTTTGTTGTTATAAACGTATAAAAAGGATAGCGACGCAATATTATCATTCACAGGAAATTTAGGATCCTGAATGGTTTCTTCCAAAAGTGTCAAATACTTCTTGAAATTCGTTTTATACTTCAACATATAAAGCGATTCCAGAAAATAATGATTCCCTTTTAGGAAAAATACAGGATTCAAATAAATCATATTAGGATTATCGTAAAACAAAGTCACCCATTTATAAGCATATTTATAACTTGCTACAAAATCCTGAACAAGGAAACTACGCCACAGATTGGCATTATAAAACCAATACTTCTCACGAAAACCAAACTTAGACTCGTCCAGCTTGGCGATGTGTTTATTAAAGTAATCGTCTATATACTTATATTCCTCATCACTTTTTACGTAACCCGTTTTTAACATGATTCCGTACAATTGCAGTGATAAATTCGATAATTTGCTTGAAATTGTATTGCGATAGTTCAATTCTTTGGCCTGCACGACTAATTCATCTGCGCGACCCTGAATACTTCTGGTAATATACTGTGATTCGATTAGTTTTTCGAATTCGACAATCTCATACGCCATATATTTTTCATCATTCTCCAGCGCCAGAATTTTTGTCTTGTCAAGGATCTTTAAACTCTGTCTATAAAGACCTTTATTATAAAGAATAACAGCAAAATCAATCTGTTCCCGCAACTGATAACGAATGTTCTGACTTGGAATATTCAATCGAATACTGACCAATATCTGCTTGTACAAATATGATTTTAAGTTAGATAGCTGTACTTTTTTTATGATTCCGCTCTTAAGAATGAGTTTTTCATCATAAGTTTCAGACTTATCTAAAATATTAAACAATTCAATAAATTTTGTATTTGAACTCGTTTCCAAACGACTTGCAAAAATTTTAAACTGCCTTTTTTCAGATTTTGAAAGTGATTTTATCAGAACAAATAAGAAATCTTTTTGATGGTTAGCCATTGTAAAATATAATAATGTAACTTATTGATTTTTAGTTATTTAATAGCGTATAAATTGTTTTATAAACAGTATAATCTCATTAAAATGAATTTCATACAGAAGTAGTACAACATATATTTGTTATCAAGATGTGAAATTACATTAAATAAATGAATATGAATAGAGAGAAAGTTCAAATTTTTGACACCACTTTGCGTGATGGTGAACAGGTCCCGGGATGTAAGTTAGATACGAAACAAAAATTAGTTATCGCAGAACGACTTGATAAGATGGGAGTTGACATCATTGAAGCAGGTTTCCCTGTGTCAAGTCCGGGCGATTTTTTATCGGTCTCTGAGATTTGTAAAATTGTAGAAAACGCAACCGTCTGCGGACTAACAAGAGCCGTAAAAAACGACATCGATGTTGCTGCAGCTGCCTTAAAACATGCAAAAAAACCAAGAATCCACACCGGAATCGGAACATCAGAATCTCACATACTCCATAAACTAAATACGACAAAAGAAGATATTATCGCCAGAGCTAAATATGCCGTATCACATGCAAAATCTTATGTTGAAGATGTGGAGTTTTATGCCGAAGATGCCGGTAGAACAGATAACGCTTTCCTTGCAAAAGTTTGCGAAGAAGTAATAAAATCGGGAGCAACAGTATTAAATATCCCCGACACTACAGGCTATTGTTTGCCTGAAGAATACGGTGCAAAAATTAAATATTTAAAAGAAAACGTAAAAGGAATCGAAAACGTAATCCTTTCCTGCCACTGTCATAATGATTTAGGAATGGCGACTGCAAACTCAATTGCAGGGGCTATAAATGGAGCAAGACAAATAGAATGTACTATAAACGGTATTGGCGAAAGAGCCGGTAATACAGCGTTGGAAGAAATTGTAATGATTTTCAAACAACACCCATATCTGAATTTAGATACCAATATCAATACCCGAGAATTAAACGAAATGAGCCGTTTAGTTTCTGAAAGTATGGGAATGATCGTTCAGCCCAATAAAGCTATTGTTGGTGCGAATGCTTTTGCTCACAGTTCCGGTATTCACCAGGACGGAGTAATCAAAAACAGAGCAACTTATGAAATCATGGATCCGCTTGATGTGGGAGTTAATGAATCATCTATAATATTGACAGCAAGAAGTGGTAGAGCTGCATTGGCTTACCGTGCTAAAAAGGTAGGCTATGAACTTACCAAAACACAATTGGATATTGTATACATCGAGTTTTTAAAATTCGCAGATATCAAAAAAGAAGTATTAGATGTAGATATTCATCAAATCATTGAAGCTTCTAAGATTGAGGGTGACTTGATCAGAAATTAATTAGAGAAAAAAAGATTTAAATACATAAAGAACGAGACGTTATGAATTTGAAAATAGCAGTTTTACCAGGAGATGGTATTGGACCGGAAGTAATTTTACAAGCCAAAAAAGCTTTACACGCCATAGGTGAGGTGTACAATCATGAATTTGTTTTTGAAGAAGCGCTTATGGGAGCGATCGCTATCGACAAAACAGGAAATCCTTTACCGGAGCAAACACTAAACCTGTGTCTGAATACAGATGCTGTTTTGTTTGGTGCGATTGGAGATCCTAAATATGATAACAATCCAAATGCAAAGGTGCGTCCGGAGCAAGGATTATTAAAACTGCGTAAAGAACTGGGTTTGTTTGCCAATATCCGTCCAATTAAACCTTATAAATCATTGATTGATGCTTCTCCCTTAAAAAGAGAAATTATCGATGGTGCTGATTTTACTATTTTCAGAGAATTAACAGGCGGAGCTTATTTCGGAGCCAAAACCCTAAACGAAGAAGGAACACATGCTTCTGATCTATGCGAATATTCAGAGGAAGAAATTACCCGAATTGCACATTTAGCGTTTAAAGCGGCACAAAATCGTCGTAAAAAGCTAACCATGGTAGACAAAGCCAATGTTTTGGAAACCTCAAGATTGTGGAGAAAAGTAGTTCAGAAAATAGGGGAGAGTTATCCCGATGTTGCTCTAGACTTCTTATTTGTTGATAATGCCGCCATGCAGATCATTTTAAATCCAAAACAATTTGATGTGATTTTAACAGAAAATTTGTTTGGTGATATCTTATCTGATGAAGCCAGTGTTATTACAGGTTCTATCGGTTTATTAGCTTCTGCTTCTTTAGGAGAAAAAAATGCGTTGTTTGAACCCATTCACGGTTCTTACCCACAGGCAAAAGGAAAAAATATCGCAAATCCAATTGCTTCCATCTTATCTGCTGCAATGTTATTAGAACATTTCGGGCTGTTTAAAGAAGCAAATGTGGTGTATCAGGCGGTTGAAAAAGCAATTGAATTTAAAGTAGTCACAACAGATTTGAAAGCAGATTCAAAATTTGGCACAAATGAAGTAGGAGAGTTCGTTTCCAATTTCATTTTCAGCAAAGACGACTTACTTTATTTCAATAATGATAATGTTCACATTGGACAATCAACAATTGTTTAGTGTTTTTATTAAAATAATACAAAAAACAACAATAAGTATCATAAATGTTGAGATTTTATTTTTTTAGTTCTTTAAGTTTTTATACTTTTGTGAAACTAAAAAAGAAAAGATGCAAATCTCAATTATTATTATTTCTGTTATTGTTGTCAATGTGATTAACACATCTGCATCAGGAATGGTATAAATATAATTGAAAAAATATATTAGAAACCTTCCAAATATTGGAAGGTTTTTTTTTTGGATAAAATTTAAATAAAAAATACATAATGGAATTAAATAAGTACAGCAAAACCATCACTCAAGATCAAACACAACCTGCAGCGCAAGCCATGTTGTACGGTATTGGTTTAACTGAAGAAGATTTAAAAAAAGCACAAGTAGGTATTGTTAGTATGGGTTACGATGGTAATACCTGCAACATGCACCTGAATGATTTAGCAAAAGATGTTAAAAAAGGTGTTTGGGATGCAAATCTGGTCGGACTTATTTTTAATACCATTGGTGTAAGTGACGGAATTTCTAATGGTACAGACGGAATGCGTTTTTCTTTAGTGTCCCGTGATGTAATTGCAGATTCTATCGAAACCGTTATGGGAGCGCAATGGTACGACAGTTTAATTGCAATTCCGGGTTGTGATAAAAATATGCCAGGTGCTTTAATGGCAATGGGTCGAGTAAATCGTCCGGCAATTATGGTCTACGGTGGAACAATTCACTCTGGAAAATGGAAAGGGGAATCTTTGAATATCGTTTCAGCTTTTGAAGCTTTAGGAAAAAAATTCAACAACACCATTTCTCCTGAAGATTACAAAGGCGTTATTCAAAATGCATGTCCGGGAGCAGGGGCTTGCGGCGGAATGTATACGGCAAACACCATGTCATCGGCAATTGAAGCTTTAGGAATGAGCTTACCATACAGTTCGTCAAATCCAGCTTTAAGCGAAGAGAAAAAACAAGAATGTCTTGATGCCGGAAAAGCTATCAGAGTTTTATTAGAAAAAGACATTAAGCCCAAAGACATTATGACCCGCAAGGCTTTCGAAAATGCAATTACGCTGGTAGCAGTTTTAGGAGGCTCTACCAATGCAGTAATGCACTTAATTGCGATGGCTCATTCGGTTGATGTTGAAATTACTTTAACAGATTTCCAAAAAATTAGCGACAAAACACCCGTACTGGCTGACTTAAAGCCAAGTGGAAAATATATGATGGAAGATTTACATGCAGTTGGAGGAGTTCCGGCTGTTTTGAAATACTTACTAAAAGAAGGATTAATTCATGGAGATTGTTTAACCGTAACCGGAAAAACAGTAGCCGAAAATTTAGCCAATATTCCGGACTTACAAGACGGACAAGAGGTTATTCATGAGATTCAAAAAGCACTAAAACCAACCGGAAATATTCAGATTTTGTACGGAAATCTTGCTGCTGAAGGTTGTGTTGCTAAAATAAGCGGAAAAGAAGGAGAATATTTTCAAGGAACAGCAGTTGTTTTTGAAAGCGAATTTGATGTAATTCCGGGTATTCAGGCCGGTAAAGTAAAACCGGGAGATGTAGTCGTCATTAGGTATTGTGGACCAAAAGGTGGTCCGGGAATGCCCGAAATGCTAAAACCTACATCAGCTATTATTGGAGCCGGCTTAGGAAACAGCGTTGCTCTGATTACAGACGGTAGATTTTCCGGAGGTTCACATGGCTTTGTGGTAGGACACATCACACCCGAGGCTTATGATGGTGGTGGTATTGCACTGGTTAATGATGGGGATTTAATTGCCATTGATGCTGTGAAAAACACCATTGATCTTAAAATATCTGATGCTGAATTTGCAGCCAGAAAGGCAAGTTGGATTCAACCGCCTCTAAAAGCTTCAAAAGGAGTATTACTGAAATACGCGAGATCGGTCTCCAGTGCCTCAACAGGTTGCGTTACCGATAAATAATGATTCAATAACAACATCAAAAATCAATTATATATAAACAATAATAAAAGCAAAAGTAAATTTCAAACAGAAAACTAGAAATTGATTTTGATTTTAACATTAGACGAGATTTTTGAAAAAAACAGATACAATGAAAATATCAGGGGCAGAAGCCGTTATAAGATGTTTATTAGAAGAAGGAGTAGACTTAATATATGGATATCCTGGAGGAGCCATAATGCCGGTTTACGACGAATTATATAAATTCCAGGAGCAATTACACCATGTTTTAGTACGTCACGAACAAGGTGCAACACATGCCGCTCAGGGATATGCGAGAGCTACAGGGAAAGTCGGAGTTGCAATTGCTACTTCAGGCCCCGGAGCAACCAACTTAGTTACCGGAATCGCCGATGCTCAGATCGATTCAACACCAATGGTTTGTATCACAGGCCAGGTAGGAAAACATTTACTGGGTTCTGATGCTTTTCAGGAAACAGACATTATCGGAATTTCAACTCCGGTGACCAAATGGAATTATCAGATTACGGAAGCTTCCGAAATTCCTGAGATTATGGCAAAAGCTTTTTTCATAGCACGTTCTGGTCGTCCAGGGCCTGTTTTGATTGATATAACTAAAAATGCACAGTTTGATGAATTTGAATTTAGTTATGAAAAATGCACAGCCATCAGAAGTTATACTCCGGTTCCAAAATTAAAATTAGATAAAGTTGCCGAAGCTGCGGCTTTAATCAATAGCGCCAAAAAACCTTTTATTGTTTTTGGTCAAGGGATTATTTTAGGTGAAGCCGAAGCACAATTAAAAGCATTCATCGAAAAGTCAGGAATTCCTGCAGGATGGACGATTCTTGGACTTTCCGCATTACCTACAGCTCATCCTTTGAATGTGGGAATGCTAGGAATGCACGGAAATTACGGCCCTAATTTATTGACTAACCAATGCGATGTTTTAATAGCACTTGGAATGCGTTTTGACGATCGTGTTACCGGAGATTTAAAAACCTATGCCAAACAGGCAAAAGTGATTCATTTTGAAATTGATCCGGCAGAAGTAGATAAAAATGTAAAAACAGAAGTAGCCGTTTTAGGCGATGTAAAAGAAGCATTGAATGCTTTATTGCCTCTAATTGATGACAGAGCACATGACGCTTGGCACAACGAATTCAAAGAAAAATACAAAATCGAATTTGATTCGGTTATCGATGAGGAGTTAAAACCAACAAACAACAAAGGAATCTCGATGGGTGAAACCATCGAAATGATCAACAAACACTCAAAAGGGGATGCGATTATCGTTTCAGATGTTGGTCAACATCAAATGTTTGCCTGTCGTTATGCGAAGTTTAATTCAACCAAGAGTAACATTACTTCGGGAGGTTTAGGAACTATGGGATTTGCTTTACCGGCTGCAATTGGAGCTAAAATGGGAAGACCGGATCGTGAAGTTGTCGCTGTTATTGGTGACGGTGGTTTCCAGATGACGATTCAGGAATTAGGAACCATTTTTCAGACGAAGGTGCCTGTAAAAATTGTTGTTTTAAATAACGAATTCCTTGGAATGGTGCGCCAATGGCAGGAATTGTTTTTTGATAACAGATATGCTTCAACAAAAATGATCAACCCCAATTTTGTTGCAATTGCCGAAGGATATCATATTAAATCTAAAAAAGTCACCGAACGTGAAGATTTGGATGCTGCTGTAGCCGAAATGATGGCTTCAAAAGATTCTTATTTTTTAGAAGTGATGGTAGAAAAAGAAAATAACGTATTCCCAATGATTCCAACGGGAGCATGTGTTTCTCAAATTAGATTAAGCTAAAAAAAAGGAAGTTTCAAGTTTTGGGTTTCAAGTTTCAAGTGCAACAACCTGAAACCTGAAACCTGAAACAACAAAAGCTAAAACAACATGGAAGATAAAACATTTACCATATCGGTATACTCGGAAAATAACGTGGGCTTGTTGAATAGAATATCAGGAATATTCTTAAAGCGTCACATTAACATATTAAGCTTAAATGTTTCAGAATCAGAAATTGAGAATGTTTCAAGATTCATAATTGTAGTAGACACTACTGAAAAATGGGTTAAGAATATTGTCGGACAAATCGAAAAACAAATTGAGGTTATTAAAGCATTCTATCACACAGATGAAGAGACTATTTATTTAGAAAATGCTTTGTTCAAAATCGCTTCGAATCTGCTTTTCGATGAAAAACAAATTCAGAACATCATCAAAGAAAGTCAATCTACTATTGTGACCGTATCACGTGACTTTTTTGTGATTTCAAAATCAGGAAGACGTTCTGAAATCGAAGAATTATACACAAAAATTAAGCCTTACGGTATCATGCAGTTTGTACGTTCGGGAAGAATATCCGTTTCTAAAGAGAAAATGGAAATATCAACAATGTTAGAGACACTTAAATAGTATCAATTATTAAATTACACATTCATTAAATAGTATTAAAAAAATGGCAAATTATTTCAACACACTACCACTTAGATTACAATTAGAACAATTAGGCGTTTGCGAATTTATGGAGCAATCAGAATTTGCTGACGGAATTGCAGCATTGGCCGGAAAAAAAGTTGTTATTGTAGGTTGTGGTGCACAAGGTTTAAATCAAGGTTTAAACATGAGAGATTCCGGATTAGACATTTCATACGCGCTACGTGCCGATGCAATCGCTGAAAAAAGAGCTTCTTTTAAAAACGCTACAGAAAATGGTTTTAAAGTGGGAACTTACGAAGAATTAATTCCAACTGCCGATTTAGTTTGTAATCTTACTCCGGACAAACAACACACTGCTGTTGTTACTGCGATTATGCCATTAATGAAAAACGGTTCTACTTTATCGTATTCTCACGGTTTTAATATCGTAGAAGAAGGAATGCAAATCCGTAAAGACATTACTGTAATTATGTGTGCTCCTAAATGCCCTGGATCTGAAGTTCGTGAAGAATACAAGAGAGGTTTTGGTGTACCAACCCTTATTGCGGTTCACCCTGAAAATGACCCAAATGGTACTGGTTTAGATCAGGCAAAAGCATATGCAGTAGGTACAGGTGGTCATAAAGCAGGAGTTTTAAAATCATCTTTCGTTGCAGAAGTAAAATCAGACTTAATGGGAGAACAAACTATTCTTTGTGGTTTGTTGCAGACAGGTTCTATTTTATGTTTTGATAAAATGATTGAAAAAGGAATTGACGCAGCATATGCATCAAAACTGATCCAATACGGATGGGAAACCATCACAGAAGCTTTGAAACACGGAGGAATCACTAATATGATGGACCGTCTTTCTAACCCTGCAAAAATTGAAGCTTATGAACTTGCGGACGAATTAAAAGACATTATGCGTCCCTTGTTTCAAAAGCATCAGGATGATATTATTTCAGGAGAATTCTCAAGAACAATGATGACTGACTGGGCTAATGACGATGTTAACTTATTGAAATGGAGAGCAGCAACCGGAGAAACAAATTTCGAGAAAACAGCTCCACAAGAAGCTCCAATAGCGGAACAAGAATATTTTGACAATGGAGTATTAATGATTGCCATGGTAAAAGCGGGAGTTGAATTGGCTTTTGAAACCATGACGGAAGCTGGTATCATCGAAGAATCAGCTTATTACGAATCCTTACACGAATTGCCTTTGATTGCAAATACTATTGCAAGAAAAAAATTATTCGAAATGAACCGTGTTATTTCAGACACAGCAGAATACGGTTGTTATTTATTCGACCACGCTTGTAAACCGTTGTTGACTGAATTCATGAAAAAAGTAGAAACAAACATAATTGGAAAACCATTCTCAACTTCAAACGGAGTAGACAATGCAGTTCTAATAGCAGTTAACAAAGAAATTCGTCAACATCCTATCGAAGAAGTAGGAGCATGGTTGAGAGAATCGATGACTGCAATGAAAAAAATTGGATAATAAATTGGGGTTTGCACTGTATCTCTTTTACGTAATATTTTGAATTAGTAAGCATTTATTAAGATAATATAGATATAGATGCATATTGTAATCACTTAACTTTTAAGTTTCTGAGTTAGGTGAAGGTAGTCCCAATTAATGGGGTATGTTTAGCAATAAACATACTTGTATCGATTTCTATATTGATTAATCAAGATGTTGCTATTTTCAAAATAGAAAAGAGCATTGTAATGCAGCATTACAAAAAAAATTAATTGTTATTGAAATTGTTAAAACGAAAAGGCATGATATTAATTTATTATGCCTTTTTTATGGTGTTGTTTTGCCATAAAACCCTTATTTTTATGAAATACCCATAAAAAAGTAACATTTTTTTTACTATGTGTTTTTTTATGCTAAAATTTATAAATTAAATAATTTTAAGAATACATACAGATTTAATACATTTATAAAAAAAAAAATCCATCCAAAATGAGTTATTATAAAATTGAAAATTTAGAACAATATTTTAAGCATTACAATAAGTCAATAAGAGAACCAAGAAAATTTTGGGGAAAAATAGCTGAAGAAAATTTCACTTGGTACCAACAATGGGAAAAAGTAGTTGATTTTAATATGGGCGATGCTGAAGTAAAATGGTTTACTGAAGCTAAAGTGAATATTACGAAAAACTGTATCGACAGACATTTAAGCAAAAGAGGAGAAAAAACAGCGATTATTTTTGAACCAAACGATCCTTCAGAAAGCGCTTTACATATAACTTATAACGAATTATACGAACGTGTATCTAAAATGACCAACGTGTTGCGCGAGCAAGGCGTTCGTAAAGGAGACCGTGTTTGTATTTATTTACCAATGATCCCGGAATTGGCCGTAGCTGTTTTGGCTTGTGCCAGAATAGGGGCAATACATTCTGTTATTTTTGCAGGATTTTCGGCATCAGCTGTATCTGCAAGAATTAACGATTGCGAATGTAAAATGGTCATCACTTCTGATGGTGGTTACAGAGGAAACAAAACAATTGACCTTAAAGGAATTGTAGATGAAGCATTAGAAACCTGCCCATCTGTTGAAAAAGTTTTGGTTGCTAAAAGAACACAAACTGCAATTAAAATGAAAGAAGGACGTGACATTTGGTTACAACCTTTATTAGATGCTGCTCTGGACAATAGTGTTGCCGAAATCATGGATGCTGAAGATCCTTTGTTTATTCTATACACTTCCGGATCAACCGGAAAACCAAAAGGAATGGTGCATACCACAGCCGGTTATATGGTTTATACCGCCTATACTTTTAAGAATGTTTTCAATCACGAAGAAAATGATATTTTCTGGTGTACCGCAGATATCGGTTGGATTACAGGTCACTCTTATATATTATACGGACCATTATTGAATGGAGGAACAACCGTAATTTTCGAAGGGGTACCCTCTTATCCTGATTTCAGTCGTTTTTGGGAAATTATCGAAAAACATAAAGTAACTCAGTTTTATACAGCGCCAACAGCAATTCGTTCTCTGGCAAAAGAAAGCTTGGATTACGTTCAAAAATATCCTTTAAAATCACTTAAAGTAATCGGATCAGTAGGGGAGCCTATAAACGAAGAAGCTTGGCACTGGTTTAATGACCACGTTGGAGACAAAAGATGTCCGGTTGTTGATACTTGGTGGCAAACTGAGACTGGTGGAATCATGATTTCGCCAATCGCTTTTGTAACACCTACAAAACCAACTTATGCGACTTTGCCATTACCAGGAATTCAACCTGTTTTAATGGATGAAAAACGCAACGAAATTGAAGGTAATCAGGTAGTGGGTAGTTTGTGTATTAAATTCCCTTGGCCGGGAATCGCCAGAACAATCTGGGGAGACCACCAACGTTACAAAGACACTTATTTTTCTGCTTTCCCTGGTAAATATTTTACAGGAGACGGTGCTTTAAGAGACGAAGTAGGGTACTACAGAATCACCGGTAGAGTAGATGATGTTGTGATTGTTTCGGGTCATAATTTAGGTACAGCACCAATTGAAGATGCAATCAACGAGCACCCGGCAGTTGCAGAATCTGCTATTGTTGGATTCCCGCATGATATTAAAGGAAATGCTTTGTATGGTTTTGTGATCTTAAAAGAAACAGGTGAATACAGAGACAGAGCCAATTTAAGTAAAGAAATCAATCAGTATATTTCGGACCACATTGGGCCAATTGCTAAATTAGACAAAATTCAATTCGTGTCCGGTTTACCGAAAACACGTTCAGGAAAAATTATGCGTAGAATTTTACGTAAAATTGCTGAAGGAGACTTCTCTAGTTTTGGAGATACTTCAACACTGTTAAACCCTGAAATTGTTGATGAAATTACAAAAGAGAAAATCTAATACTCTCAAACTAACAGATACAAAAAAGCCTCTTAAATTAGAGGCTTTTTTTATTTTATTCCCAATCGGGATTTTAATTTTAAAAACAATAGCGAAATTCTGTACGCGTCTTCGGTAGAGGAATTTCGGTCACTTTTTGGGATTTTATAGATATCACACAAATCATCTAGTGAAAACTGTTTGTCATTGATATCCATTAACTTTCTGTACATCATATCAACATCAAGTGCTTCATTTTTAAGCCTTCCACAGTCCAAACGTTCCAGGGCACTGTTTAGCATTTCGAGATCAAAATTAATGTGATGTCCGACCAAAACAGCATTACCCAAAAAACTAATAAAAGCTTCAATTGCTTCAGATTCGGGCATTTTTATCATTTTTGTTTCAATGATAAATTCATTAGAAAGTCCATTATCCTGTAAAAACTTATACTGTAATAAAACAGATTCAAAACTATCCTTAATATGGATACTGTCATCCACTACAGAAAATGCTCCCAAAGACAAAATCACATCCTTATTCGGATTCAAGCCAGACGTTTCTGTAGACAAAACGACAAACCGATTGGGTTTTGTTTCGAATTTAGCCAGATAATCTTTCCAGAATTCAGGATGTTCTTTGTTAATATTTTTAAGCCAGTCTAGCATATATTAAGAGAATTGTGTAAGTTGAAATTTACTTTTAATTAATTCTTCCAGATCTTTCATTGGCGACAAAGCATTTTTTAATTTCTCTTTATCGTTTTTAGACATTTCTTTTAAATTGATATATTGTCCTGAATCGTCATTTCGCAGTCCTTCAACCGTTCTAAATTTTGACAATGTCAAGAAAGCCTCAGCACAACTTAAATAAATCTCCGCATTTTTAGAATCTGTTATCGCTAATTGCTTAAATCTTAAATAAGTGTTTTGTATTCCTTTTATATTTGAATTCAAAATTAACAAACGCGCTCCATCAATCAAAGGCATTAAAGCACGTGTTTTAATATCGAATGCTCCTTTATGCGGACCTTCTTCTTCAATAAGAAACTTTTTGAAAAAACTCAACGGAGAGTTTCTCTTCAAAGCGTCATTTCCTAAAAAGTCAAAAAACAAGGTATTGTTGACAGCATTTTTGAAAATAACATTTTCTATAGCTTCTTCAATTTTTGGTTCCCCAAAAACAATTTCATAATCAAAGAAAATACTGCTCAAATCGTTACTGTTTTCACCTGGAGTATTCATCCAACTGTTGTATTGTTTCGTCCAGTCTGTCAGTGACTTACACCACAACATATTACTTCCCATATGCCCATTTGGACAAAGTTCGTAACCTACTTTTTCTAAGATAGCAGTAGTTCTTTTTGCCAATCTTAAAAAGTAATCCTTAACGTCTCTGTATTTATCAGCAGTAACATCTTCAAAGATTAAAATACTATCCTGATCTGTAAGCAACAATTGCTCCTTACGCCCTTGACTACCAATACTTAACCATGCAAAACGAGCAGGAGGTGAGCCTAAATCTAAAATTGACAATTCAACAGATCGTTTGATTATAGCTAAATTAATTTCACTAGCAATATTACTAACATGTGAAATCGGAATATTCTTTTGAATCGAATTCTGAATAAGATCAGACAAACGATCACGTATTTGTTTTAAATCTTTCGGAAGCTGTGAACGCTTAATTTCCTTGATTAACACTCCCGGATTACTGGCCTGAGCCACAATCAAATCGTGTTCAGAAATAATTCCTCGCACGGCAGATTTACTTGTACCGTCTTTTGTCACACATAAATGCGTCACATTGTGTTTCAACATCAATAATTGTGCTTCCGCCAAAGAAACATTTTCTAATACCGTAACAACCGGCGACGACATGATTTTGTCAATCGTTTCCGTAATAGGAAAGCGGCCTGTCGCAATTTTAGAAGATAAATCGGCGTCGGTAACAATTCCAATTGGATGGTTTTTTTCGCAAACCACAATATTATCCACCATTGACTCCGTCATTAAAATCGCAACATCTTTTACAATATGATGCGCTTCCGTTTTTAATGGAGCAACATTGTAGGTAAGGGATTGAATATATTGCATTTCTGACTGCTGATCTACATAAAAAGAAGTGTCAGAAATTGCTTTTCCATTTGAACTTACATTGTCCTTGGTATGTCTTGAATTTGTTGCAAAACTTTCCAATAAGAAGTTTAAAACATCCGAATTGTTAGCCACAAAAGGCCTGAAAACAGCAATCGGTATTGCATAAACGATACTTTCTTCACGTGCTTTGGCGGACATCATATAGTTATTTTTGGCAAAAAACGGACGTAAGCCAAAAATATCGCCTTCATTACATTTGTTTATAATCGTTTCCTCAGCATCGGCAATCGTTGTTAAATTTATAACACCCGAAGCGACTACATAAAAACTATCATGCAGCACATCATTATTTTGAAACAATACTGCGTGTTTTTCTAAATTAATAACACGAATATTGGTTGCAATATCTGATAGTTCTTGAAAAGTCAGATTTTTAAACGGCTGGTATTCTTTTAAAAAATCCGCGATATGCTCAGCAATTGTATTCATAGATTTGATAATTTTTTTTAAAGTATCGAATGTAAAAATAATAAAATAAACTCTTACAATGAAAGCATCTTCATGATTTTAAATAAATCTCAGAATATCTGATTTAATAGTCATTATTTTTCTTATTTATTATTCTAAACCTATGATAGTGAAGTATATGTTAATGAGGACGTTCTTGATCGTTATATTGTTTCTAATGCAAATCTGTGATAAGTTAGCCCAGTGGGGTTCTGAAAAAGTCTATTTTACATAATATAAATTATAGTTCATATTTGTACAACTATTATTAACAAATAAACTATATGGCCTTAAAACGCTCCTCATTGGAAAATTATGTATTACTACTTAAGTACGTAGAATTAATGCGACACACAACATTTAAACCTAAAACCTTTCTAAAGAAAATTCGTCCGTTTTGCAAAACAGAACATTCGGCTTTTAAAATCCTGCACATTCGTGTTAGAGGCTCAAATATAGGAATTACTATCCACATAGAAAAAGATTGCTTCATAATTCAATTACAGCATCGTTTACATGAATTTATTTTTTATTGCAATACGAATGAAATTTCTTCAAAATACTTGCTCGGTAAATTATTAAAACACAACCTTTTAAATCCCTAGAATATGTCAACAATTTTACTTTTAATCCAAAAACGAGAAAAATTAGTTTTGGAATTAGCTGGTTTAAATCACGATTTAAATGAGTACTCAAAAAATCCTGTAGAAACTGTTGATTTACTGGGTCTCAAATATCAACATGATTTTGTTATTAGAGAAATTACTAAAATCGGTCAAAGAATAAATCTTTTTTTTAATTCTGAGATTTCGAACTACAAAGATAAATTTCAGGAAACTGAAAAGAAAATAATTGAAAACCAATCGGAGAAAGAATTCACTGTTAACGATTTACCAAAAAATCATTATTCGCTGTGGGAAAATTTAGAAAATTAATTTTTTGCTACTCCCCTTTCATAAACTAGAATTTAAACAAACTGAAACTATGAAATATTTATTAATGCACGAAGACTATACTTCTTTAAATATTAATCAAAAAATACAAGCAAAGTATTATTATTTAAAATTTTCAATATAAAAAAGTTGCCGTAGGGTATAACGGCAACTAACTCACCCAAAACCTACTAAAAAACTATGATTTCATATAAAGAGAGGCATCAAGCCCAAACTAAAAATAAAAAGAACAATTTAAAAACTACGCTTATAAATATTGACTACCTAATTATTAATATCGAAGGAAAACCATTTGGGGAGTTTCCCGAAAATTCAAAATTTCGTTTAAAACCTTATGAATATGGGACTAAGATTTTTGAGATTAGAGCGGATTTATACTACGAAAATTTAAAGATTGGTATTTACACAGCCAAACCCCGTTCCGCTATCATGAGCGAGCAATTTGCTCAATTACAATTCGAAAACAATTTATTTTACACCTTGTCAAACGATGCCTTAAGAGGTGTCATAAATGCTTTTTGCGATGAAACGAACTACTTTTTTAAATCAGTTAACAGACTGGATATATGCCTTGATAGGTCTGATATCGACAATTCTTACCGTAATTTATATAGTAATGTTGTTGGAGGTAACTACCTTATTTCGGGTCGTCCAAAAAATCTACAAAGCTATTTTGAAACCTATAAAGGGAAATCGATACTTAATGGCTTCCAAATTGGGAAAAGAACATCAGACAAAATAATAAGATGCTACAACAAAACGCTGTCATTACAGCTAACGGAAAAACCATATATAAACCAATATTATGCGGACAATGGTTTAAAAAATGATAACGTTTGGCGTTTTGAATATCAGTTAAATTCTGCGTTTTTCAGAGGTCTAAACGAGCATTCAAAATTAGATATAAACACAAGTCAGACAATGACTTGGGGTATTTTTGATAAAGCAAATCTTTATGAGTTATTAAAAATTGCGAACAAAGGTTTTTTTGAACTTCGGGAGAACACTGGCAAAAGTCAGGTTAATAAAGAAAAGCTTATAATTCTGTTTGATTTTGATTTTTTACAAAAGCAAATATCAAAATTCAATCCTATAATAAAACGTTTAAAAAAGGTTGTTCTATCCTCGACAACAATTAAAAAACGTCTTGCTAAATCTCTGTTTAGAGAATATTACGCAAACAATCAGGATATATCTTATATCGTTGCTCTCAATCTTTTGCTTGAGGATTTAGACATGATTACGGAAAAACCGCTTTTAATGTGGTTCAAAAACAAATTACATTTCTATCTACACGAATTTAGAACGAAAGAAAAGCTAGTAAATGAATTCGATTCTGAATTATTCCACGAGCATCAACTTTTATTTTTATAAGCCATGAAAACACAAAATACAAGCCAAAAAGTCACTAAAACTCAGTTAATGCACATCCTTGAAGTTAGTTATCCAACCGCAAGGAAAGAATACCAAATCATTTTAGATTGTCTTGCATTAAAAAGAAAATACTTAATGATTTCTGATTTAATTGAGTACAAAATTCTTTCTTAAATGGAAAAAAAACGAAAAAAATAGAAAGGAATAGAAAGAATTAGAAAACGCTAAATAATAGTTGCAATAATCTTTGTGAAAGAAATTTAACAAATAAAATTTATAACAAATGAAAATTGCAACTATTACAGGCGTAACAAAATCGCCAGAATTAACCGTAACAAAGTCAATTGGTTCGTTGATTATTTCAAGTGATTTGGCTTTATCGGCTTTAACTACTGAAAAAATTAGCATTTACATTGAGCGAGGGAATGGCTCAAATGTCATTTTAGCAAACAAAATATTGCTTAAAGATTTCATTTTAGCAAGTACGTATGGTACTGAAAATTCGCAGTCAGATGCTGATAATGCTTTAATTGCTTTATGTGAAATTGCAGACGACGCTGGTATTTTACTTGCTGATAAAGAAAGTATTAAAATCGTTTTGGAGGACTTGATTAGTACAAAACGCTATGATTTACACGGAATTGAAGACCCTTTGTTTACCGATAATCTATACGTTTTTGAGCAAAAAACTATTGCTTCCGAAGAATTCAATAAAAAAATTGATGTTAAAGGTTTTGACCTTGCTATTATGACGGTTGATCCTTCGGTTACTGATTTGTCTTATCAGTTTATAACTGGTCAAGTAATAAAGTTTTTGCCTTTTGAACTTCAAACTTTAAGTCGAGATGTTGACCCTATTCAAGCGGTTCTCCCTGATGGAAAGGTTCTGCAGGGTTTGCCAGATAGATTGTCATTGCCTTTAAACACCGTTTTAAGTATTGAGGTTAACAAATCTCAGGGGGCTGTTATTAACTTCGTCGTTAGGTCACTTAAAGCTGTGTAATTATGGGGTTTTTTAAAAAAATAGGACAATCCATTAAGAAAAATGTTTCGTTCAAAAACTTGGTAAAGGTTGCTACTACTGCAGTCGGTTTTGTTCCGGGTGTTGGTACAATTGCTCAAACAGTAATTGGGAAAGTTACCGATGCGGTTGAGGCTAAAAAAATGGCTAAACGTGCAGAAGCAGAAGGAAAACAAGCGGAGGCAGATTATTGGAACGCTCAAACACAGGCTTTAAATCAAAACTTGGCTGATACTGCGGGTGCTGTCACTAACTCAGGCTCTAATCTTTTGGGTAAAGCTATTGTCAAAGGTGTAAATGATGGTTTAAGTTCAGGATTTGTTCAGGCGAGCGGTGAGGTAACTGCTACCGTTGTAAGTTCAACTATAAAGGTTTGGTTTCAAAGAAATTGGAAAATTGTTCTTGGTGCTGTTGCGGGTCTTGTCGCATTGATTTGGTTTTTGAGACGGAACGGTAGCAATTCACGTAAAAGAGTTGCAAGAAGATAGTAAGCCAAAAAATTATTATCGAATCTACCTTGTAATATTCTTGGTAGATTCAATAGTAATAATCTTAAAAAAGATGGCTGAAATAATATTAATAATCAAACACATTATAAAGTAATGGCAAACTATAGTAAGGGTTACAATAACCAAAATAAAGGTTATAGTAACAATAATCAAAATAAACAAAAGGTAAAACACTCAGGCGCTAAGGCTACCACATACACTCCTACTTCGGGACCAAATCAGGGAGTTGAACAACACTTAACAACGGGTTGGAGATTGTCGAAAGGAGAATTAATTGCGATAAAGTGCGTAACTACCTCTAAATCTAATCTTTCGGACAAAGGTTGGTTCGGTTCGGTTGCTTGTACATTCACAAACACAAAAACAGGTGTTCAGTCTTTTCACTGGGGTACAATGCAAAAAAACGGTGGAAAAGTAGTAATTGACGGGATGGCATTTGTAATTAATCCACGAGCAAAAAATGGGGGGTACGCGGGTACATTTTTACGCTCGAACTAATCTTAAAAGTTGTATAAAAAAAACAAAAATAAATCATGAAAAATCTAAAAGGAATTGTTTCGATAATTGGTATTATCGTAAAGTATGGTGCAGTTGTAACTGCTATTTTAAAAGGTATTCAGGTCGTTTCAGATGAATTAAGTAAGCTTGAATTTGGAAAAGATGAACCGCAAACACCCGAAAAATCTTTAATTACAGAAGAGAATGCGTAGCTTTTTAGGTAGAAAGGATTTAACTAGAGGTATTCGCAATAATAATCCGGGTAATTTAAGGCTTGTGGCTACCAATAATTGGGTTGGTAAAATTTCTTACCTGAATAATACAGATACCGATAAAGCATTTGAGCAGTTTACAGAGGTTAAATTTGGTATTCGTGCTATGTTAAGAGTGGTTATTAATAATATAGATAAAGGTAATGATACCATTTCTAAGATAATTTCTCGCTATGCTCCATCAGTTGAAAATGACACTAAGACTTACATTGGTGCTGTGTCTAAAGAATTGCGTTTAAACCCTGATGAAAAAATAAAAAATGTTGATTCTTTTTTCTTGCTAACTATAGCAAGGGCAATAATTAATCAGGAAGTTGGTAGAAAGGAATCGACTTTAATTTATGATTCAGATATACAGGATGCGATTGACGTTATTGGGACTTTTAATCTTGATAATGTTGTGGTGACGGCTAAAAAGAAATTCAAATTTAATTATTTGATTATCCCAATCTTACTTTTTTTTTATACTGTTTACAGCGTTACAGTCTAAACAAACGTGCAAAAAAATAAAATTATTAATTCAAAAATTTAAACAAGATGTTAGATAAAATCAAACTTTTTTACGCTAAGAATAAAACTATTGCAAATGTTGTATTGGTTGCGTTAGCGGGGCTTTTAGCATATAAATTATTTAAAAAGAAATAATTATGGCTCAAAGAGAGATAACAAATAGAACAAAGAGTCAAGCTAATACCGTTTGGCTCTTTGATTTTCTGCAAAAATACTGGATTATCATCGTTGGAATAATTTTGTGTTATCCATTGCTAAAAAAATGGTACGAAAAATTCACACAAGATGCAGAAGAAAAAGCTTTAGAAAATGCAGAAAAAGACTTAAAAATTGCGGTATCTAATCCCGTTACTAGAGAAATTGAGTTGGCTAAAATTACGCCCCGTAAAGAGGTGCATAATATTGCTGAATCTTTAGCGGTTTGGTTGGGTACAGATAAGCAGACAAAAGAAGATTATTGGTCTTGGTTTACACACCCTTTTTCAAATTTCGAAAATGAAAAAGAGACAATAAACCAATTGTTGAAGGTAAAACAAATAGAAACAGTCCCTTTAGTTGTTCGTTGTTATTACGTTATTACGAGACGTGATTTAAAAGCGGATTTAAAAAAATATTTATCAAACTCGGACTTAAAAAAAGTTCCATTATTTAATTAGAACAATATGAATTACATACAGTATCTAGATGACAGCTATGCTGTTAAAGTTAAAGAGGTTTTGTATAATCCTGAAATAGGTTATATTGTAAGTGGTATTGAAACTTCGTTTTTTGTACTGTCTTTATTTGTTAAAAATAAGCGTGTTGATGGTGTTAATTTTGATAATTACGATAGTACATTAATGTTGTCTGTTATTAATGATTTAAGTGGTGTTGACTTAAATGTAATTCCTCAAAACTATTTTGCTACACCTTACACAGAGATAATACTTAAGATTCCTCATATAAGTAGTTCAGGTGTTGAAGTTTCAAACTTTAGTCCGTTTCAGAAAAAGCCGCTAAGATATTTGAAAGCGTATAAATTGCCCCAATTTCGTTTAGACGGTAGGTTTTCACAAGGTTCTGGTTATCAGTACGATGCAAGGGTTTATTCTTTACTTAAACTAGCTACAATTCAATCAAATAATAAATTTTACACGTCATTTTATGATACTTACAAGAATGATATTAATGTGGATGCTACTTCGTTTGAAGGGGAAACTCCCAACAATATTCCAAACGGTTATCATTTAGCCACCTCTTTTCCAGTTCAAAATAACGGCGGCATCCTCCAATTTGGTGATTTTTATGTAAAAATGACAACTGCTAAATCTTCCTACCCTTATGGCCTTAGTGTTTTTATATTTACAGATATTCGAACGAATGAATTTTGGATGTATGTCGAGTACATAGAAGGAGGTACGAACATTGTAAAAAAAGGAGAATTTGATATCGAAACATTTGTTTGTGTTAATGGTGGTTTTAAAATCAAAAACATCTTGCAAGATATCGAAATACAAATAACGAACATATATGGCTAATAATACGCCTACCCCCTACAGTTGTACAATCTTCAATAAGGATAAAAATATAGTCCCTATAAAAGTTGAATTTTGTAAATCAATATTTTACCTACATAATTGGTGTAAAAACATAAGGTTTGATTATCACTATATTAATATTTACAACCGAAAAACAGGAAAATATATTGCTAGGCAATATTGTAATGAGTTCGTAATAGATAAGCCTTTGTATTGATTTACAAAGGCTTGTTTTTTTAATGACCGTCTAAAATTTTACAAATTTCATCTAATTTTTCCTCAGTTAGATGTTTTCCAATTTCTTTACGAACAGTTATTTTTGCTTCTTCCATGCAATTTTTAAAAATCTCTTGCTTTTCTGGGTCAAGGGTTTTGATCAGGGCATTAATTTTAAATCCTATTACTAAAATAGGTATGTTAATATCAAAGACATCTTGGTTTGTCATAATCTTAGGTTTATTGTTTAAAATGTTTTATTACGAATATACTTAAAATTTCAACGTATCGTTTTTTGAAGGTATAATTATTTATTCTTTTATAACAATTGACAAAGTGAAATTAAAATTATTGGCACTATATTTGAAAATCTTTAGTAATCATAAACTCACAAACAAAACCACATGAAAAAAATTACTTTATTATTTACTATAATGTTTTCTTCTGCTGTTTATTGTCAAAATACTGATGTTAAAATATATGTAGAAAAAACAGAAACCGCCTCTTTTGACCAATATGATTTTATAAAAAAAGTAAATCAATTTTATCCTGATATATTGGTTAGTAAACAGGTTACAAATAATATTACAAATAATTTAAAGGTACAAGAAATATTAACTAGTGATTTCCTTTATGAAACCCCAAAGGAGTGTGATTTTTACAGAGTATCAATTGCGAAACTAAATACATATTTAGATTACTTTTATAAACTTAAAGATGGCACTGTCGTGTATGGTGACATTCGTCTGTTCTCGGGTTCAGTTGTTCGAACCTTGTATCGAATGAAGGACAAAGTAAGAAGTCTCGAATATTATGTAGACGGAAAATTATTAAATGAAATAAAATAACAGTAAATTAGCCCCACTACAACGGGGCTTTTTTTATGTTCCAAATTTACTTTTTTTTACTTATTAACAAAATTGTTAATAATTATTGGACGTTTTCTTTTGCATACTATAAATTATGGTTCAAATTATATGCGCTTTAAAATTCTTATTGCTATGAATTCTAAACTTTGCTATTTCTCTTTACTATAGAAGTTTTTTATAATGTTATACCTTTTTATCTGGGCTTATTTTTTGTTCAAGTTTTTCTAATAACTCTTTAGAATAGTTTAAAAATTCATCTTTCCAATAAATATCACTTGAATCAATACGTTGTTTTGTAGCTTGGTCTTTATCAGATATAAAAAGATTATAGAGTTCTTTACTGCCATTAGTAACAAAATTTCTTGTGTTATCAATAACTAGATTCTTTCTGTTTTGATCACTTGTTTCGGTAAATTGAATATAGTACTTCTGCACTTCATCATAAATAACATTCCATTGTTCAGCTGTTGTCATATTTTTTTTAAAATTAATTTAGACCTTTATATGGATTCTCGCAGATTTGACAGATTTGACAGATTTTTTTCTGTGATCTTCCGCTAAAATCCGCTAAATCTGCGTGCGTATTTTTTTTAATCATACAACTTAGTCAAAATCGTTTCTTGCGGAATCAAGTCTGAACCGGCTCTTTTAGTAAACTGAATATTTTTATCACTTACATCAAGAATAATACTTGCGCCAATGCCGTTTTTACCTTTAAGTTTTACAATAGCTTTTTCGCCAAGAGGATAAACAAATCCTGTGACCTCCATGATACCGGTGTTCCTTTTTTCGTCGTTGTGGATTATTTCAGCTGTTCCAAAAATGTTTGAATTTGATTGAGCCAAGATGAGATTCAAAATGTATTTTTTACTGCAATCTTTGCAATTTTCGTTGCTCCATGTTCCGGTAAACAAATTGGTTTGGGAATAGCCTGCTAAAGAAAAAAATAGAAAAAGTAAGCTGATTTTCTTCATAAAAAAGAGTTTTTTTGTAAATTACTTTTCAAATATACTGCAAAAAAAACCTCTGTAAACTAATTACAGAGGTTTTTGAAAAGCAATTACTATTGTTTTATTTTTTAACGTAAACTGATTTTCCGTTTACAAATAATTCAAACTCTTTTTTGTCATCATAGTAGATTGTTTTATAATAATCTCCGTCAAAAAGAGTTACATCACCATGAGATTTTCCATCGGCTTTTGTGGTGTAATTGAACGTGACTTTTTGATTATAAGGTCCAAGTCCTAAGCTATATGCGCTAAATGGTGTACCTCTAAGATCAAATTCTTGCTTGGAATCGATAATCTTGCCGTCTGCATAAAAATTGGTAATTTGTTTTGTAAGTGGAATATCCGAATAATATTCACTGACTTTTTTAAGAAATTCATACTGCTCGGGGCTTGTCGTCTCAATTTTTGAGCTAATAGTCTGAGCAAATGAAATTGATGTAAATACAAGCGATAATAATAAAACGTACTTTTTCATAATTTTTAATTTTAGATTAGTAATCACATAGCAACTTAACCAGGTTTAAAAATTCAGTCTTTCCATAAAAAAGACTTTAATCACTTAGAAAGATATGAAATCTTTACCTTTGCAAAAAATTAAAAGCCTTTTTTTAAGATAATGACAACAAAAAAATACATAAAACTGATCCTAATTTTAGGTTCTTTGACAGCTCTTGGTCCATTTTCAATAGACATGTACTTGCCCGGATTCTCAGAAATAGCCAAAGATTTACATACTTCTGTAGCTCAGGTCGCAATGAGTTTATCCAGTTATTTTGTCGGAATTTCTGCAGGACAATTGCTTTATGGACCATTATTAGATCGCTTTGGACGAAAAAAACCTTTATTTATGGGGTTAATGGTCTATATTTTAGCTTCTTTAGGATGTGTTTATGTGACCGATATTGACTCGTTTATCTTTTTAAGATTCATTCAGGCTATCGGAAGCTGTGCAGCGACAGTTGCTTCAGTTGCGATGGTACGAGATTTATTTCCTGTAAAAGACATTCCCAAAGTTTTTTCTATGTTAATGCTTGTTGTCGGGCTTTCGCCAATGTTGGCACCAACAGTCGGCGGTTACGTTACCGAGGATTACGGCTGGCATATGGTATTTCTTATTTTGATGTTTATGGGGATTCTTATTTTAATCGCTTCCCAAGTTGGTTTACCAAATTCATATAAACCGGATACTTCAATTTCATTAAAACCAAAACCTATAATCACCAACTTCTTGTCGGTTTTAAAAGAGCCTCAATTTTATACGTATGCATTTACGGGTGCAATCGCATTTTCGGGCTTATTTTCGTACGTGGCGGCCTCCCCTATCGTTTTTATGGACATTTATCATGTTGATCCTAAGACCTATGGATGGATTTTCGCCTTTATGTCGCTTAGTTTTATTGGTTCGAGCCAGTTAAATTCGATTTTACTAAAGAAATTCTCAAGCGAACAAATGATTTTTGGGGCTTTAATTTCACAATCAGTTATAAGCATACTATTCCTAATCTTGTCTTTAAAGAACCTTTTAGGACTGTATGAAACAATCGGAATGCTCTTTATATACCTGGCTTGCCTGGGAATATCGAATCCAAATACTGCGGGACTTACTATGGCTCCGTTTGCAAAGAATGCCGGAAGTGCTTCGGCCTTAATGGGGGCTATTCAGCTTGGCTTAGGCGCATTGGCTTCATTTGCAGTGGGAGTTTTCGTGAAAGATTCGATTACCCCAATGGTAGCCATTATGACCACAACAACGATTACGGCTTTTATTGTTCTAAATATCGGAAAACGTTTTATCAAAGAAAAAGTAGCTCTTTCTGATCAAGACGACATTATAATTGGGCACTAGAGGGTTTAAATTCCAATATTTTAAATTCCAAATTCCAATCTTAAATCAAAAAAGTCACTGCCTTAATTTGTTGGGCAGCGACTTTTTTGTTTTCTAATAAAGCTTCTTTTATTTATAGAGATCCTCTTTTTTAAAGTGCAAGATCAAGAGATAATAAACTACAACTCGATACTTATTCGTATTTGACTTACCATACTTTTCCAGAACGGCTTGAATACCTTCGTCTAAAGCTGCATTTTCAGACAGTCCTAACTTCTTGATTAAAAAATTATTTCGTACCGTTTCCAGTTCCGATCGCTGTGTTCCGGCAACCGTAGAGGAATCATCATTATAAATCGATGGTCCACAGCCTATTGTTACTTTTGTCAATAGTTCCATGTTTGGAACAATACCACATTTCTCTTTCAGATCTTCTGCATACTTTGCGATTAATTCTTCTCTTGTATTCATAATAAAATTTATAAAGATTTGGTACTATTTAATAACATCAAACTTATAGCTTTATCTCTTAGAATCAAAAGAATACATTAATTTTAACACTTATTCACTTACAAATAAATTAAATTAGTTCTTTAAAAAACTGTTTTAAAATAATATCGTTTTCAGAAGTCGGCGTGAAAATTTCCAGCAACACTGGAACATCATTCTCGGCATAAAGCAATTCTATGCTTTTTTCTAATGAATTTAAATCCGAAGCGGCATAATAACGCAACTGATACATTTTGGCCAGATGCTCCGCCGTTAAGTGATGTGAAGTTTCGAAATACGTATTAAAAACCGGTTTTTCTTCATGCCCGGGTAAAATTCTGAAGATCCCTCCTCCTCCATTATTAATTAAAATAATTTTGAAGTTTTTAGGAATATAAGCATTCCACAAGGCGTTACTGTCGTATAAAAAGCTAATATCACCCGTTATAAAAACGTTTTGTTTTCCGCTTCCTACTGCAGCACCAATCGCTGTTGAAGTACTACCGTCGATTCCGCTTGTGCCTCTATTGCAAAAAACTTCTATCGAAGAATCAATATCAATCAATTGTGCATAGCGAATGGCAGAACTGTTGCTAATCTGCAGCTGACTGTTTTTAGGCAAAGATGCTATTACTTTCTCAAAAACTTTAAAATCTGAAAACGGAATCTTATTTAAATATTCCTTTTTTCTTATTTTTCTTAATGCGTAGCTATTGTTTATAGTGTCAAAATAATCACTTTCTGTAGTTACTGTTTTTGATAATAAGTCTTTTAAAAAATCATTTGGTTGCATTACAAAATGCTTTGTTAGCGCATTAAAAGTGTCGTAAGCTCGCAACGTATCAATATGCCAATGGTGTTTTGGTTTGTATTTTCTCAAGAATCCTTTGATTCTTTTTGAAACGATCATTCCTCCAAAAGTTACTAAAAGATCGGGATGAAAGTCCTTAAATTCAATATCATCAAAGGGTGTAATTAAAGTATCAATGCTGTTAATAAAACTCGGATGATGTAGATTTGAAGTTGTTTCTGTCAGTACCACAACCGAAGGGTCTTTGGCTAAACTTTCAATTACTTCCTCTGCAATCGTGTTGACTTCATTTACGCCAACCATAATTAATTTTCGCTTGGCTGAATTCCAAATCGAAACAAATTCTTCTCCGTTTTCTATGTTTTTAGTTTCTGCTAAAGGTTCTGAATTTGTGATTTTTGAATTTACAGAAAGTGCTTCAACTGTTTCGTATAAAGGTTCTTCGAAAGGCGCATTAATGTGTACAGGACCTTTTTTAGAAATGGCAGTGTCAATTGCAGTATTGATTTTTAAATCGTTTTCAACGGAAGCATCTTCCGTTAAATTGGCATTAAAAACGGAATGATTTTCATATACATTTTGCTGCCTGATGGTTTGCCCGTCTCCGATATCAATTTTACTCTGAGGACGATCAGCCGAAATTACAATTAAGGGTATCTGACTATAGAAAGCTTCGGCAACAGCCGGATAATAATTTAATAATGCTGATCCTGACGTACAAACAACTGCGGTTGGCTGTTTGGTTTGTTGGGCAATTCCCAATGCAAAAAAAGCAGCACATCGCTCATCTGCAATACTGTAACAGGTAAAATCAGGGTTTTGAGCAAATCCAATTGTTAAAGGAGCATTTCTGGATCCCGGAGAAATTATAATATTGGTGATTCCTTTTTTCAAACAAATCTCAATAATGCTTTGAGCAAGCGGTATTTTGGGGTAAATCATTCGTATAACGTATTATTTTTGAAAGAAAATCATCAATTTTCTATACTACAAAGTTACAAACTTCGACGTTCATTTAACTTATAAATGGCGAGATATTAAGACAATTTCTGGAAAAAGAGAATATATTTGTAAAAGCTAATTTTTCGAATAAAACAGAACTACTTATGCGCTATCTCTATTTGCTTTTACTTTTCGGTACACTACAAACTATAAATTCACAGAATCAGTTTATTCCCGATGACACTACTTACAAAACTGGTCTCGAGACTGCTAAAAAAGAAAACAAATCTCTTTTTGTAATGCTTTATGCCGATTGGTGTCCGCATTGCAATCTGATGAAAAAAGAGGTCTTTAGTGATCCGACCGTGATGGATTTTTTAAAAAAGAACTATGTGTGCGTTTGGTTGAATATTGAAAAAGAAGAAGGAAAAGCGATCCAGAAAAAGTTCAATACCAAATCACTGCCTACGTTTTTGTTTTTGGATGCCAATGAAACACTTCTTTACACTTTAAAAGGCGAAATGAAAACAGCAGAATTTATGACGGAGGCGAATAATGCTCTAAATCCAAAGCTGCAATTGCCTTTTTTAGAGAAAGAATTCTTAGCTGACCCAAGCAATTCAACAAAATTCTTTGCTTATTTGAACACCTTAAGAAAAGGTAAAGACAGAACCGATTTATCACCGGCGACTCATACCTATCTTAACACCCAATCGGATGCACAACTGATTAGTGAAACCAACTGGCGCGTGATTGCCAATGGGGTTACGGATATTAATTCGAGAGAATTTCAGTACGTTTTAAATCATCAAAAAGAATTTGCTGCTGTGGCTTCGCAAAACCGTGTTGATCGTAAAGTGGTGAGTATCGTTAGTGAATTATTACGTCCTCTTGTGGATAATTTAGATACGGTAAACTATTACAAACAAAGAGAAGTTGCGAAATCTATCCGATTACAAAAGACCGATTCATTGGTTTTTAAATTTGATCTGACTTTGGCTGAACGCACTGAAAAATGGAAGTTCTATAAAAAAGTAACCTTAGAAGATACTCAAAAATTGGTTTGGAATGATGCTTCTTTTCTGAAGGATATTGGGCAAACCTATCTCAAACACATCGAGGATATTGATGCATTGAAAAAATCCATTTTTTGGGTCAATCATTCCTTAGAACTTACTGATTCTTATGATGGAAACTTACTTCTGGCCCGACTTTACAACAAAATAAAAGATAAAAAAACAGCCTTGAAATACGCAAAAAAAGCAAAGGTAATCTGTACTCAAATGACCTGGAGCACCAAAGATGTGGATACTTTACTGGCTGAATTAGGCACGAAATAGTGCTACAAAACTTAAAATAAATATGGACATTGTACTTAGACCTGCTACAAAAAACGATTTAAAGAAAATTCTTGACATCGTAAATCATTCGATTTTGCATACCACTGCTAATTATAGTTATGACATTCAAACATTGGAGGTGCAAACCAAATGGTTTGAGGACAAACAGGCTAAAAATCTACCAATAGTTGTGGCTGATCTTGATGGCGAAGTTGTTGGTTTTGGCAGTTATGGTCCTTTTAGAGAGAAAATTGGATATCAATATACTGTTGAACATTCTGTTTACGTTGTTGACACTGTAATTGGAAAAGGAATAGGTTCTAAATTGTTAACAGCAATCATTCGATTGGCCAAAGAACAAGGCTATCACGTGATGATTGGCGCTATAGATGCTGATAATGCGGGAAGTATTGCTTTTCATGAGCGATTTGGTTTTGTGGCAACAGGAACGATTCGTGAAGTTGGGTATAAATTCGATCATTGGCTTGATCTTGTTTTTATGCAGTTGATTTTGGTTTAGTTGCGGACTGCGTTCGGGAATATTTGCTTAACCGCAAAGTGCGCAAGGGAATACGCAAGGTTCGCAAAGTTTTTGGAGCTACTTACGAGGCTTTGCTTAGATAGTTATAGTATCGAACCGTCAAGCCTTATTTCTTGTAGTTCTGTCATTTCGAGGCACGAGAAATCACTCAAGTAGATCGGCAAAGACTGGCAATTTCTGCGCGGAATTCCTTGTGTGATTTCTCGTGCCTCGAAATGACAAAAAAAGGGGTTGAAATTCCAATACTAAAATTCCAAACTTCCCCTAAATGTCACCCTGAGCGAAGTCGAAGGCTTATCCCCGAAATCTCCTATATTTTAAACATAATGCCTCTAAATTCGAAATGACAAATTAAGTGTGTATTTTCTAAACAGGGTGCTTTTTCTTATTCTTTGAAACAGGGAAACTTTAATAAAAAAATCCACAAATCTGATTAACAAATTTGTGGATTTTATTTTTTGGGTAATTTCAGCTTTTAGCTTTTTATCCAATTGATGATTTCGGGATCTGTAGGTAAAGTTCTTGGCTTGATTACTTTTACCAGTTCTCCTTTTTCATTGATCAGGTATTTTTGAAAATTCCATTCTACTTCTGAATCTTCTACGCCGTTTTTCGCTTTTTGCGTTAAGAATTTATAAACTTCACACATATCGTCTCCTTTTACAGAAACTTTGTCCATCATAGGGAAAGTTACTCCGTAGTTTTGCTGACAAAAAGCACCTATTTCTTCGTTTGTTCCAGGTTCTTGTGAAGCAAAATTATTGGCCGGAAAACCTACAATCACGAAGCCTTTATCTTTATACTCTTTGTAAATTGCTTCCAGATCTTTGTACTGAGGCGTTAATCCGCATTTTGAAGCGGTATTTACGATCATTACTTTTTTTCCTTTTAAAGAGGCAAAATCAAAAGGGTTTCCTGATAAATCTTCCACTTTAAATTGGTAAATAGTTTCTTTTGCCATGACGTTATCCGTTTTAGGAGTTTTTGTTTTATTTGTTTGTGCTTGATTTTGGCAACTAAATAGAAATAGTGCGCCATAAACCATAAATAATACTTTTTTCATTGTTCTAATTTTTTATAAAATTAATCAAAAACAGTTTTGTTGGTACTTTTTGCTCCCTATATTCTGTATTAAACATAAGTTAAATAAAAAAACGAAGCCTAACGTTAATCAGACGTTAGGCTTCTCCCCATACAAACAAATCAAACCATGAAATTTGAATCTTTTAAGCATCTCTGCTTTAGATTTTCAGGGAGTTCCGGGTGTTTTACTGAATTTCTTCAACACTTCCGAACTCGTTTTATATTATTCGATCTTCTTTCAAATAGCAGCTAAATAAGTCCTCTACTAAAATTCCGATTCTCTTTTTAAATAAAATCAGGCGCCATCGTAGTGTACTTTTCTCCTTCGGAAACATCTTCACTTTTAATGGCTTGTAATCGGCGCCTAATTTTTCAGAAGTTAAAAAAATACAACCCTTCATAAATGTTGACCAGTTTAACTTCCGCCCCAAATACTCTTTGTTTACTAATTCAAAGTATTCTCTTTTATTTCTTATCTGCTTTGCTTTTACAAGACAACTGAAAAATTTAAATTCGGTTTATGCCCCTCTACCCTCTCTTGCCTAAAATGACTCTTATTAAAATTGGCAAGTGCTAAAACACTTGTTAATCCTACAATCAATATTATTAGATTTTTCGATTTTTGCATAACTCCGTTTTTAATGAGATTTACTTTACTATTTATTTATTAAAAAATGTAAACTATAATTATCTGTTTAAAACAAAACCACTGTCAGTCCATTCATTTTATAAGAAATCTTGACCAGTTTGCTATATGATATGATCTTTTTCACATGTCATAATAGCATTTACGTAATTGGTTTGCTTTTGGTTTTAAAAAAAGTAAAAAAAAATGATTTTTTTCTCAAACCCCTTATTTTACTAAGGATAAGCCTGTTAAAATAATTACCGTTTACAGAAAAAAATAAATTACCTTTATCTCAGGTAATAAAAAAACGTTTTTAAAATTTTGTTTAAGCTTAAAAATCCAACCTATGAGTCAAGAAGAATTATTAGTTTTAATTTACAAGAAAGACGAAAGAGCTTTTACCCATTTGTATGATATGTATTCGAAAAGTTTATTTTCGGTCATAAACGTGCTAATAAAAAATCGTGAAGAAGCTGAAGATGTTTTGCAGGAAGTTTTTGTCAAAATCTGGAAAAACATTGATTCGTATAATGAAAGTAAAGGCCGTTTTTACACCTGGATCCTTAATATTGCTAGGAATACTTCTATCGACAAGCTGCGATCCAAAAATTTTAATAACAGTCAAAAAAACCTTTCCTCCGATAATTTCGTAAATCTGTTAGATGACAGTAATAAGTTAGTCAACAAAATTGATACAATTGGTATTCAGGAATTTGTAAAAAAATTAAAGCCGAAATGTATTGAGATCATCGATTTATTATTTTTCAAAGGATACACCCAACAAGAAGCTTCAGAAGAATTGGCAATGCCATTGGGGACTATCAAAACGAACAACAGAAACTGTATTAACGATTTACGTAATTATTTAAAAATATAATGGAAGCACAAGAGTATATTGAATCAGGAATTCTGGAATTATACGTTTACGGTTTATTAACCGAAAAGGAAAATCTGGAAATAGCAGAACTGGCTAAAAATAACCCCGAAGTAGATCAGGAAATCCTATCGATCGAGAAAGCGATTGTTGCTTTGTCATCCAGTTTTTCTCCTTTCCATTCGGTGTCTAATTTTGAGAAAATTAAAGCGCGCCTAGAGCTTAAACATGGCAAAGTAGTCGAGATGAAACCGACTTCAAACTGGTCTCAATATGTGGGCTGGGCTGCTGCGGTCTTACTTCTTTTAGGCCTTGGGTACCAAACTTTGGAATTAACCCAAACAAAAGAGGCTATTTCGACTGTTGGCAACGAGAAAACTAAAATCGAAAGAGAGTTTGCTTATTTAGATCAGCAAAACAAAGAAACAGAAAAGAGTTTGACTATTGTAAGAGACATCAAGAATACCGGAGTTACACTTGGTGGTCAGGCTGTTTCGCCAACGTCATTTGCAAAAGTATACTGGAATAAGGATACCAAAACGACTTATATTGATGCTGCAGGTTTGCCAAAACCTCCAAAAGGAATGGTGTATCAGGTATGGGCACTAAAATTGAGTCCTGTATTAACTCCTACCAGCATTGGTTTGTTAAGTGATTTTGAAGGCAACAATCAAAAAATATTTGCTGTAGACCAAACCGTTTCAGCTGAAGCCTTTGGAATTACACTTGAGCCTGCGGGAGGAAGTTTAACTCCAACAATGGAACAGTTGTATACTTTAGGAAAAGTTTAAAAACTAATTTATTACGTACTAAACGCATATTAATCAATTTAATATGCGTTTTTTTATTATTTTAGATTGAAAATTAACTATAACCACCAAACAATGAATGGAACTTTACTCTTAAGAATTTCGGTTGCGATTATCCTTCTAACGCATTCCGTATTTGGAATGTTTAACAACGGTATTAATGATTTTGGCAATTTGTATCTGAACCAAATTGGCTTTGCCCCTTTTGGTGTAGCATTAGCCTGGTCCATAAAACTATCGCATGTAGTTGCAGCGGTGCTGCTGTTATTAAATAAATATATAAAATTAGCCGGCTTTGTAACCATACTGGTCCTTATTATGGGGATAATTTTAGTACACTTCCAAGAAGGTTGGTTTGTTGTTGGAGGAGGCAGAAACGGTATGGAATATAATTTTTTACTCATCGTAGTACTTGTTGCTATTATGTATCCGAATGGTTTTAAAAAGAATAATGTTTAGAAATAAAATTGATCCATTCCTTACACTTTCATTATAACTATTAAAATAATGGAGATTACCTGCAAAAACTGTCATCAAATTTATACTGGCCACTATTGTAATAATTGTGGCCAATCTGCTGAAACTCATTTAATAAATTGGCATTTTTTATGGCATGACATTCAGCATGGATTACTTCATTTTGATAAAGGCATCCTTTACACGGTCAAACAATTGTTTACAAGACCGGGACATAGTATCCGTGAATTTATTGAAGGTAAACGTGTAAGACATTTTAAACCCCTTTCGTTAGTCGTTGTTTTAGCAACGTTATATGGGGTTTTGTACCATTTCTTCCACGTTGACTTAGTTCAAACTGATTCCGATAATCCCTTAAATTTAGTTAAGTTTAATGAATGGGTTTCTACTCATTTCTCCTGGGTTACCATTGCCTCCATTCCGCTTTTTACGATCGGAACTTACATCTGTTTTAGAAATCAAGGTCGCAATTTTGTGGAGTATTTTGTATTGAATACTTTCAAAGCGTCTCAAAAATTAGTTATTGGAATTCTATTATTTCCATTAGCCTATTTTTTTAGTGAAACTCCACAAATTAAAACCGTCACAGTTGTTTTGTATGCTATTGATCTCGTTTTGATTCTATGGACCAACATGCAATTCTTTAATAAATTATCCAAAACAAAAGTCTTCTTTTTGTCTCTTCTAAGTCATCTCATTTTTCTATTTCTATTCTTTCTGATTGCAGCTTTTGTTCTGTGGATGACGGGAAATTTATAGGTGAGAAGTAATCATTTTTATATGCTGCTTTTCATGTTTCACGTTTCACGTTTCATGTTTGACGTTTCGTGTTTCACATCTTACTTTTTTTCATTCTTTCGGGATAAAAAACGAGTTGTATCAGATTGTACTCCAATTGTCTGAAACTAAACTTTTGACCATTGACATCAAATTCTGATAATGGATACCATCTTAGATTTGTTCTTAAAATTAAAACTTCATCCGTTTTTCCCGGGACAATATCCCAACCAAATGTGAGACCGGGCTCAAATTTTCCTTTAAATTTAATAGCGCTCTTTACGCCCTCAATTTCTTGTTCGTAACGCAGTTTGTCGTAAGAAATATTTAGGCCTACAAAGGGTGCAAAACCGGAATAATCCATTAAAAACTTGTTGACCTCCAATGCTAAAGCTGTCTTTTTTATCGTCTGCGAGCTCCCATACCCTTCCGTTTCAAACTTTGGATTTCTGAAAGACAATGCGGTAAATAGATTTGCTTTAGTAAAATGATAGCCTAAGGCCATATCAAAATAGTTTTTGGAAGCTATTTTATCATTTAGATAAGGAAGTTTCATCTGATTGTAATCCGATTTACTCAGAGAGAAAGAGAACGAAGGCCCAATCCCGATAAAAAAAGCTCCTTTTCTTCTGGCCTTATACGATAATTTACTAAACTCAGGATAGCTGTTCCACCTGTCTATGTTTTCCTTATTAGTGTCTTTCGTGGAGTCAAAAGCATAAAGTAAACCTAGCGAAGCAGTGATTTCGGGCGTTTTAATTTCTGCTTTTTTCTCTTTGTCTAAAGGATAATCCCATTTATTGTCAGCATTGTAATTTACTCCCAAACGAAGCCCAAAACTTTTGTAGTTATAAAGTAGTCCGGCTTCAAAATTCAATAAAAAATCTTTTGTTAATACCGTACTATTTTCATCGGAGTTAATGATTTGTTTAAAGTCCACCGCGCCCCAGTTGACACCAACAAAAGGTCTTGCCTTTTTATCTTGCATTGCCCAGGGATATATCCTTAAGCCCGTAACGACTGATTGATCTAATTCGTACGTTTCTACCGTATTTTTTTTCAGATTTAATTGTCCCAACGGAACGACAACAAAAAATTCGGCATGTCCCCAAAAATGAAATCCTCCCCATGTAAGGTATTGGTTTACTGTGGCGGGGTGATTAAACGTCGTAATTGTATTATCCTGAATTTGCTTTCCTTTAAAAGAACTCACATAAGTTCCTCCAAATTCAAAATACATCTTTGCAAAATCTAACCGTTGTCTATTGGTATTTCTGGAAATCGGATCTTGTGCATATAAGTGTGCTGTACAAGATATAAATAAACTAAATGCAATTTTTTTAAACATACTTCTGTCTTTAATTGTTTGAGACAAAAGTAGGTAGCTGAAAGCACGCAAAATATCGACAATTGGTATGAAATATAATGCATTCCTAATTTCATACAAAAGTATGAAATCTGATTACTAAGCAGTTATCAATACCATTAATTCGTATTTGCTTTTTACATTACATTTTCTGTAAACATTTCCGGTATGTGTTTTTACAGTTGGAACCGAAATAAATAACTGTTCTGAAATAGATTGATAACTACATCCTTGGACTAATAATCGCGCCACTTCCACTTCGCGATCGGTAAATCCGTAATTGAAAAAATCATTTTGCAGATTTTGTACTCTGTTCTTTAAAATATGGAGACGATTTATATCTTCTATTATTTTATTAATCGCTAATAAAGTAAAAATTACAGGAAGCAAAAATCCTATCGGAAAATTTAAGTGATAATTGCTAAAACCAAATTGCAGAATTAAGTATAAAGGAACAATTATAAGAAACGCAATTGCAAATAATCGATCTGGATTTATTTTTTGAACCATCTTAATTTGAGGTTTAGTAACTCTAATCATAACCATTGATACTGTAATAGAAAACAGTAAATACCCAATTGCGAAGCGTTCTGCAATTGGACTTATATTCAAAAGAGGACTTATAATAACAGCGCTAAAAATAAGCAAACCTATTCCGACATGGATCTTTTTATATACTTTTTTAAGTTTATGCTTGCGTTCTTTTAAGGTGTTCAAGAAAGTAGTACATCCCACGATAGTCATATTTGATACTATCAGAATATTTGATAAATCATCGTATTTCAAGCTTTTTAGCAGTGGAGAAATTGATATCGAAACAATGAGTAACAATAAAGAAATAGTTAGTGTAATGGTTTCTTTGGGTTCTATATTTCGCTTATAACACACGATGCCAAACGCCAAAGAAACAATCAAGGCCGTATAAGCAACAATAAACAGAATAATTTCTAAAATAACCATAATTTGAGGGAATGATTTGTGTTACTCTTCAAAACTACAAATAATAATCAAACGGAGTACTTGTTTAAAAAATTGAAATAGAAAGGTTTGTATTTTTTTGATTTGAAAGTTTTCACGCAGATTCAACAGTTTTTGCAGATTTATTTACGCAGTTTTTTTTCCAATGAATCAAAAAAAATCTACTAAATCTGCGTCACTAAAAGAGATTTAAGAAACTTCTTCAAATCACTAAACTTACATTACTTTCTAAAGATTGCAAATAAAAAAGGTCCAACTCGCGTTGAACCTTTTTATTATTATTTACTGTTTTTGTAATACTTTCGATATTTTGGATATGTTATAGCTCCAATTACCGAAATGGTTCCTAAAGAATACCAAATCCAGCTTAGAGAATGTGCTTCTCCGCTCGCGTACGAGTGCAAACCAACTAAGTGGAAGTTTACTCCGTAGTAAGTGAATAAGATCGATACAAAGGCAAACATACTCATTAAGTTAAAGAACCATTTCCCTCTTAATGCAGGTACAAATCTGGCGTGAATTACAAATCCGTAGATCATAATCGAGATTAAGGCCCAAGTTTCTTTTGGATCCCATCCCCAGTAACGTCCCCAACTTTCGTTGGCCCATTGTCCTCCAAGGAAATTCCCTATCGTTAACATAATCAAACCAATGGTCAATGACATTTCGTTGATATAACTGATTTCTTTGATGTTTAGGCTCATTTTGGCTTTGTTCTTATCATTGGTAAAGAAAATTAAAACCAAAGCTACGAAGCCTAAAATCATTCCTAATGCCAATGGACCGTAACTTCCCACAATTACTGCTACGTGAATCATTAACCAATACGAGTTAAGAACGGGCTGTAAATTGGCAATTTCCGGATCTATCCAGTTTGCATCTGCTGCAAAAAAGATCATAGAAGTTACAAAAGCGGCTGAAGCTACCGTTAGTTTTGATTTTCTATCAAAAGCTAATCCAAAGAACATGGTAGCCCAAGCTACGTATACAATCGCTTCGTAAGCATTACTCCAAGGTGCGTGACCCGAAATATACCAACGTGCAATTAAAGCAAGGGTATGTAAGGCAAATATTCCTCCTATTAAGATATGAAAACCATTAACGGTTATGCGCAAAAACTTTTTATTAAAGAAAATACTCAATAAAGTAAAAATCAGCATGAAAATTCCTGCCATAGAATACCAATAAAGCATTTTTGGTAAAATATCATAGGTATTGTAAGCAATTTCAAGATCGATTTTTTCTTCGCTAGGACGCACTTTAGAACCAAATTTCTTTTGAAAACCGTTGATGCTTTCTACTAAATTATCGGCTGTACTAAAATCCTTAGAAATAGAACCATTGTTTAAGGCGCTGAAATATAAGGGTAGAATTTGTTTTACATAAGTCGAGTCCATTCCTTTAAGACCGGCACTTTCACGTTCTAAAAAAGAAACCCATTTATTGTTTGGATCATTTGGAACCGGGAAAATTCTTAAAATACTTCCGCTTAAAGCAGATTCCATTAAATTTACCTTTTTATCTGTCTCGATAAAATCCTTCTCAAAACTGTTCGGATTAGCAGCTTTATAAGCAGCATCTAAATAAGGAGAAAGTTTGTAGTTTCCATTTTCATCAAAAAACTTCACGAAAGGAGCCAGCTTTGCTTTTCTGTCAATACCGATGATTTTACGAATACTATCATCTTTGGTATTAATATAAATAAGAGGGACCTGAATCCATACCTGAGCGTACTGTGTCATAGACAAAAATACCTGATCTGAGTTCATGCCGTTATACTTATCACTATGACTTACTTTTCTAAGCAATTCAGATGAAAAAGTATTGATTGGTTTCATACGTCCACCGGCATCCTGAATAATCAAACGCCCAAATTTTGCTGCGTGTTCTTTCGGTGCTTTATAAATCGTCAATAACGAATCTAATTGTTTCTGACTTGGTGGAGCCGTTACGTGATTGGCATGATTGTTTGGATCTTCATTTTTATTATGTTCGTGGGTATGCCCCGGAGTATGAACGTGTGGCGCTTCTTGTGCAAAACCATTCAAACTAAACAGCAAAACCAAAATGGTAATTAGTTTCTCTTTTTTCTTTTTCACAACTTCTAATTTGCGTTTTAGATCTCCAAAACGGGAATGTTTGGTGAACATAATAACCATTAAACCGAAATACAACATAAAATAACCCAAATAAGTTATAGAAGTTCCCCAAAAGTCATGATTCACAGACAATACAGTTCCTTTTTCGTCCGGATCAAATGAAGATTGAAAGAAACGGTAGCCTCTGTAATCTAAAACATGATTCATAAAAATATCCGCATCAAATGTATCTGTAGAATCCTGAACGGTTACCTTGCTTTTAAAAGCGGAATAACTTTTTTCTGTTCCCGGGTATTTTGTTGCGATAAAATCGTTTAGTTTTACTTTGAAAGGCAAAACATAGGCTTTACTTCCATAAAACAAGGAATATTCGATATTCCCAATCTTAACGGTTTTTGGTTCTCCAACACTTCCTTTAGAGCCCAAAAGCATCACTTCTTTTTCCTGTCCTTCTGCTTTTACCTTTACGACTAAAGCATCATGATGACTTTTGGCCTTGTAATCATTATTCGATTCATAAGTAATACTCCCTTTCATAGCGGGATCCGGAAATACAATTCTGATATCGCCAATGCTATACAAAGAACGCATCATCAAAGGTTGTATGTTATCTTTAGTGACTTTTCCTTGAAATTTATCTGCCATTCGCATAAAGTTACCTTCAAATGGCGTCTGAATGGTATATTTTTCACCAGTAGTATTAATGTTAATAGCACCTTCGGTTGGTTTATTTAAAGCAAACAAAACATTGTGAATGTTCTGCACTTCTCCTTCTTTCAGGAAATGCTCTTCACGTCCGCCCGAACCGGCTTCAACTAATTTAAGGTATAAAGTACCTTTTGGATCTGGTTTCACCACCTCTTTAGCACCCATAATGTACTTTACGTACGTGATTTCAAAAGGAGTTTCAGAAAATTTACCTGAAATAGAAAAATCATTATTTGTAACGGGCGATAACAAAAGTTTTTCTTCAAAAACTCTTCGTTTCATTTCACCTTTATGTTCACCGTCTACAAAAGCAGTTAAAAATGTTTTATCAGAGTAAATTTGGTTTTCTGCTGCTCCTTCGCGAATTGGCATCATCCCTTCATAACTGATGTAACGGGTTATAAAAGCACCTAAAAGAATAAAAATAAAGGCAATATGAAGCAATAAAGTAGCCCATTTTTCCTTTCTTAATAGTTGATAACGTTTGATGTTTCCGATAAAATTGATCATAAAAAAGACCATTATCGCTTCAAACCAACAGGTATTGTAAATTAAAATTCGGGCTGTATCAGTATTGTACTTACTTTCGATAAAAGTTCCGATACCCATTGCCAAAGCAAATGTTAAAAAAAGAACAGCCATTAATCGTGTAGAAAACAAAAAAGAGAATATTTTTTTATCCATTTTTGAGGAATTACATTGTATAAAAGTGCGACAAAAGTACTTAAAAATGTTGAGTTCCAATATTTGTCATTTGTTAATTAAAACCAAAAAATAGATCAGATTACTCCCTCCTACTGCTTAAATCTGTTAATTCAAAAAAAACATTCCTAAATTGAACCTGATCTTTGATTTTAGATGATCCTAAAATAGAACAATCATCAAGGAAACGGTTTACAAAGTAGTTTCGAAATTCTAATTTAACTGTGCTATGAATTGCTCTTTTCTTCTAAAATATTAAAGAAGTGCGCTTTATTTTTCTTCAAATGACAAACGAATTAAAAGCAATTAACTTTAGAAAAAATAATGCTAATTTTGCGGTATGATTCGAATAACTGTAATTGGTTCGGGAAATGTCGCCCAGCATTTGATAAAGGCTTTTACTAAAAGTGACCTTGTTGAGATTGTACAGGTATTTTCCAGAAAAAAAGAAGTGTTGTCTTCTCTAATTGGTTTTGAAAAAATTGTCAGTGCTTTTGAAGACTTAAAAGAAGCCGATTTGTATATCATTGCGGTTTCGGATAAAGCTATTTCGGAAGTTTCTAAACAATTGCCGTTTCAAAACCGAATTGTCGTTCATACTTCAGGAACCGCTTCACTTGCGGTTTTAGATGTAAAGAACAGAAACGGTGTTTTTTATCCGCTTCAAACCTTTTCTAAGACCAAAGAGGTTGATTTTTCAACCGTTCCGATCTGTTTGGAAGCAGAAAACCCTTATGATTATCGCGTTTTAGAAACGGTAGCCAAGAGTATTTCAACTGCGGTTTATCCAATTAATTCGGAACAGCGAAAAGCGCTCCACGTTTCAGCCGTTTTTGTCAATAATTTCACCAATCATTTGTATCAAATCGGACAGGAAATTTGTGAAGAACACCAAGTCCCTTTTGCAATCTTAAAACCTCTCATTCAGGAAACTGCCGAAAAAGTAAAAACTCTGAATCCTGTTGATGCTCAAACAGGGCCTGCAAAACGCAACGATTCGACCACAATTGAAGCTCATTTAGCGTATTTGACCAACGAAAAACAAAAGAATATCTATACTATATTAACACAATCTATACAGAATAATGACAAGAAATTATAAAGAAATAATGAATGACATCAACACCTTTGTTTTTGATGTTGATGGCGTACTTACAGACAGTTCGGTTTTTGTAACTAATGAAGGAGAAATGCTTCGCACAATGAATATTCGTGATGGTTACGCCATGAAAGCGGCAGTAGAAAGTGGCTATAATGTTTGCATTATTTCGGGAGGAAGCAATGAAGGCGTTCGTATTCGTTTACGCAATTTAGGAATTAATGATATCTATTTAGGAACGCCTGATAAAGTAGCGACATTCAAAGAATATACAGATATTCACAATATCAAACCGGAAAATGTATTGTATATGGGAGATGACATTCCGGATTTTCATGTGATGCAATTGGTGGGATTACCTACTTCTCCTCAGGATGCAAGCCCGGAGATCAAAAATATTTGTCGTTATATCTCTCATGTAAAAGGCGGTAAAGGCGCTGCACGTGATGTTATTGAGCAAGTAATGAAAGTTCAGGGGAAATGGATGGAGCATTTTAGCGGGAAACATGATTAGTTTTCAGTTTCAGTCTCAGTTTTCAGTCTCAGTTTTTAGCCACAGATTAAGTCTCAGTTACAATTTACAATAAAAAAATGAAATTCCTCAAGCTCATTCGATATCAGAACCTACTTATGCTTGCTTTTATGCAGCTTTTATTTCGGTATGCTTTTTTAGAACAGCAGGATATTCCGCTGGCTTTGGCCGACTGGCAATACGGATTATTGGTTTTAAGCACCGTTTTAATCGCGGCGGCGGGTTATGTAATCAATAATATTTTTGATGTTGCCACAGATACCATTAATAAACCCAATGATGTTGTGGTGGGTAAAGGGATAACGGAGACAGCTGCTTATAACATTTACATTGCCCTTACTATTAGTGGTGTTGCCATAGGTTTTTATTTATCTAATGTTATAATGAGGCCTACTTTTGCTACGATTTTTATTCTGATCGCTTCATTGCTCTATTTTTATGCTACGTCTTTAAAACAAATCATGATTTTAGGCAATTTGATTGTAGCCTTGTTGTTAGCTTTTAGTGTAGTAATTATTGGTGTTTTTGATATTTTTCCGGCTACAAATACGGATAATCAGGCACAAATGGCAAGTTTATTTTCTATCTTAATCGATTATGCTTTATTTGCTTTTATGATTAATTTTATTCGTGAAATAATCAAGGATATCGAAGATGTAAACGGCGATTACAATCAGGGAATGAATACGTTGCCAATCGCGATTGGAAGTGCCAGAACGGCAAAAATTGCTTTGGGACTCGCTGTTATTCCATTTATTTTATCGGTGCTTTATATCAATAAATATTTTATAGAAAACAGTCTTTTTATCGTTACTTTTTATGCTTTTGCGTTTGTTTTGGCGCCTCTTTTGTATTTTATTGTCAAGATAGTTGGAGCAAAATCACAGAAGGAGTTTCATCATTTAAGTACTGTTTTAAAGTTGATTTTGCTTTTTGGAATTTTATCAATTATAGTCATTGCCGTAAATATTAAATACAATGCTTAAAGAAAAACTAAAAAAATACACGCTGATTCTGGCTTCAGGATCTCCAAGAAGACAGCAATTTTTCAAAGATCTGGATTTAGACTTTGAAATTAGATTAAAGGACGTAGAAGAAATCTATCCTCCCGAATTAAAAGCCGTTGAAATAACGGATTATTTAGCAGTACTAAAAGCAAATGCTTTTGAGGGTGAACTCCAACCGAATGAAATTTTAGTGACCAGCGATACTATTGTCTGGCATCAGAACAAAGCATTAGGAAAACCTAAAGATGCAGCAGAAGCCTTTGAAATGATAAAATCAATGTCAAACGACACACATGAAGTTTTTACTTCGGTTTGTTTTAAGACCAACACTGCTTCTACTGTAATAAATGATGTTACCAAAGTTACTTTCAAAGATTTGTCTGACGAAGCTATTTTGTACTATATCGCCAACTACAAACCTTATGACAAGGCTGGCGCTTATGGTATCCAGGAATGGTTTGGTTTTATGGCCGTTGCTAAGGTTGAAGGTTCTTATACCAATGTAATGGGACTTCCAACTGCTAAAGTTTATGAATATTTGAGTACTTTAGATTAAAAAATAAGATTATGTTTACTTTTAAAGAGTATAGCCAGGAAATTATAACGACGGGAATTCTCCTTTTTACACTGATTAGTTTAAGAATGATTATTGCTAAATTAATCCGTCGTTATGCCAGTTCCAGTCAATTATTAGAGCATCGGACAAATTTGGTGATCAAATACATTCATTTGTTAATGAATATATTAGTGATCATCAGTCTGATTGTAATTTGGGGTGTTGATACGAAAGACATTTTTATCACTGTATCTTCAATTGCCACTGTAATTGGTGTCGCTATGTTTGCGCAATGGTCTATACTGAGCAATATTACTTCAGGGATGATTTTGTTCTTTTCATTCCCTTTTAGAATTGGTGACACCATAAAAATTCACGATAAAGATTTCCCGATCGAGGCCGAAATTGAAGATATCAGTGCCTTCCATGTGAATTTAAAAACCAAAGAGGGCGAGAAAATTATTTTCCCAAACAACTTATTGCTCCAAAAAGGAATTTCAATCATGCCGGTTCATTACGAAGAGAAAGAGTTTTTTGATTAATTAATTCAAATTCACGACTACACAATAACATTACGTTAAGGACTATCAAAAAAAGTCTCACGCAGATTTTAACGGATTAAAATAAAAAAATCCGCAAAATCTGCAGAATCTGCGTGAAAAAACATTTTAACTTAATCACATAATAGTTGAATGGGAATTTTATAATCTAAAGAAGAAAAGCTAAAACAATAGTATTAGAATAAAGTATAATATTTGTTAAGCAAACTTTTTAGTTTTATTTAAATCTCAAAAAATGACGGAACCTGTACAATTGCCATTTTATGCTAAACTTCCCCTTATACTGGTAAGTCTGCTGTCTTTTGCCTTTATTTTTTGCATTGGAAAAGATGTAATTACTCCTGTGTTAATGGCATTTCTGTTTGCAGTACTGTTACTTCCGGTATTTACACTTTTAAACACCAAATTCAAATTTCCTAGATATCTCGCTGCATTACTTTGTGTGTTGCTTTTTGCTTTATTTGTTGCCGGAATTTTCATTTTCATTTCTTATGAAGTCACGGATATGGCAAATGATTTCGAGACGATCAAAAAGAACGCAAGTGCATTTATTACTGACATTCATAAATTTATAAAAGACAATTTTAATGTTAGCATTGGGGAGCAGAAAAAATACATTACGAATGTGACGAAAGACTCTGTTGCCAATGGAAATGCAACTTTGGGCTCTGCCATAATCTCACTAAGTGATCTCCTTTTAGATTGTACCATTATTCCGATTTACACCTTTTTATTTTTACTGTATAAAGATCATTTTATACTCTTTCTCGCCAAACTAATCGACAGAGACAATCATTCCGTATTAAAGGATATCTTGACTCAGATAAAAGTTTCGATCAATAATTATATCGTAAGTTTAATTTTAGAAATGATTGTTGTTTCTGTTTTAACCAGCTTAGGTCTTTGGATTATTGGTGTCAAATATTTTATACTGCTGGGATTAATAACCGGCCTCTTAAACCTTATACCCTATATTGGGATCACAGCTGCAGGAATAATAACAATTTTAGCCTCACTTACCGGCTCAGCGGAAACATCCATAATACTGGGTATTTTAATTGTGAATCTTATTGTTCAGTTAATTGATAATAATGTACTCGTACCTTTAATTATCAATTCTAAGGTAGAAATTAATGCATTTGTCTCTATCATGGGAATTATAGTGGGAGGCGCGGCAGCCGGAATTTCAGGCATGTTCCTGGCAATACCGCTTTTGGCCATTTTAAAAATTATTTTTGACAGAATCGAATCACTGGAACCCTGGGGGTATTTAATGGGCAATCACATGCCAAAAAGGTTTATTTGGAGAATTAAAAAAGCAAAGATTGAAAACTAAATTACAAGCGATACAAAATATGAATAATATTTAGCTTATATTTCATTTAAAAATCATCTTAAGCTATCAAATAGATCTGAATGTTTCGAAAAATAAAAATAGTTATTATCTTACTCCTTTGTTTTAGTCTGCAAAGCCTCTGCGCGCAGGATACGAAACAAAAAAAAGACAGTACCGAAATATATACCAAAATTCGAAACTATTCTAAAAAAAACAAATTTACCAAAACGTTACACAAACTCTTTTTCAGAACCAGCAAACCTCGAAAAAAAGAAACGGAACCGGTAGAAAAAGACACCACTGATTACAATGGTAAAATCATTCGAAAAATAACAATTGTTACTTTAGATCCCTTTGGACATTCTGTTTCAGACACCACTGCCATGCCTCGGAATTGGGGAGAAAGAACCGGTAACAGGCTTCATTTAAAAACAAAAAAAATAGCCATTTACAATTTATTGCTATTAAAAAGGAATGCACCTTACGATTCCTATAAAATGCAGGAATCGGAACGTATTATACGATCGCAACGGTATGTAACTGCTGTGAAAATTTCAAACAAATTAGCCGGCAAAGCATCAGATTCTATCGATGTTACCATCCGCGTTTTAGATTCGTGGAGTACTATTCCGAGATTTTCAATTTCGAGCAGTCGGGTTGGTATCGGATTAAAAGAAAAGGACTTCTTCGGAACGGGTCAGCAATTAGATTACAAGTTCACAAATCGTTTTGCCGATGGTGCAGATGGGCATGATGGAACCTATACTATACCTAATATTGCACGCACTTTTGTCAGCACTGTACTGAAATACAATATAGACTTTGACAATAACTATAACAAAAGCATTGATATGGAACGTGCTTTCTATTCCCCTTTAACCAAATGGGCTGGCGGTGTTTACTTAGGTGAAAATTATAAAAAAGACAGTTTGCAGGGGCCGGATCTAAAATTTGCATTTCAGCCCTTTAAATACCGTTTTCAGGATTTTTGGGTCGGAAATGCTTCAAAAGTTTTTGAAGATGAACATCATGGAATAACCAATCTAATTGTCTCTACACGTTTCCTTAATATCGATTACAAAGAAAGTCCAACTATTGAATACGACTCTATTAATTTTTATTCTAATGAAAAACTCTTTTTAGGCGGAATCGGATTTAACACCCGGAAATTCGTTAAGGACAGTTATATCTTTAGAAATGGACGGACAGAAGACATTCCTATCGGGCGAATTTATGGTATCACCTTCGGTTATCAATACAAAAACACCATTTGGCGACCTTATCTGGGTGCTCAATTTTCTTTTGGTAATTATTACAGATTGGGTTTCTTAAGTATGAATTTTGAGGCCGGTACTTACTTTCATCAATCTAAAACCTATCAAACCTCAATATTGCTCGAATCCAACTACTTTACAAAATTATACAGTATTGGTAATTGGAAATTAAGGCAATTTGTTAATCCACAATTGATATTGGGAATCAATCGGGCAGACAGTATGGGAGATCGCTTAAATTTAAACGAACAGAATGGATTAGCAGGCTTCAATGCCCCACTCTACGGAACAAGTAAAATGGTTTTGGCACTGCAAACCCAAACCTATTCTCCTTATGAACTTTTGGGTTTTCGTCTGAATCCGTTTTTTAATTACGCGATAGGTGTTCTCGGAAGCCAGAATGACGCCATGTTTAAGAATAAAGCGTACTCTAAATTGACTATAGGTTTATTGATTAGCAATGACTATTTGGTTTTCAGCTCGTTTCAATTATCACTATCCTACTACCCTACTATCCCCATGCAAGGCGATAATCTATTCAAAACCAACACATTTGAAACCACTGATTATGGCGGTTTACAGAGTTTTGAACTTGCCAAACCAAGAATTGTAAAGTATAAATAAGCTGCAAGCTCCTATTTTGCTTTCCATTGAACTTTTTTTTAGATTTTTTTTAAATTCGCAACACTTTAAAAATCAAATACTTTACAAATCATTAACAAAATAATATCGATAAAAAGCATCATTTATCGATTAAAATGCATTTTGTTTTTATTTTTGGCACAGTATATGAATATTGCCTATTAGAGTTAAAATTAACAAAAAACTAAAAAAATGAAAACAGTTAAAATAGCAATCGCAGGATTATTACTTTTGGTTGCAAACGCCACGCAAGCCCAGGTATCTGTAAATGTTAACATTGGATCTCCACCAGCATGGGGTCCTGCAGGTTATGAACAAACAGAGTACTATTACTTACCCGACATTGAAGCTTATTATGATGTAAGAGCCTCGCAATTTATTTGTTATGGAGGAGGAAGATGGTCCAGAGTAAACCGTTTACCAAGACAATATCGCAACTACGATTTATACGACGGATATAAAGTAGTATTAACAGATTATCACGGTAGAACTCCTTACACCTACTTTAACAGACACAAAGTAAGATATTATAAAGGATATCACGGAGCGCCACAAAGAAGTTGCAGACCAAGACCGGTTTACGGTTATAATGACAATCACAGAAATCACAAAAACTATGATAAACATTATAAGAAACGTGACAGAGATGATGACGATGACGACGATGATGATGACCACGATCACGATCGCAGACATGATGGTCCTTACCGCCCGGGAAGAAGGTAATTCTTTCCTAAATAAAAAGAGAGTATCAGGATCCTGATACTCTCTTTTTGTCTATTTTAATAGCAAAAAAATCAACCGTTAACATTTCATTTGCACTATCTTCAATAATATAATTAGTATTTTTGAACTTCTTTCAAAAAACACCTAAACCAACCATGCGAAAAATACAGATACAAATTCTTCTTCTTTTTTTAGTCGGAACTTCCATTTCTTTTGCACAACAACCACAGAAACCAAATGCCGTAGAAATTTACAATCAAATCAAGAAATTAAACTTTCTGGGATCTGTATTGTATCTGGCTGCACATCCTGATGACGAAAACACCCGTCTGATCTCTTATTTCGCTAATGAAATGAATGCCAGAACCGGATATTTGTCTTTAACTCGTGGTGATGGAGGTCAGAATTTAATTGGTCCTCAATTGCGTGAATTATTAGGTGTTATACGAACTCAGGAATTAATTGAAGCAAGAAAAGTAGATGGTGGAGAACAATTTTTCTCCAGAGCGAATGACTTTGGCTACTCAAAAAATCCAGAGGAAACTTTGCATATTTGGGACAAAGACAAGGTTTTGGCCGATGTTATCTGGACGATCAGAAAATTCCAGCCGGATGTAATTATCAATCGATTTGATCACCGTACACCCGGTTCAACGCATGGGCATCATACTTCGTCTGCTATGTTAAGTGTTGAAAGTTTTAAATTGACCAATGACCCCAAAATATATCCTGAACAACTAAAATATGTAAAGCCTTGGCAGGTAAAACGCCAATACTTTAATACTTCGTGGTGGTTTTATGGAAGTCAGGAAAATTTTGAAGCGGCCAATAAATCTAAATTTGCAACCTTAGAAACCGGTGTTTATTATACCGGAATTGGTAAATCAAATCAGGAAATTGCTGCCCTAAGTCGCAGCCGCCATCAATCACAAGGTTTTGGAAGTACAGGAGTTCGCGGAAATGAAACTGAATATTTAGAACTGATTAACGGAGAAGCTCCCAAAGATCCGAATGTATTGTTTGAAGGAATTGACACCAGCTGGAATCGCGTTAAAAACGGAAAACCTATCGGTGAACTGATTTCTAAAATTATAACCAACTACAATTTCAGCAACCCGTCGGCAAGTATACCAGATTTGGTAAAAGCGTACACGATGATTGAATCTTTAGAAGATGAGCATTGGAAAAGTGTAAAATCTGCTGCCATAAAAAATATTATTGCGTCTTCTGCCGGCTTGTACCTTGAAGCTGCAGCAAGCGAACAGGAAGCTACCCCAGGAAGTATTGTTAAACTAAGTCTTGAAGCGATTAACCGATCTGCTGTAGAAATGGTACTGACAAGTGTAACGACTTTACCGGAACATAAAACTACGGTTCAAAACACGGTTCTAAAAAATAACAACGATCAAAAAATAAGCCTGCAAACTCAGCTACCCTCCACAATCGAGTATACGCAACCGTATTGGCTAAAAGAAAAAGCTTCAGAAGGAATCTATACCGTATCCAATCAAGAAAATATTGGAATTCCTGATATTATAAGAGAAGTAAAAGTTCTTTTTAATGTAAAAATTAGTGGTGTTGAGATTCCGTTTGAGCGTACTGTTATTTACAAATACAATGACGGCGTAAAAGGTGAAATGTACAATTTTCTGGATATTGTACCTGAAGCAACCACTTCAATCGTAGAAAAAGTATTGATCTTTAAGGATACCAAAAGCAAATTGGTTCCGGTAAAAGTTCGTGCCGGAAAAGACAACATAAAAGGAAACGTGCAATTAGAATTAGGAAAAGGCTGGTTGATTTCGCCAAACCAAATTTCATTTGCCTTAGAAAAAAAGGGAATGGAACAGACCTTTTATTTTGAAGTGACACCACCCGTTCAACCCGAAGAAGCCATTGCAAAAAGTGTCATTACCATAGATAAAGAACGTTTTGACAAAAGCATAACGATCATTGATTACAGTCATATAACCAAACAAATGATCCTGAAGTCAGCGGAATCAAAATGTATCCGTATTGACTTAAAAACTTCAGGAGATGCCGTTGGATATATTATGGGAGCGGGTGATGAGGTTCCTGAAAGTCTTACACAAATGGGGTATAAAGTAACTCTTTTGAAACCTGAGGAAATTACACCTGAAAAATTAGATTCTTTTAATACAGTGATTACCGGAGTTCGTGCTTATAATACCGTCAATGCTCTAGCCAACAAGCAAAAAGTACTCTTTGACTTTGTGAAAAGCGGTAAAAATATGATTGTGCAATACAATACATATGGTAGACTAGTAACCGATCAACTTGCACCATATCCATTAAAAATATCAAATGACCGAGTAACAGAAGAAAACGCAAAAATCACATTTTTAGCGCCAAATCATCCTGTTTTAAACACCCCAAATAAAATCAGTACTAAAGATTTTGAAGGCTGGACACAAGAGCAAGGTCTCTATTATCCGGATCAATATGACCCTGCCTTCACTCCTATTTTATCGTCACATGATAAAGGAGAGTCTGCTAAAAATGGAGCCTTATTAGTGGCACCATATGGAAAAGGATATTACATTTACACCGGTTTAAGCTTTTTTAGAGAATTACCTGAAGGTGTTGCGGGAGCATATCGTTTGCTTTCGAATATTATCTCATTGAAACAGCCTATTGAAGCTCCTAAACAGCAATTAAAGCAATAAATTTTCAAAAATGGAAGATAAAAAAACAAAAAAATGGAAAAAAAGCTACACCTACGTTTTGGTGGCCAATGCCATTTACATTCTGATTTTTCTCTTAATCATGCAATTATACTCATAACCTATGCAACTATTTGATTGGATCGTTCTAATTGTTACACTTTTATTTATTGTTGGATACGGCTCTTGGAAAACCAAAGGAAGTAAAAATGTCGAGGATTTTATTCTCGGCAACAATGAAACACCTTGGTATACCGTCGGACTTTCTGTAATGGCAACTCAGGCAAGCGCCATCACTTTCTTGTCAACACCCGGACAAGCGTATCATGACGGAATGGGTTTTGTACAGTTTTATTTTGGATTGCCAATTGCCATGATTGTCATTTGTGTAACTTTTATTCCGCTGTATCATAAAGCAAAAGTTTATACTGCCTATGAGTTTCTGGAAAAACGATTTGACCTTAAAACTAGGTCTTTAGCCGCAATTCTTTTCCTTGTTCAAAGAGGATTAGGAACCGGATTGACCATTTACGCACCGGCAATTATCTTATCGGCCCTTTTAGGCTGGAACCTGACCTTTATGAATGTTATCATTGGTTTGCTGGTAATTATTTATACATTTTCCGGAGGTACAAAAGCGGTAAACGTAACTCAAAAACAACAGATGTTCGTCATTATGACCGGAATGTTTATCACCTTTTTCCTAATTTTACATTACCTGCCAAATGATATGACGTTCTCCAGTGCCATGCATATTGCCGGAGCAAATGACAAAATGAATATTGTAGATTTCTCTTTTAATCCTGAAGAAAAATATACGTTCTGGAGCGGGATCACAGGAGGTTTTTTCCTTGCACTTGCTTATTTTGGAACAGATCAGTCTCAGGTGGGTCGTTATCTGTCCGGAAAATCAGTTCGCGAAAGTCAGATGGGACTAATAATGAACGGGCTTTTAAAAGTGCCTATGCAATTCTTTATCCTGCTAACGGGAATTATGGTTTTTGTGTTTTTTCAATTTAATCCGGTTCCGTTAAATTTTAATCCAAATAATAAAATTGTAATCGAGAAATCGGCATTCAAAGAAGAGTATCATACGTTAGAGAAAAAATTAAACACGCTTTCTGAGGATAAAAAAGTAATCAATCTGTTGTACATCGATCAGTTGAATCAGGATTATGATAACCCGATTCTTCGAAAAGAGTTGGTTGCTTTATCCAATAAGGAAAAAGACTTGCGTGACCGTGCCAAAGAAATCATTTCTAAGGCAGACAGCAACAGTGAAACCAATGATAAAGATTATGTATTTTTTCATTTTATTCTTCACTATCTGCCAAAAGGCCTTATCGGATTATTGTTAGCCGTAATTCTTTCGGCAGCCATGTCTTCAACCGCCTCCGGATTAAATGCATTGGCTTCAACAACCGCCATTGACATTTACAAACGAAACTTAAAAACCGAAAAATCAGAAAAACATTATCTGAATGCAACCAAATTTTTTACCCTTTTCTGGGGAATTATCGCCATACTTTTTGCCTGTGTAGGAACATTATTTGAAAACCTTATTCAGTTGGTCAATATTATCGGTTCTATTTTTTACGGAACAGTTTTAGGAATCTTTCTGGTTGGTTTTTACTTACGTCATGTTCAGGCAAAAGCCATGTTTTACAGCGCCATTATCAGTCAGATTACCATTTTTATCATCTATTATTTCATGATTCATATTTATCCGAGTGGTCAGGAAAAATTAGGGTATTTGTGGTTGAACTTTATCGGGGCAATTTTGACAATTGTTTTGGCTTTATTGATGCAGTTATTTGTTTTTAAGCGAAATGAGCTTGAATTGAATGAGTTATAGATTTGTTTTTTCGTGAGCAAAATTTCACGCAGATTTAGCTGATTTGGCAGATTTTATTAATCGAAAACTGAGCTTGGATAATCTTAAATTTATTTTTTTTATGAAAATTGTATTCGGAAAATCAATCGTACTTATTTTGTTCTGTTTTTGTCTGCACGTTGAAGGTCAAAATGTAAAGGACACTATATTTGAAGATCAATCAATTTCAACAAAACTGTATACGAAATGCTTTGAAAATTTAAATCAAGGAGCGGTTATTTTTGAAAAATATCCAGATTTTAAGCAAACAAATATATGTTCCTTGTCTTATTGTATGCTATTACTATCCTTTCCTGAAATAGATATACAATTGGCAGCTGAAGAGCTACTAAAGGGGATTGCTACACAACTTTATCGTGAAGGCAACCCCGTTTTTATGATCAACGGTATGGAAAGCTACACTTCAGCAATGAGAGAAAATGAAAATTTAGAAGATAATAATCATCTGGTTTATATCAGTTATGCAGAATGCCAAAGTCCCTATTTTCTATCAAGAGGTGCCAATGTGATAAACAAAGAAACTTTTAGATTAATAAATCAAAATAAAGTCGTTTCAAAATCCAATGTCACACGTATTCCTCAAACAGACTGAAATTAAGATAAAAAACAAATAGTCCTTAATTTCAAGGTTATTTTTCAATCTCAAAATCTCTATCTTTGAAAAACTAACCATTCCAAAAACGCCAATATGAAAGACTTAAAAAAATACAGCAACAAAACCAAAGCGGCTTTCATTCTGCTTATTGTCATGCTTCTTATTATTTTGAGTAATTTCAACACCTTACTAAACTCCAAAAATGTTAACGAAAACATTAATGCGATTTATAAAGATCGTTTAGTAGTAGCGCATTATATTTTTCAATACTCCAAAGAGCTTCATTTTATAAAAACAGAAGCCGAAAAATTAAACCTCAGCGATACCATCAAAAAGAATGAAATCGCAAGTACCTTAAAGATTATCCACACCATAGATGATCTATATGCCAAAACAGTTCTGACACCCAAAGAGAAAACTTATTTTCAAGCCTTTCTAAATTCATGCGAGACCATCCATAAACAATCCCAAGCTAAAAACTGGATTCAGATTTCAAAAGCAAGCGATGAAGCTTTAAAAACGTTAGAATTACTCTCTCAAATTCAAATTACAGAAGGAAAGGAAAAATTAAAAGCCGCGAATGCCATGCATAGCGGTAATAATAGTCTTGGACAACTTCAGATAGCCTTACTTGTCATTTTGGGTGGGATTACTTTTTACCTGCTGATTATTAAGAAAAAGAAAACTGTAAAAATTCCTGAATCTCCTAGCTTGAATTAAACTTAAAAGGGGGAGGGATTTTTTGTTTCTTTTGTTTCTTTTGTTTCTTTTGTTTCAGGTTTGAAGTTCCAGGTTTGAAGTTTGAAGTTTCAGGTTTCAGGTTTCGATATCCTAAGCCTCATCTTCGATTTAAGGCTTTCCAGGATCGTAAAGTTTATTCCTGATTTTTCTTTAAAGCTTTACCTTTTACGACCTTACCACTCACTTTTTGTCATTTCGAAGAATGAGAAATCACACAAGAAACTCCATCCAGTTTGTCATTCTGAGGAACGAAGAATCTACGTTTGCTGAATTGATAACGTTGAGCTTCACTTTACGGAATTACTTGTGAAGATACTTCGTTCCTCAGTATGACAAAATTGAGGAAAATAAAAACCCCATACAATTTATCATCCTGAGGAACGAAAAATCTACGTTTGCTAAATCGATACCGTTGAGCTTCACTTTACGGAGTTTCTTGTGAAGATACTTCGTTCCTAGGTATGACAAAATTGTGGAAAATAGAAACTCCGTACAGTTTGACATTCAAAGGAACGAAGAATCTACGTTTGCTGAATCGATACCGTTGAGCTTCACTTTACGGAGTTACTTGTGAAGATCCTTCGTTCCTCAGTATGACAAAATTGTGAAAAATAGAAACTCCGTACAGTTTGTCATCCTGAGGAACGAACAATCTACGTTTGCTGAATCGATACCGTTGAGCTTCACTTTATGGAATTATCTGTGAAGATACTTCGTTCCTCAGTATGACAAAATTGTGGAAAATAGAAACCCCGTACAGTTTGTCATCCTGAGGAACGAAGAATCTACGTTTGCAGAACCGATACCGTTGAGCTTGACTTTACGGAATTACTTGTGAAGATATTTCGTTCCTCACTATGACAAAATTGTGAAAAATAGAAACCCCGTACAGTTTGTCATCCTGAGGAACGAAAAATCTACGTTTGCTAAATCAATACCGTTGAACTTCACTTTACGGAATTACCTGTGAAGATACTTCGTTCCTAGGTATGACAAAATTGTGGAAAAGAGAAACTCCGTACAGTTTGTCATCCTGAGGAACGAAGGATCTACGTTTGCTGAATCGATACCATTGAGCTTCACTTTACAGAATTACTTGTGGAGATATTTCGTTCCTCGGTATGACAAAATTATGGAAAATAGAAACGGAGCAGCTAGTGTGATTTCTCATTCTTCGAAATGACAAGGTTGCAAGAAAAAATGCGTGACTAAGAATAAAATACTATTAGCTAATCCATTCGACCAAAGAAAAATAGCACACAAAAAAACCATATTGCAAAGCAATTTAAACCACAAAAAAAAAATCCCAAATCCCACTAAATTTGGAATTTGGAATTTTTAATATTTTGAAATTTTAAAAAGATTCAAAGAATCTTTTTTTATCTGCTCCACTCTGTGATGCTGTCTTTGTTCATTTTTACGTAATCCTGATTCTTGGCCGTTTCAGCAGCTGCTAAAGAGGCTTTTGCTGTTTCAATTGCTCCTTTTTTATCGCCTTGTTTTGCCTGAATTAGTGATTTTAATCTTAAAATGTAATATGGTTTTTCAGCACTCATGTCCAATGATTTGTCCACATAAGTTCTGGCATCGGCAATATTTCCGTTTGACTGAAATGTATATTGCGCTGCATCAAAGTAATCTCCTGATGATGGTCCTGCCAATACTTTCTCGATACTTGCCGTAGCTGTTTTTGCAGTTGGAACTTCAAATTTTAAAGCAACATGTGAGTTTTCCCATGCAATTTCCAGAAAACCAAAATTAGGATCTAAACCATTAATACCAATTGTAAAAGTTTCAACCGGTTTTGGCAAAGCGTCCTCTTTCACTGTAGTTCTTAAGGCAACATAAGCATCGTTCCAATTTTCAGGCAATCCCCAGTTGTCAGTAGAAAGATAGAAAATCACTTCCCAGCTTTCTATTTTAGGAATCGTATAAATTGCATATTTCCCTTTTTTTAATGTTTTACCATCAATTACAACATCATCGCCGAAGTTAATGATCGTATTTTCATTAGCGCCTGTTCTCCACAATTTTCCAAACGGAACTAAATTTCCAAATACAGCTCTACCTCTCGCTCCGGGTCTTGAATACGTAACCTCAACATCGGTTAAACCAACCGTTTGTTTGATATAAGCTTTTGGACTTGCCTGTGGTGTTCTAACCTGTGCTTCTGAAGCAAAAGGAGCCATAAAAAGGGCTAATGCAATAAGTAGTTTTTTCATTGTTTTAGGTTTATTTGTTTTATTCAAATTTACAATTCAATCAGCTAACAAATGTTAAATTTTACATAATTCAAGCGCCTAATTGCGATATTTTTTCAGCATTTAATTCCTTGAAGTCGTTGATAATTAAATCCGAAGCTGACAAATCCTGCATTTTAGAATGAGGGCTGTTGTAACCTACACAAAAGATGCCTGCTCCTTTGGCAGCCAGCACACCATTAGTGCTGTCTTCAATCACGATACAGTTCTCTTTCGGTGCTTTCGAAAGGGATGCCGCATGCAAAAAAATAGCCGGATTGGGCTTTGATTGCGGGAAGTCTTCCCCACTCACAAGATCCGTAAAATACTGATGTAAATTAAATCGGCTAAAAACACGTTCAATGGTTACTTTCGATGCTGAAGATGCTAAAATTAATTGGATTCCGCTCGTATATAAATCTTTAATCAAATCTTCCACACCCTCCAGCAGATACAAATCTTCTTTAGTATCGAAAGCATCGTTGAAAATTGTTCTTTTTCTTTGAATCAAATCCTCTACTTCCAGTGTTATAGTCGGGAAATGTCCTTTTAAAGTTTGAAATGTATTTCGCGTCGAAAATCCGGTAAACGAAGTGTACATTTCTTCTGAAACCTCAATATCGAGCTCAGAAAATTGTTTGTAATAGGCATAACGGTGAACGGGTTCCGTATCGACAATAACGCCGTCCATGTCAAAAATTACTGTTTTTATCATTTTTTTTAAGTCTCTGAGGTTCTGAGCTACTAAGGTTCTGAGTTTTTTTTAACTGTGTCTGTAAACTGTGACTGCAAACTGTGACTGCAAACTGTGACTGTAAACTGTGACTGTAAACTGTGACTGTAAACTGTGACTGTAAACTGCGACTAAACTTTAGTAAGCAAATATCTAATCACCGTCTCGGCAGCATGAAGACCAAATAAACCGGGCATATAACTGTTGGTTCCGTAGAATGATTTTTTGAAGTTTTTTCCGTCTGTTAATTTCAAACTTTTCTCGTCTTGAATTTCTGAAGAAAAAACGACTTTCAATTTATTGATTTTTGCCTCTTTCAAACGCTTGCGAATGGTTTTAGAAAAATAGCAATTTATGGTTTTAGAAATATCAGTAACTTTTACTTTCGAAGCTAACATTTTTCCACCGGCGCCCATGCTACTGATGATTTTTACTCTTTTTCGTTTTGCGGCAAATATTAAATTTAACTTCGGAGTAATACTGTCAATACAGTCCAGAACGTAATCAAATTCAGAAGTAACAATTTCAAAAGCACGCTCAGGGGATAAAAATTCCTGAACTCGCGTCAGTTTTAATTCCGGATTAATATCCAGCAAACGGTCTCCTACGATCTTTATTTTTGGCTCACCAACTGTAGAATGCAAAGCCGGTAATTGTCTGTTTATATTGGTAATATCTACTACATCGCCATCCACAATGGTCATACTCCCTACTCCTGCTCTGGCCAAAAACTCAGCTGCAAATGATCCTACACCACCTAAGCCAACTACCAAAACATTGGAGTTTTGCAGGTTTTCTAATCCTTCTTTGGTAAATAAAAGCTCGGCTCTTTCTGTCCACTCTGCCATATTATCTGTATTGTTTAAAAAATTAATATCTTTTGTTCTTTTTGTTCTTTTGTTTCTTTTGTTTCAGGTTTCTTTTGTTTCAGGTTTCGGGTTTCAGGTTTTTTGGAAGACTGCTTTATAGTTGTTTGAAATGATTGTTTCCAGTTCCTTACTGTTTAAATTCTTGTATGCTGATGCAAGCGTATATACTTCCTGAATTGTTTCTTGAGTAGTGTCTGTTTCCAGGAAAAAACGATCGTTTGGGACTTGCTGGAAAACCGTTTTCAATTCAGGATTTCTGAGTAGATACTTTCCAAACGAAATATAAAATCCTTCTTTAACAAGTTGGTTCGCGATCTGACTGTTTTTCGAAAAACCATGTACAATCATAGGAACAGTGATTTTCATTCTTTTTTTTATTGCGATCACTTCCTGAAAAGCAGCTACACAATGAATTACTACCGGTTTTCTGTATTTTTCTGCAAGAATCAATTGTTTTTCAAAAACTGTTATCTGCAAATCCAACGGAACTTCTGTACGTTTGTCTAAACCACACTCCCCGACAGCCAGACAATTTTTTGCTTGCAATTTTTCTTCAACAATTTTCAAATCGCTCTCTAGTCTGTCTTCCATAATGTACCACGGATGAATTCCGATGGAATAAAATGGAATGCTATCATCAAATTCTTGTGGATATTGATTCACCAATTCTAAGATATCAGATTGATTGGTAAACTGATGTGTATGAAAATTGAAGAATTCCATTAGTGAAAGGTTTTCACACCTGCTTTAATTTCAACCTTCAAATCATTCTCCAACGGAACAATCGGGCAAGAATATTTGTGATTATAGGCACAATACGGATTGTAGGCCTGATTGAAATCGATAGCAATTGTATTGCCTTTCGGAATTTCTAAGTCAATATATCTTCCTCCTATATAACTTTCTTTGCCACAGGTTAAATCTGAAAATGGCAAGAATAAATGATTCTTATACTCGGGATTTTTAGAGAGTTCTATATTTCTGTAGACATTTAATTGACATTGAACTCCATTTATCTTAAAAGTAACTGTTCCGTACTTAATATATTTTGGTGTTCTTGTTCCGGTGGTTTTCATTTCAAAAACCTTTTCATTTACTGCTTTTTCAAAAACAGCATTCACAAAAAAGGCTTGATTTATTGGATAAAAATCTAAAGCTTTAAAAGTTTTAAGATCCTCCGCCATTAACGGACTTGTCTTAGCATCAGCATATTCTGAATTAATTTTCTTCTGAAATTTTTCAGCATCGCTCTGCTTAAATTTCTTTTGGCTAAAACCTAAAGCACAGGTCAACAACAAAACAAATGCAATATATTTTTTCATCTTTAAAATTTTATGCAAAAATAGTTTAAAAGTAACAAAGCAGCAACCGCTCTACGTTACAAAGTTTTCTAACTTTGTTGTAAATAACCAATTTACAATGCTCAAAACTGCTTTTACCCACTACATCAATAATTTTAAAGGATTTTCAAGAGAAATTTGGATACTTACACTAGTCACTTTTATTAATCGTGCCGGTACTATGGTGCTTCCATTTTTATCAAAGTACTTAAAAGAGGACCTGCATTTTTCATACAATCAGGTAGGTTGGATTATGGTTTCATTTGGTTTAGGATCTATGTTAGGATCTTGGCTCGGAGGAAAATTATCCGATAAAATCGGGTTTTATAAAATCATGATTTTTAGTTTATTCACTAGCGGAGTATCACTCTTCTTTATTCAATATGTAACCACTTTCTGGGCACTCTGCGCTTCCATGTTTCTTCTAATGATCATTGCAGATATGTTTAGACCTGCCATGTTTGTTTCTTTAAGCGCTTACGCAAAACCGGAAAACAGAACCCGAGCCTTAACATTGGTTCGTTTAGCCGTAAATCTTGGCTTTGCTGCCGGACCCGCTTTAGGTGGTTTGATCATTATGGGAATCGGTTATTCAGGTTTGTTCTGGGTTGATGGAGCGTCTTGTATTGTTGCCATATTGATTTTTGCTTTATTGGTAAAAGAAAAGAAAAAAGTTCCACATAACGACAAAACTGAAAGTCCTGTGGCTATAAAATCTGTTTTTCATGATAAGATTTTTTGGGTTTTCTTATTTGTAAGCTTTGTAACAGGCATGATTTTCTTTCAGCTTTTTACGACCTTACCTTTATATCATAACGAAAAATTTAGTTTAACCGAATTCCAAACCGGTTTATTAATGACGTTAAACGGACTTATGATTTTTGCTTTTGAAATGCCAATAGTCGGTTTTATGGAGCGAAAAAGTTTCCCTAAAATAAAAATCATCTTACTGGGTTCACTTGTAATGTCTTTAAGTTTCTTCATGTTGCTTATTAATGTTTGGGCCGGAATACTGGTCATTAGTATGATTTGCATCTCTATTGGAGAAATCTTAACCTTTCCTTTCTCGAATGCTTTTGCTTTAAGTCGCGCTCCACATGGTCAGGAAGGCCGCTATATGGCACTTTACACCATGAGTTTTAGCTTGGCACATATTATGAGTTCCAAAATTGGTTTTGAAATTATTGCCAGACTGGGTTATCAGATAAACTGGTTTTTCATGGCTTCTATCGGAATCATCGCTACTCTTTGTTGCCTGTGGATCAAGAAAGCTTTGATTGACGAAAAGATTTCTTAACTACACATTCCTATTACAATAAGCCCACTTTCAATTTAACGCTACTAAATTGAGGCTTTTGCGTACGCTTAATTTTAACACATAGAGACATAGAAAAAGACTTTTTACAAGACTAAACTAAAACCGTTTACTACGATTAATTTCAACATATAGAGACATAGTTGGCAAAGCTTTAAAAAAGAAGTTTCACTTATAATAAATCACATAAACTATGTGAAAAAATCATGATTTTCTAAAACCCCTCAAATCATAAGCACTAAAATCTATGTTTCTATGTGTTAAAAAACATTTAGCTCAATTACGCTCTACAGGCCAATTTGAGAGGCTTTACAGCGCTTCAAACACAATACAAACGTAAAAAATAGTTAAATAACTATTTTTATAGTTGCGTAACTATAAAAATAGTTGTAGTTTTGAATTAAAATTAGAAAACATGCAAAAGCTAACGAACAAAGAAGAGGAAATCATGCACATTTTATGGAAGCTAAAAAAAGCTTTCGTAAAAGAAGTTCAAGCCGAGATTACAGAAGACCAACCGCACTACAATACGCTTTCGACTATAGTGCGTAATCTGGAAGAAAAAGGATATGTAAATCATAATGCCTTTGGAAACACCCACCAATATTATCCGATTGTAAGCATTGAAGACTATCGTAAAGGTTTTATGAGTACTGCTATCGATAATTATTTCAATAGTTCGTATAAAAGTATGGTGTCCTTTTTTGCTAAAGAAGAGAAAATTTCTGCCGCTGAATTACGCGAAATCTTAGCCATGATCGAAAGTCCAAAAGAAGAAAAATAATCATTTTATGGAAGCACTATTCATTTATATCGCAAAATCAGGTGGACTGTTATTCTTGTTTTATACTGCCTATTATTTTTTACTGCGCAAAGAAACCTTCTTTACCAGTAACAGATGGTTTTTATTGACCGGTTTAATCACTTCTGTAGTATTGCCCTTTATAGTGTACACCAAAAATGTATGGGTTGCCCCTACTTCAACACAAAATCCGGATTTTCAACCTGTTTTTGCGCAAACAATTGAAAATCCTCTTTTTGAAATCAATTGGAATTATGTGCTTTTAGCCTGTTATGGCATTGGCTTCCTGGCTTTGCTGATAAAATTCGCAATAGATTTTTATAGTTTAAATACTATTCTAAAAGGCAAAAAGGTAAAACAACAGGCCGATTTTAAATTTATTGATGTCAAGGAGAATATAGCTCCGTTCTCTTATTTTGAATACATCGTGTATAACTCATCACTATATACGGCTTCAGAATTAGAGAATATTATTGAACATGAAAAAGTACACAGCGATCAGAACCATACCGTAGATGTTTTAGTTTCCAGAATCTTCAGTATTTTGTTTTGGTTCAATCCCCTTGTCTGGCTTTATAAAAAAGCGATTACTCAAAATCTCGAGTTTATTGCAGATAATGAGGCAGCAAAAAGACTTTCCGACAAAAAAGCGTATCAGTACACGCTTTTAAAAATAACAACACACGAAAATTGTGTTGCCATCACCAATCATTTTTATCAATCATTAATCAAAAAACGAATCGTTATGTTAAATCAAAATCAATCAAAAAAGCGGAATTACTGGAAGTATTATACCGTAATTCCGGCACTTGTAGCATTTGTACTTCTATTTCAGATTGAAGTCGTAGCCCACGAAAAAGAGCAAACTCAAAAAAACAGTGCTACTGAAAAAGTAAAAGGAATGGATGTTTACGAAATCAAAAAAACAACCACAGATCAGGAGCTTGCAACAATCACCGAAAAGCTAAAAGCGGAGCACAATGTTGATGCCGTTATTTCTGAAACAAAAAGGAATTCAAATAATGAATTGACCTCTATTAAAGTTGATCTTAAAAACGGTAAAGAAGAAACGCAGGCCCTTCATATTTCGGGTTCTGATGCTATCAAAGACTGTGGCATTATCATTAAAACTGAGGAAAACGGGGCTAAGAAAATAATTGTAGTTACAAAAAACGAATTTCAAAAAGACGCGACCGAAGGATCAAAGATAAAAATCAAGAAAACTCAAAAAACTAATACCAATACCGATGTTAAAACTAATACTACTACTGGCAAAAGTGATCCTACAAATGGTACAACAAATACTCATGTAATCACAACCTTCAAAACCAATGTAAATACAAACGTGAATGTAAGTACTGATGGGGACAAAAACGAAACTACTTCTATAACCTACTACAGTCAATCTAAGCCAAAAGTTATCGTAAAATCAGGCGGAAGTTCTGCTAAACAACTTATCATCGTAGATGGTGTTGTACTGACAGATGGTACTTCTATGGATGATATTGACGCACTTGATATAGAAAAAATGAGTGTTTTTAAAGGCACTCAGGCTATAGAAAAATATGGCGACAAAGGGAAAAATGGTGTGATTGAAATCACAACCAAAAAGTAAGCACTACAGCTAATTTACAACCTTAAAACTATGCAAAAGCTAACCAACAAAGAAGAGGAAATCATGCACATTTTATGGAAGCTCAAAAAAGCATTTGTAAAAGAAGTTCAGGCCGAGATTACAGAAGAGCAACCACATTACAATACACTTTCGACTATAGTACGTAATCTGGAAGAAAAAGAATATGTGAGTCATACTACTTTTGGAAATACCCATCAGTATTATCCAATTGTAAGCATCGAAGAATATCGCACAGGGTTTATGAGTACCGCTATTGATCATTATTTTAATAGCTCTTATAAAAGTATGGTGTCCTTTTTTGCTAAAGAGGAAAAAATTTCTGCAGCTGAATTACGTGAAGTTTTAGCTATGATTGAAAATTCAAAAGAAGAAAAATAGTCGTTTATGGAAGCACTTTTCATTTTTATCGCAAAATCAAGCGCATTAGTTGCTTTGTTTTACCTTGCTTATTATTTACTATTACGCAAAGAAACTTTTTTCACCAGCAACAGATGGTTTTTACTAGCCGGATTAATTACATCGGTAATACTGCCCTTTATAGTGTATACCAAAATTGTATGGATTGATCCTGTACCGGTTTCAAATATGAGTTACTCTCCTGCTTCTATTGTCCATGCAATAGAAGAAGAGTCTTTCGAAATCAACTGGAATCTGGTTTACATTGCTATTTATACCATTGGTTTTATTGCTTTCTTAGTAAAATTCGGATTAGATTTTTACAGTCTGAATACTGTTCTTAAAGGCAAAAAAGTGCAACAACAAGCTGATTTTAAATTTATCGATACAAACGAAAACATTGCTCCTTTTTCTTATTTTGATTATATCGTTTACAACTCATCACTGTATACGGCATCAGAGTTAGAGAGTATTATTGAACATGAAAAAGTACACAGTGATCAGCATCATACAGTTGACGTTCTGATTTCAAGACTATTCTGTGTACTGTTTTGGTTCAATCCAATCATCTGGTTTTATAAAAAAGCCATTATTCAAAACCTTGAGTTTATTGCGGATAACGAAGCTGCAAAAAAACTTTCGGACAAAAAAGCGTACCAATACACGCTTTTAAAAATAACTACACATGAAACTTGTGTAGCAATCACCAATCATTTTTATCAATCATTAATCAAAAAACGAATTGTCATGTTAAACAAAAATCAATCAAAAAAGAGAAACTATTGGAAGTATTACGCCATACTTCCGGCACTTGTAGCTTTCGTAGTTTTATTTCAAATCAAAACAGTAGCGCAGGAAAAGAAACAAATTGAGGCAGTCGCCAAAGAAAAAGAGCAATCAGTAGAGATTTACAAAATCAAAAAAAACACCACAGATCAGGAATTAAAGGAGCTTTCCGAAAAATTAAAAGCAAATCATGATGTTGATGTAGTGGTGTCAGAAGTAAAGAGAAATTCAAAAAACGAATTAACCTGTATCAAAGTAGCTCTTAAAAAAGGAGCCGGAGAAGCACAAACTATTCAAATTAATGGTGATGAAGCCATTAAGGATTGCGGAATTGCCATTACAACAAACGATAATGGAACGAAAAAAATCAAACTAATCGCCGATGGACAACTCGATGGTTTAACCGATGAAGAAGGTCCTGCACAGGTTAGAGAAACCAGAACCGTATATCAAAACGGTACTTATACTGCACCTCCAACTCCGCCAACACCTCCGGTTTTCCCGGCCGGTGCAATGCCATCACCTCCAACTGCTATGGCCAATATGCCAAAACCTCCCGTTCCGCCTACAAATCTAAATGATAAAACGGCTATGAAAAATTACGAGAGAGAAATGGATGAATTCGAAAAGAAAATGGATGCCTTTGAACCGCAAATGGCTGCTTACGAAAAGGAGTTAAATGAAGTCATGTCAAAACGTGAAGCTATTTTTGAAAAAGAAATGGAAAAATACGAAGTAGCCATGGAGCAATTCAATGCGGATATGGGGAAATACGATCAGCAATCGAATGTTGATATGAAACAACATGAGATCGACATGAAACAGCATGAAAAAGATATGCGTCAACATGAGAAGGACATGAAACAATATGAAAGAGATATGAGACAACAAGAGCGAGACATGAGACTGCAACAAAGAACTATGATTCAGCAACAAAAGAATATGGCTAAAAAACAGCACTAATTAATACTCAGAAAGACTTTGTTAAATGACAAAGTCTTTTTTTATATCTTTGAAAAAAAATTAACCTACTATGTATAAAATTTTAGCCAAACTAAATAAAATTCTTTTACCAAGTTTGACCAAACAAGGTTTAGATATTACCAAAGCAAAAAAATGGCAAATGGCACTTATAGGGTACCGCTACTTTGTAACTAAACGTGCTTTAGATTAATTTTTTAAACTATTTCTCGCGGAAACGCGTAACTTTTCACGTACTACCTGCCGAATGTGTTGACTGTGATTGAGCTAAATCAATTTAACACATAGAGACATAGATTTTGACACTTATAACTTGAGGTGTGTTAAGAAAATCTCCATTTCTCCACATCGTCTTATACTACGTAAGATGTCTTTTTTAGGCTTTGTACTAGGCCTCTTTCTGTAAAAATTAATTGCTCCCAACGGATTAATTTTATACTATCCGAAAACCTTTTGTGCTTACTTATTTGTAGTTTTGCGTTTCAGCATAGACTTTCAATGAAAAACAAAGAATTCAACCTCCCACCGGTTCCGGCTGTGTTATTAGCCATCATAAGCGTACAATGTGGCGCTGCTATTGCTAAAACAATCTTCCCGGCTCTTGGTGCTGCAGGAACAGCTTCAATAAGAATCGGTATCTCTGCCCTGATCTTATTTGCTGCTTATCGTCCGAATCTGTTTAAAATTACGAGACAACAATGGAAAATTGTAATTCCATATGGTTTGAATTTGGGTGCGATGAATTTAATATTTTATCTGGCAATAGAAAGAATCCCAATTGGTTTATCTGTTACTTTAGAATTCATAGGTCCTTTATTACTCGCCATAGTCGGATCGAAGCGTTTACTTGATTATTGCTGGGTTGTACTGGCAGCAATCGGAATCCTTTTAATCGCCCCATGGACGAATAGCAGAATAGATACCTTAGGAGTAATTTTTGCCCTTTTAGCAGGAGGACTTTGGGCCAGTTATATTGTTCTGGATGGCAAAGTCTCTAAAATTATGAATAGCGGTGAGGCAGTTTCCGTCGGAATGCTTTTTGCTTCACTTTTAATTCTTCCTTTTGGTTTTTACGAAAATGGACTCATTAATCTTACTCCAAAACTTTTTGGATTAAGCATTGCGTTGGCTCTTTTATCAAGTGCTATCCCTTTTACACTTGAAATGAAAGCTTTAGGACAGCTACCTCCGCGAACGTTTAGTATATTAATGAGTTTAGAACCTGCTGCGGCCGCTATTTGTGGTTTTATATTTCTTCAGGAGCGTCTAAACTTTTATGAAATAATAGCGGTTGCCTGTGTTGTTATTGCTTCGGCAGGATCAACTTTAATGGCTAAACGATAAGATTCTTAGCCATCTAAAATAAAAAGAACCGTAAATAGTCATTTACAGTTCTTTTTATCTTGGCATTTAAATGCTGTTAATTAGCTTTTTGGCAATAATACAGTATCAACTACATGAATTACTCCATTAGATTGATTTACATCTGCAATTGTCACTTTAGCTTTGTTACCACTCTCATCGCTGATGTATAACGTTTTACCATCCATCCAGGCAGTTAATGTGCCACCGCTTACGGTTTTTAGCGTTGCTTTACCTTTACCCATTTTTATCGCTTTTGCAATATCCGAAGCATTCATTTTTCCAGCCACAACATGATAGGTTAAAATTGTTTGAAGCATTTTTTTGTTTTCCGGTTTCAACAATGTTTCTACTGTTCCTGCCGGTAATTTATCAAACGCTGCATTTGTTGGGGCAAAAACGGTGAATGGTCCTTTACTCTGTAAAGTTGCTACTAAATCTGCTGCTTTTACGGCAGCCACCAAAGTAGTATGATCTTTTGAGTTTACTGCATTTTCAATAATATTTTTGTTCGGATACATCGCCGCTCCACCAACCATTACTGTTTTTTGTGCGTTTGAAGTAAATGCAAATCCTAAGACTAAAACTGCTGCTGTTAAAAATTTTCTAGTTTTCATAATTAATGTTTTAAGTTATAAAGGCATTTACGCTGTAATAATCGTTTTGGTTTTAGGAAAAATTCAAAAATGCAAATCTTACATTGAATATTCCTCAAAACACACTAAACAACAACGCTTTAGAAAAATAATTAAATTTTAAAAATCGAATTCTTTTTTTCTTTTAACTTAAATCGCGGACTCTGTTTTATGAAGTAATTTTAATTATTGGTTTGTTTATATTTGAAATCAGATAGCATACACTCCATATTCTGAATTAGAATAGTATATTTTTTAATGGTCAAAGCATTGAAAAAGCAATTTAATTAGATGGGGCCATTTAAATTGGCGTAAAAATATTGCCCTTTTTCAAAGAATAGAAGTATTATTTTGGATTGCCTCCTGCTTTAGCTCAATGTCATTAAGTTAAGAGATTTTTTCACGCAGATTCTGCAGATTTTGCGGATTTTTTTTATTACATTCTGCAAAAATCTGCAGAATCTGCGTGAGACTTTTTTTAAACGATCCTTAACTTAATGACATTGTGCTTTAGCTTGAGGTTATAGTTTGATGGAAAAGTTAATGGCTTTAGCCAAAATAAGCCGCTAGTTTGGCTAAAGCCTATTATGCCTATCCGACTATTTAACTTCAGCTAAAACGCAATGCCATTAAGTTAATGTTATTTTTTCACGCAGATTCTACGGACTTTTTTTCAATCCGCTAAAATCTGCGTGAGACTTTTTTTTACATGCTTAACTTAATGATTATGGCAAGTGCAATTCCCCTATATCATGTATTGAATGATAACCCAATTTGCGATAGCTCTCAAACTGTGCTTCATCAAAAAACTGATCTGCTGTAGACTGCTGTGGAAAATCGGGATTCGCCAAAGCATATTCTCGTATATCAATAGGTTCATTACCTGTCAAACTAGCTTTGATATAAATTAACGTACCTGTGCTTTTTATACCCGGATAAGTGATTGTTCCTTTAATAATATGTTCCTTCGATATACCTTGATGTTTTGTAATATCTTCAAAATTATCAAAGGTAATTTCTACACCAAAATCAATTCGGCATCTCCTAATGGCGTTTGCTAAACCTTCGCAAGCGACGTCCTGATCCTGCTCACCATCTCCTAATATAATGTAGTGACAGCGTCTTCTGATGAGTTCGTACAAGCCCATATTATCGAAATGACCTCCATCCGAAAGGCAAACATAATCCATATTGATATCGGATTTACCGGTCAAATCATGAATTAGATACAATAAACCACCTCTTGGATCAGAGTCTTTCCATCTTTTAAGTCTCGTATTACCAATCCACCATCCCAGACGGACATTAAAGATTGTCAGTAAAAAAGCCATAGGTGCTGAAGAATGATAGCCCCAATTAGGATTCACTGCTGCTCCGGATATCGCCATTGCTGTTCCTATAGTTGGCCCACCTTTTTCATTAGAAAATTTATTGGTAGGACGATAGCCGTATTCATAAACATGGTCAACATCGTAAGTAGACGGACGCGTAGGGCTAAAATCATAGCCACAATATAAAGGTGTGAACACGAATGATTCTGCTTTTCGATCTTGCCGGTCCAAAGCAGAAACAACAGTCGCATTGAGGGCTGTATTAAGAATAGGATACGGACCAAAATAACCATCATCAACCTTCATAGACGATAGCAATATGTCGTCATTGGTATCAAAACCCGTAAATGCATTTGCTGTTTTAATACGATCTTCCCTGCTACGCGTGGCGCCCATGAAAGCTCTTATAAGACGGTTGCGATAAAAATGGTGAAGGGAAAACTCATTAACCCCCACACGCCAGCTAAGAAAAAGTGTTATCAAAAACAATCCTCCCGTTGTCAGGCGATTTATAACATCGCTATTCCCCTCTCTTATAAGGTTTATAATCCCGGAACCTATAAGCAGTACCCCAATCATGAAAATAAAGGGTACCACCTTAACAACAATATTCGTAATACCCTTAGACTTACCTGGATCATCATCCCCTTTGGATGCAAATGCTATTTTTACTCCCCAGGCAACTATACCGGCCCAACCTCCCCAGGCAGACAAAGTAATTTCCAAATTCATCCATAAAGAAGGCCATAAATTAGGCATAATGAATATGGCAAAACAAATAATAATCCAGAAAAGTACAAACCGGTTGATATAACCTCCCGTTCTTCCCCACCACTCGCGACGGTAATCGGGAAACATTTTGCCTAATATTGCCATTCTGGTTATTATCGCAAGCGAAAAAATCTCAAGAACGATGGGAAGTCCAAACAACAACATTACTTTATCTAAGCTTATCCTTCCGTTGAAATTTTTAATTGAAATCAATATCAAATCATAATTTTTCCAAAACAAGTACAGTAATACGCTTAGAATGGCTGCGGCCACAGCTGAGGATACTATTAATATTATTGGAAACCAATTGATAACTCCAACTTTGTGTATTTCATTTTTAACCTCTATTTTTTCTTCATCAGACAATTTTTCCTTCACTACATTGGCCTTTCCTAACTGAATAAGATCATATCTTTTGTGATAATTCCCCAGCAATGCCACTAAAATCAATGCGATAAATGCCGGCAATGAGACATTAAGACCAAACCATACATACAGGTTTTCACTCTTACGACAAATTTCATCTATACTTATATTAAACATAAATGTACTGACCAAAAAGGCGCAAATAATCGTCCAAACGATAAGCAAATATGGCAGAACACTTGTGATATTGGTAAGAAAGGGAATGTCAATATTAAAAATATTCCAAATCTTGGTAACCCGGGCAACTTTTCTCTTCTGTTTTACTTTATAAAACGATCGCATGGCAAAAGCAGCTGTAAGCGCTCCAAAAATCAGCATTGCTGTATTCAACCAAAAAAACGGAATTTCATCCTTCTTCTCCAATCCTTTAAATAGGAGTCCGAGAATTTCCCATCCTTTGTAAAGATCCAGAATGAAAGAGAAAACGGTTAATAACACCAATAATAACAAGGTCTGATTGACTAAAGTATTTCTTAACCAAGTCATTCCCGACGTCCAGGCATCGGGAGACATCATACCTACGTTTGGAGAAAGATAATTACTGAACATTCTAAGCCATCGGATCGGACGGACTTCATCAGCAAACGGATCGGATGATTTCTCCGGGCATAACTGATCCGTAACTTTACTGAAAGAACCGGATCGTTTTATCCACGATGTATACCAGGTACCGATATAACCACCTCCGGATACTGTCGATATATAATCAATTTTTTCTAAAACGTCCAGACTTGCCAGTCTTTGCAGTATACCAAGATTAAATGTGGCTGAACGAATACCTCCTCCGGAAAAAGCGATACCAGTAAGCTTCATATCTGTAGCCCGTACCATCGGATCGTATATTTTATCTCCGTCAGAAGTTACTTTTAGCAGATTCTCATTTGTACTTTCATCAACAGTTACGGATGCCTGCCATTCCTCGCCTCTCTTCTTACGTGCTTTATTAATTTCATCCAGCTCGTCATTAAATAAGGTTTCAAACGGTAAGGGAAACTCAGTTCTGATTTTTCTTTCCGAACTATTATTTAGCAATTGTCTAAGAAGTACTCTATCATCAGTGAGGTACTTTATAGCATCATCCTCGTTTTCATCCCACCATGTTTTATGATTTTTAAGATCGGTATCATTTAGAATATTTGAATAATCATATTCCTTCTCTTTTGCTGCATAAAATTGATAGAGACGAATATCATATGCTGATTTGTGCTGTCCGGTAATGGCCTGAACCACCTGTACCGGCATGTATCGAAGTACCGTTGCCAATTTTTTTCGCTCCTCTAAATTTTCTTTATAAAGTGCTGCCCGTATTCGCTGCCTCCAAAAAAAAGGCACCCTAAACAATAAAAGTTCACTGGATTCGGTCTTATCCATATACTTTTTATCAATATTGGTGGCGAGCCATTCTAAAAGATCATAAACGATGTCTAAATATACTTTTGTCAGATTCTTTTCTCCATTTTTATCAGCGCTATGCCAGACCAGGTCAGTTATTTCGTCTATCTGACCGGGAGTCAATTGATTTATACCATAATGGTTTTTGTCCATATTTTCATCCTTACTTACAAGGGTACTCCAAGAATCTTTTTTAAGAAACGCTTTAGGAAAAGTGTTCTGAGGATTGCTTTTTAATATATCCTGAAAAAGGGTAAGATAGGATATCGCTTCAGCGGTGAGGTCGGTTACAATGTCCATAACAAATAAGATTAGGTAATTACTATACTATAGATTCCGGGAGAAAATTCAAACTATTTAATCCTCAATAAAAAAGGAGAATTAATTATTCATTCCAATTATCAGTATTTCAAAAAAAGGATTTTCCAATTTTGAAAACCACATCTAAATTACGTCAAAAGCCCATTTAAAAAACGAGTATAATTACCTGTTTAGAAACCGTTTACTATCATTAAATTAAATACTTTACAACTATCATGTTAAACCACGTATAATCTTATATATTTTTTCTACTTTAACAACAAATTCACCAAACATGCAGCAACTCCCTAAAAAAGTCAGAAGTAAAAAATTAGGCCCAAAAATCGACTTAACTGCTATGGTAAGTGTCTCCTTTCTGTTGATAATATTCTTTATGGTTGCTACTGAATTGGCAAAGCCAAAAACACTGGATTTAAGTATTCCTGATTGTCGTGATACTTGCGGTCTGGGTTCTTGTGGTGAAAATCGTTCGGTAACAATATTACTGGATGATAATAATAAATTGGTAGTATATATAGGACTTCTGGCATATCCGATTATGGCTCCAAAAGAATTAAATTATGGAAAAGAGGGAATTCGCAAAGAACTTTTAATTAGAAATAAAAGTATGCTTGAATATTCTTCCCGTCGCGGGAAACCCGGAATTGGAATTACAGTAATTATAAAACCTACCAAAAAATCTAATTACGGCAATCTGGTCGATATTCTGGATGAAATGAAGATAACAGGAATTAACTCCTATGCAATTGCAAATGATTTTACTCCTGAAGAAACTAAATTATTAGCCTCTAACTAGTTTTGTCAACTTACGAAATCGCAAGTACATCCGATTTTAAATAAAAATGAGGAAACCGAAATCTCCTCATTTTAAAAAAGAACTTACTAAATAATCTGTTAATTCTCAGAACAGATCAAAACCTTGAGCAAATATCTTTCTTAAATAGACTAATTTTTATCCAAAAACGCTTTTAAAATAACAGTATAAGGTTTTTTCCAGCTATTATTTGAATAGTGAGTCTTCTGAAACCTAATTCTAAAAATTAGAACATAAAAAAAGTCCCACATTGCTGTGGGACTTTCTGTATGGATGTGTAAAGACGCACTGCTGTGCGTCTCTGAGAATTATTTTTTCTCAGTTTTTTCCATTTTAGCTTTTAATGCAGCTAATACATCATTGTTATCTCCTAAAGTTGCAGCTGGTGCATTTGTAGAAGTAGATGAAGTATTTTCAGTTGCAGTTTTCACATTTTTCTCTTCTTCTTCACGGAAGATAGCAGTGTGAGAAGCAACTACTCTTTTGAATTCTTTGTTGAATTCGATTACTTTGAAATCAGCAGTATCACCTTTTTTCAATTTCTTTCCGTCTTCTTTTTCAAGGTGACGAGTAGGAATGAAAGCAACGATATCATCTCCGAATTCTACAGTAGCTCCTTTGTCAACGATTTCAGAAATCTCACCATTGTGGATAGTTCCTACAGCGAAAGAATCTTCGTATTGATCCCAAGGATTAGCAGTAGTTTGTTTGTGACCTAAAGATAATTTACGTCCTTCAACATCTAATTCTAATACTACTACATCAAGTTTTTCACCAACATTTACAAATTCAGATGGGTGTTTGATTTTCTTAGTCCAAGATAAGTCAGAGATGTAAATTAATCCATCAATTCCTTCTTCTAATTCTACGAAAATACCAAAGTTTGTAAAGTTTCTAACGATACCTGTATGTTTAGAACCTACTGGGTATTTAGAAGTGATATCAGTCCATGGATCTTGAGTCAATTGTTTGATACCTAATGACATTTTACGGTCATCTCTATCTAAAGTTAAGATAACAGCTTCAACAACATCTCCAACTTTTACGAAATCCTGAGCAGAACGTAAATGAGTAGACCATGACATTTCAGAAACGTGGATTAAACCTTCAACACCTTCAGCAACTTCGATGAAAGCACCGTAATCAGCGATTACAACTACTTTACCTTTTACTTTATCACCAATAGTTAAATTAGCATCTAAAGCATCCCATGGGTGAGCGTTTAATTGTTTCAATCCTAATTGAATTCTTGTTTTCTCATCATCGAAATCAAGGATTACAACGTTTAATTTTTGGTCTAATTCAAGAACTTCACTTGGGTGGTTGATTCTACTCCAAGAAAGGTCAGTAATGTGAATTAATCCATCAACACCACCTAAGTCAATAAACACACCATAAGAAGTAATGTTTTTAACAACACCTTCTAATACTTGTCCTTTTTGTAATTGACCGATGATTTCTTTTTTCTGTACTTCGATATCAGCTTCGATAAGCGCTTTATGAGATACAACAACGTTTTTGAATTCGTGGTTAATTTTTACCACTTTGAATTCCATCATTTTGTTTACATATACATCGTAGTCTCTAATTGGCTTAACGTCAATTTGAGATCCAGGTAAGAAAGCTTCAATACCGAAAACGTCAACGATCATACCACCTTTAGTTCTGCATTTTACAAAACCATTAACGATTTCTCCTGTTTCATTTGCAGCAATAACTCTATCCCAAGATTTGATAGTACGTGCTTTTCTGTGAGATAATACTAATTGACCTGTTTTGTCCTCACGGATGTCGATTAATACTTCTACTTTGTCACCTACTTTTAAGTTTGGGTTGTAACGGAATTCGTTTAAAGAAATAACACCTTCCGATTTTGCGTTGATATCAACGATAACGTCTCTATCTGTAATTCTAACAACTACACCTTCTACTACTTCTTCTTGATCTGTAGCGATGAAAGTTTTTGAAACTAGTTCTTCGAATTCTAATAAGTTTTTCTCATCTACTGCATCAATTCCTTCTTGGAAGTTATGCCAGTTAAAATTTGCTAAAAACTCTTCTTGTGATTTTAATTGTTCAGACATGCTGATAAAAAATTTGTATTCTGTTTTTCTTGAGTTTCATAAAGCGATAGAAAAAACAGAAGTTGTTTTACATAAATTGTTGATACCTAGTGGAAACTCTACTCTGCCAAAAGGACTGCAAAATTACTACATTTATTTGTACTGACAAAATAAAATACAAATGATTATCAGGCTAGGCTTTCTGCGGTAGTACAGTTGGTGTTTTTTAAGTTCTAAAACCTTAAAAAATAATTAAACCCGACAGGTTTTAAAAACCTGTCGGGTTTGTAATAAAAAATAGTTTTACTATTTTAAGACATCTGGAAACTCTGGTCCTCTAATTTTACATTAAAATTAATTTCTGCCTTCAGCGCTGTAAAAACCTTAATTATAGTTGCAATTGTAGCGCTATTCGCACTGCTTTCTAACTTTGAAATTTGTGCCTTTTTCACACCAACCAATTCACCTAATTGTTCCTGAGTCAAATTTCGTTCTATTCGGACTGCTTTAATCATTTTGCCTAAAACATCCATTCGAAGCTCATATTCATACGCATCTCTTTCCTCGGTACCTGTTTCTCCGATATACTTATCTTTCATCTCAGAAAGAGAATAGGATTTGATTCCTGTCTTTGCCATTTCTTTCTATGTTATTCTTTTATAAAATAGTTCTTTCTTATTTTTACAGCTCTTTCAATTTCGTTCGCAGGAACTTTATCCACTTTCTTGATAAAACCATGAGTTGCAAAAACCAAAGTTTCTTTATCATCGGATTTATCCCAAAATGCTAGAAACCGAATTTGATTACCATAAAACATTGTTCTAAATTCCCAGATGTTGTTTTGCAGTTTCTTAAAAAGTCTTGGGTCATTTGTCTGTTCTGCTAAGTCAATAGTATACAAAACCTTAGCTATGGTTTTCCGATCCAATTTCGATAAAAATTCCTCCGCTTCTTCCAAAAATTTTGTTTCAAAATACCTCATGTAATTATCTATTAACAAAAATACCACAAAAGTTTCTAAAATTAGAAACTTTTGTGGTATTTTTTATGTTTAACAAATAAATTAAAATCAAAAATGACTTAACATTATATTTCATTTAATCGCTAAAATTAATCTCATTTAATGCCTTAAATTCTCAACCTCCTTTGGATCATGTTTATACTTAAAAAGAAAAGCAAACAAAATTAGAATTACAAATGCATAACCAGCAAATGAAAACCAAACATTAGACCATTGCACTGTATTTCCATCAGTAAAACAACCTACCGTTCTTCCAGCAAATTCGCCTCCTAAAATTGCTCCAATACCATTAGTCATTAGCATAAATAATCCTTGAGCACTTGATCTAATTTTGCTATCCGTTTCTCTTTCAACAAATAATGAACCTGAGATATTAAAAAAGTCAAAAGCCATTCCGTAAACGATCATTGATAAAACAAGGAAAATCACACCTGATCCAGGATTTCCGATACCAAATAAAGCGAAACGTAATACCCATGCAATCATACTAAAAACCATTACCTGTTTAATACCAAATCTCTTCAAAAAGAAAGGAATAGTCAGAATAAAAAGTGTCTCTGAAATTTGAGATAATGAAATAATAAATACGGAGTGCTCCACTCCAAAGGTTCCTTGATACTCAGGATTAGAACCAAAACTTCTTATAAAAGTATCACCAAACATATTAGTAACTTGTAATGCAGCACCTAAAAGCATCGCAAAAACAAAAAATATAGCCATTTTCTTTTGCTTAAAAAGCACAAAACTATCTAATCCGAATCTACTAGAAAATGATTGGTTTGTGTTTTTATTTTCAGCAGGAACATCAGGCATAGAGAATGAATATATACCCGTAATAATCATGGCAACGGCCGCAAAAACAAACTGATTCGTACTTGATTTCCAGTCTGTCAAATCGGTTACCCACATTGCTATAATAAATCCAACTGTTCCCCATACGCGAATTGGAGTAAATGCTTTTTGAACATCAAAACTAAATTTATTTAAGACCGCGTAACTAACGGAGTTGTTTAAGGCTATTGTTGGCATATAAAAACAACTTGTTACAAAAATAATCCAATACATTTCTGTTGAATTAGTCGCTTTAGTAGCAAAGAAAATTGCAATTCCCGCAATAACGTGAGCAATTCCCAAAACTTTTTGCGCACTAAAATATTTATCAGCAATGATCCCAAGTAAAGCAGGCATGAATAAACTTGCCCATCCCATAGAAGCATAAGTTCTTCCTATAGACAAGCCAATACTACCTCCTTCTAAAGGACCAAAAACCTGGCCCATATATCCACCTAATGAAATCAACCATATTCCCCAAACAAAAAATTGGAGGAAATTCATAATTGTCAGCCTTAATTTTATACTCATATAATAAAATTGTCTTTGTAAAATAATAAATGAAGCGGTAAAACTACCATTAAAAATGATATCTGCAAAAAATTAAACCGTTTTAACAACATCATTTACTAATTCAAGAACAGCTGAAAATTGTTCTTCTCTATTTAAATAAGAATTATCGATTTCAATTGCATCATCTGCAATTACTAATGGAGAATCTGCGCGATGTGTATCAATATAATCTCTTTCGACCACATTTTTCAAAACCTCTTCATACGAAACAGCATCGCCTTTTTCTTGCAATTCATCGAAACGCCTCTGCGCACGCGTTTCTGCACTTGCAGTCATGAAAATTTTAAGCTCAGCATCAGGAAAAACTACAGTACCTATATCTCTGCCATCCATAACGATAGCTTTGTTTATACCCATTTCTTTTTGTTGCTCTACCAATTTAGCACGCACTTCTGAAATTTCAGCCACTTTACTTACGTAGCTGGACACCTCAATGGTTCTGATTTGTTTTTCAACATTTTCATCATTCAGATACATTTCTGCAAATCCTAAATCTACATTGAATTTAAACTCTAATTGAATTTTTGGAAGGAAATCCACAAGGCCTGTTTTATCGAAGAATTCAGGTCCTATTAATTGATTTTGCATTGCAAATAAAGCGACTGCTCTGTACATTGCTCCCGTATCGACGTATACGTATTCTAATTCTTTTGCCAATTGTTTTGCTAAAGTACTCTTTCCTGTTGACGAAAATCCGTCAATTGCAATGGTTATTTTTTTCAAAATAATCTTTTTGATTTTATAAATTAATAATAAGTGTGGACGATTTTTTAGTAGTAAATATCTAAAATAATTCTTGATCTGGAAGTATCAATTATTTTTTCTATTCTTTTGAAGAAGGCTTCACTAACCATTGGGCAACCCTGGCTGCGTGAAATATAATAATCCTGTTCGTTTTCCGGAACAGCTGAATATCGATGTAAAACTATAGCTCTTTTCAAAGCGTTATTATTGGTTTCATCCAGACCAGCCAGTCTGTAGGCCTTGCCAAAAATTCCTTTATAACATTTTTCGATGGAGTATCTTCCTAATGCAGTTGCTTTAGATTCCGGTGTATTGCTAAATTTTAACTCCCCATCAACTCCTGTTTCTGATCCGGATCCGTGGGCAACAAGTCCTTGATCTATAATTTTATCATTTTCAATGTCGTACACAAAAAAACGATTTCTACCGGATTTGATTTTCATATCAACCAGAAAAGCAATTTTTTGATTGTAATTAGAGCTAATCGCAATCTTTTCCTTTACCTCATTGATATGGGTATTTATCCTTTCAATATCTATAGCAGTCAATACATCCTCATCTTCCAAAGCAATATTCGAGGTATTAAAAAAACCTGCAGTTACCAAGAGAATTAAATAAAATAGCTTCATAAAATCACCTATTGAAAGTTAAACATTAGTCCAAAAAGACTAGTATTAGCCGCTAAAGTATATTTTGAATATGAGTAATTAAACTTTAATCGATTCATTTTTAAACCAAACCCTAAAGAAACTCCCGAAAAATTACGTTGTTCTTCAATTCTTAACTCCTCACCTCTTCTAAAATTATACCCCAATCTGATATTAAATGCTTTTTTAGGAAAAAGCTCGACACCAACAATAACATGTCGTAAGGCGTTGTTTACAAAAGAAACTTTCTCTTTACTCGCCGTACCGTCTAAGTTTGTTTCGCCACGAACCGGATTCGAGAACGAAACATTCCATTGTTGCAAATTCTCTAAAGTAAGATGCCAGCGAAGCGGCACGTGCTCTAGTTCTTGCGATACTCCTGCAATAATTTCAAGGGGCAATTTTTCCTGTATTCCGGAATAAGTTGTGAACTGAGTTCCAATATTTCGAATTACAAGAGCCAAATTTAAATCATTTTTTTCAATTATATACAAAAAACCTAAATCAATTGCACCTCCAATAGAATTATAAGTTTCTAACGTTGAAGTTATTAGCTTCACATTCGCTCCAACATGAACATCTGTAAAAGGAATATTATACGCATACCCTAACGAAAGCGCTCCTTCATTACCTGTAAAATCTGAAGTGGCCTGACCGTTTTCGTCATACCCTTCAAATGTACCGTAATTCACATAACTTACTCCGGCATAAAAAGTCTGCAAGTGCCTGTCATACGTATAAGCATAGGAAGCCGTCCCGTAAGAGGCCTGACCGTAATAACTTCCGTAATTCATAGCCAGATGATTGTCCATATCTTCGTTTAAAGTCGCCGGATTAAACATAACCTGATTCACATCGTCGTCGTAAATTGTAATCGTTTTTCCACCTAACGCTGCCTGCCTTGGTGAAGTCGTTAAATTAAGAAACTGATACGTGTAACGTCCTCCTATTTGCCCGAAAGAAATCGAACAAATCAATAACATAAAAAATACAACAAGTCGTTTTAACATGCTTTTTGAGGCGTTCCTATAGGGAGATAACGCAACTGCGAAGATAAAATTATAAACTTATAAAAATAAATAAATCCCAAAAATATAAATTCCAAATTCCAAACTAAAAAAGGATCAGTTTATTGGAATTTGGAATTTATATTTTTGGGATTTTATATCGAAATTTATTTCAGCGTTTTAGCGTTTTTAACATTTTGATCTGTCAATGCCAAAGCCAATACTTCACTCATTTCTTTTACATAATGAAAGGTCAGTCCTTCTAAATATTCCGCTTTTATTTCGTCAATATCACTTTTGTTTTCGTGACATAAGATAATCTCTTTGATGTTGGCTCTTTTGGCCGCTAAGATTTTCTCTTTAATTCCACCTACCGGTAAAACTTTTCCACGAAGTGTAATCTCTCCTGTCATAGCAAGACTTTTCTTTACTTTCTTTTGCGTTAACAAAGAAACCAAAGAAGTCAACATAGCGATACCGGCACTTGGACCGTCTTTTGGCGTAGCTCCTTCCGGAACGTGTAAGTGAATGTTGTATTTCTGGAACAACTCAACACTAAGACCTAACTTCTTAGCATTTGCTTTGATATATTCTAAAGCAATTGTAGCCGATTCCTTCATTACATTCCCTAGATTTCCTGTAATGGTAAGAGCTCCTTTTCCTTCAGAAATCAAAGATTCAATAAATAAAATATCTCCTCCAACACTTGTCCAGGCCAAACCTGTTACAACTCCTGCAACATCGTTATTTTCGTATTTATCACGTTCTAATCTTGGTACACCTAAAACAGTTACGATATCTTCATCTGTAACTTTTTTATTGTATTCCTCTTCCATTGCAACTGCTTTTGCTGCATTACGAATGACCTGAGCAATTTTATTCTCCAGATTACGAACACCGGATTCACGTGTATATCCTTCTACAATTTTCTCCAATTGTTTTTTGCCAATTGTCAAATCTTTAGTCGTTAAACCGTGTGCTTCTAATTGCTTTGGAAAAAGATGTCTTTTTGCAATTTCTACTTTTTCTTCAATCGTATACCCTGACATTTTAATCACTTCCATTCTGTCACGTAACGCCGGCTGAATGGCTGACATATTATTTGAAGTCGCAATAAACATTACTTTAGACAAGTCATATCCCATTTCAAGGAAATTATCATAAAAAGAATTGTTTTGCTCCGGATCTAAAACTTCTAATAAAGCAGAAGAAGGGTCACCGCTGTTTCCACTTGAAAGTTTATCAATTTCATCTAAAATAAAAACCGGATTTGATGTTCCTGCTTTTTTCAAACTCTGGATAATTCTTCCCGGCATGGCACCGATATAGGTTTTTCTATGTCCGCGAATTTCTGCTTCGTCACGTAAACCACCTAACGAAATACGCACATACTCACGTCCTAAAGCCTCGGCAACAGAACGACCAATAGAGGTTTTACCAACACCCGGAGGTCCTGTTAAACAAATAATTGGCGATTTCATATCGTTACGAAGTTTCAGTACAGCCAAATGTTCTACCATTCTTTTCTTAACTTCTTCAAGTCCGAAATGATCTTTGTCTAATATTTTCTGAGCGTGTTTTAAATCAAATTTATCTTTAGAATATTCACCCCAAGGCAATTCTAAAAACAACTCTAAATAGTTACGTTGAATCCCGAAATCAGGAGATTGTGGATTCATTCTACGCATTTTTGACAGTTCTTTTTCGAAATGTTTTTGCGTTTTCTCGTCCCATTTTTTAGTTTTTGCTTTCAGCCCCATTTCGTCCATTTCCTCTTCCTGCGAAACGCCACCCAATTCTTCCTGAATGGTTTTCATTTGCTGATGAAGGAAATACTCGCGTTGTTGCTGATCTAAATCAAAACGAACTTTTGACTGAATGTCATTTTTCAATTCTAATTTTTGCAACTCTACATTCATATAACGCAAAGTTTCAAGGGCTCTGTCTTTTAATCCGTTTATCGATAATAAACCTTGTTTTTCTTTTACCGATAAATTCATATTAGAAGAAACAAAATTGATTAAAAACGATTGGCTTTCAATGTTTTTAATCGCAAAAGTAGCTTCGGAAGGAATGTTTGGACTTTCCTTTATAATTTGAATAGCCAACTCTTTAACAGAGTCTAAAATCGCTACAAATTCGGTATCATTTTCATCGGGACGTTCTTCTGAAACTTCTTTTATAGTAGCTGTAATATAAGGATCTTCTGAAACGACTTCGTCAATTTCAAAACGTTTTTTTCCTTGTAGAATTACAGTAACATTCCCGTCGGGCATTTTCAGAACACGCAGAATTCTTGCTACCGTTCCGATTTTATGAATATCATCTTTAGACGGATCTTCATCTTCTTCATTAATTTGAGAAACAACACCAATGATTTTTCCACCGGCATTGGCATCATTAATTAATTTTATAGACTTATCCCTTCCTGCCGAAATAGGAATCACAACACCAGGAAATAAAACAGTATTACGCAAAGGCAAGATCGGTAACGAAAGCGGAAGCTCTTCGTTATTCATTTCTTCTTCGTCTTCTGGAGTTAATAATGGAATTAATTCTGCCTCTGAGTCAAATTCTTGAAGTGACAGATTGTCAATAGTAAGTATTTTATGGTTTGACATAATAATATATAAGTCGTTTTGTCATTAAAAGTTCAATCCTAACTGTAGATATGGTCTTAGATATGCTAGTTTTTGATAAAACAATCCTAAGTATATCCTCCACAAGATAGACCGTAAAAATAGACAATCATTGTGCCAAAACAAATTTATACCTTAATTTTATTGTGTGGATAATCCTAAACCTTCTGACAGCTTTAATAAAAACACAAATCAGGAATAGACAATCAATTACAACCACTCCTACTCTCGAATGAACAACGACTATCAAACAAAAAAAGAATATTTCAGAAAAAAAATAAATTAATTTTCATTGAAACTGTAACAAACCAAAAAAAGCAAAGTCCTTATTAAAAACTAGCAACCATTACTTGAATATAACAAACCAAAATATCGAAGAATTAATCACGCTTTGTAAAGAGAACAATCAAAAAGCACAATTCGAAGTTTACAACCGTTACTGTAAAGCCATGTATAATGTGGCGTACAGAATTGTAAAAGACGAACATTTTGCACAAGATGTCATGCAGGAAGGTTTTTTGAAAGCTTTTACAAAAATTAACGACTATAAGCAGGAAGTTGCTTTTGGGGCGTGGTTAAAAAAAATAATTGTCAATTACAGTATTGATTTTTATAGAAAGAATAATGCTCTTCAAATCGAGGATTTAAGCAAGACACTTTACAAAATTGAGGAAGATGATAGTTTCTTTTCTGAAAGTATTGATTTGAACTCCTTAAAAGTAAAACAGGTCTTAGATGCCATTTTAGGATTAAAAGACAATTACAGAATGGTTTTGACCCTCTTTTTTATTGAAGGTTATGATCAGGAAGAAATTTGCGAAATTTTAAATATCAGCTATGCCAATTGCCGGACCACATTAAGCAGAGCTAAAGAAAATTTACGAAAAAAATTAGAGGAAATATGAAAAAGGAAAATGACAACTTAGAACAATTGTTTAAAAAATTGGAAAATCAGTGGGATGTACAGGAAATAAATCCGGATCACCAACTTGATTTCCTGAATAAACTAAACCATCAAAAGAAACCTAAGAGAAATAATTATGCCGTGTGGGGAATTGCAGCGTCTATTGCCTTACTGATTGGAATATCTGTTTTTTATAACAATGACACGAAGCCAAAGCAGTTTCAATTTGCGTCCAACGAAACCAAACGAACCGATTCTATATTCAATATTTTAATTGATAACGAACTGGTTAAACTAAAAGAAAAAAGTTCGCCTGAAAATGAGCAAATTATAAATGACGCTTTAAAACAGATGAAAGTTTTTGATGCCGATTATCAGAAAATCATAAACGAATTGCAGAAAAATGGTGAAAACAAACAGATTATTTACGCCATGATTAGCAATCTTCAAACCCGAATCTCTTTTTTACAAACGGTTTTACAACGAATAGAAGAAAACGAAAACTTAAAAAATACGACACATGAAAAAACACTATAACCTCCTGATGCTCTTTCTTTTGATTCCTTTCTTGGGATTTTCAAACGATGAAGGCTACATTTCAAAACAAAAAACAATCAAAAAAACCTATATCGTCAATTCCAATGCCGGAATAGATATTGACAATAAATACGGTAACATCACTGTGACAACCTGGGATGAAGATAAAATTGATCTGGACATTACCATCAAAGTAACCGGAGGGAATGAAAATTGGGTAAACGAAAGATTAAATAGCATAACGGTAGATATTACGGCTTTAAAAGCAATGGTTAGCGCTGTAACGTCGCTTGGAAGTTCTTCTTTTAAAAGCAGAGGAAGCAGCAATAGTTTTGAAATTAACTATGTCATTAAAATTCCAAAAAACGGGACAGTAAAACTTAGTAACAAATATGGAAACATTATTACGGGTGATCTGGCTTCTACTACTGATATTTTCTGCAAATACGGCAAAGTAGAACTTAGTAAATTAAACGGAAATGCTAATAACATTCAAATTGAGTACTGTCAAAATTCAACCATTGATTATATTAAAAGCGGAACTATTGAAGCCCGATATTCCGGACTAAAAATCAATGATGCCGGTAAAATTACCCTCGATACCAATTATACAGACCTAGTGATTGGTGATGGACAAAGTGTTAAGTACGATTGTAATTACGGGAAATTTAAGTTTGAAAAAATAGGCTCTGTTACCGGTTCCGGAAATTACCTTACAGTCAATGTTGGAGAGCTCTTAAGCAACTTAAGCGCCGATCTGACCTACAGTAAACTAAGTGTTGGAATCATAAACGAAAAAGCCAATAACGTAACTGTAACCTCTGAATACTCCGATATTTCATTGGGTTATGATACCAACTTCGCTTTTGATTTTGATATCAACAACCGATACGGTGGTATTAAAAATGATGGTTCATTAGATATCTCATCTTCAGAAACTAAAAACAGTAGTAAAAGAATAAGTGGCTTTTATAAGAAAAAAGGACAAAATAAAATCGCTGTCAATTCAAGTTATGGCAGTGTAACGTTAACTAAAAAACAATAACCAAAAAAAGTATAAATATGAAAAAATCAATTCAATTATTAGTTTGTGGTGCATTTCTTTTAAGCTTAACAGCTAATGCACAGTCGTCAAATAAGGTAACAGGAAACGGTAAAATAAGTACCGAAACCCGAAATACAAGTGATTATGACGGAATAAAAGTCTCAGGTTCTTTTGATGTTGACCTGGTTTCCGGAAAAGAAGGAAATATTACCCTCAAAGGAGAAGAAAATTTACTGCCCTTGGTGCAAGTTGAAGTTTCAGAAAATACTTTGAAAATTTCCATGAAGAAAAACACCAATATTCGTTCCCGTCAAAAAATACAGATTACGATTCCGTTCGAAAAAATATCTCAAGTGACATTATCCGGTTCGGGAGATATTCAAACTAAGAATAATATCAAAAACGATAAATTTTCGGCTAAACTTTCCGGTTCAGGAAACTTTAATTTAGGTATCGATTCCAATGATCTAGATCTTAATTTAAGCGGATCAGGAAATGTACGATTGAAAGGAACAGCCAATAATTTTACTACTAAACTATCAGGTTCAGGAGATATAGATGCAGCTGATCTTAAATCAAAAAATGCTGATATCAACATTTCAGGTTCCGGCAACGGTCGTGTTAACTGCAATGAAACTCTAACAGCAAGAGTATCCGGATCCGGTAATATCAAATATGAAGGGAATCCAGAGAAACGTGATGTAAAAGTTTCGGGTTCTGGAAACATTTCCAAGGCATAAAAACAGCTAACTAAAATCATAAAAAGCAATAATTAATAACGTAAAAACCATGAGAAATTTAATTATTGCTTTTTTATTAAGCATCGGTTTTCCATGTCTTAGCCAGCAAAAAGCAAACCCAATTACCGAAAAAGAGATCTTTGCCTCTCTCGATAAAAATGCCGCTACATTACTAACCAATTCAAAGGCTTATTCTGTCTCCATTGGTGTTGTAATTGACGATAAAGTCTACACCAGACATTATGGCGAAATCGACAAAGGAAAAGGAAACAAAGCTACTGACGAAACTCTTTTTGAAATCGCTTCTACCACAAAAATTTTTACAGGGACACTTGTTGCAAATGCAGTCCTGGACGGGAAAATAAAATTAGACGATGACATTCGGAAATACCTGAACGAAGAATTTTCAAATTTGGAGTTTAAGAAAAACCCAATAAAAATTAAAAATCTGGTTACCCACAGAAGCGGAATATTAACTCCTTTTCCGGATACCAAAGAAATAAGACAAAAATACAGTCCTGACAGCTTTCTCGTTCACAAAAACAGACTTGATAAATCGTATACCAAAACCGATTTTTTTACTGCTCTGAGACAGGTAAAAGTGGACACTCTTCCGGGAACAGCCTTTAAATACGGAGCACTGGGCCCTGAATTGTGTGCCCATATTCTGGAGAATGTTTACAAAAAGAACTACCAGGATTTATTACAGCATCATATTTTTGACAAAACCGGAATGAAATCCACAAAGGTCAAATTGGCTACTACCGATGTACTTGCCAATGGCTATAATGCAAGCGGATTACTAATGACTCCTTTATCCAGCAACCTTTGGGGTGCTTCGAAAATGCTCAAATCTACTATGAGCGACTTAATTAAATTTATAAAATTTGAACTGGACAGGACTAACAAGGTTGTCACTGAATCCCATCGAAGAATTTATACAAATGGCGATATGGGTTATTTTTGGGAAATTCAACAAGCTCCCGATAAAACTATTGCTTACGCCAAAGATGGAGGCTCTAATGGCACACAAAATATACTTAAAATACACTCAGAGTATAATTTAGGTTTTTCAATTATCATGAATCAAAGTGATAAAGATTCCGGCACACATCTGGAGGCTGTTGCCGAAGGTCTCTTGGCAGATTTAAAACCTGCTACTAAAAATGCTACGCCCTAAAAAATGCAAAGAATTAGTGTGATCTAAAAACCATTCCTTAAAAAACCGATAATAATGAGACGGACAATTTACATTTTCCTTCTGGTGCTTTCTTGTGCCCTATCTTTTGGTCAGAAAAAAGAAAATACAGCTGAAACAACAAATAAGATTAGTGCTTTAAATAGTTTAAAAGCCAACACAGCATCACTTATGACTCAACACAATCTAAAGGGTTTAAGTGTTGCAGTATTTGAAAATTACAAAATAATCTGGACAAGCGAATGGGGAATTAAAGCAGCTGACTCGTCAGAAAAAATCAATGCAAATACGGCTTTTTCTACCGCTTCCATTTCAAAGCCTATTACGGCAATAGTTTGCGCTATTCTGGAAGAAAAAGGTTTAATTAATCTGGACGATCCTATTTCCAACTACCTTAAAAGATGGGAATTACCCGAAAATGATTTCACAAAAAGCAGCAATGTAACCTGGAAACAGCTTTTATCTCACACTGCCGGAACAAGTCAAGGCGGTTTTGAAGATTATTATCAAGGTGATTCAATTCCAACAATTGTGGAGAGTCTGCAGGGAAAATTATTGCCCAGATCCAAAAAGGAAATTGAGTTTCTTTTTAAACCGGGAACTAATTGGGAATACAGCGGCGGTGGATATGTAATCCTTCAATGTGCTCTCGAAGATCAACTTGGAAAGCCATTGGCCCAAATTGTAAAAGAACAGCTGCTTGATCCTTTAAAATTGCAAAACTCAACCATGATTCAACCTAATGAAGATGATTTTTTAACCAATATTGCAAAAGTGCATAATTCAAAAGGAGAAATTATCAAAACCGGAATTCCGATTACTCCACAAGTAGCGCCTTCCGGTTTATGGTCTACCCCCACTGATCTGGCCTCTATTGCCATCGAAATGCAAAAGGCTTTATTGGGAAAAGGAAACACTGTAATTTCCACGGCCGTTGCTCAAAAAGTGACCCAAATCGTAACATTAAACGGACCAAGAGGCTGGAGTTACGGCTGGCAACGAAGTTTAGGTTGGGGCAATCTGGATTGGTTTACACACGATGGCTCTAACACAGGCGTTGGCGGAGAACTTTTAGCCACTATGAAAAAAGGGAACGGAATTGCGATTTTAGCCAATGGTGACAAACCTAATCGTTATCCTTTAATGAGTTATATCACTAAAGAAGTTATAAACAAACTTAATTGGACTATTCCGGTCGATGAACAAACAACCAAAGAAACTCCCTTCGCACTGCGTAATGCCATAAAAGGATATTACACCGAAATTCTTTACGGCTATAACCGTCTCGGAACGACAAAAATCTTCGAAGAAAACAAAAAACTATACCTCTATTCCCCTTTCTTCAAACAAAATTTTGATACCGAAAAAAGCAGAATGTACTACCTAGGCAATAATACTTTTAAGGTTAACAATTACCCAAATAACATTCAATTTAACTTGAATAACAAAAATGAGTTAAAAGGAATCACCATTTCCCGCCATGGTGATGCGGTTAAAAAACTGGAACTTACATTAGATGAAATCAGGACTCCACAAACCAGAATGATCGAAATTTTTGATAACTCTAAATTTGAAACTGCCGTTGTTGCATTCAAAAAGTTGAGACAAAAATATCCTGATTTTAATTTTGAAGAGGCCATCAACAATTTAGGATACAGTGTTTATAATAAAAAACAAACCGCTTTTTCAATACAACTATTTTCACTTAACTGCAGCGAATACCCACAATCTGCTAATGTGTACGATAGTTTGGGTGAAATCTATGAACTAACCGGAAAATTAGAATTAGCAAAACAAAACTATAAAAAATCATTGGAGCTAAATCCCCAGAACAATAATGCTAAACAGATGATTGCAAAAATTAATACCCTAATGAATCCGTAAAGGATTAATCAGGGTATTACTCTTTATTAAAATAGATTTACAACTGGTCTTTTGACCTACCAATTACTTTGAAGTTGCATTTTTTGGAACTCTTCTCAAAAGAAAAATAGATGTTAAGAAGAAAAGAGCTAAAATAACGATTGCCGCACGCGGGCTTCCGGTAATTTGATCAATAATTCCGTAAACACACATTCCGATTACGATTCCAATTTTTTCGGCAACATCGTAGAAACTAAAAAACGAAGCTGTATCTTCTGTTTCCGGCAATAATTTCGAATAAGTAGAACGAGACAAAGACTGAATTCCACCCATTACAAATCCTGCCATGGTTGCCATTACATAAAACTCAATTGGTAAAGTGATAAAATAGATCAAAGCACAAAATGTAGCCCAAATACCATTAATTACGATCAGGGTTGGGATATTACCCCATTTATTTGAAGCTCTTGAAGTACAAATTGCACCCACAACGGCTACCAACTGTATGATCAAGATACATTTTATTAAACCAATAGTACCATCTTCTTCTGTCTCCCATTGAATCTCCTGAGCCCCAAAATAAGTAGCAACTAACATAACGGTTTGAACTGCCATACTTGAAACAAAAAATCCTCCCAAGTAACGTTTCAATGGAATATTCTCTTTCATAAGACCCCAAACTTTTTTTAGCTCTTTGAAACCATTAAATATAACATCACGTGATAATTTCTGAGTAGTTTCTTTACTTCCTTTAGGCAAGAAAAAATAAGTATACTGACTGAACAGAACCCACCAAACACCAACCATGATAAAAGAATAACGCATTGCTTGCATCTTTGCTGCTCCATTTTCTGCCCCCATAATCATCACCAAATTAATAACTAACAAGAGAACACTTCCCACGTATCCTAATGAATAACCTTTGGCGCTAATTTTATCTTGCTGTTCCGGAAAAGCAATATCCGGAAGATAGGAATTATAGAAAACCAAGCTTCCCCAATAACCAATTAATCCTAAGAAATAGAAAGCCAACCCAACATAAATATTACCCAAATCAAACCAATATAATCCCATGCAGGACAAAGCTCCAACGTAACAAAAGAACTTCATAAAAGATTTTTTGTTTCCAACGTAATCCGCAATACCGGATAAGAAAGGGGAAATAAAAGAAACCACCAAGAATGCTGCCGCCGTAATAAAACTAATCAAAGCAGAATTTTTTAAGTGCATCCCAAAAACATCTATATAATGATTGTCATCTGAGAATAAGCTGTCGTAGAAAATTGGAAATACTGCCGATGCAATGGTAAGTGTATAAACAGAGTTTGCCCAATCGTAAAATGCCCAGGCATTTAGCAATTTTTTATCTCCTTTTTGTAAGTTCTTCATAAAAATGGGTTGGTTAATTAAGCTGCGAATTTATCTCTTTTTTATTAAGAATTCATTATTACAGTATTAAGAACATCATTTTTTATAAAAAAAGAAACTCATCGCACCTTTCAAAGATCAACAAAAATAATAGGGAAAGGCTTATTTTGTTTAAAGTGTATGGTTTTAAGTTATAGCTGTAGGGGCTTCGGCTTCGCTCAGCCTGACAAACGGTGCAAATAAAATGGAGACTTAAAATTGAGATGTCCTGTTGAGCGAAGCTGAATTGCTTCGCTCAACAGGACAATCGGTATAAAAAAAGCAAAGACTAAAAACACAACCCAAAACCTAAAGTGTCAGGCTGAGCGAAGCCGAAGCCCTATTTAATAACTCCTACCTTAAGTGCTGTAGCTTTTGCTTCAGGTATCAATGCTTTTATATTGGCAATCCTTGTAGCGTCAGACGGGTGTGTACTCATGAACTCGGGAGTTGATGCTCCACCGGATTTAGCAGACATTCTACTCCAAAATGCTACAGCATCATCCGGATTATAACCGGCAATTGCCATAAGTGTCAGTCCAATTTTGTCTGCTTCGGTTTCGTTTCCTCTGCTAAATGGCAGCATAACGCCAACCTGTGTACCAAGGCCATAGGCTTGCGAGAATATTTGTTGTGTTTGTTGTGTTTTTCCACTGGTAGCTGCTCCCAGAGCAACACTTCCAATTTGTTGCAATTGAGCCGCACTCATTCTTTGTGCTCCATGATTAGCCAAGGCATGCGAAACCTCGTGTCCCATTACGGTTGCTAAACCTGCATCGTCTTTGGTGATCGGCAAAATACCGGAATACACTACAATTTTACCTCCCGGCATACACCAGGCATTAACTTCTTTATTGTCAACTAACTTGTATTCCCAACGGTAGTCTTTTAAATATTGTGTTTGTCCTAAATACGTCAGGTATTTTTCTGCAGCAGCTTTAATTTTCATACCAACAAGTTCTACCTTTTTAGCATCTGACGTCCCCGTAATCACTTTATTTTCAGTTAAAAACTGGTTGTATTGCTGAAAAGAAGACGGAAACAATTCACTGTTTGAAACAAAGTTCAAATTTTGCTTTCCTGTAATCGGATTTGTTGCACAGCCCATCAAAAGAATAACAGCTGTTCCTCCTAACCAATATTTTTTCATAATTCCTGATATTTAAAGTAACAAAAATACGATTATTATGAAATCCTCATTTACATAATTCAATTAAAATATATCAAAATAGTACTATTCTCCTGTGATGTGGAGTTCGCTGAATTCTTTATTTACTATTAAAAATTGATTTTCTGAGAAGCTAACTTCATCAAAAGCTACTTTTTCATTATCAATTTCAATTGCCGTCACTTTAAAAGGCAGTCCGATTAAATTGATTTTATACTTGCTGTAATTTGTTTCGAATTTTCCTTCTTTGTGCAACTGCACAATCAGTTCTTTTTCTTTTCCGATTGTGGTGAAAGACAGAAAGCTATAACGTCCTTTTTTGTAATCGTAACCGTCTTGAGAATCTTCGTATACAAACGATTTTTCTTTTCCGTTTTTGAAATACAAATCCAGTGTCAATTCATCAAATTCCAACTCTCCGACATATTGCTGAACAGGGTATTTTGGAATGATAGCACCTGCTTTTACAAAAATTGGAATCTCATCAAATTTAGTATCTACCCACACTTCTCTTCCTCCGTTTGAGAACTCATTGGTCCAGTAATTGTACCACTCTCCTCGTGGAATGTACATACGTCTGCCTAACGAATTAGGTTCCAGTATCGGGCAAACTAATATCTGATTCCCAAAGATAAATTCATCATTGCGATAATGGGTTTGTGTATCTTCCTGATCGTAATAAACAAGCGGTTTCAGCATCGGAATCCCTTCTTCAATATACTGCCAGAACATGGTGTACAAATACGGCAATAACTGATAACGAAGGCTGACAAATTTTCGGGTAATATTGATCACTTCTTCGTCAAAAGCCCAAGGTTCCTGATTCCCATGGTCTCCCGAGGAATGCGTTCTGCAAAACGGATGAAATACACCTAATTGAATCCATCGCGCATACAATTCTCCTGTTGGTTGTTCAGCAAAGCCGCCAATATCAGAACCGGTAAAACCCATTCCTGAAATCGACATTCGCTGTACCTGAATATTAGCAATCCACAAATGTTCCCAAGTGGCAACATTATCCCCAGTCCAGGACGAGGTATATCGTTGTGCACCGGAATACGCCGATCTTGTAATCACAAACGGTCGTTTTGGATAAGCAAATCGTTTTACCCCATGATACGTCGCTCTGGCCATTTGCGTACCATAAATGTTATGCGCTTTTCTATGACTACACGGATTCCCATCATAAACATGACGAACATCCATCGGAAAAGTTTTATTTGGAACCTCCATTACGGCCGGTTCATTCATATCATTCCAAACTCCTTTTACACCAAAGTCCGAAATTAATTCTTTGAATAATCCCGCCCACCATTCTCTTACTGCAGGATTAGTATAATCGGGGAAATTACATTCGCCGGGCCATACTTTTCCTTTCATATAGGGACCATCGGCCCTTTTGCAGAAATAATCTTTCTCTAATGCTTCTTTGTAAACCCAATAATCTTTGTCAATTTTAATACCCGGGTCTATGATTACAACCGTTTTAAAGCCGTCTTCAGCCAATTCGGCTACCATACGTTTTGGATCGGGAAAATAGTCTTTATTCCAGGTAAAACAGCGAAAGCCTTCCATATAATCAATATCCAGATAAATCGCGTCACATGGAATTTTGAGTTCCCTAAATTTTGAGGTAATTTCTTTTACTTTGCTTTCCGGGTAATAACTCCACTTACACTGATGATATCCCAAAACCCACAGTGGTGGTAATTCGGGTTTACCTGTCAAATCGGTGTAGGTTGTCACAACATCCTGCATTTGGGGACCATAAACGAAATAATAATTCATCTCTCCTCCTTCTGCCCAAAAACTCGTAACATTCCTTCTTTCCTGACAGAAATCGAAAAAAGTTCTAAAAGTATTGTCAAAGAAAATCCCGTACGATTGTTTGTTATGTAAGCCAATATAAAATGGAACTACTTTATATAGCGGATCTTGTTCTTTTTGAAAAGCATATTGATCTGTGGCAAAATTTTCTACTCTTTTGCCTTTTAAATTCATCTGAGTTGCTTTATCTCCTAAACCATAAAAACATTCTCCATCTTTAGAAGATTTACTCATTTTTACGATGTTGCCACCATATTCATAACTTTCTTCCCAGTGAAAGCCAAGCTCGTCTTCCAAAATAAGAAAATCATTTAAATCATAAATGGATAAACGAAGATCAGCCTTTTGAATTTTACACTTTACTTTGCTGGTTCTGATTTGAAAATAAGTTGCTTCTTCTGTTAATTCGAGGAAATTATATCCGTGTAACTGTGTTTTATCAATTGCATATGAAAAATCAGTACTAAAATACCCTTTTGTAGTAAAGCGAAACCGAATTAAACTGTCCCTGAGAATGGTAACTTTTAAGATTACTTTATTGTCTGTGTGAAAAAAAATGGAATCTCCTTCATGTTCATACGAGACAATTTTTGATGGATATAAATCGCCTTTGTATTCTAATGATGTGTTTGTAATCATATCGCTGATAAATTAATTATAACAATTCTATCTCTTTCAAACATACAAAAAAACTAGTTAAACCTCTATAAATATGAGGTTTATTCACGAAAACGTTTTCTCTGTGGGAGTGAACAATTCCATCTTAAAAAAGCAAAAAATCGATAATTTACGAGCCAAAAAATGACAAAATCCCATCGTACAAAAACAGACTGATTTTATTCAAAAGAATAAATCGTTACACTCAAAGGCGGCAAGGTCAATTCAATCGAATAATCTCTTCCATCGTACGGCGATGCTTCTATTTTTAGAGATCCCGGATTACTGATTCCGCTTCCTCCATAACTTTTATCATCACTGTTAAATACCTGCTTCAGTTTCCCTTTTTGGTGAATTCCGATTCGGTACTTTTCCCGTATCACTTGCGTGAAATTACAAACAACAATCAAATTCTCTTTTGCAACATTTCCTTTTCGAATGTAAGCCAACACCGCATTTTGATGATCTGAATAATTAATCCATTCAAAACCCTCATTGTCAAACTGTTTTTCGTACAATGCCGGATGTGATTTATAGAACTGATTTAAATCTGTAATTACTTTTTTTATTCCCGAATGATAATCGTATTGTAATAGATGCCAATCAAGGCTTTTTTCAAAATTCCATTCATCACTTTGCCCAAATTCACAGCCCATAAACAACAGTTTGGTGCCTGGATGTGTAAACATATACCCGTACAACAAACGTAAATTGGCAAACTTTTGCCATTCATCACCCGGCATTTTATTGGCAATTGATTTTTTTCCATAGACCACTTCATCGTGCGAAAACGGCAACATGAAATTTTCGCTAAAAGCATAGGTCATCGAAAAAGTCAATTCATTCTGGTGGTATTTTCTGTAGACGGTTTCTTTTTGAAAATATTTTAAAGTATCGTGCATCCAGCCCATCATCCATTTCATTCCAAACCCCAAACCTCCTGAAAACACAGGTCTTGACACCATCGGAAAAGAAGTACTTTCCTCTGCAATGGTTTGAACTCCTTCGAAATTAGCGTAAATAACTTCGTTAAACTCTTTCAGAAAACTAATGGTCTCGAGATTTTCTCTTCCTCCATAAATATTGGCCTCCCATTCGCCCTCTTTTCTGGAATAATCAAGGTACAACATCGAAGCGACGGCATCGACCCTTAAACCATCTGCATGGTAGTGTTGCAGCCAGAAAACAGCATTGCTAATCAAAAAGGCACGAACTTCATTACGTCCGTAATTAAAAACCAGACTTTTCCAATCCGGATGATAGCCTTTTCTGCGGTCCGGATGTTCGTATAAATGTGATCCATCAAAAAAGCCTAAACCGTGTGCATCATCAGGAAAATGAGACGGAACCCAATCTAAAATCACCCCTATTCCGGCCTGATGTAATTTATCGACCAAAACCATGAAATCCTGAGGCTTTCCAAAACGGGAAGTTGGGGCAAAATATCCGGTTAGCTGGTACCCCCACGAAGGATCATAAGGGTACTCCATAATCGGCATAAATTCTACGTGTGTAAAACCTGTTTCTTTAACATAAGAAACTAAATCTTCGGCAAGCTCCAAATACGTCAAAAAACGATTGTTTTCTCCCCTTTTCCAGGAGCCTAAATGTACTTCGTAAACCGAATAAGGTTTATCGAGACCATTGTGTTCCTGACGCGATTGCATCCAGTTTTCATCCTTCCAGTCATAATTCAAATCCCAGACAACAGAAGCGGTATGCGGTGGTTTTTCGCAGTATAAAGAGAATGGATCAGCCTTTTCGGTTACCACCCCATTTATATTCGATCTAATTTTATATTTGTAAAGTGATCCTTTTTCGATATTGGGAATAAAACCCTCCCAGATTCCGGAAGAATCCCAGCGAACCTCTAGCTGATGCTCGTCCTGTGTCCAATAATTGAAATCACCAACAACAGAAACGGTAGCTGCTGTAGGTGCCCAAACCGCAAAATAAACTCCTTTTACTCCGTCAACTTCTGTCAAATGTGCTCCGAGCTTTTCATACAGTCTAAAATGCTTTCCAGCCTTGAACAAATCGATGTCAAAATCAGTAAAAAGAGAGTGCGTAATAACTTTATTCATAATTGGTTTTTAAAGGCAACAATTAGATTTTTTTTTATTCTATTCTAAAATTATCAGAAAGTATAACATCTTTTTTAATGACCACAATTCCGTCTTTGATACTGTATAATTCATTACTGAAGTTGTCCAAATGTTTTCCTCCGTTAATATGAACATTGTTTCCAATACGTACATTTTTATCGACCAGAACATTTTTTATAAAACAATTTTCTCCAATTCCGACATGAATTTTATTCTTTTCAGTATCCTCTTTCAATTCATCAAGATCCTGATAAAAATCGTTCCCCATTACATAACAGTTTTCTAGAATGGTTCCTTCGCCAATTCTGGAACGAATACCAATTACTGAACTCTTAATTTCTTTAGCATTAATAATACATCCCTCAGAAATCAAAGATTGATTGATAGTTGAATTTCTAAATTTAGACGGAGGAAGCAACCTCGGACGTGTAAAAATCTTATTGTCATTATCAAACAAATTAAACTCCGGGATATCTGCTGTCAAGCCAATATTCGCTTCAAAAAAGGATTCAATATTTCCAATATCCGTCCAATATCCTTCGTATTGGTAACTCAAAATTTTATGTTTACCAACGGCTTGCGGAATAATTTCTTTTCCGAAATCTTTTGTATCCGGATTGGCCATTAACTCTTCTAACAATTTTTTATTAAAGATGTAAATCCCCATAGAAGCCAGGTATTTTTTCCCTTTGGCTTGCATTTGTTCGCTTACTTCCGATTCCCATTGTGGCAAGAGCGAAGCTTCGGGTTTTTCAATAAAAGCTTCAACACAACTTTTATGATTCGTTTTAAGAATACCAAATTCAGGTGCGTCTTTTGCGTTTACAGGCAGTGTAGCTATAGAAATTTCTGCATTACTGGCAATATGAGCTTCTAACATTTCATTAAAATCCATTTGATACAACTGATCCCCTGATAAAATCAAAGCATGCTCGAAATCATGTTTTTGAAAATGTGCCATACATTGACGCACAGCATCTGCCGTTCCCTGAAACCAAGTTGGATTATCAGGAGTTTGTTCAGCGGCTAAAATATCAACAAAGGACTGACTGAAAATACTGAAATTAAAGGTGTTTTTAATGTGAGCATTCAAAGATGCCGAATTAAATTGTGTCAATACGAATATTTTAAAAATATCAGAATTAATACAATTTGAAATTGGAATATCAACCAATCTGTATTTTCCTCCAATCGGAACAGCCGGCTTTGATCTGGTTTCTGTTAAAGGGAACAAACGTGATCCTTGTCCTCCTCCTAAAATAATGGCAACTACATTTTTCTTTTTAAACTTCATTTTTCTGAATTATTAAGTTGTAAATTTCGATGTATTCCTCACACACCCTTTCCCAGGAATGGTCGGTCTGCATTCCCCTTTCAATTATTTTATTAAAATTTGATTTATCGGCATAAAGTTTAACCGCCCGATTAATCGAGTAACAAATATCCCCCACAGAAGCCTGATCATGACAAATTCCGTTTCCATTATCGCCAAAATCAATTACGGTATCACGCAATCCTCCGGTTCTTCTAACAATAGGCACTGTTCCGTAACGCAGCGCATACAACTGATTTAAACCGCAGGGTTCAACACGGGATGGCATTAAGATAAAATCAGAACCCGCATAAATCAAATGCGCTAATTCTTCATTATAACCAATAAAAACATTGTAATACCCTTTATAATCATTCCTCAATTGAACCAACTGAGCTTCTATATCTGAATTTCCGGATCCCAAAATCAGAATATTGATAATTTCAAAATTCTCTGATAAAGCCAGCGCCGAAGCCTGAGGCAATAAATCACCGCCTTTTTCTTCAAACAGCCTTCCAATAAAGCTAAACAAAGGTTTTGATGGATCCAATTCGAACTCCTCACATAACTTTTCTTTATTCTTCTGCTTTCCGGCACCAAAAGTTTCGACTGAATAGTTTTCTACAATCATCTGATCCTTAGACGGATCCCAGATTTCAATATCAATACCATTTAATATGCCTTTTGACTTGTCCCGAACCTGGTTAAATAATGCTTCCAAACCATTTGCAGAACGGTTAATTTCATCTAAATAACTTGGCGACACCGTAGTAACCGCGTGTGCACATTTAATACCAACAGCCAAAGAATTTATAGCAGTATTCCATTCTAAAAAGCCGACATGAATTAAATCAAACTCAGGCAAATAATGCAGCTTATCAAAACCAAACCAGCCCTGATACAAGCCGTTATGAATGGTAATTACCGTTTTAACGTTTTTTAATCGCTCATACTTATAGGCATACTTTACTAAAAAAGGAATTAATCCCGTATGATGATCATGACAGTTTATTACATCCGGAACCGTTTCTCGAGCTGTAATCCAATCTAAAGTAGCGATCTGAAAAGATAAAAACCGCTCAATATCATCCTCATAACCATAGATGTTTGGACGATCAAATAATTCTTTGATCTCAATCAGATACAGCTCATAACCTAACTGCTCTGTTGTTTCTTTTAAAACACTGAATGGAAAATCAAAATTCCCCAATTTAACATTTCCCCAATGAACAAATTCAAATTCATTTTCTCTTTTAAATTTAGTATCATAACAAGGCACAACCACACGAACCTGATGACCTGCCTTACTTTGATATTTGGGTAATGCTCCTACAACATCTGCCAGTCCACCAACTTTTGCCATAGGGTAACATTCTGCGCTTACATGAAATATTTCCATCCTAAAATTTTAAAAACACATTTACTAAACTAAATTCCTGCTGTTTTTTAAAGCAAAAATTTATTAATTGTACTACTTTTATGTTCTTTAAATTTAAGGAAAAATAACCGAAATCTGCGCTTGAGACAAAATTTACCAATATGACAAAAAAGGCTTCCAATCCTATTCAATCTTTAAAAATTCCCCAGTTTATTATTATATCCTGCAAAATTTGTGCTTTTTTCTCTACAAAATTGACCGTAAAGTATGCTGCAAAACTTTTTACAACCCCCATAAAACACAAGGTTCCTAAAAGAGAACTCGATATGGATCACAAAAGCATTCAACACACCATTCTTGTTCCGACAATAAATAAAAACATTGTGGTGTATGAATACGGAAAAAGCGATCGGAAGGTTATACTTGTACACGGTTGGTCGGGACGCGGTACTCAATTATTCAAAATTGCCGACGAACTTTTGCGAAAAGGGTATGCTACAGTAAGTTTTGATGCTCCCGCACATGGAAAATCGGATGGAAAAACAACTATAATGTCTGATTTTATAGAATCTGTTTTAGAAATTGAGAAGCTGTATGGCCCTTTTGAGTTTGCTATTGGACATTCATTAGGCGGAATGTCTGTTTTGAATGCAATAAAAGACGGACTAAATGTAAAAAAAGCTGTCATTATCGGAAGTGGTGATATTGTACAGGATATTTTGGATGATTTTACTTCAAAAGTTGGGTTAAAACCTAAAATGAGTACTCTTTTACGCGATCATTTTGAAAGCCAATATCAGACAAAAATGGATGATTATTCTGCTTACAGGGCTGCTACTAAAGTTAAAATTCCGGTCTTGGTAATTCACGATAATGATGATCCCGAAGTACCGGTAAAGGCTGCAATTCATATTCACAAACATTTAGAAAACGGAACTTTAGCACTTACAGATGGTCTGGGGCACCGAAAAATCCTTGGAAATCAAAATGTTATCAAAAAAACAATAGAATTCATCGAAACTACTTAATTTTGTGATAGTTATAATTTTTAATTAGTCACTTTTAAAGAAAAACAGAAATGGATTTATTTGAAGAAACACCAAATTGGGAAGTAAAACTTGGGCCAATTTTAAAAAAATACAAAGGTAAAAAGCATCCCTTAGACTATAAAAATACGTATCAGTTACTTGTAATGGTCGTGCTGTCGGCCCAAGATTCTGATGCCAATATAAACACAATCTCGCCCGCTTTATTTGAAAAATTTCCTACACTTGAAAGTTTAGCGTACGCAGATCCCGAAACATTTAAATCGTATATAACCAAGGTTAGAAATTATCCAACAAAATTGCAATGGCTGCTTGATATCGCTAAAACACTACAAAAGGATGAAAATATTCCTTTGAATATGAAAGAATTAACAGCTTTAAAAGGTATTGGAAGAAAATCTGCTAATGTGATTTTAAGAGAAACCAACAAACCTGCGGAAGGTATTATTGCAGATTTACATGTTATTCGTGTAGCTCCCAGAATCGGAATAATCAAAGAAGCAAAAGACGGGATTAAAGCAGAAAAAGAGCTTATGCTTGCGATTCCTAAATCAATTTGGTCTGAAATTGGAATGGCAATTTCCTTTCTGGGAAGAGAAACGTGCCGGCCAAAACCCAAATGTGAGGATTGTTTAATAACTGATTCCTGTCATTATTACACCACTCAAATACAATAGGTTAGTACTATTTTCTTCTTGTATCAATTAAATAAATGATTTTCCAGGTCTCTTTTTCTTTAAACAAAGTAAATGTATTTACTCCTGTATGACTCAATTTGCCATTAAGATAAAACTCATAAGGAGCCCAAACATGAGCCATAGATCCGTCTATTTGAATGTTATAATCTAAAATTTTCTCCTTAAAATTGACACTGGCAGGAATTGATACGATCGATTTGTAAAAATCTTTTGCTTTTTCATCAGATAATTTGTTTCCTTTCAGAGAATTCTCACTGATAGACTGCAAAATAATTTTATCCGAACAAACAGATTTAATTTTCATTGAATCTTTTTCGTGAAAACCTTCAAAAAACAATTCAATAGACTTTTGGACTTCTTGTTTTTGTGCATTCGTCACTAATCCAATCAGTAAAAATGCAATAAGGATATAATTTTTCATAAACCTTTCTTTTTTCTTAAACCCCAAACTGAGTTAGATGATGATCCAGATGTTTGGCAAACAGATTATTCCACTCTTTCGAAGTCAGTTTTCCAAAAGAATGTGATTCTTTACCATCAAATTCACTTTCTCCCAATTCCTGAGTTTTAATCAAATACGCAATCAATCTATTTTTTTCGCCCTCAAAATCACGATTCCCTGCAATTATAAATTGTGGCGCTGTTTGATTATTTTTTGAAAAAGGCTTATCACTGACTACTTTATTCTTCACCAATGTCTTAAGAATAAATTTCAAAAAGCCACTAGGTTTCGGATGAATCGTATCATAGACCATTTCATACGCTACATTGCAATGAGCAAACATCTGATCTACAGACATTTTACCCCAAAGTCCTTTTGAATCCAAGTTCAACTGATTAATTCGATTAATGAATTGATCACAATCTTCTCTAAGAAAAATATTTTGCATAATTCTACTATTCTATAGTTAAGTAAAAATATAAAATTTATTCCCAAAATAGTAAATAGGGTTTTAAAGTTGCCCTAATTTTTGCAAAAACTTCTATTTAGCAAGAAAACAAGGTTGCAAAATGGTGTCTCTTATATGTACTGTTTTTCTTTAACCGCAAGGACCGCAAGGGTTTACGCAAGGATCGCAAAGTAACTCTAAACTGAACTTACATCACTTATATGGTTTAAAAAAGAAAACAACCAAAAAGTATATAAAACAAAAAACCCTATCCGATTTGGATAGGGTTTTTAAAAAAAAGGCGACGACATACTCTCCCACATAACTGCAGTACCATCTGCGCAGGCGGGCTTAACTACTCTGTTCGGGATGGGAAGAGGTGAGCCCCGCCGCAATAACCACCTTAAGGTCGTTGTTACTTGAGGTAACGTACAATTAATTAAAAATTTAATATTAATAATTAAATAATTGCAACAATATCTTAACATACTGAGATAAAGAATATAAAAAAGTCCTTGACATGAGTCGAAGGGAGAAAGTTTCTTCCCCACACCAAAGTGTGGGGAAAAGGGTGTACATAAGCTTACGGATTATTAGTACTACTCGACTATGACATTACTGCCTTTACATCTATAGCCTATCAACGTGGTCATCTTCCACGATCCTTAAAAGAAATCTCATC